>NZ_CP040846.1:1200000-1800000 GCF_006274605.1 Thermococcus indicus
GTCTTCGCATTCTTTAGATGTCCTGAGTTTTCTGAGGAGTTCCTCGATGGTGTCTTTCCTCTTTTCATAGAGCCTCATGAGCTGGGATTCCATGCCGAGTCCTCCTTTGTCCTCCTGGGAGAAGGCTATCAACGAATTCGTCGATTATTTTCCTCACATATTCCCCGGCCTCAATCTTCTCAAGCCACTCTTTGGGAATGCTGTCGATTCCATAATACGTCCCAGCCAAGCCGCCAGTAACGGCTCCGGTAGTGTCAGCGTCCTCTCCAAGAGAGACTACCTCCTTTACTGCATCGGCAAAGCCCTCATTTCTTAGAAACGCCCAGAGACTCGCCTCAAGAGTGTGGACAACGTAACCACTGCCCCTAATCTCGCTCCGCTCTACTTTGTGAATTCTCCCGCTCAAGACTCTATCGTAGTGGGTGAGCTCCTTGGCAAACGGCTCTATTGAGTAGAACTTTTCCGCTGTTGCTATTGCCTCGTGGTAAGCTCCCGGCTTGTCCATTCCATCAAGAATGTTCCATATGATTAACGAATAGATGCCACAACCAATGAGTGAGCGGGGATGAGCGTGGGTAATCATTGAGACCTCGTGAATGAGCTTGAGCTTCTCCTCCAGCGGGCTGAGTTTGAAGTAGGCATAATAAGCGGCTGGCAGGATTCTCATTAATGAACCATTGCCATTGTCCCACTCTCCACTACCACCAGCTTCGAGAGGTGGAACACCACTGGCAATGCGCTCTATTGCCATTGAGGTTGTGTTGCCCTGGTCGAAGGGATATCCCCTCGGCGTGAATTCGCCGTCATAATACCAACGGAGGAAGTTTTCTGCAATCTTCTCGACGCTGTAGCCTTTTGTCAGTGCGTGGGCGGTTGCCAAGGTTAAGGAGGAGTCATCGCTCCACAAGCCGTCAAGCATTGGAATTTCCTCGGGTCTTGGATAATCCAGCTCCATCGCAAGTCTGCTGGTGAACTGAAATGTCAATCCAAAGGCATCTCCAACAAGAACCCCCCAGAGGCCGCCTTCAAGCCTTGACCGAAGTTCCATTCCCCTGCCCCCACAACCGTTGCATTCCGCCTCAAATTTTGAGGTGGCATTACGCTCACCAACAACGGCGGGATATTACACAGTAGAAACCAAGGGTATATTTCTTTTACTATTGTTCCACTACGTTGCGGAAATAGTTGCTCATCTTTATATCATCCATGAAGGGTAATTAACATTTTTGCTCGTCACCTCAACTTCACGTGTGTGCGCTATTCGTGTGTGCGCTTTGAATTTTTTCAAAAAAATCTTATATTATCAGTGAACCTGCGTTTGATTCAAACGCAGAAAGTAGCGTTAATCATGTGTTCGCACAATGTTAATGCGCAACAACTCACGCAAAAACGCTACAAGTAGCGTGAAAGATTCACGCTGATTCTTAGAGAATTATAGATTTTTTGAAAAAATTCAGAAAAAATAAAAAATAAACACACACGATGAAATTGTGCACGATTCTAACCGACTTGACGACAATGATAACCTTGTTTTCCTTGCACTGTCGAAAGGTTTCTGACCTCTTCCGCTCTGGGGGTTAAATGCACACGAATCAAGACTATAACTATTATGATCCGTCATCCTGTGCGCACCTCGGCGAACTGATCCAATGGGTTTAGGCGGGTAAAAACGTATTTAACCCGAGGACAAGCCACAATTGGTGGGAGAATGAGTGAAGTTATTAACCCTAACGTGCTTCTCCAAAAGACAGACCAGAAGGAGAAGAAATTAGAAAAACTCAGGCTTGAGGTTCTAAAAATGAGAGCTGAAAGCCTCTCCGTTGAGGAAGTAGACGAAGAAACCATTAAAGACCTCAAAAAGAGGTTTGAGGAGTATAAGAGCGGGAAAGCGGAAGTAGTTAGCGGAGACAAAGCAGTTAGGATACTCTCGGAGATTTTGGAGGATTAACGCTTATAGGCCCTTCTCTCGGCCCTATTTTAGCCAAATAAATAACCTTATCCTCCCAATCAACCCCGTAAAAAACCCTATATCCCCCAAGCCGTAAGACATAGGCCGGAAAGCCCTTAACCTTCATGCTCTTAACTCTTCCCACGTCGTAACCCCTGGGAACAGGAGAATCAGGATCTACCCTTAAAGCCTCGATGGATTCAACCAATTTCTTAATGTGTGCTGGTTCCTTAGTGTCTACCTTAATAAATTGGGCGGGAGGGGACATTAAAAAGTTTTCAGAAGGGGTAATTAATTAAGAAAGGAGATTTACTTTAATACAAACTCTTCGATGCGGTGAAAAATTAAGAAGGTGAAGCAATTAAAAGCTCTTTGATGTGTGGAAAAATTAAGCGTAAAGTATTATTCACAATAGGGCATATACAATCACCTGCACTCGCATGCTCAGCGTTGAGGTCACAAAATCGTGCACAATTTCATCGTGTGTGTTTATTTTTTATTTTTTCTGAATTTTTTCAAAAAATCTATAATTCTCTAAGAATCAGCGTGAATCTTTCACGCTACTTGTAGCGTTTTCACGTGAGAAGTTAAGCGTTCACATTATGTGAGCACACAAAATTATTTTCAAAAAATAAACACACGAGATGTGCACACACGTGGGTTCGCGCTGACTCTTGGAGAATGAGAACGTGTATTCGTTATAGTAGAACCTCTGCAAACCATTGCAAACCTATGCAGACCTGTGCAAACTTCTGCAAAAACCTCTGCAAACCACCGCCAACTCCTGCAGGCCTATGCAAAAAGTTGATTCAACAAACTCGGTCAAAAGTTTACAGAGGTTGACCCTCTGTTTTCCGCCCACTACTGGAAGGTTTTTAGGGAAAAGTGCGCCACCATATGGCGCACTAGATGTTTGTTGAAATCGTCCTTTCTCCTGCTCTTTTCTTTCCGTTTCTGAAAAGTTCTTAATTCATTCTAAGGGCAGCGGGGCCATGTCGTTCGATGTGATACTCCCCTCCTCAGCGAGTACTGAAGCAGTTGACAAACCAGCCACTTCCGTGCAACACCAGGTTGAATTCAATCCCATGAATCCGTTCGCAGAGGTGCGCGCGTTTTCACCGGGATGGTCTTCCGGACGCCATCCCCCTCAAACTGGAGCGTGCCCTTAACGCACCTAAGCGTCCCGGGCCGGGTTATGTAGAGCGGTCTTTTCATCCCGTTTCCCCCAGCTATGCTATACAATTCTGTTCTACGGAAACTGAGCGTGGAAGTTAGTGAGAAATTTATGGCTATGCTGGTTACGTTTCCACACAATCCTGTTCTACGGAAACGGAAATCTGGGTGTGGAAGTTTGAGATACAGGGCTACGAGGTGTTTCCACACAACTCTGTTCTACGGAAACTTACGTTTTCCTCTACAAAGGGATTTCCTCAGGCAGGAGAACGTTTCCACACAACTCTGTTCTACGGAAACGAGGGGTATAAGAGGAGGGATTATCGGTGAAGTCCATCAATGTTTCCACACAACTCTGTTCTACGGAAACGTGAAAGACATGCCGAGAACTTCATACGCCATTAGGTTCGAGTTTCCACACAATCCTGTTCTACGGAAACTCTGGGTGTTATTGCCGTGTTTCTCATGTATCCCTCTCTCTTTGATTCTATTTAAGACTTTCCTCGGAAAGCGGTGCATGGAGGTTGATTTATAACCCCTACACTCATACTTTTCGGGCTTCGCGTTCTTTTCTGGGGTTTTTGAACGTTCCCCGCCCCCTCTGAACGATATTCGGGATGAGCTGGCTTCTCGATGTTAATCGCGGCTGGGGTCTCTGTTTTTCATTTCTGGAGCATATTTTGGAGCGTTTGTCCCAGCTTTTGCCGGCTTTTCACGGTGAAGAAGTTGAGCCCTCCAGCGCTTCAATTCTCCCGGAAACCTGCCCTTGGGATTAAAAATGGAAACGGAAGAAGAACGAAAAGGTATCGCGTCTCGACTGCCCATTTCCCAGGCTTTGCTCTACCCGTGCTACCCTCCGAGGGTCTTTGAGAGTATGTTCTCGATGACCTTCCAAGGCTCCTTCATGGCACCGCCGTACTTCACTTTCTCCCTCGTGTACCTGACGTAGAGCTCGCCCTCGCGCTTCAGCTCGATGAGGTTGGCCTCAAGACCGGCGTGAGCCAAAAAGTTCCTGTCGTCCACCTGCCGGTTGGGGTTTTTGCCCGCCATTTCAAAGAGCTCTACCAGACGGATCCAGCTCGGGCTGTTGAACTTCAGAGCCTCCGACAGCTTGTTTAGCTCTTTCTTGGTGGATGCCCTAACGCTTCCCCTGAAGATTCTCTCGGATACCTCCAGGAGTTCTTCCAGGGAAAGCTCATCCTTTGGGAGGCCAGCGGTTTCAAGGGCTTTGGCCTGGAAGTGGAGCTTGACAAGGACGCCGAAGCCCTTCCCGAGGGAGAGCCTCCTCTCGACCCTTCCGGGTGAGAGGGCTATCGCCTCTGTGTACGCCGCTTCCAGCTCTTCGATTGCCCCCGCCAGTCTATCGACCTCTGGAAACGCCGAGGCGAAGACGAGGGGCAGGCCGTTGATGACCGACGAAATCCATGCGTTCAGCCTGCCCCGTGATTTTCTCACGTTTTCCATCCTTTTGAGACCCTTCATAACCTCGCCGTATTCCCTGCCCGGGAGGGAGTAGTTACCAAGGTATTCTCCGCTTTTCTCTGGGAGGGGCTCCGTAAGGGGCGAGGGGGTTAGCTTTCTCTCCTCAATTACGTTTATCGTCAGCTCGTGGGTTATTTTGGGAACGTAGGGGTCGGAGTTGTAGGCGGTGAACTTTACCTCGTTCACTATGGCCGCGATGCCGAGGAGCTCCTCCAGTGCCCTGTAGGCGAGCAGGGTTATGTAGTTCAGCCCATGGGTAGAATCGAAGTGGACTTCGAGGTCTCCCCTGGGTGGGATTATCTCCGCGAGTTTGTGTAGCAGGTAATGGTAGGCGTCCATGGCGTTTCCCCTGAACGTTCCGTGTGAGAACTGCCCTATGCCGGGGACGATGATGACGTCAACTTCCCTGCCGGCTCCTATTCTGTCGAGGAAATCCATCACCCTGCCCCTCACGTCTTCCCTGAGGGCTTCAAGTGAACTGAAGTCCCTTCCGAGGGTGTCCGAGAGCAGTATGACAGTCCAGTCGGGCTTTATGACCTTTTGCAGGATCGGGAGCGTGGAGGGGCCGACGCTTTCCTCCTCGCCGAAGCAGTACTTTATCTCCGTCCACCTCTCGAAGTCTCCCCACGAAACGACCAGGAGCTTCATCCCAACATCACCCATCCCATTGGCTTCCCATCGGCGAGTCTCCTCGTCTTGGGGAACTCCCTGGACAGACCCCTCCCGCGAGGTTTTTTGCCAAGTCCGAGCTTTTTCCTCAGGCTTTCCCACTTCCTCTCCTTTCCCAGCAGCAGCCCGATGGTCATAGCGAGCCAGCCACTCCCCCATCCGAGCCTTAAGATGCGACCGCCGTAACCCTGGATGGAGGCGTAGAACGCTTTAACTTTCTCCGCGTTTCTTCCGTACCTTCTAACCCCCTCAAGCTCGGTCCTTACAAGCTCGCCGTGGAACTCATCCACGGCCTCCCAAAGGAACCCCTCAAAGACCTTCCACGGTTCTCCGAGGTCTTTCAGGCACTCCCAGAGGAGCCCGTTGAAGTGGCCGGCGTTGAGCCTAAGAGTCTCGGCGTTTACATTGATTTCGACGTTCAGAGCGGTGCCGGGTTCGAGGGCCTCGACCCATATCGGTATTGGCTGGGGATTCCCGATGACATCAACGCGGTAGAGTGCGAGGTGCCTTCTGCCAACCGGCGGGCTGTCCCTTACGATAAGGGCCCTCAGGGGGTCGCGTTTCGGTTCGTACTTCACGCCCCGTCTGTCGGTTTCCATCCCAAAGACTATGGCCTCAAGAAGGTCGTCGGCCTTTTTCGCCTCGAACCGGTATCTCCTCTGGCTCTCAGCCTTTCTCAGCTCCTCCAGGAGATAATCCACGTAGAACTCAGCCAGGCTTCCGCTCCACCCGATTTTCTCGGCCAGCCTTCTGTCTGTTCTTAAAACTACTTTCATGGCCGTTCCCGAATCCCCGCACTCCCGCAGAACTTTGTAGAGAATCGCCGTTCTTAAAGCCCCTTTCAGGCTCGAACCGGGGATGTATGGCCTTCCGTTTACCTTCATGAACTCCTTCACGGTCATGCTCCTCTTTCCAACTTCGCCGCGAACGGGAAGGGAGTAGAGGGAGTATTCCCTTACATCCAGTCCGAGCTCGTCTATGTAACCTTTCCAGATGTAGGAATCGCCGGAAGGGTTTTTGAGCAGGTACAGTATCTCTTCAAGGCTTACCCCCATGTCAGTCAGCTTTTTCATGAGCTTCTCCGTGTCGAGGACGTAAACGACGCCGTCGCCGGGGTAGAGGTCGAGGGGCGTTAGCTCGTTTCCGTTACCGATGTGGAGGGGTGAGAGGACCCTCAGCATCATTCGAGACCCTCCGGAATAATGGCTGGCAGGGGGAAAGTGAGACCGTAGGTGTAGACCTTGAAGGGCAGTCCCATCTCAAGGCCTTCGACCCTTCCGGGGTCGTCTCTTATCACCGAGCCCTCGGCTATGAACGTCATCTTGGGCTTTCTCTTCCCGAAGCTCCAGCCGCCCTTTCTCAGGGTTCTCCAGAGTACCGGCCTCTTCGTAGGCAAGGCATTGGAGAGTGTGACTGCGTAGGGACTTGCGGGGGCATTGATTTTTATGGACTCGAAGGAGGGCTCAAAGAGGCCGAAGCCCCAGGTTGACTTTCCTCCGATGCCGCTGTCCCCTAAGAGCCTCACCGCGGGCTTTATGAACTCATTGAAAACATCTCCGGGGCCGGAATACAGGAAGTACAGGCCGGAGTCGTCCCTGAACCGAACCTCCTCCCAGAAGTAAATTGAAGAATCCTGCGCGACTCTATCGAGGACGACCTTTGGAACGTCTACGATAGAGTGGGTGTTCTCCTCGGGAACCTCGAACGGTTTCAGCCTCAGGGCCTTCTCAAAATTTTCGAGATCGAGATAAGCCGCTCGCTTCATCCTCTTGACCCTGGCTGTGTCGCCCCCAAAATCCATGAGCTCAACGGTGAGGGGCTTTGGGAGGTAGTATGTATCGCCTGAGTATGGAAAGGCCGAGCTTATCCTCGCGCCCTCTTTGAAGGCCCATAACAGTTCCTCAACGGCCTTACCCCCATCGAGCGTGGCGAGGGCGTTCGCAATGGCTCCGAAGAGCGTATCCGCGTGGGGAATCCCCGTTACCGGCCCCTTGGGTCTCAGGCGGACCACTTGGAATTTCCCCATCACTCAGCCCCCAGCCTGCTCTTCACCCCCGAGAAGAGCCCATCGAACTCCTTTAAAACCTCTGAGACTGACTTTTCTCCAACCTCAACTGTGATCTTCTCTTCATCGGCTCCGGTTCTGTAGTACTCTGGAGTCCTGAGCTCGATGTAATCAAACTCGAACTCAACTTTACCATAGCCCCTTGAACCCGAGCCGCCGAGGTAGCTGTCCTCAAGCAGAGCCATCGCCGTGAGGAGGTTCCTCACGTCATCCTCCCAGTGGTCAAGCCTCTCGACGTTGTAGATTATCTCGAACTCAAACTCGGTTCCGGCAACGACACGCTCGTTGGTTCTGGGGTTGGCTTGGGAGGTAACGCGGTCTATACCGACCTCTATCTTTGCCTCCGTTAGCTCTTCACCCGATTTCCACCTTTCGACCCACTCCTCTGTCAAAAATGCGTCTCTAACTATTACCCTAGAGGGGAAGTTGCTCTCGTTTCCGCTCGCTCCGAAGAGCCTGCATACCGGACAGTTAAGAGCGGAATCGTAATCCGGGCAGATGTGTATCCAACCCTTGTTGATTCGCCTGTTGAAGAACTTCCCACAGTTCTCTTGGTTGGTTGGCCTACAGCTTCCCGGAGAGTATTTTGAGAGTACCGGATAGCGCTCTTTCATTCCCTCAAGCTGAGAGTTTACGAAGACTTCGAAGAGTGCCCTTAGACGACCCTTCAAGGACGAACCCGGAATGTACGGCAGCCCAGTGTGGGGGTCCTTTATGACTGGGTTGTCTATCCCCCCAATTTCGGAGATGTCCCTCTGAGAGCCTATATGGAGACCCGTCACGGCCTTAATCCTTCCCCTTACAACAAGCTTTCCATAAAATTCCCTATTCATCACTCCCTACCCCCGAAAAACCTGTGATAGGCGACGATCGCCTGAAGGAAGTCGTAAAACTTATCAAAGTTATCCTTGGTGGGTTCCTGCATGAGAACTTCGAGCATCGGATCAAGGACACTGTGGAAGGCCTCGAGGGGGTATCTCGGCTGTCCGGTTGCTTTTCCAACCGTGTATGCTAAGAGATAGCGCATCTTGACGATGTCGTCTTTTATATTCCCGTCTCCCCTCTTGGCTTTTAACTCCGTGGTCCTTGCCATCTCTAGGATCTTCCTCACTTGGTTAGTCTTCAAGCCTTGGGCAACAAGATACGCCGCAACTGTGATTGCATTGGCCAGTCTCCTCTCCGGACTCCACTCATTGAACTTTCTCGCATCGCTAACCACACGGGTAAAGTAGGGGTTTATACTGTTCCTATCGAGGGTCCTGTTTCCGAGTGCGGTTTTTATCCCCACGACATCTGGGAATTCTCCAAAAAGCTTGGACGCGTCCGTCCGGGAAAACTCCCTCCCGGAGTGCCTGTTCCTACCATATCCGCCTTGATAGCCCACAACCTTCACCTCCTAACGGCCATAAGCACGATTTTCAGAACCCCATCAATCCAGTAAATCGGCTGGGGTTCGTTTTTTTCAACGGCGTTCGCATCAATCCCCACAAGCTCTGGGAAAAGGTCCGAGAGGCCGTGCCTTCCGAGGAGATATGCCGTGAGGTATGCCCAGCGGACATCGTTTGGGGTTCTTACGTAGAGCTCCCTAAGCTCAAGGAGACGCATTAATAAGCCCCTCTTCGAGTCAAAGGGCTTTCTAAGCCTTCCATTCCCGGCATACACTTTTGGTGTGTACCTCTTCCAGAGCTCCCCGTATTCGTCCCAGGTGTACGATAAGGGGTGCCTTCCGTCCTCCGGACGGCTTCTTTCAATTACCGTTACCCTGTTTCTCCCCTCATCCTTTGCCTTCTCAAGCCTCTCGCCCACGACCTCGGCCATCCTGTATATCGGGGTCTTCGGGTCGAAGTAGCCCAGGCCTGCCGAGAGCGTTAAGCCGTTTCCGGTGTATGCCCTGAACGTTTCCCTTATCCTGAAGGCCAGCTCGAAGACTTGGTCCCACGCTCCAACGATGAAGAAGTCGTCGCCACCGGCGTACACAACGACGATGTCCGGTTTCTCAGGCCATCCCCTCAGGGAAGGTACGTACTCCGAAACGTATCCGAACTTTCCTTTGATTATGGCCCCCAGGTATCCCTTGAAAAAGTAGTCCATGAAGCGTGAAGCCGTGGCCAGCTTCGACGGACTGTCCATGGAACGGAAGAAGTCTCCTAGGAAGTCAACGTCTCCCTTGAGGACACCGATTCTTTTTACTCCGGTTGATGCCTCCGCAAGCTCTTCAAAGTCTGCTATTCCTCCCTTCGAGGACTCCCTGTAATAGTCCGCCACGAAGTACGGAACGAACTCGATTTCAGGTGGCAAGTTGGCCGGTGGCTTTAGCGTGTTCTTCAGTAAGAGGGCCTTCCCGGAAGACACTTCGCCGAGATGTGGGACAAAGCCCGAGAACGGGCCTTCCATGAGGGCTGCAGGGTCGTCTTTTCCGGAAAAGACAAAGCCCCCGATCTTCGGCAGGTTCTTCCCCAGCTCCGCGAGACCATTGCAGGTGCTACAGACCCTGACCTCGGGGTCGAGAACAAACGGTTCGAGCTTCCCCTCTGGAACTTCTCTCCCACAAACCGGGCACTCCTCCAGCTTTTCTGCCTTTGGGACATTGAAGAGGCTCTCAACCTCTCCAAAGCGCCTGAGCTTCCTTACGGCGAGCTTCTTTTTCAGCCTTCCCCTTGCCCTCTCAAAGAGATTCTCTGATTTGCTTCTTCCGAGTTCTTCACCCGTCACCGGCTCCCAGTCGAGGGCCAAGTAAAGGGATCCGTCGAATTCATTCCACAGCCACTCTGAAACGTGCTTCCTGATGCCCTCAAGCTCCCCCACTGCTTCCGGTGTATTCTGGGCGATTATTAGAAAGTGACCACCGGCGTTGAATATCACGTTCGCCCTCGTCAGGTTCAATCTCCTGAGAATCTCAAGCACCACGTCCCAGCCAAGGAGCCCCAGGTAGGCGCTCCTGGCGCGCAGGTACTTAAGGGTTCCCTTACCGCTAATGCGGTATATGAAGTCCTGTATTCCGGAAAAGTCGCCCTCAATGAGGAGAAAACGCTTCTCCTTTTTACAGGTTCCGGATTTGACTTCCTCCACGGTGCATCCGGAGTGGAGCATAGCAAGGGCTATGGCAGAGGTCATGCGCATGTGGTCGTAAAGGGAGATGGTGTTCCCCTCAAGCGTTACCGAGCTCACAAAGCTCAGGTACTTTTCGAGAAGGGGCATTAGTCTATCTGTTTTGAGAGGGGATTCAATAAGCTCTCCTGTGAGCCTTCTGATGATATCTCGGTAGTCCGTCCCCGAGATGCGGACATCCCCAGCCGGCATCGGGAGTCCTGCCCCGAAATCCAATGGGTAGAGGGGATACTTTAGGTCTCTGCTAAAGACAGATGCCAACGGTCTGAAAACATAGAACTCTCTGCCTTCCCCTTCCCTCTCTGAGGAGGATAGGTTGTCGGCCTCATAGACTATCCAGAGGGCATTGAAAACATCCTCTTCCGACAGCCCAAACCTCTCGGGGGAAACCTCTCGAATCTTGGCCCTCATACGCTCCTCGTTCTCCATGTGATCCCAGTGATGGAACTCTGAGAAAAGCGCTAAGAGCTCGTATTCTTCCCTCTCTGTGCTTCTGGCAATATCCCTGAGAAAGAGGGCACCCTGAGTGGAATGGTCACCCGAGTAGAGACCGGCCCTCTGGACGGGCTTGCCGACGTCATGTAAAAGTCCGCCGAGGGCCACAAGTTCCCTTAAATCCAAGTCATCACCTCCTTATGGGATTTAAAAATCCAAAGCCTAAACTGTTCTTTTCACCCAGCCCGGCTTCCATGATGAACTCGTAGAACCTTCTTTCCTCGGCTCTTATTCTGTCTTTCTCAAGAAGCTCCCAGTGGGAACCTATCACCGGAAAAGCGCGGCCCCACTTAACGACCCTCACGTAGACGTCCAGCTTTCCATTTTTCCTGAGCTTAGGTATCATGCGGTCGAATATCGGGCCATCGAGATGGAAGTCCTCCCCATAGAAAGCGTTGTACTTCTTCTCGGCGTTTTCCTTAAGTCTATTGAGGAAGAAGTGGAGGTCTCTGTGGGCGTGGAGTTTGAAGTACTCGTTCTCCCGGGAGTTTTTGTATATGACAACGGGAGAACCCGTTTGGAAGTGCTTTCTGGGGGGCAGTTTGAACTTTTTGAGTTCTGCTATTATGAGCTCCTCGGTGCCGAGGTGGACACTCACCCTGTCCTTCAAGCTGGAATGGAGGGCATTGATGAAGTCTTTATCCGGGGATGATACTATAAGGGTTGGTCGTCCGGAGCGGTCAATGAAGAAGTCCGAGAAGGTGAAGAACTTGAACTTCGCCTCGCTGTGGCGCTCCCCGTACTCCGTGCCCCTCAACATGTTGTAGATGAATCCCTGGACAGCGTGTTTGTTGGGTCTGATGCTTCCGTTTCCGTCCGGATAAAACGCCACCTTAAGCCTCATGAGCGTCACCGAAGGGAGGCCTAAATAACTTAGGTTGGTATAGTTTATAACGGTTTTGAGCACGTCATCAGAGGGGTTGAAACAAAGGGTTCCAGACGGTCCCCACCCCGTGTGACTACCAAAACAAACCGTTTTCACCTAGATTGAGAACAGCTGAACACACAATTCTGTAGCTACTGAAACGGCTAAGATCAGGGCCTACATCACTGCCAGGAACTCCTTTCCACACAATTCTGTGACTACTGAAACGACGGATAGTAGTCTATGATTACAGTAACTACTGTGACTTTCCACACAATTCTGTGACTACTGAAACGTTTGATGCCTGCTCAGCCATATCCAATATTTGTGAACTTTCCACACAATTCTGTGACTACTGAAACATATGATGGAGGTCATGGCTATTGAACTGAGGAAGATCTTTCCACACAATTCTGTGACTACTGAAACCTGAAAAATGAGGACGACTGAGCTCGCCTGGAAACTTTTTCCACACAATTCTGTGACTACTGAAACTCCGCGACGCCTCGACCGGAGAAGTCCTGAATGGGGTTTTCCACACAATTCTGTGACTACTGAAACTTAACAGAGAATGATAAGGCCGTTATCCATAGAGTTCGTTTTCCACACAATTCTGTGACTACTGAAACACGAGGATAGTCATTGACCCTGAGACTGGCAAGATAATGTGTTTTCCACACAATTCTGTGACTACTGAAACCTTACTCTGTGTTAGGACTCCCACGAGCGAGATTAGTTTTCCACACAATTCTGTGACTACTGAAACAAAGGGGGCCTCGTCATTGACGTGACATTCGACGATGTTTTCCACACAATTCTGTGACTACTGAAACGCTTGTTGAATCTCTTTGAGCCAGTAGCGAGGTAGTTCGTTTTCCACACAATTCTGTGACTACTGAAACTTGAGCGGGTAAAGCGGGTTGAGGTCGTTACCGAGCCAGGTTTTCCACACAATTCTGTGACTACTGAAACGGTTTTCGTTCTTTATCTTGGGTTTTGGTTTGATTTGGTTTTCCACACAATTCTGTGACTACTGAAACTGAGTTTTACGGTGCGTAGTCAGAGGTATGTGTCTAGGTTTTCCACACAATTCTGTGACTACTGAAACAACGAGGATACAGGTTCCACTCACATGCAGATTTTACGTTTTCCACACAATTCTGTGACTACTGAAACGTTTGATGATGAAATCTATGAGCTTGAAGAGGAGGTGTTTTCCACACAATTCTGTGACTACTGAAACTTCCGCACACCATAGAGAACCCGACCCCTGCCCAGAGTTTTCCACACAATTCTGTGACTACTGAAACCTTCACGGAGAGAAAGGGCTGGTACATCGTTTCGTTCTTTTCCACACAATTCTGTGACTACTGAAACTTATATGCGGGCCTTGGCGTGGCGTCGGTCTCTCCTATCTTTTCCACACAATTCTGTGACTACTGAAACGTCGGTGGCAAGTCCTTTAGAGGTGTGCGCCTCGAAGTTTTCCACACAATTCTGTGACTACTGAAACTGTTTGCACGGTATATGAATTTGCAGGAATGATTGAGTTTTCCACACAATTCTGTGACTACTGAAACTGAAGACCCTTAAGAGTGTTCTTTCAAGGATTAAGAGTTTTCCACACAATTCTGTGACTACTGAAACGCTTACCTTTGGGACGTTGTTCCTACCACCCCACTTGTTTTCCACACAATTCTGTGACTACTGAAACCCGTATGTAGCTGTCCTGCGCCGACTGCACGAAGTTCGTTTTCCACACAATTCTGTGACTACTGAAACTATAAAAACGGACAACTAGTAAGCACTACACAACTTGCTTTCCACACAATTCTGTGACTACTGAAACGACCACTCCCACGAACCCATAACAAAAGTTACAGCATCTTTCCACACAATTCTGTGACTACTGAAACAAGGTGTTAAATGCCCTTTTAACGCCCTTTATCTCTTCTTTCCACACAATTCTGTGACTACTGAAACATCTGCAACTCCCTCCTTGAGCTCGACTTTTGTGAACTTTCCACACAATTCTGTGACTACTGAAACGCGGGTTCTCTGGGGCAGTCGTAGCGGCGGCATTTTCCTTTCCACACAATTCTGTGACTACTGAAACCCGGCTGGCGAGCACATACTGCACGCACTCATAGCCACTTTCCACACAATTCTGTGACTACTGAAACCACTTGAGAGGGACGTTCTAAGGGTCGAGCTCTGGACTTTCCACACAATTCTGTGACTACTGAAACATGACCCTCTTGTGATTATCTGGTTTTATTCTCATGACTTTCCACACAATTCTGTGACTACTGAAACCGCCCCTCTCATAAGCCTCAATCCTAACTTCCACCACCTTTCCACACAATTCTGTGACTACTGAAACTGAAATCGAGGCCAAAAAGTGGGAGTGGTGGTAATAACCTTTCCACACAATTCTGTGACTACTGAAACCCCTCGCCCGTCGCCTCCGGACCGCGAGGGAGGCTATCTTTCCACACAATTCTGTGACTACTGAAACTCGAGATAACACAAAAAGCAATTCAGAAGCTCTTCGCTTTCCACACAATTCTGTGACTACTGAAACTTTTGTGAGCTTTACTAACACTGCCATCGACGTCATCTTTCCACACAATTCTGTGACTACTGAAACTTAACTGCCCCAACTCTGCGAGGAGGGCCTCCGTGTCCCTTTCCACACAATTCTGTGACTACTGAAACTCACCGGCACGGCCCTAAGCTTGCCGGCTTCTATCGCCTTTCCACACAATTCTGTGACTACTGAAACCTGTTGGTGATTGTAGGTTTGTTGGTGTGGTTCATGCTTTCCACACAATTCTGTGACTACTGAAACTATTGTGTTCGATGTTGTATTAACTCGCATTGTAGAGGCTTTCCACACAATTCTGTGACTACTGAAACAGGCGGGAATTTTGCCCTGTTTTACCCATTGGCTTTCTACGCTCTCCAGATATTTAAGGGTTTCTGGAAGCCTCAAGAATTCGAGCTTTTTCCGGTCTTCAATTTCAGGGTGATAAGCCCTGGGACTCTCAATTGGGGCTGTTGTATGGCTTCTCCCTTTGACGTTCATTATTGTTCACGTGATTTCCAAAGGGTTGAGAGGGGGTGTTTTTTGGAGAACACCTCTCTAAGACGACTAATCGTCAAAAGATTCTATCTGGCCCAGATACTACTATTTTAGGGAGCTTTTTAGGAGTTTTCTCAAATTCTCCCTTAGAACGGGTTACAATATTAACCGTGCAATATTACGGATTGTTACATTTTGGGGACGACAATTTTTGACTTCCAGTCTCATCTTGCCCCTTCTATCCCAGTTTTAACCCCGGTAATTCCCCCGTTTGGGAAAAGGAACCTTTTCGGCGTGATACTCACCTCTCAAAAACGTAGAAATACCTCTCCAGGCTCTTGTGCACGCGTTGGTAGTACCTGCCAACCGGCTTAAAGCCGACCCTCTCGGCTTCCTCTTCCCCGTCGAAGTCCGCTGGAAACGCTATCGCCAGCCTCCCGCCCGGCTCGAGAACCCCGTGGATGCTCTCCAGCACCTTCCTGTACAGCTCGTTCCTCCTCCTGCCGGCGAGGGTCGCTGAGGTTCCGTAGGGTGGGTCAGTGGCTACCGCCTCGAACGTTTTATCAAAAAGCTCCGAAAGCCTCGTCGCGTCGCCGAGTTTAAGCTCGAAATCCTTCACCCCGTAGTGCCTGAGGTTCCTTTCGGCCCCTTCAACCATCTCCGGCCTGATATCGACCCCATAGACCTTGAGGCCGAGCAGCCCTGCCTCCATGAGGATTCCGCCGGCACCCATCATGGGGTCGAGGAGTTCCCTTTTGGCCTTCGTGAGGTTCACAAGAGCGCGGGAGATCCTCGGGTGGAGCGAAATCGGTCTGAAAAACGGCCTGTGGTGGGCCTTCCTCCTCTCGAAGTCCTTGGGGTCAAAGAACCTGAGCCTTATCCCCGCGTAGACCCTCTCGCCGCAGTAAACCCTAACCAGAGTGTCCGGCTTTGAGAGGTTCACGTGAAAACCCTGGGCGTGTATCACCGCCCCCAGCTTCCTCGGCAGGTCGAGGACGTCGTGCCGGCAGTTGGCCATCGTCTCGGTATCGACCTTGAAGGTTCCCCGGATCGGCCAGTCCACCTCCTCGGCCTTCTGAAGGAGCTCCCCTATGGAGTCGGCTTCCACGATAAGCTCCCCGTATTCGTGAGCGAGGCCGAGCCGGTCGAGGTAGGGGAAAGCCGTCTCATCCGCATCGAGCTTCAGGAACAGGTAGTCTTGGCCGATTATCCTTCCGCCGGCCAGTTCCAGCATGGCCTTTACCTCGTCCTTCGCCATCTCCGGCAGGTTCCCGAGTATCTCAAGGTAGAGCATGGTTGGAGCTTTTCAGAGGGGTTTTTAAGCTTGTTCCCCTTCGTTTGTTATTCCTGGGAGTGGACCGGGCCATTCCATCGGCGCGATTAAGTTCGTAAATCATCCGCCTGCGAAACGTTAATAGGGGTGTGGGTGAATGTTATATCGGTGAATTTCCATGGAGATAACTGACAAAGAGGTTTTTGAGATTGCCATAAACGCGGAGATACGGGCCAAGGAGGCCTACGAGAAGCTCGCTTCTCTCTCCACCAGCGACATAATACGCGACGAGCTTCTCTTCCTCGCGAAGGAGGAGGACAAGCACCGCGAGATAATCGAGAAGATGGCCGAGAAGTTTGAAGGGGCCAGGACGGAGCCCAAGAAAATAGAGATCGACGTCATGGGCGAGTTCAGGGTCATAGCCGAGAAGCTGTCGGAGCTCGTTCAGAGGCCTGGCTACCCCGACATATACAGGGAGGAGTTCTACGACCAGCTGATGAAGGATATAAACTTCAACTTCTAGCCCGCCTCTTACTATTTCCTCGTATTATGATTACCAAGGTTTTGATGTGTTCACAATTGTTTTTTAAAGTTGTTTACAGAAAACTCCAGAACACCGAAAGCTTAATAAGCGACATTGATGTAACATTAAGTGCAAAACCCCGTTGGGGGGAGGGCGATGCTAAGGAATGTGTTGGCCCTGTTCTTGCTGGGAGTTTTATTCTTTTCAGGAGTGGCCGTGGCACTGGACGGCGACGAGCCGGAGGCAATAACCAGGGACCCCCTCGTCCACGACGAGAACACCTACGCGCCCACCGACGATGGAAGTCTCTACTGCTGGATAAGCGGGTACGCGAGCCAGAGCAAGCCCGGTTACCTCTACAACATACACGGCGACGCTGGTTCGACTGGAGTTTGTGAGCTATGGACTACAAAGTTCAGCCCGTCCACCGCAACCCCACCGGCCGGATACGCCTGGGACTCCGCCCAGATAGCCGCCACCGGCTGGTGCCCCTTATGGCCCAAGACCATCTACGCCGAGATAACCTGGGTTCCGGGAACTACCTACACAAGTACAACCGAGAAAGGTGAGTGAATCGGAATCGGGGGGAATCACATGGAGAGGGTTTCCAGGTTTTTCGTTCTCCTCTTTTTCGTTCTCTTGATCCTAAGCCCGCTCGCCTCGGCAACGCCCTACTGGTTCAAGGAAGGGATATACGCCAAGTACGTCGCCAGGGGCTGGCTGTCAATCGACCTGGACACCTCCGCGGGGAACGTGACCTATTACTGCCCCAGGGTGGAGTTCACGTGGCGCGTCCTCAACGTTTCAGACGATAAGGCCCGGCTATCGCTCCTTCTACTCGGGTTCAACTGCACCCGGGAGGCCTACTCCACTCTCGGCCTGGAGGAGGCGAGGGCCCTTCTCCGGAAGTACCAGGAGCGCTACAACTTCACCGGAGGTGACTGCCTGGAGGTGCCGATCGCCGGCGGCAACGTCACCGTGTGCGAGGAGAGCTACTATGAACGGACGGCGCAGCGGTCAGTTAGCCTGATGATTATGGAAGGTGAGGGCAGGCTGGCCAACAAGTCGTACATACCGGAGAACTTCAGCAGGGCCGGGGTCGTCGAGATCGACCTGACCACGGGGAAAATCCACGTGAACGGCACCCCCGTTGGGGGAAACTTCCTCTGGGCCGAGAATCCGGCCAACGTGACCGGGCTTGAGATACTGCCGGCGCTGAAAGTTGAGAATGTCAAAATGATAAACTCGACCGCGATGACGTACTACGGCGACTTTAACGCCCCGGTTTACATGGCCCACACGAACATGATGAACCTAAAACGGATTGTTGGAAAGGACGTTATCCTCTACGACGGATCGAGCGGCCTGGCGGTGGCTTTCTTCACGCCCTTCAGCCCGCTGTGGAAGGCCCTCGGCGTGAGCAGTACCATGATTCAGGACACCGAGTTTGCCGAGGAGCACGAGGAGGAGATCAAGGAAAGCAACAAGATGCCGCCCTTCGGCCTCGTCCTGGCCAAGACAAACATAGACTTCACCAAGCCAGCAGAGCTTCCCGACGAGGGGCCCTCAAAAACGGCCATCTTTGCTGTCGCTGGCATCGTTGCAGTTCTCGGCGCGCTCTTCCTCTGGAGGTGGAGGAGGTGAAGGAAGTCCTCCGCTGGGAGCTCCGCTCCCCGCTCAATTTGACCCTGGCCTCGGCCGGGGCGGTTCTCGTTGGAACGGTGATGAAGAGGTACTACCTGACCTGGAGCGCTGGTTCCCATGGCGGGCCTCATGGGGTAAATATACTTGGTTCGGTCTTCCGGACGGCATTCACCGGCGACGTTTACCTGATCCTCGCGATACTGGTTCCCTTCATAATAACCCTGGCCGTAAGGCTTGAAAGAGATGAAGGTGTTGCCCTCTCGGTGTACTCCCTCCCGGTTTCGAGGGTTAGGATCCTCCTCGCCAAGTTCCTGGCGGCTTTTCTCGCGCTCTTCCTCTTCGCCTTTTCAGTGTACCTCCTCGTCTTTGGCATGCACTTCTCGGCAACCCCCGGTGCCGTGCTCAGCGTCCTGAAAATCCACACGGCCCAGATGGCGTTCTTCTACTTCTCCGCCCTGCTCTTCATGACCTCCGTTGCGGCCCTGATAGCGATAGCCTCGCCCAACACCTACGTCTCCATCTTCGGGGGATTCATAGCGCTCTATCTCCCCATGTTTTTGGGGACGACCTGGTACGGGCCGGTGCCTTGGCGGAATGCCCTGATAGACTATAGATCCGCGACGATTTCGGTGTGGTCGGACCCAGTGTTCTCGTGGGCTTTCGTGAAGATGACTCTCCTTCCGGCGCTGGTACTTATAGCCTTTTACCTCCTCATCGGCAACTGGAGGGACGTGAGATGAGGCTCCTCCGGGCCCTCCTCCTCACCCTCATGCTGGTTTCTTTGGTCGGCCTTGCCCTTCAGTCGAACCTCAGGCCGAGCGACGTTCACTACAAAACGGCCTTCGTCTCCGAAAGGGATGCGACTGCAGTTTACATATCCTCAATGGCGTCGGTGAAGCTCTACGCCGTTGGGACCGGGGAGTTCTGGATAGAAGACCTGCAGACGGGGGAGACGATATTCACCGGCGAAGTGGAGGGCAACGGGGCGTTCTCGCTCGTCTTTCCCCACCCAGGATACTACGAGTTCGGCGGGAACTCAAGAGGGGGCATCACCATAACGATAACGCCCGTTGATGTCGGCTTCCCGGGGAAGCAGAAGTCGGCACACCTGTGGGTCTCGGCCTTGTTCGGAGGGCTTTTAGCGCTTACCCTGCTTGGGGGTGGGAGGAGATGAGCGCGGTAATCGAGGCGAGGGACCTTCACAAGTACTTCGGCCCGATAAGGGCCCTTCAGGGGGTCACGGTGGAGATACCCGAGGGCCTGACGCTCATCCTCGGCCCCAACGGAGGCGGAAAGAGCACCTTCATGAAGGTCGCGCTGGGCCTCTACAAGCCAACGAAAGGAACCGTGAGGCTCCTCGGAAAGGATCCCTGGCGGCACCCGGAGGTGAGGAAGAGCATCGGTGTGGCCTTCGACCCTGGAAGGTTCCCGAAGCTGACCACCGGGAGAGAGTGGCTGGAGTTCATTGCACGGACGCGGGGAGCGAATCCGGACGATGTTGAGAAGGCAGCGAGGCTCTTCGGCATCGAAGATGCCCTCGACAGGAGGATAGACGGCTACTCCTCGGGAATGGTGAAGAGGCTTAGCCTCGCGCAGGCCTTCGTTGGAGAGCCGGAGGTGGTTTTCCTTGACGAGCCTCTGGCCAACCTGGACTTTGAGAGTGTCGCAGAAATCGTGGGCATCATCGGGAAGTGGAAGGGCAGGGGCAGAAGCTTCGTTCTCATAAGCCACATATGGGAGCCCTTTGAGCGGCTGGCCGACTACGGAGTGGTCATCAGCGGCGGGAAGGTCTACCTGAAGGGGGAGTTTGGAGAGATGGCCGGGGAGATAGCCGCGATGTTCCGCCCACCTGGGACGGATACGGCCCAGAATTCGAAATGAGCCTCATCCTCCGAACTCCCCGTTCAACGCTATCCAGCCCACGTAGATTAGAAACGCTAACACGGAGTACTCCATAAGTGCCGCGAGCCTTTGATGGCCGGTCTTTTCCACCTTCTTTGCTAACACCTCCGTTCCCGCGTAGGTATGGAGGAGCAGGAGGGAGACGAAGCCCAGCTTAACCAGCCGGCTGAGGTGGATCGCCTGGGAGCGGGAGAATGTCAGAAGCCCCAGCGAGGCGTTTCTGGCTGCCTCGCTCGTCAGCCCGTAGCCGCTGATGACGAGAAGCCCCGCTAAGAGGAGCAGGGGCAGGGAGGTCCACTCGACAATCGCAATGGCGGTCTTTGCCTTCATCTCATCACCTGCCCGGGGATAGCTCATCGGGGATGTAAGCGTCGTCAGGATAGCCGGCGCTCTCCCACGTGCCTGTAAAGTCGTAGCTCACGAGCTCGATTCCCGTCAGGTACTTTATCCACTTGTAGCCCCACCTGCCCGGAGCGACTATTCTCGGAGTTATCGGCTCGCCGTTAAACTCATAGGCTATGATTATGTCTTCGTCCTCCCTTACCGCGTCGAGGTAGAGGTCCGTCGTAAAACCGTCGCTGGCGTAGAGGGCCACCTTGTATGCCCTGCTCTTGGGCTTTGCCAGTTCAATGACTGTCCTCAACGGAACGCCCTTCCACGTTCCATTCTTCCTGACCTTTCCCGGTTCGCCGACGCAGTAGAGGGGCGCCTCAACCTCCCTCGATGGGAGCTTCGAGAGCTCGTCGTAGGTGATGTTGTAGGGCCTTTCAACGAGCCCCGTGACCTGGATGACGCCGAGCTCCTTTGGAGCCTCAACCGTTGCTGTGTTCCCATCGTCTCTTGCCAGTAGGTACGTCCCGCCGATGAGGAGAATGATTATAAGAAATGCGAAAACATCTTTTCTCATAATATCACGACCTTCGCCCAGAACAGGGCCTTAATTGCCCTACTCGCGGGCGTATAAAAGGTTTTTTGGGCAGTTCTGGGTACTGGCCATTAACTTACACCTTTTTCAGCACCACGAACTCCTTATAGTCCATCACCTTGACGAAGCCCTTTCTCATATAATATGAATAAGCCTCGAGCTCCGGGAAGGTTATCACGTACGCTTCCTTGCCGAGCTCCTGAAGTCTCTCTATGGCGAACTCCAAGAGCTTTGATCCATACCCCCTGCCTTTGTATGACGGATCCACCATGAAGAACTCGATTAGTCCGGTTCTCTCCCTCCTTATCTCCTCCGGCACCCACCAGACGTCCTTGCCTTCGAGGTTGTAAACCAGGGCCACGGTGCCCATTACCCTCCCGTCACTATCGCGCAGGACGTAGAGCTCGTCGAACTCCTTCCCAAGGCGGAACTCAAGGAACGGTTCGTAAACGCGCTTAAAGCCATCGAAATCATCCGTTGATGGCTTGTTCTCCACCCACTCCAGCGCGGGATACGCTCCGTTCGTGCCCCGGTAAACCCTGAAGACGAAGTGAACCAGCTCCCCCTTAAGTGCCAGTGGCTCATCCACCCTCTCAATCCTCATACCTGTCCACCAAAGGTTATTAGGACCCGAAACCTAAAACGTTTTGGTGATAACATGAATGAACTCCAGGCTTTGGCCCTTGCCCTTGAAGTCGAGAAAGCCGAGTTGAAGTTCTACATAAGGCTGGCGAAAAAGGCCGACGACGAACGGGCTAGGAGAATGTTTCTGTTTCTGGCAAACGAGGAAGCGGGCCACTGGGAGCTGTTCGAGGAAAAGTTCGTCGAGAAGCTCATAGAGGAGTGCGAGCTCCCCGCGGTTGACAGGGCCGCCCTTGAGAGCCTCCTGGTGGAGGCCGACGAAAAGAAGCTGAGCGAGGTGGACGCGGTAAAGATAGGGATGGAGCAGGAAAAGAAGACCTGGGAGTTCTACGAGAGGGCCGCGAGGGAGGCGAAGCACGAGGACGTCAAGCGCGTGTTTGAGGAGCTGGCAAAGGTCGAGAAGGGTCACTACGAGCTTCTGAAGGCCCAGTACGACTCGGTGATGAAGACCGGCATCTGGATGGACTACCAGGACTTCAGCCTCGAGGTGGACTAATCCATCAATGATAAAGCACCGCTGGGATAGGAGCACAGGGCCCTCTGTTCTTGCTTTTTAACCTGGGGGGTATCTGGGCTCTTGTTCCTTACGGCGGGCAGCTTGAGACCTCAGAGCCCTATAATATCGGGCAGAACTTCGGGGGCTTCCAATAGCTGAACGTCCTGCCTTTTACGAAGCTCCCCGCGCAGCCAGTACGAGTGCTCGGCCCCAACTAAGACGAGCATCTTGCCGTCCTTCCTTCTTTCACTTGCTTTGAGGATCTGCTCCAGAAAATGCTGGTTCCATGCTTCCCATGCTGTCCTTTCTTTATCCCCGAACAGTGAGTTCTGGTACCTGCGTTTGATCTCAAAATGGCGGTCCGTTTCGTAGGAGTTAACGTCAATGACCGAATTCCACCAGTTGAAAAGCACCTCATAAAGGGCTTCCACGTAGAGCTTGAAGTGCTCCAGAGCGTCTGGATTGTTTTCCTGCACCTCTTCCATTGATTCCCTCGCCATTCGTATCAGTTCGGAATACTTCGGCTCGGGCGGTTCGAGTGGGAGGACTTTACACTTCAGTCTGTCAATCAGGGGATAAACGCTGTTCTGGTATTCCTGCTTTATCGTCTGCGGTATTCTGCCCTCAACGTCGGAGGGCCTCAGCTCAACGGCGAGAACATCCGGCGAGAAACTCCAGATTATATGCGCCAGGTCTTCATAGGTGTAGTAATTCACGTGGTCGTGGAACTGGTGCAAGGTGGAGAGAACTATAACTTTCATAATATCACGTCCTAATATGGTGTAGAGAAAAGGGGCTATATAAGACTTTGTCTAAAGAACTACTCGCCTTCAAGAAATGGGAAATGATTAATGCAGTCCTTTGTGTCCACACTTCATTCCAGCAAAACGTTGACGAGCTTGACCCTTCTGCCCGTTTTCTCCCTGATTCTTTCTATTATCTCCGGGTCGTTGAAGTCGATAACTTTGCCCCCACTTATCAGGTTAATGTGCGGCTCTGTGTTGAGCTCCACCCTAGTCTCTCCGTCCAGGGAGAATAATTCAATGAGACCCAGCTCTTTCAGAGTTAGGACGTTGGAATACAGTGTGGAGAAGCTCATTGTTGGGAATTCCCCTTTGATCTCGCTGAGGATATCCTTGAGTGAGGGATGTTCGCTTCCGATTCTATCGAGTATCTCCACCAGTTTGAGCCTCTGGGGTGTGAGCTTGTAGTTATGCTCTTTGAGTCTTTTAAGAGCCTTCTCTTTCCACATGGTTTAACCTACACCGCCTAGCTTATAAGGCTTTCTAATTAGAAATTGCTTCTAAATGGAAAGCTTTATTAAGTAGGAACGCTAACAGCGTATGGTGAAAACTATGTCTGAACACAACCGAAGGCTCGTTGAGAAGGCCGGGATAGATGTGGAAAAGCTTTTGGATATGCTGCTTAAAGCTGCAGCCGCGGAGTTTACGACCTATTACTACTACACGGTTCTGAGAAACCATGCGGCAGGTATGGAGGGGGAGACGATAAAGGAAATAATCGAGGACGCCCGTCTTGAAGATAGGAACCACTTCGAGGCCCTTGTTCCGAGGATATACGAGCTTGGCGGTGAGCTCCCGAGGGACATCGTTGACTTCTCCAAGATGGCCTGGTGCCGCGACGCTTACCTTCCGGAGGAACCGACCGTTGAGAACATCCTCAAGGTTCTCCTTGAGGCGGAGCGCTGTGCGGTCGGCGTTTACACCGAGATATGCAAGTACACCTTTGGAAAGGACCCGAGGACGTACGATTTAGCTCTGGCGATACTCCACGAGGAGATCGAGCACGAGGCATGGTTCGAGGAGCTCCTCACCGGCAAGCCGAGCGGGCACTTCAGGAGAACCAAGCCCGGGGAGAGCCCCTTCGTTTCGAAGTTCCTGAGGTGAAAAGTGTTATTAACGTCGGGACGTACTGTGTAGTGGTGATACCATGCTAGCCGAAAAACCCTACCTTCTCGGCAGGGAGAAGCCCCTCTCAAAGAGGGAAATAGCCCAGGCCCTACGCTGGGCCATAGAAGCCGAGCTCGACGCCATAAGCTTCTACGAGCAGCTGGCCGAGCTTATTGAAGATGAAAGGATAAAGCATATCTTCCACGACGTTGCCAATGAGGAGAAGGAGCACGTCGGGGAGTTCCTGGCGGCGCTCCTTGAAGTCGATGAGGAGCTCGTGAAGTACATGAAGGAAGGCTTTGAGGAGGTTGAGGAAGAAACAGGCATAAAGGTCGAACTGTGACCTTTTCGTTCCCCTTTTCCATTCCTTTCCTTCGATTCTCGTGCACTGGACGGTATTTTAATGCACTATTATGCTTGATGAAAAACGTTATTAAGGTTCGATGTCCATATAAATCTGGTGATGCACATGGTTGAACCACTAGTTAAGAGGGCCTACGAGACCGAAAAGAAGGCCGCCGCAAGCTACACGGACGGTCTCGGCCTCATAAGGGGACAGGGACTGAGGTACACCAAGGTTGAGGACGTTGTCGGCAGGATAGCCGTGGACACGATAATACACAAGCACCTGATGAAGGCCATCCTGGAGGCTCAGAAGGAGTTGGAGAAGCTCGCGGGAGAAGGCCCCATAGAGGAGGTCAAGGAGGTCGAACTTGTACCGGAGCAGAAGGCCCTGGTCAAGCGCTTTGCCGAGATGCATCTGGAGATTGAAAAGGACATGATAGAGACCTACCAGAAGATGGCCGAGAAGATGACACACCCGCTGTTTAAAGGCCTCGCCGAGGCCCTTGTCGAGAACGAGAAGGAACACCACAGAATTCTGGCGGAGCTAATAGCAAAGTACAGGGAGTGAATAACGGAGACGTACCCTTTTCTGGCCTCTTTTTAATTTGTGGGTTGAAAAAGAAAAACTGGACTACGGTCCAACGTGCATCATCTGGCTGTACATCTCCCAGTCGAGGAGGAGCTCGTATTCGGCGCGTAGAGTGTAGTAGTGGCCCTTCTCCATGTCGCTGAGGTAGCGCATGAGTCTTTTTCTGTCCTCTGTCTCTACAATTTTTTCGATCTCTTCATAGAATTGGGCGGCTATCTCCTCGGCACGCATAGCCCAGCGGATGAGTTCTATGATGTCCTGAGCACTGTGGAGCTCCCTTGCAACGGGCTGAAGTTCGGGCCCTATGTGCTCCTCGGGGTAGAGAACCTCTTTTCCCGGGAACATAGACCCGTACATCTTTCTCAGGAGCGCTTCGTGCTTGCCTTCCTCTCCCGCGAGCCATGTTATCTTTTCCTTCAGGGCGGGTATCTCTATCCTCTCAGCGAGGCTCTCATAGAACTTCCGGGCCCCGATCTCGGCCTTTATGGCCATTCCGAGGAGCTCCTCAAGGGAGAACTCCTTAACCTTTTCGAGGGGAAGCCCCTCCTCAAGTTCCTGAACCATAAATCACCCCTCCGCAAGCAACAGTCCAATTTCGTTGTAGATTCTTATTCTATTAAACCCTTCCGCTTTCAGGGCGTCCATTATCTCTCCCAGTATTCTGTTCTGGACGTTTATGGCCAGTACCTGGCAGAAGTGACACTCCGGCGTTGACCTGGCCATCAAAAGAAAAACCTCGACCTCGTCCCCTTTCACGGTCAGCCCATAGAGGAGCCCCTCTTCGACGATATTGAGCCCGGTTTCGGGGTCGTGGACTTTTTCCAGAATCCTGACTACCCTGGAGACTTCGGGGGGCAGGTCCTCCCTGGGGCCCCTTTTGGGCTTCTTCTTTGCTTTGAAAAGTCCAAAGAGTCCCAAGGCTCAGGCCTTCTCCGTGCTTATATCCTCAATTGTATACCCCTTCTTGTTCTCAAAAACTCCGACGGGGTTGTTCTTGAGGTCGTAGACGTAGACGTTCTGGAACTTCACCAGGGCAAAGCGCTCTATTATGTCGCCTATTATCTTGGAGTACGCTATCGCACTCGCTCCGGTTATGTTGTACTCGGCGTGGCTCTCGAAGTTGAGCCAGACCTTGAGAGTATCCTCAGTAACCTCCAGACCAGCCACAACACCCGAGTCGAGTATGTCTCCACCCGTGACGGGGTCGGTTATCTTTGCGAGTTCATCGAGAACAGCCCTGTAGTGTTCTGGCCACTCCCTGCCGGGCATATAAACCTTCATTTTTTCTCACCTGAGGAGAGTTGGAGTGCCCCATTATAAGCTTTCCTGGGCAGTTCTGGGGAAGCGTTCCCTGAGGACGCCGTGAAGCGCGACGAGTATTGCAACCCAGAGGGCGGTTGAGATGATGTACAGCCCCATGGCCAGCGGATTTCCGGGTTCGGACGCGTTCAGGGGCACGGAGAGGGTGAACAGCCACGCCGAAAGCCTCGCTCCCCTGCTGTAGGGTTTGGGGGTGTGGACGTAGAAGGCCGCGGCGTCCATGAGGATCACGACGGCTATGGCAGAGAACGATTCGATAACGTACAGAACCCTGTCCCCGCTCAGCACGAGCGAGCCCACTATCACCGCCACCTGGACGAGCATCTCGGGCTTCGCCCTCACGAGGCCGCTTTCCGAGAGTGCGTAGACTATCAGGGCCGGCCCGAGAATGGCGGGGAGTGCCATGACCTCGGTTCCCATACCCAGCATCAGCTCGATGAATCCGAGTGCCGTCAGGAGACCGCCGAGGAACATGAACCGCGAGATGCTCCTGGTTCCGAGCCGGAACTTCTCTATATTCCTTGAAAGGTTCCACGTCAGGAGAATCCCGAGAAGAACAAGGATCCCACCGACCCCCATGATACCATGATAGGGATGCATTCTTTATCATCTCATTCATTGCTTATTGTTTGGGTAGGGCGGTTGCGTAAATAAACCTTCCGGCCGGTTCGCGGCGAATCACTAAAAAATAGGGGTTGGGGCGGAAAATTCACTCAAGCGTGACCTCGTTCTCCCAGAGGCCGTGGATGTTGCAGTAGCTGAGGGCATAGAGCTTGCCCTTCTTCTGGGTCCTGAAGAAGAAGACCGCCTTCGGCTCGGTCAGCGGGTCGCCGTGGTTGGTGAAGGCAACCCTGCCGACGAGAACCGGGAAGTTCTCTCCCTCCGGGTGGAAGTAGAGCTCAATCCAGGCGATGTGGTGCTCGGGGGTGTTCGGGTGCGGTATCTCCTTGCCGACGCTGACCTCGACCTTGACGAGGTCGCCGTCCTTCTCGTACTCTATAACGGGGACGTGCTTCTCCCCCTTCCAGTCTCCACTCTTTATGGTTCCGCTAAGCATCTCAACCACCTCACTCGATCTTTTCAAACATATCCTTTGGTGCACCGCAGAGCGGGCAGACCCAGTCCTCGGGAAGGTCCTCAAACTTTGTTCCAGGGGCTATCCCGGCGTCCTCGTCACCTTCATCCTCATCGTAGATGTAGCCACAAACTATACACTTCCACTTCGCCATTTCTTTCACCACCCTAATGTTATTAGTCCGGCCTTATAAGGTTTGCGCCTCAAACTTGAGAAACGGAAAAACGAAAGATTCATTCAAAGACCACGAACTTGTCCCTGGGGGCACCGCAGACCGGGCAGTACTCGGGGGCTTCATCGACGGCGGTGTATCCACATACCGGGCAGATATAGACCTTCTTTATCTCGATGTCTTTCCCGTTTTCGGCGAGCTCCTTAGCTTTCTTGTAAAGTTCTGCATGTATCTTCTCCGCCTCCAGGGCGTAGTGGGTCGTCCTAACCGCGTCCTTCTCGCCCTGGAACTCCGCGGCGTTCTTGAAGACCGGGTACATCTCCTCGACCTCGTAGGTCTCGCCGTCTATGCCAGCCTGCAGGTTCTCGGGGGTCTTCCCGAGGTGTCCGAGCGCTATGAAGTGGTTCTTCGCGTGGACGAATTCCGCATAAGCTATGGCCCTGAAAAGCTTCGCTATTCCGGGAAAACCCTCCTTTTCGGCCTTCTCGGCAAAAATCAGGTACTTCATGTGGGCCATGCTTTCTCCGGCGAAGGCATCCTCCAGAAACTTCCGGGTCATTTTTCTTTCCACTGCCATACGATATCACCAACGAACGATGCTGCAATATCCCTTCGAGTTTGGAGTATATAACGATTTTCCAAACCTAAGGTTTGAGGAAACCCGCACTTCAGTCAATAGGCAGTCCCTCTTTAATGGCTTTTTCGAGCCTGAACGCTTTCTTCATGTCACCCAGTACAACGGCGCCGCTGACTTTGCCGCCATCGTAGAAGACCCTGGTGTCCTCATCGAGCCATTGCGCCTGGCCCTTGGTCCTTCCGATAATCGCCACACCGAAGTCGGCGAACTTGAAGAATGCAGACCTGAATGGGACGTAATTGGCCTCCTTCCCGGCCAGTATTCTTGCGAGAACCTTCGCCTGCTCCACTGCC
Organism: Thermococcus indicus; assembly: GCF_006274605.1. Lineage (NCBI taxonomy): Archaea > Methanobacteriati > Methanobacteriota > Thermococci > Thermococcales > Thermococcaceae > Thermococcus > Thermococcus indicus. Next base: position 1,228,637 of record NZ_CP040846.1, read on the forward strand.
GTTTTGGCGGTTCCCCCGATGACTCCTCCCAGTTCAGCGCAGTCCCCTATGGCGTAGACGTCCCTGGCCGATGTTCTGAGGTGGTCATCGACCAGTATTCCCCTGCCGGCATGGATGCCACTCCTCACGGCCAGCTCCTTGTTAGGTACTATCCCGAAGGCGCAGACCTTCAGTCTGCCCTTGATGTAGCCCCTGTCCGTCTTAAGACCCTCCCCGTCGGCTCCCAGGGCGTTCGTTTCCAGATGGAACTCAACTCCAGCACCTTCGAGCGCTTCCTTTATGCGTCCGCTGAGCTCATCGTCAAGGCCGAGCAGGGTTTTCCTTCTGTGAACAAGCCTGACTGTGTATCCTGCCTTGGCAAGGTTTCCCGCCAGTTCGAGGGCTATGAAACCTCCGCCGAGGATCGTTATTTCTCCCTCTTTCTCAAGGCGCTCTTTTATCAGCCTTGCATCGCTGAGGGTTCTGAGCGTTAGGATGTGCTCCCTTCCAGGAATCGAGGGCTCCCTTGCCCTGGCCCCCGTCGCGATCACGAGAACGTCGTAGGGCACCTCCCCGGCACTCGTCACGAGAACCCTTCGCAGTCTGTCAACCAGCTTTGCCTCAGCTCCGAGGAGCAGGGTTATCCCTTTCTTCTCGTACCAGTCCAGGGAATAGGGAAAGAGCCTTTCCTCCGGCAGAAAGCCCGCTATGTAGTGGCTCAGCATGGGTTTTGAGTAGTGGGGCAGGTTTTCCTTCTCGACTATCGTTACCTCGAACTCCTCGCTCAGGTCCTTGGCGAGCTCAACGCCACCGGGCCCGTTACCGACTATGACGAGTCTCATTGAACGCACCTCAAAAAGAGGATTAAGAAAGCCACGCTATTAGTTTTCTGACGCCCTCTCTAAGGCGTTCCTCGTCGTCCGGCCTCGGCATGCCGCGGCTCTCAACTACATCAACGAGGTCAAACTTGCTCCTCGTTATGAGGGTCTCTATCTTCTTGCCAGCGACGCCGGCCCATCCAAAGGCTCCAACAATGAGAACCGGTTTTTCATAGTTGGCCTTGTCCAGCATCTCGTAGAGGGTGTAGCGTATCCTCGGATGTATCTCCGCCTCGTAGGTCGAGGCACCGATGATTATCGCCTCGCTGTCAGGGACTTCGCCGAGTATGTCGCTCACCGCCGGAGCTTCTTTGTCAGTGAACTTGTAGACGACGGGCTTCTTTCCGTGCTTTTTGAGCTCGTCTATGACGATCTCCATCCTCCTCTCGACGAAGCCGTACATCGAATCGTATATAACCAGAACCTTGTCCTTCGTTGGAATTCCGGCCCCAACTCTCTCGTAGTGCTCGAATATCCTGGCCGGGTTCTTCCTCCAGATAAGCCCATGCCCGGGGAGTATCATTTTTGCATTCTCAACTATGCCGAGGCTCTTGAGCTTCTTGATGTTCTGGACGATGTACTTGTGATAGTGCCCGATGACCGTAACGATGTACTTCGTCACGTGGGGGAGGTACTTTTTAACGACCTCCTCGTCGCTGTCGTCTATAGTCTCCGGAATCCCGTAGCCGCCGCCGGCGTCACAGCCAAACAAAAGCCTGTCCTCGACGATATAGGTAATCATAGTGTCCGGCCAGTGGAGCCAGGGGACGGTTATGAAGCGGAAAGTCCTTCCGCCGATTTGAATCTCCTCGCCGTCCTTGATGATGTGGAAGTTCTCGACAGCTTTCTCGCCGTAGAAGCCTTCTAAGAAGCGCTTGGCAAAGTTAGTGCCTATGAGCTTTGCCCGATAACCATTGGCCTCAAGGATCGCTGGAATCGCCCCGCTGTGGTCGGGCTCCGTGTGGTGGATTATAATGTGAGTTATCTCCTTCGGGTCAACGAGCTTCTTCAGGGTCTCAAGGAACTCCTCTGTGTAGTCCTTCTTCCAAGCGTCAAAGAGAACAACCGCATCGCCGGTCTTCATGAGGTAAGCGTTGTAGGTTATCCCCTCTGGGATGTCCCACGTTGCTTCAAAGTACCTTATCCTGTCGTCGTCAATCCTCAGAATGTAGAGTTCGGGTTCGTCGAGTATCTTTTCGACCCATATCTTGGGCATTTTCACCACCGAACCTATTTGGTGCGTGAGCATAAAAAACCTTTCTTAACCAAAAAGTTAGGGACAGAAATGGGTAGGGTTGAAAATTGGAAAAGGAACTCACCCTCCCTCCAAAAGCTTGAATATCTCCTCCAGGTCGGGCACTTCCCTTATCGGATAGACCTTGAAGAACGCAACTTTTCCTTCTTCGTCTATGAGGACGTTTGCCCTCTCCGAAAAGCCCTCCTTTTCGCAGAACAGGCCGTAGAGCTTCGCAACCCCTCCGTGCGGCCAGAAATCGCTCAGGATTCTAAGTTTCTTGAGGCCGATGTGCTCGGCCCAGGCCTTCTTGCTCGGCACGGGGTCAACGCTTATCCCAACGGGAACGACGTTCAGGCCCTCAAAGCGTTCGTGGTTCTCTTCCAGGGCTTTCATCTGCTTCTCGCATATCCCGGTCCACGCCAGCGGGTGGAAGGACAGCAGAACCTTCTTCCCTCTGAAATCGCTCAGTCTGAAATCCTCTCCGTTCTGATCCTTCAGAACGAAATCCGGGGCTTCTTCCCCAATCTTCATATGACACACCTCCAGTGCTTTCAAATTGGAAAAATGAAAGGTTCCTCAGAGCCTCTTACTCTCGAAGAACTTCTCAACGAGGTCCAGTCTCGGCTCGCGTTTCCACAGAGGTCGTTTATCCACCCGGTAAGCAGGAACGCTCTCCTCAAAGGTCGGTTTCTCGTTGATGTAGAAGATTCCTAAGGGTAATGGGTCTGTCTCTATCGCCCGCTTAAATGCCGCTTCCCTATCGTGCGGGTCGTGATCCTCCATCCAGTAGGTGTGCTCCCTGTACCATGCGTAGGTGTTCACCTTGTTGAAGCTGACGCACGGGTGGAGGATGTCGACTATTGCCAGGCCCCTGTGCCGGATTGCCTTCTTGATTATCTCGACGCTCTCCTTGAAGTAGCCCATGAAGGTTCTGGCGACAAAGGAGGCGTTCATGGCTATGGCCAGTGCCACAGGGTTGAAGGGCTCCTCAAAGACTCCCCACGGCTGGGTCGGAGTTTTCATTCCAATCATCGTCGTCGGTGACGCCTGTCCCTTTGTGAGGCCGTATATCTGGTTGTCGTGGATGAGGACGGTTATGTTGGGGTTGCGCCTTATGGCGTGGAGCAGGTGGTTGCCGCCTTCGGCATACATGTCGCCGTCTCCACCCTCGGCTATGACCGTCAGCTCGGGGTTTGCCGCCTTCACGCCGGTAGCTATAGGTATCGCCCTGCCGTGGAGCGTGTGGTAGCCGTTGGCATTGATGTAGTGGGGCATCTTCGCGGCCTGGCCTATTCCGCTAATTATCGCCACTTCACTCGGCCTTAGTCCGAGTTCTGCCAGGGCAGAGATGAGAATATTCCTTATACCGAAGTTTCCACAGCCGGGGCACCAGGCGACGTCCTCGCTTCCCGGCCTTCTGGGCTCAAAGGCCTCCCTGCCGGTGGGCAGATTCATTCTACCACCCCCTTCAGGGCATCAAAAACCTCTTCCACCGAAAACGGCCTCCCGTCGTACTTCAGAACCCTGTGGTGGACCTCGACGCCGAGCTCCTTCCTGAGAAGGTCTGCGAACTGGCCGGTGATGTTGTTCTCGACTACGATCACCGTCTTGTCCTCGAAGAACCGCTTCGTCCCCGGGTTGAGGGGGTAAACCCAGCTGAAGTGGAGCAAAGCAACGTCGTCCCTCCCGAGCTTCTCAAGGGCTTCCTCGACGACGTGGAGCGTCGAGCCCCACGAAACCACTAGGTATTTTGCGTCCTCATTCCCGAAGAGCTTCGGCAGGGGTGCGTTCTTCCTTATCGTTTCGAGCTTTTTAACTGCCCTCTTCTTCTGCATCTTTCTCGTAAGCTTGGCGTCCTCCGTTATGTCTCCCCACTCGTCGTGCTCGTTGCCGTTGGCTATGACTACTTCCTCGCCGTAACCGGGAACCGCTCTGGGAGAGATTCCGTCTTCCGTAAGCTCGTACCTCCGATAGCCGGGCTTTGCCTCAACGATGTGCCTCTCGAACCTCACCTTCTTCAGCTCTGGCTTTGGCAGGTTGTAGTAGGTGTCAACAAAATATTCGTCGGTGAGGATTATCACTGGAACCTGGTATTTATCGGCCAGGTTGAAGGCCTCGGCGCTGAGGTAGAACGCCTCCTCCATGCTCCCTGGCGCGAGGATTATCCTCGGAAAGTCGCCGTGGCCGGCGTAAAGGACGAGGTTTAGGTCGCCCTGCATCGTCCTCGTCGGCAGGCCCGTCGCGGGCCCGGGCCTCTGGGCGAGGTGTATAACTATTGGGTTTTCGGCCATTCCAGCTAAGCTTAGCGCCTCGCTCATGAGGGCAAAGCCTCCTCCTGAGGTGCTCACCATGGCTCTGGCCCCTGCGAACCACGCTCCGAGAGCCATGTTTATCGCCGAAATCTCGTCCTCGACCTGTTCAACCACTATCCCGAACTCTTCTGCGTGCTGTGCCGCGAAGGTCGAGACGCCAGTTGAGGGGCTCATCGGGTAGAAGCTGAGGAAGTTCATGCCTCCAGCTAAAGCACCTATGCCAACCGCTTCCGTTCCGCTGAGGAGGATTTCTTCCCTCACTTTTTCGTCCCTCTCGACCTCCACCCTTATCGTCCCTTCCTCGCAGAGCTTAACGCCCAGCTCGTAGCCCTTCTTTGCCGCTTCGATGTTTTTTCCAACAACGTTCTCGCCCTTGCTCCCGAAGCGCTTCCTTATGTACTCCTCGACCGCTCCAAAGTCGCCGTGGAAGAGGCCGACTATCAGGCCGGCGGCGGTCGTGTTAAGGTAGAGCTGGCTCCCCGTTTCGAGGGCGAGCTTTGTTAGAGGGACTTCCACGAGGTTTATGCTATCGAGAAAGCTCTCCTCGACGTTCTCCCTCTCGCCGAGGACGACGGTGTTCTCACTGATCCTGTGCGCGACCCAGCTCAGGACGCCCTGCTTGAATGGAACGAGGATGTCTATTCTTTTCACAAAAGCCCTGACGCGCCTTGAAGAAACGCGTATCTCGGTGGTGTTTATCCCGCCCCTCACGCGGGACATGTACTCCTTGTTTGCATAGACGTGGTAGCCGGAGCGCTTGAGCGCGTAAGTCAGGATTCCCTCAACGGTCTGAATTCCCTGCCCGGCCGCTCCGCCGAGAACTATGGAAACCTCACCACGGAACTCAGACATGGTACATCACTCCCACAGGTCTTCTGCCGGGGGTCTGCATTTCAATCAGCTTCGCCAGAAGTTCGAGCACAAAACGAAAACCCTTTCGGGCAGATTTCGGAACAAACTTGTTCACTTATAACCACCAAGATGTAATAATGTGCAAAACTATATAAAGATTACCGAGGTAATCAGGTTGGCTGGTCGATATGAACCGAAAAGAAAATGAACCCGAAGTTGCCATCTTTGCAGGTGGCTGTTTCTGGTGCATGGAGGAGGCCTTTGAGAGACTGCCTGGTGTAATTGAGGCGATAGCTGGCTACACCGGAGGCTGGGTCGAGAACCCAACGTATGAGCTGGTCTCTACCGGGGAAACCGGCCACCGCGAAGCCGTCAAAGTCATCTACGACCCTTCAAAGATTTCCTACGAGAGACTCCTGGAAATCTTCTGGAAAAACATAGACCCGACCGACCCGTACGGCCAGTTCGCCGACAGGGGCGAGCAGTACAGGACGGCGATTTTCTACCTAAATGACAAGCAGAGGACGTTGGCTGAAGAGTCCAGGAGGAGGCTTGGGCTTTCTGGAATCTTCGATGAGCCGATAGCGACGGAGATACTGCCTGCCAGGGAGTTTTATCCCGCTGAAGACTATCATCAGGGATACTATCTCACCTTTTCGGAGCACTACAAGCGCTACAAGCTCTATTCCGGGAGGCTCGGCTTCATAAAGGCCGTCTGGGAGGAGAACAGACGCTTCCGCCTGTTCCCGGAGAGGGAGCGCTACTGGCTCGGCTGGAGAAAGCCTGCCGATTCGGAGCTTAGGAAACTGCTGACGCCCCTCCAGTACGCGGTCACACAGCTCGGAGTCACCGAGAAGCCCTTCCAGAACGAGTACTGGGATCATCACGAGGAGGGCATCTACGTCGATGTGGTGTCCGGTGAGCCGCTCTTCAGCTCCCTAGACAAGTTCGACTCCGGAACGGGATGGCCGAGCTTCACTAAGCCCCTTGAGGAATGGGCGGTAGTTGAGGCCGAGGAGTGCGAGGGCTTCCTCTGCGGGAGGGAGGTGAGGAGTCGCTTCGCCGACTCTCATCTCGGCCACGTCTTTGAGGAGCCAACGCCGACCGGAAAGAGGTACTGCATAAACTCGGCCTCGCTGAGGTTTATTCCGAGGGAAGAACTGAGGAGGTACGGGTACATAGCCTACGAGCGGCTCTTCAGGCAAAACCCGTAACCAGAAGGTTTATCGCATCAACCGCAGACTAGGAACCATGTTGCGGTATCTGAAATATTCCGGAATAGCCGGCGGAGTAATCTACTGGCTCTTCGTTGCATGGGCGGTAAAAGAAAACCCGTGGTTCTCCTTCTGGGAAAACGCGCTCAGCGACCTTGGAACTGCCGAGGCGAACTTTCCGTGGATATATAACTACGGGTTGATGTTCACCGCGGTGTTTATTCTGGCGTTCTCGATATACTTAATAATCTCCGCGGAAAACAAGCTCGAAACAGTCGGGGGCGCTTACGTCAGCATCTCCGCCATCTTCCTTGCGCTCATCGGAGTTTTTCCCGGCGGAACGAGGCCCCATACCTTTGTCTCGACATACTTCTTCGTGCAGTTCTTCCTCGGGATGCTCATCTACGGGGCGGGTTCAAAGGACAGAGTTATTCGCTACGGTTCCGGGCTTCTCTTTGCACTCGCCCTGCTGGGGACTCTCGTAAGCTGGCCGTCGGTGGCGCTGATAGAGACCTACGAGATAGTCCTGATAATGGTCTTTACGGCTTTGGTCGCTCTCTCGGGTACCCATTAAAACTTGATCCTGGCCAAAAAGTTATACGGCCTTTTTTCTACATCCCTGTGTACGGGTGTGTTTCGCCGAGGAGGTCTTGCCATGCCGCCCCTTCCACCGCCGATAAGGGGGAGACCCGACGCCTGGAAGGAACTCGCCCCGGAAACTGCTGAAAAGGCCATAGAGACCGTGAAAAACGCTCTTCCCTTCTTCACAGCCGGAACGCCAATAGTCCACCGCGCACCCCATGGAACCCACGTTGATGTGCCCGTGATGTACCTGAGCTTCGCCATAGACAGGCTTCACTACAACCCCGAAACTGGAAACCCCCTCCCCAAGGGACTGCCCGGAGCGTACTCTGGTGAAATCGATCCTGCCGCGGTGAAGGAAAAGGCCGGGGAAATCCTCAAAGAGCTCCGCGTTCTTGATGCTGCAGAGTTTCGCGAGCCGGAGAACTGCTGGGTTGTTCCGGTGGCGTGGAAAAGCTTTATAATCTTGCACGTCCGCGTCTCGGTCGATGGCAGAGAGCTCGTTCCGGATTACGGACTTACAGAGGAGGTCAGGAGACACGGCATCTGAGAGGCTGAAAAGCTTTGCAAGGCGTGAATGGTTCCTTACGGCCCTAATAGTCCTTTACTTAGTCCTGCTCATCAACGACCGCTCTCTGCTCGTTAGAACTCCCTCCCTTATTGACTGGGAAAGCTTAGCCTTGATAACGTCCCTCGTACTGGTTTCAAAGGGTCTTGAGCTGTCCGGGGCATTTACCCGACTCTCGCTGGGACTCATAGGACTGTCCGGAGGTTCGGAGAGGAGGTTAATGCTCCTTCTCATCCCCCTCATAGCCCTCTCCTCGGCAGTGATAATGAACGACACGGCGATGCTCGTTTTCATTCCACTGGTCGTCATCACCGCCCGGCTCGCGGGAATAAACACCGCCCGTGCAGTTACGCTCTCGGCCATAGCGGCCAACGTCGGCTCTTCTCTAACCCCGATCGGCAACCCCCAGAACATCATAATCTGGAACGCCTATGGGATTTCCTTCGTGGGGTTCGTAACCCAAATGCTCCCCTTCGTCCTCCTCTGGCTCGTTATCCTCCTGCTCTTTACCCTAACCGTACAGAGAAAACGGCTTTCTGTGGGGGAACTGCCTCCCGTTGCCATCAGAAAGGGACTCCTCATTTCCTCGGCCTCTCTGCTGGTGGTTAACGTCGCATTGGCGGAAACCGGGAATTCGCTCTGGACGCTCCCCCTGACGCTGGCCGTTCTTCTCGTCTTTGGCAGGGAGGCTCTGCTGGGCTTCGACTGGGCCCTCGTGCTCACCTTTGCGTTTATCTTCATTGACTTCGGTGAAATCGCCCGCCTGATTTCCAGCTCTGCCATGCTCCCCTCCGGAGGGCTGGCGCTGTTCCTTGCCTCGGCAGGTTTGAGCCAGCTCATCAGCAACGTCCCGGCGACGGTGGTCTTCCTCGGTTCAAAACCGGAATGGCTTCCCCTGGCGCTGGGCGTGAACCTCGGTGGAACGGGAATAATAGTAGGCTCCCTCGCGAACCTCATAGCCCTCCGCATCTCCGGAATTGGTATAAAGGACTTCCACAGGTATTCAGTGCCTTATTTTCTTGCTATTTTAACAGTGTCTATTGTCCTCCTTTATTTATAAAGCCTCTCTTCGGGTTCCCAACTAATCCAGTTTCAATGAATCCAAACTTGTGAGCATTAGGCGCCCCTAATTTTTTGGTTTTCAAACTTCTATTTGTATGTTTACAAACAGAAAGTCTTAAATACTTCGGGTGTTCTGACGTTATTAGGACAGCCTAACGGCAATCCTCAAAAGTGTACAGGAGGGGATTCGATGAGGCTCTGCGAAGTTGAACCCGGAAGGAGTGTTCGGGTGAAGAGAATAACCGGTGGACCGGTTGGACGTTTTATGGAGATGGGTCTCCTGCCCGGAACGGAGGTAAAGGTCGTGAAGAGAGCTCCATTGGGGGACCCAATAGAGGTCATTGTCAGGGGATACAGGCTCTCACTCAGACTTGAGGAAGCAAAATATCTGGAGGTGGAGTGAATGCTTCCGCTGACGTTTGTTGAAGAGGGCAGGGAGGTCGTTCTTAGGGCCGTTCACGGCGGAAAGGGAATGGCGAAAAAGCTGACCGAGATGGGCCTCGTGCCCGGGACGAGGGTGAAAATCGTTAGAAACCAGCGTTGTGGTCCCCTGGTAATCAGGGTTAAGGATTCCGACCTCGCGATAGGTTGGCGTATAGCGACGAGAATTTATGTGGAGGTGGACGGAAATGGATGAGCTAACCCTCGCCATAATCGGAAACCCCAACTCAGGAAAAACCACACTCTTCAATGCCCTAACCGGGCTCAAACAGAAGGTCGCCAACTGGCCGGGCGTTACCGTTGAGAAGAAAGAGGGAGAGCTTGAAATCAAAGGCAAAAGGTTCAGGCTCGTTGATTTACCCGGTGTTTACAGTCTCGCGGCTCATTCCATCGATGAAAAAATAGCAAGGGACTTCATACTCAACGAGAGGCCTGAAGTTGTTATAGACGTTGTAGATGCCTCGGCACTTGAAAGAAACCTCTACCTGGCGCTCCAGCTCCTTGAAATGGGTGTTAAAGTCGTCATAGCACTTAACAAGATGGATTTGGCGGAAGAAAAGGGCCTCAGGATTGACCCCAAGAAGCTCGAAGAAGCTCTTGGTGTCCCCGTGGTTCCGACCATCGGAACCAAAAAACAGGGGATAGAGGAGCTTAAAGAGGCCATTTACAATGCCCTGAAAGCCAGCCCCTTGGAAATAAAGTATCCCTCCCTTGAGCCCTACATTGAGAGACTGGCAAAGATAATCGAGAACGACGAGAAATTTTCCAGGATGAACCCCCGTTGGGTGGCTCTGAGGCTTATTGAAGGCGACGAAGACATAGTAAAACTTGTTAAGGATAGCTCGGTGGGTTCACAGGCACTTGAAGAACTCAAAAAAATAATACAAGAGCTTGGCGGTGAGGATGAAGCAAAACTCAGAGTCGCCGATGCGAGGTACAGATTTGCCTCAGAGATTGCCAGAAAGGCCATAGTCGCGAGGGAAGAAAGATTAACGCTCACGGAGATGCTCGATGAGGTATTTACCCACAAGTACTTTGGAATTCCGGTTTTCATAACCTTCGTCTGGATGGCGTTCAAGTTCGCCCTCGACATAGCCGGACCCTTCATAGACATAACGGACATGTTCTTCGGCTGGCTGGCGGAGACGGTTGGTGGTGCGATAGGCAATGAAGTCCTCGCTTCTCTGATTGGTGATGGGATAATAGCCGGTGTCGGTAGCGTGCTCGTCTTCGTTCCCCAGATAGCGTTCCTCTTCCTTGCCTTTGCGTGGCTTGAGGATTCGGGCTACATGGCAAGGGCGGCATTCGTCATGGACAGGATAATGAGCCGCTTTGGCCTGCACGGAAAATCCCTCATTCCGCTCCTGCTCGGCTTCAGCTGTAACGTTCCGGCGGTGATGGCCGCGAGAACACTTGAAGATGAAAAAGACAGAATCCTGACCGTGATTGTGAACCCGCTGATGTCGTGCTCAGCAAGGCTGCCGGTGTACGCGCTCTTTGCTGGAGCATTCTTCGTTGGGAGGGAAGGAATGGTAGTAACGACAATGTACCTCATGGGAATAGCGTTGGCACTGGTCGTTGCACTAATCTTCAGGAAGACCCTTTTCAAGGGCGAACCTTCCCCGTTCGTCATGGAGCTCCCGCCCTACAACAGACCCAACTGGGGGCTCATACTGAGCGTAACGTGGACGAGGACGCAGAAGTTCCTGAAGAAGGCCGGAACCATAATCTTCGGAACGGTGGTGCTGATATGGCTGCTATCCGTTACCGGGCCTGGAGGCTACCTCGGGCCGGAGGCGTTTGAGAGTGCCGAGCTGCTTGAAAAGTCGTGGGTCGGCTTCCTCGGTCATGCTCTTGAGCCGCTCTTCAGGCCGATGGGATGGGACTGGAAAGCGGTTGCAGGGCTGATATTCGGGCTTTTGGCCAAGGAGGTTGTCGTTGGAACCCTTGGAATACTCCACGGCGTTGGTGAAGAGGGCCTGGCAGAGGTGCTAGTCGCGGCGGGGGATTTCACACCGCTTACGGCCTTCGCTTACATGGCCTTCGTGCTGATCTACGTCCCCTGTATAGCCACCATCGGTGCAATAAGGCAGGAGATTGGGGGCAAGTGGGCGGCTTTTACGGTGATTTATGAGATAGTCCTTGCCTACGTCGTTGCCCTCACAATAGTTCTCATAGGGGGTGCACTGCTATGATATTCGCAATAGCCCTGGTACTTGGCATTATCAACGTCGTCTATGGAATAGCAGAACTCATTGCATGGACTGGGAGGGAGCTCAGCCTTGGCATTCCCCTTTCTGGGGATCCATTCGTGGGCATAGCCCTGCTGACGGTTGGGGCAATATACATCACGGGCTTCAAAAAATACACAGAAAGAAACAGCAGGGCGGTAGCGTATCCCTACGCGGGTTCACTCCTCGGAACGGGCCTCGGAATCGTTGGGGCATTCATGATGCTGAGCGATGCCCTCAACGCCTACGTAATAGAGGGAACCTCCTGGAATCCTGTGGAGAGTGTGACCACGTACTTCGTCCTTGGCCTGCTCTCGGCCGCATTTTACATGTTTATAAAGAACCCACGCCATGGGGCATCACCGGGGGGAGGGGCATGAAGTGGGTCAAAACCCACCACTCCGCCCTTTCCCCTCTAAGAAGGTTTAAGAAACCCGTGGAGGTTTCCCTTCCAAAGCTCTACCGGAACAGGAAAGGTTTCGTTTATGTTCATGTGCCATTCTGTTTAAACAACTGCAGGTTCTGCATACTCTATCGGGAAAAGCCAAGTGTTCCCCTTGACTCCTACGTCAATGCCGTAAAGAGGGAACTTCAAAGGTTCAAATCCTTCAAAGCAAAGGTGGTTTACTTCGGCGGGGGAACGCCCACATTGCTGTCGGGTGAGCAGCTTGGAGAGATAATTGATTCGATTAGAGGAAAATCCCGACCGAAGGAGATAACAGTCGAAACGACGGTGAGGGAATTCACGAGAGAGAAAGCCGAGGAGCTCGTATCTCTCGGTGTGAACAGGGTTAGCTTTGGAATCCAGACGTTCAACGAAAAGAAAAGACTTTTCCTCGGCAGAAAATCCGGACTGGATGAGATAATCAAAAAGATTGAGCTGGCAAGGGAGCATTTCATAGTCTCGATAGATTTGCTCTACGATTTGCCCTATGGGAACACGCTCATTGATGACATCAGAACAGCGATAGAACTCGGCGTTGATGGATTATCCATTTACCCGCTGGAGCATACTGGATACACAAAAGATTACCCCCATCCATCGGTTGAAGAAAACGAGAGGGACTTTCTGAAAGCATACGAAATCCTAAGGGAAAACGGTTACGGGCACATCAACATGAACCACTTCACCAGTGGGAAGGACGAATTCTTATATTCGAGGGTATTTACTCGGCCATGGATACCTCTCCTCGGGATTGGATGTGGGGCTGGAGGACATGTGGACTTTTACCAGACCTTCCACCCGCCGGGAGTTAGAGCCTACATCCAAAACCCGTACAGAGTAATGATCTTCGCGAGCGAGTCATTTGAAGTGGAAAGGTTCCTGTCGGGGTTATTTGAAGGTGAGCTTGAATTGGGAGAATGTGGTTTGGAGGAATTTCCCTCCCTGAAGCTGGCCATTGAAAAAGGCTGGGGCGTTTTTGATGGGAACGGGTTTAGGTTAACTCCCAGAGGGCTCTTCTGGGCCAACACTTTGGCGTACATGATGTGCCTCGATTATCTGCGGAACCGCTTTTGCGAGTTTTCCAGCTCATCTTTAAAAACTGAAAGTGGTGAAGTCGTATGAAAAAACTAGTTGGCATATTCCTTGCGGTGCTGATAGTTTTTTCGACCGGCTGTCTGGGTGGAGGAGAAGAGGCTCCCTCAGAGACACTACAGACTAAGGAGGAATCTCCCGTCCAAGAAACGTCCCCCACACAATCCGCCAGAGAGGGATCCCCAACGAAAGTTTCGCCAACTCCCACAGCTCCCGAAGGGACTTCCCTGACCGATGCCGTGGGCAGGACAGTAGAACTCGAACTCCCGGTTAAACGGGCGATAGTGCTCCCCTCAACGGCCCTTGAAGTCGTCCACATTCTTAGGGCTGAAGAGCAAGTTGCTGGAGTTTCTATGGCCGTGATGAGGAACGGTCTCCTGCCAGAAAGCCTGAAGGCAAAGCCCATTGTTTCGAGAAGCGTCACAATAGAGGACTGGGAGAAGGTGATAGAGCTCAATCCGGACGTCATAATAAACCTGCACTTTTCCGGCATGTTCAATCCCGAGGAGTTCGCGAAGAAGGCCGAAAACCATGGAATACCCGTGGTGTTCCTCAGGGAGGAGAAGCTTGAGGACGTGGCCAAGACCTTCGAGATAATGGGCAAACTCTTCAGAAAGGAAGACAGGGCTAAAGAGTTCATGGACTACTTCAATGCCCAGGTAAACGAGGTTAAGGAGATATCGGCACAGATCGGGGAAAGAAGGATGGTCATAATAATCCAGCCGATAATGGGCAAGCTCTACCTAATCAACGGCAACGACATTCTCGCCGAGGTGGTCAGGCTTATCGGCGGTGAATACGCGGTTAACGTAACCGTTCAGGGCAGAATGCCGGTTAGGGTGCAGATGGACAAGGAGAAGATAATAAGCAACTACAAAGACGTGGACGTGATTATACTCACGACCAGCCCCATGACCAAGCCCGAGGACGTTGAGAAGCTGAAGGAAGAGATGCTCAACGACGCGGTCTGGAAGGGTATGAAAGCCGTCAAAGAAGGCAGGGTTGTAGTTCTCAGAAGCGACCTTGGCAAAGGTTCCTACTTCCGCTGGGGTCCGAGGATGGCGGTGGGAATGTGGCAGGTCGGCAGGGCCGTATATCCGGAACACTACCCTGACTGGAAAGATAAGGAGAAGGAGTTCCTTGAGAGGTTCTACGGACAGGGGTGAGCGGGATGGAACACTACAAGAGAATGCCTGTGAGCTCTTCCATATTTGGAAAGGCTTTCTTCGTCTTCCTTCCAATTTTGGCCATTTTCCTCGGGATATTCGTTGGTAGCTACCCGACCAATCCGTTCTCGCTCGATGAAATTGGAAAAACCATCATAATGAACATCCGCCTTCCGAGAACTTTGCTCGCCGTTTCCGCTGGAATAGGGTTGAGTCTGGCTGGAATGACCTTTCAGGCTGTTTTCAGGAATCCCCTCGTTGAGGGTTCCCTCCTCGGCGTGAGTGCCGGTGCGGCGGTTGGTGCGGCCTTGGGCTTTGCCTTTCTGCCCCAGTTTGGGATAACCCCATTGGCGCTCCTCTTTGGAATGGTGGCGGTTGGTTTCGCCTACATGATAGCGAGGATGGGTGGCAGACTAACCCCCGTCTCACTCATCCTCGGTGGCGTCATAGTCTCGGCCCTCTTCTCGGCAGTGCTCTCAATACTCCTGATTCTCCTGCCCAATGAGGGCCTTTCTGGAATAGTCATCTGGATGATGGGCAGCTTCTCAAACGCCGAGTGGTGGATGATAAAGTATTCCCTTCCTGCAGTCTCAATAATCGGGGTTGTGATATACCTCCTCTCCTTCAAGCTCGACGTCCTGAGCCTCGGTGAGGAAGCGGAACTGCTGGGAGTTAACTTGACCCTGTGGAGGACAATCTTTGTTTTCCTTGCCTCGGCGCTCGTTGCGTGCATAGTGTCATTCACCGGAATGATTGGGTGGGTCGGTCTCGTGGTTCCCCACATAGCGAGAATGATTGTCGGGCCTGAACACTCCAGTCTAACCCCGACAGTCGTTTCAATTGGGGTAACCACCACCGTGATGGCGGACGTGCTCGTTAGACTGCTTCCTTTCGACGTTCCGGTTGGTATCCTAATGACGCTAATAGGAGTCCCGTTCTTCGCATACCTGCTCAAAAAAACGGGGGGTGGATGGAGTTGAAGGCACTCGTTGTTTACGCAACCAGGTACGGCTCGTCAAAGAGGGCCGCGGAGATAGTTGGAAAAACCCTCGGAGAAGGAACGGAGATTGTTAACGTGGAAAAGTTTCCATCGCCAGAAAGCTATGACCTCGTGGTCTTCGTCGCCCCAATCTACGGCGACGGGCCGCTAAAGCCGATGATGGAGTACATCGAGAGGTACAAAGAGAAGCTGGAGGAAGTTCCCAAGGCGTTCCTCCTTCTCGCGCTCGATACATCCGGTGTGGTCTTCAGAGGGGAGCTCCACGGGGGAATACTCTACTCAAAGCCGCTGGTTGAAGCCTTCGAGGTGCCCCCTTTTACGGCAAGCTCGTTGGGGGCGAGCTCGACCCGGACAAGCTCGATGACCACGACAGAAAAGTTCTCGAAAGGGTTTACTCAATGATAGGGGGCAAACTTGAGAAGAAGAGTCGTTTCAGCGAGGAAGAGATTGAGGCGTTCGCAAAGAGATTGAAGAGGTTCTACGAGATGTTCGGAAAAGATTTCCGGAGGGGAGGAGATGTTAAAGGCTGAGAACCTGAGCTTCTCCTACGGCTCTTTTTCCCTTGAAGATGTGAGCATTGAGGTGAAAGAGGGAGAAATACTGTCCCTCCTCGGGCCGAACGGAGCCGGAAAGAGCACCTTACTCAAGCTCATGTTTGGAATCCTGAGGCCACATAAGGGGGAAGTGCTCGTTGATGGACACAACGTGCTGGAGCTCCCGGTTAATGAAAGGGCTAAAAAGATCGGCTTTGTTCCTCAGAAGCATCACCCGGCCTTCGCTTTCAGGGCGATTGACTTCGTTCTCCTCGGTGCGGCACCTGAAATAGGCCTCTTTGGAGCCCCAACCAGAAAACACCGGAAAAGAGCATACAAGCTGTTGAGGATGTTCGGGCTTGAAAAGTACGCCGGGAGGCCTTACACTTCCCTCAGTGGTGGCCAGATGCAGCTTTTGCTGATTGCGAGGGCACTCATGATGGACCCAAGATACCTCCTTCTCGACGAACCGATAAACCACCTCGACCTTAGAAACGCCATTCTCGTCATGAAAAAGATTCAGCAGCTCGCAAAGAACGGGGTGGGAGTGGTGATGGTTCTCCACGACCCCAACATGGCAGCACTGTTTTCGGACAGGGTTTCGATAATGAAAGATGGCAGAATTCTGCAAACGGGAACGCCGGAGGAAATACTGAGGTGCGAAGTCCTTGAGTGCGCCTACGAGACTAAGTTCCTCGTCGTTGATGACCCGGTCAGGGTTGTAGTGCCCCAGGTGGTATAAATGCTGAAGGATGTGCTCCGGCTTATTGAAGAGGGAACGAGCAATCCAAAGGAGATTGCCAAAAAACTCGGCGTAGAGGAAGAAAAAGTCCTCGGGGCAATAGAGATTTTAAAGTCTCTGGGTTATCTTAAGTCTAATGAGCAGGAGAGCTGCTCCGCCTGTCCGTTAAAGAACCTGTGCCCGACTTCTTGCTCCCCAGGAGACAGGGTTCTCTACTTTGAGCTCTCGCGATGATTTTTTCTGTTTCTTTGATGTCAGCAGTCCTTATCGGGAAAAGTTTATAAGACATTTGCACAACTGCTCAAATGTAGAGGTGATGAAAAATGACCGAAGTGTGTAAGGTGTACGAGGAACATCTGGACAGAATCCTGGAGGCCCAGGCAAATCTGCCGGAGGATGAGGTTGTGTTGGAGGTAGCGGACTTTTTCGATGCCCTCGGGAACCCGACGAGGCTTAAAATCCTGCTCGCGCTAATGGAAGCCGGAGAGCTCTGTACCTGTGATTTATCCGCGATAACCAGGCTCTCCGTATCCGCTATTTCGCACCAGCTTCGCATCCTCAAGGACAGGAAGATCGTAACTTACCGCAAGGACGGCAAGAACGTCTTCTATCGCCTCGACGACGAGCACATCAGGGATATACTGAGAACCGCCCTCGCGCACCTCTCGGAGGTGAAGTGATGGCTACCAAACTCAAGCTTGAGGGACTCGACTGCGCGAGCTGTGCATACGAGATAGAGGAGGCCCTCAAGAAGGAGGGCTTCGAGTTCGCCGTTGTGAATTTCACCACCAAGGAGGCCATCATAACGGGTGATGTTGAAAAAGCGAAAGAGATCATCAAGAAGGTCGAGCCGGACGTTGAGGTCATGGAGGCTGACGAGCACGGTCATGAACACGCTCACGACCACGGAGAAATGAACTGGAAGACGGTGTACCAGATCGGGGTTTCTCTGGCCCTGTTTGCGATAGGCATAGTAATGCGCTACTACTACGGCATAGACGACGCCCTCGTCTTCGGCATCTTCCTTGCCAGCTACCTCATATCCGGCTGGAGGGTTTTAAGGAGCGCAGTTGTCAATTCTCTTCACGGCAACGTCTTTGACGAGAACTTCCTCATCGCGATAGCCACCATAGGGGCCTTCCTAATCCGGGAGTATCCGGAAGGAGTGGCGGTGATGCTCTTCTACGTCGTGGGAGAGTTCTTCCAGGACATGGCCGTGGACAGGTCAAGGCGCTCGATAAAGGCACTGCTTGCCCTTAAGGCTGAGTATGCAAACCTGCTCAGGAACGGTGAGGTTATTCAGGTAAAGCCGGAGGAGCTGGAGGTTGGGGACGTTATCATTATCAAGCCCGGCGAGAGGGTCCCCGTTGATGGACTCGTGATTGAGGGCGACTCAACCGTTGACGCCTCCGCTTTAACGGGGGAGAGCGTTCCCAGGACGGTGAAGGAAGGGGAGGAAATCCTGTCGGGCATGGTCAACCTATCAGGCGTCCTTAAAGTTCGGTGACCAAGGAGCTAAGCGAGTCAACAATCTCTCGCATCCTCGAGCTCGTCGAAAACGCCAGCGCCAGAAAGGCCAAGACCGAGAAGTTCATAACGCGCTTCGCCCACTACTATACGCCTGCCGTCGTCGGCATGGCGGGGCTCATAGCCACGGTTCCGCCGCTGATTACGGGAGATCCATTTTCAACGTGGGTTTACAGGGCGCTGGTTCTGCTCGTGATTTCGTGTCCGTGTGCGCTTGTCCTCTCAATCCCGCTCGGCTACTTCGGGGGTATCGGAAGGGCCGCCAGGGAGGGCATACTCGTCAAGGGCTCCAACTACCTCGATGCCCTCAAAGATGCCAGCATCGTCGCCTTTGACAAGACCGGCACGCTGACCAAGGGGGTCTTCAAGGTCACCAAAGTGGAAACGAGGAACGGCTTCAGCGAGGAAGAAATCATCAGATTCGCGGCTCTGGCGGAGGCCCACTCGAACCACCCGATTGCCAAGGCGATACGTGAAGCTTACGGTGAGGAAATCAACGAGGCGGAGATAGTCGAGTACGAGGAGATAGCCGGCCACGGCGTCAGGGCGAAGATAGATGGCGTGGAGGTCATGGTCGGAAACGACAGGCTTTTGCACCGCTTTAACATCGAGCACGACACGTGCAGGGTTAAGGGAACGGTGGCCCACGTCGTCATCAACGGAAAGTACGCCGGCTACATAATAATCTCGGACGAGATAAAGGAGGACGCCCCGCTCGCTGTGAAGGAGCTCAAGCGCCTTGGCATCAGGAAGGTCGTCATGGTCACGGGGGACAGCAGAGACGTTGCCGAGGAGATAGCGAGGCAACTCGGGTTAGACGGCTTCTATGCGGAGCTCCTGCCGGAGGACAAGGTGAGGGTAATAGAAGAACTTGAGGCGGAGAAAGGGGACGGAAAGGTCGTCTTCGTGGGAGACGGAATAAACGACGCCCCAGTCTTGGCCAGGGCCGATGTGGGCGTTGCGATGGGCGCGCTCGGAAGCGACGCGGCAATAGAGACTGCTGACGTCGTCATAATGGACGACAAGCCGTCCAAGCTGCCGAGGGGTATCAGGATAGCCAGGAAGACGCAGAGGATAGTGTGGCAGAACATAATCTTTGCCTTAGCGGTTAAACTGTCCTTCATAGGCCTCGGAATCCTCGGGGAGGCGACGATGTGGGAGGCGGTATTTGCCGACGTTGGTG
The DNA here is from genome assembly GCF_006274605.1 of Thermococcus indicus. Classification (NCBI taxonomy): domain Archaea; kingdom Methanobacteriati; phylum Methanobacteriota; class Thermococci; order Thermococcales; family Thermococcaceae; genus Thermococcus; species Thermococcus indicus. The sequence goes on from NZ_CP040846.1 coordinate 1,247,681, forward strand.
TCGCCCTCATAGCGGTCTTCAACGCGATGAGGATTCTGAGGTGAAGCTCTCTGTTTTTATCTTTCTCTCTTCAGTTCCTTCACCATTCTGTAGAACTCATAAGTCCGCCCCTCGAGTCCTACGGTGTGCTCCCTCTCAACGGAGTAGCCGAGCTTTTTGTAGACGGCAATGGCGACCTTGTTTTCCCTCTCAACGTCGAGGGCTATCCTTTTTGCCCCGCTCTCCCTCGCCAGCTCCTCAGCCTTCAGCATCAGGGCCTTTCCTATCTTTCTCCCGCGAAATTCTGGATAAACGGCAACGTTGCTGACGTAGTAGTCCCCTTCTTCAAGCCTGCCGGAGCCCCCTCCAGCGCTCAGAAAAGCCGGGAGCCTCTTTAGAAAGTCGAAGCCAAGGGTCTTCATCATCAGCCAGCCCGTTCTTTTCTCCTCCCTCTCTTTGGTCTTCCAGTCGTAGCTCAGGAGCATTCCGGCTATTTGGCCTTCGTAAACCGCAAAGACAACGTGCTCGTGGCTGAAGAGGTTGGCCTTTTCAATGAAGAGCCTCTCGAAGACCTCCCGGAATTTCGGCCCGAGGAGTGCCGGAAAGTACTCCGGCGCGGAGATCTCCATAAGCCTCACGAAGTGCTCGGCCTCGGTTTTCTTCCCTTCTCCGGTCGTGAGAATTATCTTGGTCATAATAATTTTTATGAGTGGTTTTCATTAATAATCATTTTGGGAGCGGTGCACCTATGGCGATCAAAATGCAGGTACTCAAGAGGTTCCTCTCCACACTTTCTCTGGGCTACATTCTCTTCTTCTACTCGGAGATGATGTCCTGGACGCGGTGGAGGCTGGATGATACCTTCTTGGGACTCATAATGACGTGGCTTGTCTATTCGGTTCTGGCCTTCTTTGTGCTGCTCATGGTGAATCGATTCAGGGTAGGGGACGTTTACTCAGTTTCCTTGTGGGGCGGTCTTTGGTTGGCTCGTTGATGGCCTCACCAGGTTAGCGAGTTTTGGGTTCTCTTTTACTCAATTTGTTTTCGTTAATTGGAGTCATTTTTCAACGGTTAGAATCTTTTTTTTTCATTTTGGTTATAAATTACTATCAAAGAGAAAAACTTTTAAGGACTTGGATTTTATGTCCATTGAAAACTCTTGGAGGTGAGTCCCTTGAAGTGGCGTCCTTTGGTGGCAGTCCTCTTGGGACTGCTCCTGCTTGGAGTGACGGCTGGAAGTGCCATGGCAATGCCATTTCAGAAGGAGCCTATAAAGCCTCAGAACCAAGTTGGACTTGGAAGTGTAGTTATGACTCGCTTGGAAAGCACTAGTGGGGCAATTATAGAGAAGCACCGCCAGTACATTGGGACAGGAGCTGGTTACGCATGGTATTACAAAGTCAAGCACAACGGTAGGGGCTATATTGATGTCTCTGTATTCAAATGGGTGCCTCTCGGAGGTTATCTCACAATAACAATAATGCCCGACATGACTACATACTCATTCAATGGGCACAATTTTAAACTATACTCAATGAAGTCTTTTGGCGTTGGTAACTACAGGTACAAAGTGGTTGTTGCAAATTACGATAGTTGGGTTAGTCTAGGTGGATGGTGGACCATGGGTGTGAAGTTTGATGCTGGGTATGGGACCCATGGGATTATAACTCTTGGAATGACAGAGTGGCCAATTCTAGACACTATACTCGAAAAATTGGGAATCAAAGGCAGGCTTACAAACAAAGGCAAAAAGTTACTAGAATTTGTTACTAAGGGTAGCACTAGTGCATTAGTTGATATAATTGGTTTGCTTTTAAGTGGCTATAATGTGGATGTTGCAATATTCAAGGAGGTGTAAAAATGATTGCGTTTCTTCTTTCTTTTTTATGTGGTGTTTTAGTCTCGGCAACATTGCTAACGGCACTTGTGGGAATATTTCTTGTAAAGCTTATAGATTTGAAATACCATGTGTTCTCTACATTCCGCGGGAATATGCTTTTCTTGGTAGGGGAATTATTTGGTGCAGGATTATGGTTTTTCATTTATGGTAATTCCTACTTTGAACAATGGCATACCATGTGGTGGGTTCCAGTGTCATTATTTGTTGCATTCTTGGTTAATACTGTGAGAACATTTTCTGGGAATCACAAAAATCTCCGGAGGGAGCCTGATGAAAAATACACCTAGCTCCGCAATTGCACTTCTTCTCTCAGGAGCGAACATAGATGCACTCATATTTGAGGAGGTGTGAAAGTGAAGATCAACAAGAACAATCTCTTTTTATATTTTTTAGGAGGGATACTGGCCGCTATAACTCCCTGGACTTCCCTGCTAATTGGAGTGGTTGTATATATCAAAAAGAATAGATATTATTCAGCGTTTAGTACAAGCGTGGCCTTTTTGCTTGGGGGGTATTTGGGGCACTTTTTGGATATCTTCTATTGGGTGGCACATTTTTGGCCTGGTGGACTTCCTCAGAGGGATTAAGCAGCATGTTAATCGGCATAAAATTGTGGGTTCCAGCATTGTTATTTGGGGTATCTGTGATTGGGATACTTAGGGCGGGTTTTCAAAAATACAAAGAAACTCGGAGGGGTACCGATGAGAATGGTCAGTAAATTGTTCCTCTGGTTTTTACTATTGTTCTTGTGGGGTATTGTTGTCTACTCTTATCAGATTGTAGGTTTTTACTGGATGATCGTTGTCCTAAATGGTGAGCTTTCGCGAATATGGTTGGCCGTGTTGGTGGCGGGATTGAGATTTGTTATCCAGTCTGCATTACTTTTGGGAATACTTAAACTGGTCCTGAAGATTCTACCAAGCTTGGAAACCTACTTAAAATCAACCATGCCACTTGCATTAGCTGGTATTACCGGATCAATATTGAGATTTTTCTACAATGGCTGGATTCCATTCAGGGTGATTATGGAACAGGTGGCTCTGATACTCGGGCTATTTATGGCTATGCTACTGCTAGGCAAACGAATTAGTTCCGGGAGAAAGTCTTACTTATCTTGCGTTTTAGCTGGGCTCTTGGTATTTTTGGTCCTTATCCCGATTCCTCTTTGACCTACGGTGGTGATAATGAAGCTCTACGGGACTGAAGTTCCTTTCATCTTATTTTTACGCTGGTGGATTGCCGAACTGGTTTTAGCACTCCTGGGGGGTTACTTTGGAAGTAATGGGTTTCATCCCGAGTCCCTTCTTGTCACGGGTTTTTACTGGCTGGGCTTCCCGGCCCTGATGTGGCTCATGTGCTCCGCCTACAGAGATTCGGAGTATTGCTCAAGGGAGAGCAGGGTATGGTTCGTGTTCTCTGCCGTTGTTCCTGCCTCCAACATCTTCGTGTGGGTTTTCGGGTTTTATCCGTACTCCACGGCAGTAATTTCGTTCCTCTGGACGCTCCTGCTCTTCAGGGTTGGGCTAGCGGTGGGGGCTGAAAAAACGCTTGGCCTGAATCGGGGCGAATAAAAATTGCCAGCCTCCTCAGGAGCTTTAGGGGAGCTTTCAAGGGAAAATGTAAAACAACAAAATCCATGATGCTGGCCATCTCCTACACAGGCATTGGTCTGTTTCTGAAGGCGGTTTATAAGGAACTTAGAGAATTACCTTAATTCTGGTAATTTTTGCCCTTCCGACTTTCCATAATGTGAAGGACAAGCCTCTTATCTCCTCCAGTAGAGTAAGTGTTGACAAAGAAAAAGGTGATCCAAAATGAAAGGCGAAATGAATGAAATGGAGAAAGGCGGAATGAAGGACCACGAAAAGATGGGTGGCATGAAGGGAATGAAAGGTAAAGGGAAAATGAAGGGCGGATGCAAGGGCCACGGCAAGGGAATGGGCAAAGGGCACCACGGCATGCACGGGATGAAAGGAATGGAAGAGCAAATGGAGTACTCCTACCTCCGCGAGGTAGAGACCGGCTTTGACGAGACTGTGACGAGGGTCAAGGAGGAGCTTAAGAAGGAGGGCTTTGGGGTCCTCAGCGAGGTCAGGGTTGACCGGCTTTTCAAGGAGAAGCTCGGTCTTGACATGAAGCCCTACGTTATCCTCGGCGCCTGCAACCCGAAGTTCTCAAGCCAGCTCGTAGGCATCGACATCAACAGCGGCTTGTTCCTTCCGTGCAACCTGGTAGTCTACGTGAAGGACGGAAAGACCTATGTGGGGCTTCTGCTCCCGACGAAGGCTATGAGCATAACCGGGAACGACGAGCTGTTGAAGGTCGCCTCAGAGGTTGAGGAGATACTGAAGGGTGTTGTGGAGGTAGTTTGAACTCCCGTTTTTCAAATTTCAAATAAAGAACGTTATATAGGTTCGGATAGAAAACTCCCTGGTGAGAAATATGGATGATGGAAGTATCCCTCCAAGTGGGGATGAGCGTAAGGAAGATGAAGAAGAAAAGAATGAAAAAAATACCCAACCCTCAAAGACACGATGATCATAAACATGAGCCCGTTGAAGTTCGGAGACATGGGGGAAACTCAAAGGAGCATAAAGGCAGGCATGAGGAACACATCGAACACGAAGAGCATGAAAAACACGAGCACAAAGAACACGAGATGGCCGCCCACGAGGAACACGCGGAACATGAAGAGCACAAACACGCCCATGAAGAACACGCCGGACACGAACACGAGGGGCACGAAGGACACAAGCACTCCCATGCGGAGCACCACAGGATGATGATGGAGGACTTCAAGAAGAGGTTCATAATTTCTGCGATACTCACGATTCCAATCCTGATTCTGTCCCCGCTGATACAGAGCTTTCTAGGATTTGAGCTGACTTTTCCGGGCGACCACTATGTCCTCTTCGGACTTTCGGCGGTGGTGTACTTCTACGGCGGCTGGCCCTTCCTGAAGGGCATAATGGACGAGCTGAAGAAAAAACTGCCCGGAATGATGACGCTGATAGCGCTGGCAATCACGGTTGCATTTTTCTACAGCGTTGCGGTGACCTTTGGCCTGCCGGGTAAGACCTTCTACTGGGAGCTGGCGACGCTTATTGACATCATGCTTCTCGGCCACTACATAGAGATGCGCTCCGTTCTCGGCGCTTCAAGGGCCCTGGAAGAGCTCATAAAGCTCATGCCGACGGAGGCCCACCTCGTGACACCCGATGGGATTAGGGACGTTCCGGTCAGCGAGCTGAAGAAGGGCGATATGGTCCTTGTCAAACCGGGTGAAAAGATACCCTCCGACGGCATCATAGTGGAGGGGGAGACCAGCATAAACGAGTCAATGCTCACAGGTGAGTCGAAGCCAGTCTATAAGAAACCGGGCGATGAAGTCATTGGAGGCTCCATAAACCTTGAGGGAGCGATAAAGGTCAGGATAGAGAAGACAGGAAAGGACACCTACCTGATGCAGGTCGTCGAGCTCGTCAGGCAGGCACAGGAGACAAGGTCAAGGACGCAGGATTTAGCTAATAGAGCAGCCTTCTACCTCACTCTCATAGCAATAACCGCCGGAACGATAACTCTCGGCACGTGGCTCTACCTCGGCAAGCCCTTCGTCTTCGCCCTTGAGAGAATGGTGACCGTCATGGTCATAACGTGCCCGCACGCTTTAGGCCTGGCGGTTCCGCTGGTCGTCTCGGTCTCGACGTCGATCTCGGCCAAGAAGGGAATCCTCATCAGGAACAGGGAGGCATTTGAAAGAGCGAAGGACGTGCAGGTCGTTGTCTTCGACAAGACCGGAACGCTGACCGAAGGCAAGTTCGAAGTGACTGACATAATAGCGCTGGACCAGCTCGGAGAGGAGGAGATCCTGAAGTATGCGGCGGCCCTGGAAGCCCAGTCCAGTCACCCGATAGCCCAGGGAATAGTCGAGAAAGCCAAGGAGCTCGGCCTTGAACCCTATGGGGTCAGCGAGTCGAAGGTTCTCCCCGGTAAGGGAGTCAGGGGAGTTATCAACGGCAAAGAAGTGTTCGTCGTGAGCCCCGGCTTCCTGAAGGAGAAGGGCCTGTGGAGCGAAGACGAGCGCGTTAAGGAAGTCCTTGAGCAGGGTAAGACCGTTGTCTTCCTGGTCCTTGATGGGGAGCTCGTTGGTGCTTTGGCCTTGGCGGATAGGATAAGGCCCGAGTCAAGGGAGGCCATTGAAAAGCTCCACGAGATGGGTATAAAGGCCTACATGCTCACGGGCGACAACGCCAAGGTCGCGAAGTGGGTGGCTGAAGAGCTCGGCTTAGATGGCTTCTTCGCCGAAGTGTTGCCCCATCAGAAGTCTGAAAAGATAGGGGAACTCCAGAAGCAGGGCTTTGTTGTGGCGATGGTGGGCGACGGTATAAACGACGCCCCTGCTTTGATCCAGGCAGACGTCGGAATAGCCATCGGGGCAGGAACCGACGTGGCGATAGAGAGCGCCGACATAATCCTCGTCAAGAACGACCCGAGGGACGTCATAACCGGGGTGCATCTCGCGAAGGCTACCTACAAAAAGATGGTGCAGAATTTGGCATGGGCGACGGGCTACAACACCTTCGCTATTCCCTTAGCGGCGGGCGTGCTTTACAGCTACGGGATTCTTCTCAGCCCGGCCGCAGGTGCGCTGCTCATGAGCCTGAGCACGGTGATAGTGGCCATCAACGCGAGGTTTTTGAAGGTTTAAACGACCTTCACTTTATTTTTTTGTAAAAATTCCCCATAGCATCTTCCCTTTTGCCAACAATAAGCCCTATAGCCTTTACCACATAGTAGTATTCGAGGAGATCAAAATGATGTTCGAAAGCGTTGGAAACGAATTCCTGGCTCACGCCGGAGAAGGAGAATGAGGGTGGCACGACATGATGGGATTCGGCTACTTTGGTTGGTTCGGGGCGGTATTCATGCTCCTGTTCTGGGTGCTGATAATCGCTGGAATAGTCTGGTTCATTAAATGGCTCGTTGAGCAGAGCTCAAGCGGGAGCAAGAAGAGCGCCCTGGAGATACTCGACGAGAAGTACGCACGGGGCGAGATAGACGACGAGGAGTACGAGAGGAGAAGGAGAAGGCTCCTTGGGGAATGACTGCTTTTCATTATTTCATCTCCCCGGCGCAATTGATTTCTTTTCCGAAAATTTTGGGGGTTTGAATTTTCAAAATGTTAGTAATAAGCCCTATATTCAGGTGAATGAATGCATACATGGAAAACAAAATTTGAGGTGATGCGAAATGGAGTGGAAGTCCCTGTTTATCGGGCTCCTCATAGGAGCGCTCATAGCCGTCCCGTTGGGAATGGCCCACAGCGGAGGGTTTGATATAGCCAGGAAAAGCGGGCCCCGGTGGGGCTTTGGTTCGATGGGCGGCTACATGTACGGCGGAATGATGGGCTACGGCATGCACGGCATGATGGACGACGAGATGTACGCGCAGATGGGGAAGTACATGGCCAGCGACAACTTCACCGAGATGCATAAGGAGATGGAGGAGGAAATGGAGGAGCACATGGGTAGCAACTGGGCCCAGATGCACGAGTACTGCGAGAGGGTGATGGGAATAGAGGAGGACGAGTGAAGCCTTAATGCCTGTGCCCCTCTTTCTCTTCCTTTTGCTTGAGCTTTTCTATGTTCTCCCTTGTCTTTTTGAATTCCCTGAGACATGTCGGACAGCAGAAGAAGTAGACCCTGTTGTGATACTTGTACACGATGGGTTCCCCGACTATCTCCTTGCCGCAGTAGTCGCACTTAAAGGGAACCTTCACCTTTGGCGGATTCGTTCTCTCGATGCTCTCCAGAATTGGCATTATCTCTATGACCTCGAATCCGGCACCCTCGATGACCTTTCTCAGCTCCTCCATGTTCTCAATGGCGATTTTTATGAGGTACTTCCTGCTCGTGAAGCGGTTTATCTCGATTATCTCTTCAAACTCTTCCATTTTTTCAGGTTCCTCTGTCTTGACTATGAGGGCAACTACATTGTGCGCCCTGAGGAGCTCGGGATTGAGTTTGATGGTGTACCTCTCGATTACTTCTTCCTTCTCAAGCTTCTCGAGCCGGGACTTCACCGTCGGCCTGCTGACGCCGAGCCTTTCAGCGAGCTCCGAGATGCTGAGCCGGGAGTTGTCCATGAGCAGGTAGATTAGCTTCAGATCAAGATCGTCTATTTTCATGCCATCCACCGATCACTTTTTGTATCTAAACTATAAAAATTCTCTGGTTTAGCTTTCCAGATTGTAAAAAATAATCCTCATAAGCCCTCAAGTGTAGTAAGTACCGGTGAGGAAGATGGAGCTTACTTTGAAGGTCAACGGCATGACGTGTGCAATGTGTGTTAAAACCATAGAGACGGCTCTGAAGGAGCTCCCGGGGGTGAAGGAGGCAACAGCAAACCTGAATTCTGAGAGCGTCTACGTTAAATTTGATGAGTCAGAAGTCGGGCTTAACATGATCATAGCCACCATCGAGGAGCTGGGCTACGAGGTCGTTAGGGAGAGGAGGGACGCGGTAATTAAGATAGGGGGAATGACGTGCGCAATGTGCGTCAGGACGATAGAGACTGCTTTGAAAGACCTCCCCGGTGTTTTAGAGGCGAGCGTAAACCTTGGCACGGAAACCGCGAGGGTAAGCTACGATCCAAGCGTTGTGACCGTTGAAGACATAAGGAAGACCGTTGAGGACGTGGGTTACCAGTTCATCGGCGTTGAGGGCGAGGAGAGCCACGATCTTGAGGGAGAGCTACGGGAGAGGCACCTCCGTGACATGAAAAGGAAGCTCGCCGTCGCGTGGGGTATCGGAACGGCCCTCTTCGCCTCCATGCAGGCTGAGCGCTTCGGCGTGGAGATACCCTACCTCATGCCCATCCAGTTCATTCTGGCAACGATGGCCATAGTCTACGCCGGCAGGGGAATATTCAGCAAGGCCTGGGGTTCGCTCAAACATAGAAACCTGAGCATGGAGGTCATGTACTCCCTCGGTATAGGGTCAGCTTACCTCGCGAGCGTTCTCGCGACGGCTGGGGTAATTCCGGAGGACTTCAACTTCTACGAGGCCAGCGTCCTGCTGATGGCCTTCCTTCTGCTCGGCAGATATCTCGAAACAAGGGCCAAGGGAAGAACCAGCGAGGCCATCAAGAAGCTCATGGGCCTTCAGGCAAAGAAAGCTACCGTGATAAGGGACGGCGAGGAGCTTGAGGTTCCTATAGGCGATGTTAAAGTCGGGGACGTCGTGATAGTGAAGCCCGGCGAGAGGATTCCCGTTGACGGAGTTGTGCTCGAGGGCGAGAGCTACGTGGACGAGTCGATGATAACCGGCGAGCCGGTTCCGAATCTCAAAAGGAAAGGCGACGAGGTCATCGGGGGCACCATAAACAGGAACTCCGTGCTCAGGATAGAGGCAAAGCGCGTCGGAAGGGACACGGTTCTGGCCCAGATAATCAGGCTTGTGGAAGAAGCTCAGAACACGAAGCCGCCGATACAGAGGCTGGCGGACACCATAGTCACCTACTTCATACCCGCGGTGCTTACAATAGCCCTGCTATCGTTCGGCTACTGGTACTTCATCGCAGGGGAGCCGGTTCTGTTCGCGTTCACGACCCTGCTGAGCGTCCTGGTGATAGCATGCCCCTGCGCCTTCGGCTTAGCAACTCCAACGGCATTGACGGTTGGAATGGGCAAGGGCGCCGAGATGGGGATACTCATCAAGAACGGCGAGGTGCTTGAGGTGGCAAGGAAAGCAACCGTCGTGCTCTTCGACAAGACCGGAACGCTGACGAAGGGACAGCCGGAAGTTACCGACGTGATAGCCTTTGATATCGACGAGAAAGAGCTTATAAGGCTCGTCGCCTCTGCTGAAAAGCGCTCCGAGCACCCCCTCGGAGAGGCGGTGGTCAGGAAGGCACGGGAACTTGGCCTTGAGCTTGAGGAGCCGGAGGAATTCGAGGCAATAACTGGCAAAGGTGTTAGAGCAGTCGTGGGTGGAAGGGAAGTCCTGGCGGGCAACGGGAGGCTCATGGTGGAGAGCGACTACTCCCTGAATGAGGTGGAGGAAACACTCCACAGACTTGAGGACGAAGCAAAGACCGCCATAACCGTCGCCATAGACGGCAAAATAGTTGGAGTAATCGGCATAGCCGACACGATAAAGGAAGGGGCAAAGGAAGCCATCGAGGAGCTCCACAGGATGGGCAAGAAGGTCGGAATGATAACGGGCGACAACAGGAGAACGGCCGAGGCAATAGGGAAAGCCCTCGGGGTGGACTACGTTTTATCTGAGGTTCTGCCGGGAGACAAGGCCTGGGAGGTTAAAAAGCTCCAGGAGAAGGGTGAGATAGTGATATTCGTCGGCGACGGAATAAACGACGCTCCGGCATTAGCCCAGGCGGATATAGGCATAGCAGTTGGCAACGCGACGGACATAGCGATGGAGAGCGGAGACATGGTCCTCATAAGGAACGACCCGATGGATGTGGTCAGGGCAATAAAGCTGAGCCAGAAGACGCTGGCGAAGATAAAGCAGAACATCTTCTGGGCGATGTTCTACAACACGATGCTGATTCCCTTCGCTGCTGGCCTTGCTTTCGTCCTCTTTGGAATCCAGTTCCAGCCCGAGTGGGCGGCTGGAGCCATGAGCATAAGCAGCGTGAGCGTCGTCACGAACTCGCTCCTGCTGAAGAGGGCAAGGATTTGAGGTGATGGGGTTGATAGTCGAGTATGACGGAAAGTTCAACTTCGGAAGCGGAAAGGTCGTGCTGTGGTTTTCCATCCCGGGCTGCCCGCCATGCAGGATAGTCGAGGGCTTCATGGAAGAGCTTAGCGGGGAATTTGAAGAGGTAACCGTCGTCCACATCAACGCAGGGGAATGGAACGACCTCGTGAACCGCTTTGACGTCCTCAACGTCCCGACACTGGTTTACATCAAGGATGGGGAGGAGGTAGCCAGGCAGAACCTCATACGGAGAAAGGAGGAGGTTCTCATAAGGTTTGAGGAGCTCAGGAGGCTCTGACTGCTCCTTTACTATGCCAGACTGGAAAACAAGGAATGTTTGGAATCCTCAAAACTTTTCATAACATTTGCTTTTTGGTGATTCAGCAGAATTAATGAAACTCCTTGAACTGCCCAAATTTACAGATCTCAAACAAAAACCCATATAAATTTCAAAGTAGAAGTGTCCTAAATACGGGGCGGTGGGAACATGTCCGCTGGCAAGTCCATCCTCGCGTTGTTCCTTCTCGCACTCCTTTCGCTCCCAGCAGTATCTTCCTCAAAGGTTGCCGTTTGGTGGATCGGAGGTGCGGTACTCCATCCGAGGCTCTCCCCGGACGGGCTTTATTTCACTGATTTTGATGGAAGGGTCGGCCTGAAGACCAACGAGACGCACTTCATCTTCTGGAACCTTCCGTTCCAGCCCAACGGGATATCCGTGAGCGACCGGGTTTACGTTTCAGTGAACCTCGGCCCTCCCGCCGTTCTCGACCCCCTCGGGGATGTGGTTTACATGTGGGACTATCCGGGGGTATCGTTCGTCCACGTCTTTGCCGTTCCCGGGAGGGCGTACTACGCCGGAAAAATCAACGAGAGCGGCGGAATAGGCGTTCTTAACGGGAACGACCTCGTCTTCTACGACCTCTCATCGGCTGGAATTGTGAACGTTTACGATGCCTACGCCACTCCCGAAGGGATATACTTCACCGCCGAGCTGAACGAGAGCCCCCGCGGCGGCATAGGCATTCTCCAGCCGGAGAACGGAACCTTCCACCTCTGGCGGTTTCCGTCCAACTATTCCTCTCTTATACCGGACGGCATCGTCCTTGGCCACGACGGCTTTCTGTATGCGGCCATAATGGATGGCGACGCGGTTGGACTGGTGAGGTTCTCGCCGAAAAACGGCAGCTTTTTCTTCAAGGAGCTGGGTGAGAGGCCCCTGCACGTGAAGGCCTTTGGAAACAGGATCCTCCTGATGGATTCAAGGGGATTTCTGGCTTTGATAGACCCTTCAGGCGTTCTCTGGACGCTCAACACCACGCTAAAGTCTGAAGTGCATTCCTTCAACACGGTCCCTCTGGGACAGCCAACGGGGGTGAAGAACGCCACCAGGGAGGAGAGGGAGATAAGGCCCGAATACGTTGACGTAAACAAGGAACACCTTGACGGCATCGTACTCTACGACGTCGATGAGACCCATGATTTCGGCGGCGGTTACGTCGGGCAGCCCGGGACCCTAGTTCTCATAGATGAACTCCGCCCGAAGGTTCATCTCCTCTACGAGAACGGAACCGTCAGGGCGTGGGTAACCCCCGAAGAGATATTCACAGCCCCCGTTTTTCTCTACGTCAACGAAAAGCTCGTGAGGTGGGGCGAGGAGATAGTCTGGAACGCAACGTTCCTCGCGGGACGGTACAACCTTACGGCCGTTTACTTCGACGGCGAGGACGTTTACATGAACACGACCACCGTGGTAAGCGACCTGAGACCGAGGCTCCTCTGGAGTCGGTCGCTGAAAGTTGAAGGAGGAACTGTGATCTACGGGATGGCCAGCCATCCGGGAGTGCCTGTAAACGTGTCCGGCAGGACGGTATGGACTGACGGAAGGGGCTACTTCTCCTTCTTCGTTGCGAACGCCACGGAGACCGAAAGAACCCCGGCGGGGGAGGAAGGGGAGCCCAACCACTGGAGTATCGCCCTTCTCATATTCGCCGTTCCAATCGGAGTTGCCGGCGCGGTGCTGATTGGGAGAAGGGATAGGAAGGGCTATGCACTCCTGATAACCGCGCTGATCCTTGCCGCGCTGTACTTCACCGTCCCAAAGGCTCCGGGAGAGGCTGAAGAAGAAAAGCCCCTAACGCTCTCCCTCGTCGTGGTCATGCCCCCCGGCTTCTACGCCTTAAACGTCACGGTAATAGTTGATGGCGAGAGCGCCGGAAGGACGAACTCGACGGGCATGCTTGAGGTTCCCATCGATTACGGGCTTCACGAGATTAGACTTCTGTCTGGAGGTGCGGAGACGAGGTTTGAGGTGGCTATGGCCGAAAACAGGACCTTGGTAGTTCCCTTCTTCCCGGGAGTAAACGCGACGCTGACCAACGGCCCCGGCTACGCTGGTTTCTCGGCTTCGATTGGAAGCGTCACGCTCAGTTCGATGCACTCGGGGACGTACCCGACTGGACCGATGGGGAGCGGGGCTACGGAAGAGCTCGATTCTGGCCGGTGCGACGTCTGCAAGCTTAAGGCGGCGATGGTCGGTGCCGTCGAAGGTGAGGCGTGCAAGCTCTGTTGCCTTCAGAGCAAGAACTTTGGGCCTGCGGTTGTTTTCAACTACTACTTCCACCTCGTATGGGCGGCGATAGAGCGCTTTGACTGTATAATTCCCTGGCCGCCGATGCCCAAAACGAATTCCGTCGTTGGAGGGGCGGCGATAAACAGCTATGCCGATGACCTGGAAAACAGCCTTCCAAAGCCTGGTTGGGGAAGCATACATCCCTGTCTGTCGCCTTTGGATGGCCTTGATCCCGCCGACCCAAGTACAATCTGCAGCGCCCTCGAATGCGCCGACATTAAGTTCGACTGCAACTGCTACGTTACCTGCTTCCTCGGGCCGTTCAAGATGTGGGACGCCTTTATAAAGTGCGTTGGAGGCTGAAGGCTTTTTCTTTTTTAGCCGGAGGTTACTTCCCGTTTTTGGAGGTGGAGCTCGTCCTCATATGGAGAAACCCCACAACGGATTGGAGCGTGCTCACGGCCTTCCTGCCAACGTACTGGACGTACAGGGTCTTCGAGGGCATAGCTCTGAACGATTACGGCGACTTTCCGGTGGCGGTGGCCGTTCACCTGGTCTGGCTCCTCTCTCTTCTCGTGCTCTTCAGGAGAAGGGTGCTATGAATAAGTTGATGATGGACAGGTATGTACACGCCTTTACTTTGGCTTTTTTCAATTTGTTTGGTTCGATGTAACACCGTTAGAATTACATAATTCTACGAAAAAAAAGCAGAAATGATTACTTATAGTAAAAGGAAAAATTTATAAGAATTAGTGTGCCAACATGATATGCCGACGTTGGATAGGTGATTAAAATGGCACCAAAACGAATCCTTGGGACATTGTTTGCGGCATTTTTGTTGGTTGGAACAATGGGGGTATATCTAGCAAATGCCCTCCTGCCACCAGCAATTCAGATTGCGTTGGTCGATGAAAAGGGCAAGCCCCTTACGGAGATATCAAAGGATGTTGAAGTTCAGGTTCAGATAGATGCACTGGTTCCCACGCGGGAAGTTTACAGGACTGTTTTCTATGGAGACCTTAAAAAACCAAGCCGTCTGAAGTTCTGGGACTCAGGAAATACAGTCAGAATCCCACTCTCCGATGAAAAGCTTCAGTCTGTTCTCAACGAGTGGGGAAAAGATTACCCAACTGGGATTGGCTCTTCACTGATGATTTCTGTCTGGATTCTGGATCATGAAAACGAGAAGCTGTACAGAGGCTTTGCTGTGGTTAACTACAACACCGCCAACGTTGCTAAGGGATTCACGAAGACAGTGAAAATTGACATACATAGGTTGCCCTCATCTCCCCTTGAAGCTGCTACGAAAAGTGGTGGGGTAGCACCTTTGGGGTCCAACAGACAGTTCTATTACTGGAAGACCGACTGGGGCCTCTCGTGGAGACCTTCAGACTACATCGAAGTGCCTGCTCTGATCGTGGACAACAAGGATTCTTATTCTGGAGTTGTCACTGCAAGCGTAAACATTGTGACTGACTATTATACCAGATTTGGACTTACGATAGCCTACGGCTACAAAATCTCAGAAAAGGATACCCCAAGTCTAGACATATATGGAAATGACTTCTACACCATTGAGAACAAGTTTTACTTTTATAAAGATCTCCTTCTTGGACCAAACGAGAAAGGATACATATACATCTATGCAAAACCATACCACCTACACCAGAAGGAGTACTACTGCACTGCCAGTATAAACAACTGTGTGCCTACTGGAGAAGAGAGGATCCAGGAAGGGGTTAATGACATTGACACAAGCGGAAATGAAATTCTCGGAGGAAGCAAGTCCGGATTGCCTGATCCCTCCATTATGAACTGGATATACAGTGGAACCGACATGAAGTATGCTACTGCTCTTGGAGTCGGGGACTCAAAAAGCATTGCTTTGCTGGTCTCGGATGCCTCTGGTTCATGCTCGGCAGATTTTGGAATTGGAATTCCAATAGGGGCGCTTGCAGTGGCATTAAGCGGTGGTTCAGTTCCTCCATGGGCTGCAGGGCTCAGTGCCGGAATGTACTATACCTCTTCAAGTTCTCTTAACATATACGGGGGAATTACAAATCATGGGCAGTGGCATAATGTTGGTCAGGATATTTCAGAATACATCTACCTGGGTACCAGCACTTATACGTATCATATAGGAACATGTGATACCAATGTTCCAGTTGGGATCTATATAGAAAGCAATTGACTCTTTATCTTTATTTTTAAAACAAACAAAAGAGTGAAGAAGCTCACTCAAGCTTCTTGTGGCAGAACCACCAGTCGTAGCACTCGATCTCGCCCTTGGCCTTGGCTTCCTCGCGCTCCTTGATGGCATCGACTGTCCCTGCCGGCGGAACGATGGCGCGGTCGCCGATGAGCTCGTTGTTGGGCCACTTGTGCGGCAGGGCAACGCCCTTCTCGGTGCTGGTCTTGAGGGCCTTGACGAGCCTGAGTATTTCGTCCCAGTCTCTGCCGACCTCGGCCGGGTAGTAAACGATGGCCCTGATGACACCCTTGTCGTCAACGACGAAGACGGCCCTGGCGGTGATGGTGGCACCGCTCGGTATCATGCCGAGGGCCTCAGCGAGGTCGCCGCGGTCGTCAGCGATGACCGGGAAGGTTATCTCCTCACCGAGGTTCTCCTTGATCCACTCCATCCACTTGAGGTGGCTGAAGACCTGATCAACGCTCAGCCCGATCGGCTCGACGCCGAGCTTCCTGAACTCCTCGGCGCGCTTCTGCATCGCGTAGAACTCGGTCGTACAAACCGGGGTGAAGTCTGCCGGGTGGCTGAAGAGAACGAACCACTTGCCCTTCTCAGTGAAGTAGTCGGGCAGCTTTATCCTGCCGTGGGTGGTGTTGACCTCAACCTCCGGGAACTTTTCTCCTATCACTACCATCTTCCATCACCTCATTTTTCTATGTTTTCTTCACTATAAACCTCACTGGTTCGAATATATAAATCTTTCGGTTCGTCTAACGGGCAATTTCTTGTCGAATATCCAAACAGTTTAAGAAGACCAAATCAGGACTGCAAAAATACCGGCCGTTAATTGCCACTTTAAAAAACACATCCAGAAATATTTGTCAAAATCTCGAAGAAAAAGTCTATTTTTGCCTCAAACCTTCCTGATCTCGACCCAGGTTGAATGATAAGCGGAGCCGTTACCATACCTTTCGACGGTTTCATCCCCCGTCAGGAAATTCGCGTTCCAGCCGAGAAGTCTAACCCAAAATGCCTTGTAGAGCATCACAACCCCTTGAGGAACGTCCTCCGTAAGCCGGGCCTCCGTTCTGATGCTCCCGTTGTCGTTGAATACCTCGATGGTGTCCCCGTCTTCAATGTCTCTCTCAGAGGCATCGGCAGGGTTGATGTAGAGGTAGGGGTCAATCATTCCGTGTGTGTTGTGGTACTGGCTCGTTATCGTCATTCTGTGTGTTGGGGTGAGGAGCCGGAGGGGATACTTCCCCTCGAACTTCCGGTACTCTGGAAACGGACTCAATCCTCTCCGAACTGCCCTTTGAGAGTAGAACTCGATTTTCCCGCTTGGCGTCTCCCACTCCTTTGGCTTTTCTGGAACTTTGACGAAGCCCTTGGCCTTCAGCTCCTGCCAACTCAGTCCGTTGAGTTCGAGAACCTTCTTTACGATCCCCTCGTCGCTCTCGTAGAGGTAGGGGTTGTTTATTCCAAGGGCCTTCGCCAGAAGCCTCGTTATCTCGCTGTTGCTCTTGCCGTAGAGCCTTGCAACGGGTTCGTTTAAAGCCACGTGGCGGTGGTAGTAGGAATCTGCTATGTCCAGGCGCTCAAAGAAGGTGTTCGCGGGAAGAACGACGTCGGAGTAGAGGGCCGTATCAGTCAGAAAGATGTCGTGTGTAACCACGAAAACGTCGCTTTCTCTTAAAGCCTTCCTCAGCAGGTTCTGGTTCGGCAGGCTTGCGAGGGGATTGGAGTTGTAGACGTAGAGGAACTTTACCTCGCCCCGTTCGATGTACTCCGCAAGCTTCATCTGGGGGATTCTCCTGGCCGGTCTGGTTCGCAGAAAAGCGCCCTCGGCGTAGCTCTTGTCTATCGTCTTCATGTCGTAGATGAAGCCGAAGCGATGGCCCACCAACGCTGGGAGAATCGAAATCGCCCTAACCGCCTCCCCACCAGCTAGGGAGCGCTGGAAGCCATAGCCGATGTGGATTATTCCCCTCTTCTCGGCGAACTCCCTTGCGAAGGTTTCTATTTCCTCAACCCTTATCCCAGTCTCCCTGCTTACATAATCAAGCGATAATGTTTTTACATAATTCTTGAATTCTTCAAAGCCGTAAACGTTCTCGCGGACGAAGACTCTATCGTAGAGTTCCTCCTCGATTATAACCTTTGCAACTCCAAGGGCGAAGAGGACGTCGGTATCGGGCCTTATCCGAAAGAACCTGTCGGAGCGCTTGGCCGTTTCGGTTCTCACAACGTCAACCGTCCAGATTTCGAGGCCGTGTTTTTTGGCGAAGGTGAATCCGTGCAGGTTCGTCCAGAAGGCGTTTATCCCCCAGTAGACGATGAGCTTCTGATTTTTGAGCTCCTCAGGATCCATACCGATTGCCGTTCCATAAACGTCCTTAAGCGCCTCCTGCCCTGCCCTGTCGCAGATACCGTAGTCGAGCATGGCGGTGTTGAGATAATGGAAGAGCCTCAGCGGGAAGGCGTAGTTGACAACTCCCCTATCGCCGGCGTACTGATAAACGAGGACGCTTTCACTCCCGTGCTTTTCGATGATCTCCCTGAGCTTCGTGGCAACGAGTTCAATGGCTTCTTCCCAGCTTGTCTCCAGGAAGCTCCCGCTTCCGCGTTCGCCTGTCCTCACGAGAGGATTTTTGAGCCTGTCGTTGGCGTGGAACCATCTCGGAAGCAAAGCACCCTTCGGGCAGAGGAAGCCGGCCGTTATTGGGTGCTCAGGGTTGCCCTTAACCCTGAGCCGGCCGTCCTTCAGCTCGCTCACCATCGAGCATGTGTCGTAGCAGTCCCTCATGCAGACCGAGAACGGCATATGACATCGCATTTAGGAACATATAATCGGGTATATAAACATTACTTTGTTCCAAATTAGGAACAAAAAGCTTAAAATTTTGGAACAAAACTTCGACCATGAGCACCGGGGATGGAAAGTTCATGCGTCTGGCACTTGAGCTGGCAAAGCGAGGAGATGGTTGGGTTAATCCAAACCCAATGGTCGGTGCTGTCATAGTGAAGGATGAAAAAATCATTGGTCTTGGATGGCACCGGAACTTTGGTGGAAGGCACGCCGAAGTTAACGCGATAGAGGACGCCAAAAGGAAGGGCCACGACGTTAGAGGAGCGACGATGTACGTAACGCTCGAACCCTGCTCCCACTGGGGGAAGCAGCCACCCTGCGCTGACAGGATAATCGAGGAGGGCTTCAAGCGCGTTGTGGTAGCGATGGAAGACCCCAATCCCCTCGTGGCCGGCAGGGGGATCGAGAAGATGAGGAAGGCCGGAATAGAGGTCGAGGTAGGCGTCCTAGGGAGGGAAGCAAGGAAGCTCAACGAGATTTTCATCAAGTACATAACCACCGGAACCCCCTTTGTCTCGATAAAGCTCGCCTTGACCCTTGACGGCTTCATCGCGACCGAAAACGGCTCCTCACAGTGGATTACTGGAGAAGAGGCGAGGCTGAAGGTTCAAGAGCTCAGGAAGAGGCACATGGCTATAATGGTCGGCTCTGGAACGGTTCTGGCAGACGATCCAAGGCTCAACTGCCGGCTTGAAAACTGCCCGGAGAAGGTGAAGGTAATCCTCGACCGCTCCGGAAGGGTTGCGGAAGCAATCAAGGCGGGAAGGAGGTTCAAACTCTTCGAGGACGGGAGGGCGATATTCTTCACCGAGAGGCCGGAACTCTTCGAAGGCATAGCGGAGGCCTACCCGATAACGGAACCTGGAGAAATCCTGAGGAAGCTCGGTGAGCTGGGGATAGACAGCATTCTAATCGAGGGTGGAAGGATAGCGTGCGAGTTCTTAGCTTTTGCGGACAAGTTCTACCTCTTCTACGGGCCAAAGCTCTTCGGAAACGGAATCAAGCCCTTCGAGTGCCTAAAGGTCGAGAACGCCGACTATGCCCTTCTGCTGAGGATCGAGTCCATTGAGAGGCTCGGCGAGAGCTTTCTTGTAACCGCCTATCCAGGTGATGGAGATGTTCAGCGGAATCGTTGAGGGGACGGGAAGGGCCCGCTACTCCTCCGGGAAGCTCTATGTCGAGTTACCCTTCGAGGTCGAACCCGGGGACAGCGTCTCCATTAACGGAGCCTGCCTAACGGTGGTCGAGTTCGATGGGAGGAGGGCGGTCTTCGACGTCGGCGAGGAGACCCTGAGGAGGACGAACTTGAGGGAAGCGCGAATTGTGAACCTAGAGAGGGCTTTGAAGCTCGGCGAAAGGCTCGACGGGCACATCGTTACGGGCCACGTGGACGGGACGATGCGCTTTTTAACTGTCAGACGCTCCGGGAACACGACGTGGATGGCCTTCGAGATGCCACCCGAGAGATGGGGAGTGGCCGAGAAGGGCTCCATAGCCCTAAACGGAGTTTCCCTCACCGTTGCGAGGGTAGAAGCCAACCGCTTTTGGGTCCAGGTAATTCCGTACACCCTCAAAAACACCAACCTCGGTCTCCTGAGGCCTGGTGATAGGGTGAACTACGAGATTGACGTCCTGGCCAGATACGTGAAGCGCATCATGGAGGCGAGAACATGAACTGGGAGGAGATTAGGAAAGCGGTACTCGATGGGAAGCCGGTCGTTTTGATAGACGACAGGAGGGAGTTCGAAGCGGATTTGATTTATCCCGCGGAGATTGCCTCGTCCGAGGTCGTCAGCTTCATGCTCTCGGCCAAGGGGCTTCTCTGCCTCACGATGGACATGGACGAGGCTCTAAAGCGGGGCTTCTTCCCCCTCCCGAGCAAGGAGGGCGAAACGAACTTCCTGATTCCGGTCGATTACAGGGATACGTTCACGGGGATAACCGCGGAGGAGAGGGCTTTAACCGCTCGAAAAATTGCCGAGGGGCTGGGCATCGAGGCCTTCCGCTACCCCGGTCATCTTCCGCTCCTCGGCGGGATTGGACTGAACAGGCGCCGCGGTCACACCGAGAGCTCGCTGGAGCTGATGGGGCTCCTCGGCTTCAAACGCTACGCCCTGATAGTGGAGATTCTCGACGAGAAGGGCAATTCCCACAACAGGGACTACGCGCTCAACTTCGCGAGGGAGCACGGTTTGCCTGTCCTTACAACCGACGACGTCTGGAAGGAGTTCGTGAGGAGGAAGGGACTGATTAAAGTTTACGCCAACGCGAGGCTGCCGACGCGCTACGGCGAGTTCAGAATCATAGCCTTCGACAACGAGCTGGACTTCAGGGAGCACGTGGCGATAGTGAAGGAGCCCTACGGTGAGGTTCCGCTGGTAAGGATCCACTCGAAATGCCTGACCGGGGACACCTTGACCTCTCTCAAGTGCGACTGCGGCAGTCAGCTGGCCCATGCCCTAATGATGATAGCCCAGGAGGGGGGCATATTCCTCTACATGGACCAGGAGGGCAGGGGAATAGGGCTGAAGGAGAAGATAAAGGCCTACGAGCTCCAGGATAATGGCCTCGACACGGTTGAGGCAAACGAGGCGCTCGGCCATAAGGCCGACGAGAGAACCTACGAAGCTGCGTTTCAGATGCTCCGCGCTTTGGGAGTCTCCAAGGTCAAGCTAATCACCAACAACCCGGCAAAAGCCAAAGCCCTCGAGGAGTTCGGAATCGAGGTCGTCGAGACGGTTCCGGCCCCTGGGGAGGTTACGGAGCACAACAGACCTTACCTCAGGGTGAAGGCTGAGAAGCTCGGCCACAGGCTGCCCTTCGAGGTTTAGGAGGTGATTTGATGGAGGTAAAAACAATCGAAGGGGCCTTTATAGGAAAGGGCCTAAGGATTGGCATCGTTGTTGCGCGCTTCAACGACCTCCTGACCGAGGAGCTCCTTAAGGGAGCACTCGACTGCTTCGAGAGGCACGGCGTCGATAGGGTGGACGTTGTGAAGGTCCCGGGTTCCTTCGAGATACCGCTTGCCGCCAAAAAGCTCATTGAGAGTGGGGGGTACGACGCGGTTTTAGCTTTAGGCGCCGTCGTGAGGGGGGAAACCAAGCACTTCGACCTCGTCGCGAACGAGGTTGCCAAAGGCGTAGCCAAGGTCTCCCTCGACAGCGGCGTTCCCGTAATCTTCGGTGTGATAACGGTCGAGGACGAGCTCCAGGGCTTCAACAGGGCGGGGGTAAAGAGCAACAAGGGCTTCGAGTATGCGATGGCAACGCTCGAGATGGCGAACCTCATGAGGGAGCTTCGTTGAGGTTAACCCGGTTGACGTCCTTTCAAAACCGCCGGTTGTGGCGGTCAAAAACTCTGAAGATGGTCTTTAATTTTGTGGTGTCAATCAATCCGAAGAAACCTCAAGGGGCGATCCTTATTCTCTCGGCCGCGTCCCTCTCGACGAGAACCTTCCCGAGGCTCCTGGGGATGACGACGAGGTCGCCGGCCCTGAACGGCCCGTATTCCCTCAGCTCGGGGTCGAGTATCTTCGGAAGGTCAATCTTGATTATGTACGCCTCGCTCGGGGCCGTTCGTTTCAAGGGCTCTGCCGGGCTCTCCGGGACCCTCTCTGGAAGTTCCTCTTCCGCGACCTCGGGAACGGCAAGTTCCTCACGCTCAATGAAGGCCCTCAGAACCGTGAATATCTTCTTCTCCTCGGCCGTCAGCTCGCCGGGTATTCCTTCAACCGCCAGATCGACGATTTTATGGAGCCGGATTTTGATTATCTCCCGCATGAGCTTCTCAGCTATTCCCAGCTGGGCAAGGTAAAGCCTCTCCTCTATGTCCTCGCCCCTCTCGCGGGAGCTCTCCGCGCTGAGCTTTAGGGCTTTAATTAGGCTGTCGAACTCGCGGTAGAATTCCCCGTCCAGCTCCGTGAGGTCCGGAGATGAAAGTTCCTGTTCTAGCAGTTCCCTGAGCTTGACGATGTCCACGCTACCACCAGCCGGACTAAATGGAATGAGAGGGGAAGAAATCAGTCCTCGACGCGCGGGGCGAGGAGGAATATCAGCCTGCCCTCGTCCCTTATCGGGTACTCCATTTGGAGGGGCATCTCGTTGCCGAACCGGATTATGACCTCGTCGGCCTTGCCGATGCCCTTTATCATGTCCGCGAGGTAGCTGATTCCGTAGGCGCTCTTGGTTTCCTCCTCAACCTCAAGGTCGAGCAGGCCTTCGTCCTCAAGGGTGAGCTTTATTTCGACCTCGTTGGTCTCTCCCTCGGCGCGCATTATGAACTCGTTCTCGGTGGCTAT
This sequence comes from Thermococcus indicus, assembly GCF_006274605.1. Classification (NCBI taxonomy): domain Archaea; kingdom Methanobacteriati; phylum Methanobacteriota; class Thermococci; order Thermococcales; family Thermococcaceae; genus Thermococcus; species Thermococcus indicus. The sequence continues at coordinate 1,270,206 of NZ_CP040846.1, forward strand.
GAACTTCATGGCGTCGCTGACAAGGGAAGCGTCCTTGACGGCCTCCTTGAGAACCTCACCGAGGACGATGACCTTGGCGGTGAACGGCAGCTCCGGGAGGTCGAGCTCAAGCTCCTCAACCTCGATGAGCGGGAGCTTGAAGGTTCTCTTGGCGGTGCCTTCGAAGGTGACCTCGAGGAAGTTCTCGTCGCCCTTTCTGAGGATAAGGGTGTCCTTGTTCTTGCCGCGCTTGAGTATCTTCTTGAAGTGGTCCATGTTGATTCCTATGGTTTCCTCTTCCTCGACCTCGTACTTGGAGAAGATGCTCTCCGGGAGGTTGAGGTCGATGAGAACGACCCTGCTCGGGTCCATCGCGCGCATTCCAATTCCTTCCTCGGTTATCTTGAAGGCAGCCTCGTCGATGAGGTTGCTCGCGGTGGCTATAAGATCGGCAAAATCCTTGGCACCATCGAAAACTATTTCGAACGGCATCTCTACCCCTCCTTCAGTATATCGAGCATCAACCTAACCCTCTCTTTTCCGCGGAATAAATAAGCTTTTCCGTTGTCGGTGTCGGGTGTCCTCCGGTAGGCCTCTTCAAGCTCCTTCAGGGCCTTCTCTGCGAGCTTCCTGAGGGTTTCGCGCTCAAGCTCTTTCGCATTCACTCGTAGGCCCTCCAGACGTGGCCGCACTTGGTGCACTTGTAGAATATGGTGCTCGGCTCATCGCCGGCCCTCGTCTGCATCTCCCACCAGTAGGCGGTATCGTTGCCGCACTTCGGGCAGGTGACCTTGGTGGTCGGCAGGGTCGTGACGTCCTGCTCGACGACGATGATTCCCTCGTCGGGCTTGTGCTCGACCTTCTGGGTAATCTTTGTTTTCTCCCTATCTTTCTCTTCATCAAAGGGCTCCTCATAACCGCATGAGCGGCATACCCATACCTTCCTCTTCCTGTCAGGGAGCATGAGGTTACCGCACTTTGGACAGAACTTCATTTTTTCACCTCCTTCAGCCGAGGGTTCGGTATGTGGGAGGAGAATAAAAAGTTTTGCCAGGGGTTGGCTCAGAGGAGGCCGTTAATTTTTGTCCTGAGAACCTCGTGAATGGGGATTACGCTCACTCATTTCTCGACGGGCCTTCCAAACACGAGGTTATCATTTCAATCCTAATTTAACGTTTTCCTCGAAGTCCTCCAAGTCCCAAACCTGCCAGCCTTCATCGTTTAGCTTTTCTTTCCCTTCCACGCCCTTAGCAACGATCCCATAACGCTTCTCCCACCCCTCAAGCCCAACCAGCTCAGCCTTCCTCTCCAACTCCTTCAAAATGCCCCGCGCCTCTCGCCCGCCAAGGTTTTTCCACTTGACCTCAACGAAGAGCGCCTGTCTCTCCCTTTCATTCAAAGCCACCAAATCGACCTCTTCCCCCTTCCTCCACCATCTTCCAATTTTGGTGAAGCGGAAGGGAAGTTCCCCAGCCTTGTTCAGCTCGATTAAAAATTGCCGTGCAACCTCCTCAAAAATCCAGCCGAGGTACTCGTTAAGGTCGCCCATAATGATATCCACGAGAAGCTCTCCCTGTCCGGTCTCCACCAGATCCTCGTTCGGGTGAACGTAGCGGAACCAGAAGGCGAAGTAGGGGTCGGCTATATAGTATCTCCCTCTCCGGCTCTTCCTGCTCGCCGTGACTGGAACTTCCCTCTTTACGAAGCCGAGGTCGATGAGAACGCTGAGGTACTTCCCAACGGTCCCCCTCTCAAGTCCCGTTTCGTTCATAATCTCGCCGAGCGTCGTCTTCCCCCTCGCGATGGATTCCATTATCGCGAAATAGTTCCTCGGCTCGTCGAGTTCTTCCATAAGGACGAAGCGGGCGTCTCCGTAGAGGAAGGAATCCGGCTGGAAGTAGGATTTAAGGTTCTCCTCGATGCTCTTTGAGTCGTCAAACTCAAGGAGATAAGCTGGTGTTCCCCCGAGGATTCCATAGGCTCTAACGAACTCCTCAATCGAGTAGCGGGGCAAAAAAGCCCTCGCCCCGAAGAAGCCCAGCGGATTCACCCTCAGCTGTGCCGTCCTCCTGCCGTATATCGGGCTCTTGTAGCCGAGAAGCCTTTCCATCATCGAGACGCTTGAGCCACAGATGACGAGGTAAATCTGGCTTTTACTCAGCTTTAAGTCCCAGTACTCCTGGAGGATTGATGGCAAAGCGGGGTTGGCCTTCACCAGATATGGGAACTCGTCGATGATGACTACCAGTCTTTTCTCGGCTTTCGTATGGAGGTATTCAAAGAATGCGTCCCAGCTCTGAAAGGGGTTCTTTTCGAGGAAACCGTCGTTAAAGTGCTCGGCTATCCTTTGGGAAAACCGCCTGAGGTTTTCGGCCTCGCTCGTCTCTCTTGCGAGGAGGTAAATTCCACCGTTTCTTTTGAGGAACTCAAGGAGGAGTGCCGTTTTTCCGATCCTCCTTCTGCCGTAGATGACGATGAACTCAGCCTTCCCTCTTTCGAGCCTCTCTTCAAGCAGGGAAAGCTCTGCCTGCCTATTGATGAACATAATTTACTCACCAGTAAATTACTTGCAAGTAAATTATTTAAAAGTTGTGTCCGGATTTACTGTGACTGGGCAGTTCTGCTTTCTCCTCAACCCTCAACCTCAAACTCCACGCTCGCGTTCCTGCATCCCAAGGGCCATCCGCAGATTTCCTTCACGAGCCTGTACCTTCCGGGAGGAAGGTCGGGATAGGGACGGGGTTCCCCTGGGGATTCGTTTTCCGGCAGGTATTTCAGGGCAACACTCTGCCTCCAGGAATGGAATGGGGACAGGTCGTGGAGCACGGCGATAAAGATAAACGGAGTTCTTACTCCAACCCAGCTCCCGTTCTCCCACCGGTAGATGAGGTAGCCCTGGCCGAAATAAATCGGGGTTAGGCCGACGTTCCTTATCGTCAGCTCCGGCTCTTCTCCGGCTGAATACGTGCGCTTATCGAGGCTTATCATGAAGTGCGGTCCGGTGAGGCCCCAGAGGAGAAGCACCAGAAGGGTTATTCCAGCTCCAGTCTTCCACCTCATTCAACCACCTCGAACTCAGCGGAGAGGGTTATCCCGTCACTCCCGCTCCCACAGCGCCCCCTGTCAATGGTCACGGTCTTCGTAATCCTGTACCTGCCGGGCGGCAACGGTTCAAGCTTCCTGGCACCGTCAGAAACGTGTGTAACAAGGGGCACGGTTTGGCTCCAGTTGCCGCCGGGAGGTATCGTGTAGCCTATACCGGTGAACGAGAACCCGAGGTTGAGTTCTTCCCATCTTCCGTTTTCCAGGCGGTAGAGCCTGTACGAGGCACCCACGAGTAAGGTCTCGCTTCCGTTGTTGATTATCGTGAGGGTGAGGTCCTCATCCACGCGATAGGTGCCTTTGTCGAGTCGCATGACGGCGGTTCCAGCATCGGAGAGTGTGTTTTTAGCTGTCTCACGTGTTCCGGCGTAGAGAATTCCAAGAAGGAGAACGAAGACGGCGAAAACAACCAGGATCCGATTCACCAGCCCGCCCCCATCAGCCCCTCACGTCGAACTCGGCCGAGGCTTTAATCCCTATACTCCTCTTATTCACCGGCTCTGTAACCACTACAGTTTTCTCTATTTTGTAGCGGCCCGGCTCGAGGTTGAGGTCAGCCAGGTTCACCCGCTGCTCCCAGCTTTTTCCGGGCTCTATTATGACGGCTATCTCTATGAACATTAGGTTCACCGGAACCTCCTTCCACGTTCCATTCTCCAGTCTGTAGAGGCTGAAGTGGTAGCTCGTGGTGAAGTTGACGTTTCCGTTGTTGGTTATCGTTATGACCATCGTGTCGTTGGGGGAGTAAACCGTCCTGTTGAGTTTCATGAAGTCATTCATCGGCCGGCACTCCGGTGTGGAGTTCTCGATTATCGGACAGCCTCCGGTAGGAGCGTGGGCGATGTTCCCTTCTCCGGGGCCGCTGTTGGCAGATCCTCCCCAGTAGGAAGCGAAGTAATACCCGACCGGAATCAGAAGAACTATCAGCAGGACTGGAATAATTTTCCTCACGCCGCACCACCAGAGGAGAGTGTGCAAAAATCCTTTTAACCCTTCCCAACGCTTCAAACGGGATTGCAGCGAAAAGGAAGAAAAGAGGTCACTCCCTGAGCGGGAGCCCGTGGTCGAAGGAGTAGTAAACCCTCTGGAAGTTCATCCTGAAGTAGAAGACGTCGCGCTCGACCTTCTTCGGGTCCTCCTTGTCTATGAGGACGCGCTTGATGAAGTGCGCTATCTCCTTCATGTCGTCCTCCATCATTCCAACGCGGGTCATCTCCTGGACGCCTATGCGCAGGCCGCTTGGCTTCTCGACCTTCTCGAGCGGGTCCCAGGGCAGGAGGTTCTTGTTGAGGATTATGCCGGCCTCTTCGAGGAGCGGTGCTGCCCATCCGCCAGCCGCTTCGTGGAGGTCGCTGACGTCGACGATGACCTGGTGGCTCTCGGTGTAGCCCTTGTCCTCACCGATGACCTTGAAGCCCTCCTCGGCAAGGGCCTCGGCAAGGGCCTTGGCGTTCTTGACGATCTGGGCAGCATAGCGCTCACCGTACTCAAGCATCTCCGCCGCGGTAACGGTCTTTCCAGCCATGTGGTGGAGGTGGTGGTTGCTGAGCACACCCGGGAAGATGGCCCACTGGAGCTTGGCAATCTCCTCGGTCTCGCCAAAGCGCTTGTAGATGATGACACCGCCCTGCGGTCCCGGGAAGGTCTTGTGGGTCGAGGCGGTGATTATGTCAACGCCCTCCCTGAGCGGGTCCTGGAACTGCTTTCCGGCGATGAGACCGAGAACGTGGGCACCGTCGTACATGACGTAGGCACCGACCTCCTTGGCAACCGGCGCAAGCTCCTTGACCGGGTGCGGGAACGGGAAGAGCGAGCCACCGAAGACGACTATCTTTGGCTCGAGCTCGCGTATGAGCTTCTCGGCCTTGTCCACGTCGATGTTGAACTCCTCGTTGTCGAAGGGCCAGGTATGGACCTCAAGGCCGCGCATTCCGGCGGCACCGAAGGGCATGTGGCTTATGTGTCCGCCGTGGCTGGTGTGGAGAACTATCGCCTTGTCACCCGGCTGGGTAAGGCCGAAGAAGACCGCCTGGTTGGCGTTGGTTCCGGAAATCGGCCTGAGGTCGGCGAAATCGCTTCCGAAGAGCTTGGTGAAGAGCTCGACACCGATGAGCTCGACCTCATCAACGTACTTGCAGCCCTGGTAGTAGCGGGCCCTGGGCCAGCCCTCGGCGTACTTGTGCATGAAACCGCTCGCCACCGCGCGGGTGACGCTCGGAGAAGTCACGTTTTCACTGGCAATGAGGTTTATCGTGTGCTTCCTCCACTTCTCGTGGTCCTCAAGGAAGTCCATAACCCTGTCGCGGTATGCTTTGTATCCTTCAGCCATGTGGAACACCTCGATGGGGATTTGAGCGCGGGGAATATAAATCTTACCGCATGTGTTCACGTGTACAGAAATGGGCAGCACAGTGACGGAGATGGAACGGTGATGAACCCTTTTGAATTTGAAAAAGGGAGACTCAGCGGCGGAGCTTCGCCGCCACCCACATCAGGATTGGAAGCACTATAAACGCCAGCATGTCGCCGGTGTCGCCCGCGAACGCAAGCACGTCGGCGAAGTTCCTGACGCCTGCAAAGTATACCGCGGCGGGGGGAACGACGGTCAGGGCCCACGCGGCTTTTCTGTTCAGCTTCACGAACTCCTCCGTGTTGCTCTGCTGTGCCAGTGCGATGCCTATGTAGCTCGTGGTTATCGCGAGGAGAGGTATGAGGTTGCCGATGATTCTTCCGAGGTGGCCATAGAGCAGCTCGAGTCCCTGCGTGGCTATCTCCGGGGTCTCCTTTCCGAAGACCAGCAGGAAGGCTGCCATGAAGACCGCGTAGATGGCCGTCGGGATGAGGAAGGCCAGCACGATGACCTTCTTGGTTTCCTCGTAGCTCCCGAGTCCCTTGTAAACGTCGGGGATTATCGTGTGGCAGCCGAGGGCGAAGATTGCCACACCGGTTATACTCAGTATTCCGCCCAGTTCTGTGTAGAGGCCGTTCTCAAGCTCGGCGTGGGGAACGAGCATCAGCGTGACGCCTATGAAGAGCGCCAGCATGACGTAGCTCATTATCAATTCGGTCTTTCCACTCGCCTCGAGGCCGCGGTAAACGACGAAGGAAGCGAGGACCCAGAATATCGCCGCTCCAACCGTGTCAGTGACGCCAAAGAGGCTCGCGAAGACGCTTCCCATTCCGGCAATGTACGCCAAAATCGCCCCGAAGCTCATTATGAAGATGCTCACGTACATCAGCCAGCCGCCGGCCTTTCCGAGGGTCCTGTTGGCGATGGTGCTCATCTGCGCTCCGCCCATCTCGGCCGAGAACTTGAGAACTATGAACGCCGTAGCGAGCATCAGGAGCATAACGCCCGTGAGAACCCCCAGTGCGGGGATAAGGCCGACCTTGCTCGCCGCGTAGGGCAGGCCAAGAACGCCGGCCCCTATCTGGGTACCGACGAGTATTGCCAGCGCCTCGTTCTTTGAGATATGCGCTTTTTCCACCCGTATCGTGCTCGTCCTTATCGCCGCGACCCCCTTCCGCTTCCTCATGAGCTGTATCAGCGCGGCCCTCCTTCTCAGCTTCTTCCGTCTCGCCAGCGCCTGCCTCTCGGCGTAGTACCTTCCGTGTGATGTGGTGACCTTTTTCCTTGGGGTTCCATCCGTTATGGGCATCCTCTCACCTCCCTGTTCCCGCGGATGTGTTCATGAATACAATTTAAACCCTCGCACGGAAACATGAAGCGTATTTCAAAGATTATTCGGACGGCAGGGGAAGGGTCCTAAACGGTGGGGAGAATTTTTAAGGATATCCGAGTAGGTGTGAACATGATAGAGGAGGCTGCCAAACTCCTGGCCCGTTCGAGGTTTGCAATTGCTTTTACGGGTGCTGGAATAAGCGCTGAGAGCGGCGTTCCTACTTTCAGGGGGTTCAACGGGCTGTGGAAAAAGCACCGGCCCGAGGAACTCGCGACGCCGGAGGCTTTTCAGAAGGACCCATACCTCGTGTGGGAGTTCTACAAGTGGAGGATGGACCTGATAAAATCGGCAAAGCCCAACAGGGCCCACTATGCTCTGGCCGAGCTGGAGGAGATGGGCATTCTGAAGGCCGTCATAACCCAGAACGTTGACGACCTCCACCGGGAGGCAGGGACGAGAACCCTCATCGAGCTCCACGGCAACATATTCCGCGTTAGGTGCACCTCCTGCAACTATAAGGAAAACCTCAAGGGGAGCGGAAGGCTGGAGGAGTTCTTGGCAGAGAAGGACCTTCCCCGGTGCCCGGACTGTGGCTCTCTCCTGCGGCCGGACGTCGTGTGGTTCGGGGAACCCCTCCCGAGGAGAGCCCTCCACGAGGCCTTCAGGCTCGCAGAGAGGGCTGACCTCGTCCTGGTCATAGGCACCAGCGGCGTCGTTTATCCTGCCGCTTACATTCCCCAGATAGTCAAGGAAACGGGCGGAAAGGTTATCGAAATAAACCCGGATGAGAGCGGGATAACGCCCATAGCCGACGTTTTCCTCCGCTGTCCCGCCGGCGAAGCCATGGAGAAGCTGATGAGAAGGGTTAAGGGGCTGATAGGATGAGCGGAAAGGTTCTGCTGGTTGGATTTCTGCCCGGGGAAGTCGAGCAACTGCGGAAAGCCGTTTCAGTTCCGGTTTTTGAGGTTCCGGAGTACTGCAGGGACTGGGTCGTGAGCGAGGTCGTTGAGAAGGCGGAGGAGCTGAGCGGCTCGAGCTACTGGCACCTGAGGAAGTTCGTGATAATGCACGACGTCGACAACGAGACCCTGAAGGGCATCATAGGAACCGTTAAGTCCCTCGGCCTGGGCAGGGTCATCTTCGCCACGACCACCGAGACCTCGCTAACCTGGAAGCTTGAAGACCTGCTCAACGAACTTATGGCCGAGGACGAGTACTTCAAGGCCGCACGCTGGGCCCGCGAGGAGGCGAAGAAGCGGAAAGGACCATTCCTCGACATCGAGAGGAAGTGAACCCTCCCGAAAGGTTAAATATCTTGAACGAGTAGACTGCGGTGGGTGAAGGGATGATAAAGGTCGTGTTCTTTGACCTGGACGACACGCTCGTGGACACGAGCAGGCTGGCCGAGATGGCGCGCCGAAACGCGATAGAGAACATGGTGCGTCACGGTCTCCCCGTTGACTTTGATACCGCCTACCACGAGCTCCTTGAGCTGATAAACGAGTACGGGAGCAACTTCGGCAGGCACTTCGATTACCTGCTCCGGCGCCTCGACCTGCCCAGCAATCCGAAATGGATAGCCGCCGGCGTCATAGCGTATCACAACACCAAGTTCGCCTACCTGAGAACCGTTAAGGGTGTTAGGAGGGTTCTCCTTGATCTCCAGAGGGCCGGCTACCGGCTCGGGATAATAACCGACGGCGACCCGATAAAGCAGTGGGAGAAGATTCTCCGGCTTGAGCTCGATGCCTACTTCGACGAGGTATTCATATCGGACTACCTCGGCGTCAAGAAGCCCCACAGGAAGATATTCGAGAAGGCCCTAAGGAAGATGAAGGTGGAGCCCCGGGAGGCCGTGATGGTCGGGGACAGACTGTATTCCGATATCTACGGGGCGAAGCAGGTGGGTATGAAAACCGTGTGGTTCAGATACGGTAAATATGCCGACAGGGAGCTTGAATACCTCGAATACGCGGATTCAACCGTGAACTCTCTGGATGAGATTCTGGATATAGTCAGGGGGCTGAACCTTGAAGAGGAAGAGCGTCCAGATAAGGAAGTTCATGCTGATTGACTCCGCCTACAAATCAAGAATCCTCCGGGGAGACAAGGTCACAACGATACGCTACGGCGACTACGAAGCTAAACCGGGGAGCGAAATCTACCTCGTGATAACTCCGAGCGACACGGCCATAGCGAAGGTCAGGATAACCCGCGTTGAGAAGAAGAAGGTTAAGGAGCTCACCAACGAGGATGCAAAGCTCGATGGCTTCTCCGACGTCAGGGAGCTCGTCAGGGAGCTGAGCAAAATCTACGGCGAGCTTTACGGCGACGACGAGGTCACGGTGATAGGCTTTGAAGTCATCAAGCGCTTTGACGACGGTATCCCGCTCAAGTGGCTCAAGGGCCTGAACTATCACGAGCCGGCGGAGATAGCGAGACTTTACCTTGAGAACAAAGAAAAGTTGAACCTCAACCGCGAGACGGACTTCATAATGCGCCGCATCTACAACGAGGGCCTCGGAAGGGCCGTCAGGACCTTCGGGCCAAAGAAGGTCCAGCAGGCGCTCCTCAAGACCTACCACGCCCTCTACGCTGAGGGTGTAATCTGAGCCGGTGAGAGAAAAGCTTTTTTACGGCTTCGCCTTTCTTCAAACGCCATGGTGAAGGTTAAGTTCGATGCCAAGTTTGCCGCGCTTACAGCGGGAGTTTTCATCGTTCTGGTTCTCCAGGCGGCCGGTTTACTCCACGGAATAAACGAATGGGTTAATTCGAGGCTCCCCCTCGTTGATACGCCCCTGATGAACTTTCTCACGGGGTTCGGTGGCGACATATTTCTCGCGCTGTTCGGGGCATTTGCCGTAATCACCGAGTGGAGGAAGAACGGCAGGGTTTCCCGGAACACGCTCCTTTTCATTCTCGCCGTCGCGATAGGTCTAGCCGCCGTCGGTGCCCTCAAGTTCATCTTTGCAGAACCGAGGCCGAGACCCTACGGGCCGGGCATAGGGGGCTACGCCTTTCCCTCGGGTCACACCTTCCGCGCGGCGGTAATAGCGGCCTACGGCTCGGACCGCTGGAGAAAGTACGCTCCTCTCTTCTGGGCCTACGCCGCTGGAATAGCCCTCACGAGGCTGTTCCTTCACTACCACTGGTTCGGCGATGTCCTCTTCAGCCTGCTCTTTGCCCCCTGGCTCTACCTCCTGCTCAAATCACTCCTCGGAGGGAAGTTCGAATGAACGGCTTCCTTGAGGTTTTCCTGCTCTCCCTCGTCCCGACCTTCGAGGGGCGCTACGCGATAGTATACGGCATTGGTATGGGCTACCCACTCTGGGAAACGCTTTTAGCGGCATCCCTCGGTGTTTTGCTCCTCTCGCTGGTTCTTCCGGCGGCTCTTCCTTACATAGACAGGCTGATGCTCTGGCTTGAAAAAACAGCCCTCAGAAAGGTGGCCCACCTCTACCTCTACTACGTCGAAAGGGTTAGGAGAAAGGCCCACCCCTACGTGGAGAAGTGGGGCTTCATCGGGCTGACGATATTCGTGGCGATACCGCTCCCCGGAACGGGCGTCTGGACCGGTGCTTTAGCCGCTTACCTCCTCGCCATAGAGAAGAGGCAGACGGTTCCGGCTCTAATCCTCGGCGGGCTTTTGAGCATGGCGATAACCCTGCTGCCGGCTTTAGGGATTTTTGGGTAAAAAGAGAAGCTCAGGTAAGGCTCTTTCCCCTCGTCTCCTCTCCCAGAGCCAGGACGTCCAGCGCGCCGATTATTGCAACGACCGCTATTACGAGCACCGCCAAAGCGCTCCCACTCAGCTCCATTATCCTTCCGGCAAGGATGGGCGCGATTCCCCCGCCTATCCTCGCCATCGCTCCCGCCCAGCCGGTTCCGGTGCCCCTGACTGCAGTAGGATAGAGCTCCGGCGTGTAGGCGTAGATGGCTCCCCAGGCACCGAGGTTGAAGAAGCTGAAGGCTATCGCGCTCGCGATTATCGCCCCCTCGTTGCCAGCGCTTGCCGCGAAGTAGAAGCCGACGCCCGCTATTCCCGAGAGCAGGAGGTAGTATGAGAGGGTCTTCTTCCGGCCGATTTTTTCGAGGAGATAAGCGGCGCTCCAGTATCCGGGCAGCTGAGCTATCGCCGTGATGATGAAGTACTGGAAGCTCCGGAAAACGGTGATTCCGAGGGTGGCTGAGAGGAACTTCGGAAGCCAGATGAAGAAGCCGTAGTAGGCGAAGGCGATGCTGAACCAGGCTATCGTGAGCATGAGCGTAACCCGTCCATACTTCCTCCAGAGGTCTCCGACCGAGGCTTTCTTTTCCCCTTTCGGGGCCTCAAGCTTGACGCTCACGCCGAGCACCTTTCTGATGGTCTCCTCGGCCTCCTTAACGCGTCCTTTGATGAGCAGGTAGCGGGGCGACTCCGGAAGCGTGAGGAGGAGCGGTAGGATGAGTAATATCGCACCGCCGAAGAGCAGTATGCTCCTCCAGTCAGCCTTTACGAGAACCGCAACGACGCCGATGATTATCGTTCCTATCGCCCAGAAGCTCTCGAGGATCGAAATCATCGCGCCCCTTATCGAGCGGGGCATGAACTCGGCGAAGTACGAGCTCGCGACCGGCAAGGAGCCACCGAGGCCGAGGCCGACGATGAAGCGGAGGACTATGAGGGTGTCCAGATTCCCTGCGAACGAGCTGACTATCGAGCCGAGGGAGAAGGTTGAGACTGCTAAGATGAGCGTCTTCTTCCGCCCAATCCTATCGGCAAGGTAGCCGAAGAGCCACGCGCCGAAGAGCATGCCGAAGAGCGCCGCCGAGCCGAGAGAGCCGAGCTTTGTCAGGCTCCCCTGGAAGGCCGGGTCGTTCTTGAGCAGGGCTATGACGAATCCTGCCGAGATGGTGTTCACCGCTATGAACGCCCATACGGTTCCGAGGATGGCCAAAAGCGTGTAGTGGAACTTATTCAACCGGGAGTTTTCGATGGCCTCCACAGCTCTCACCCGATTTCATTTGCATGAAGATGTTTTTAAGCGTTTTCTCGGTTGTTCCGTCCTGTTACACAGGTTTGGACAATTTCCCGGAGATTTCGGAAAGTAACGTGACTCCTGGTTCTCTGATGCTGGAGATTATGGTCTTTGCGCCATTCAAAAACCTTAAATCCTTCGGGGATTCAACTTCCCATCCCGGGTGGTGAGATGAATCTGCTGGGAAGGTACAGGCTCCTTTTCATTCTCATGAACACGGGCTTCATCGGGAACCTCACGGTCATCTACTACCTTTCGAAGGGCATTACCTACGGTCAGATCGGTCTCGTGAGCGCAATCTCGGCGCTGGGCTTCTTTCTCTTTGAGGTTCCGACCGGTGTCGTGGCCGACAAGGTGAGCAGAAAGACCAGCGTGCTTATCGGAATGGCGCTCTTCTCCCTCGGAACGGTCATCCTGATTCTTCTCCAGAACTTTCCCATGCTGATAGCCTACGCCGTCATCTCTTCCCTCGGGGCGACCTTCGTGAGCGGCAGCCTTCAGGCGTGGCTTTTCGACAATTTGAAGCACATTGGAATGGAAAAGCGCTACCGCGAGGTTATGAAGAACGTTAAAACGCTGACGCTTATTTTCTCCGCGTTCTCGATTTCAATCGGTGCCTTCCTGGCACAGCTTTACGGGTTTACCCTTCCCCTCGTCATGACTCTCATCATGGAGCTCGGCGCCCTATTGACGGCGCTCTCGATACCCGAGTACGAGTTCAAGAAGCCCGAGGTTTCATACCACCTCCACGTTCTACACTCAGCCAGGGAGCTTTTAAGGGCAGACCTTCTTCCTTTGGTTCTCATCTCAATCGCCGTGACGATGTCAATTAACCAGTTCCGGCAGTTCTTCGAGCCTTACCTAGGAGAGATACTGGCGAGAGGTCTTGAGACGACCCTCATGGGCACCCTCGGACTTCTCGGCATCGTCGAGGTTGTTATCAAAACCCTCCCCCGGCTCATTGGGATTAGACTGGGGAAGAAGTGGAGCGTGAGGGCCTACGAAGCCGCTCCCCTCGCGATTCCGGTTTTTACAGCCCTCTCAGTGCTCTTCCAGAACCCGCTCTTCATCGTCCTGCTTGGAGTCCTTGCGACAATCGTCAACACGGCCTTTGGCTTCAACGTCTCCATAGAGTTCCAGCACAGGATACCGAGCGAGAAGAGGGCGACTGTTCTGTCCCTCGAGGTGATGTTCTCCGCGGTGGTGATGGCCCTCTTCTACACCCTCTACGGGTTCGCCGTTGACAGGTTCGGGTTGAGTGAAGCCAGACTGCTGTTCGCGGTGGTTCTTTTCGGCATCGGCCTGGCTTTCAAGCTGGCCAGCCTCGGCCCGCTGAGAGAGCCACTAGAGCTGAGGTATCTGGCGGAGTAACATTTTTGGTTTTACCTCTGAAAGACCCTCTTAACGACTGGATCCGGAATGTAATACTCTCCGTAACCCGTGTGCTCGAGAAAGCCATAATCAACGAGGTTTCTTAGATACTTTCGCATGTCTTTACTGTCTATTCCCCGCCCTTCCCGAAGGGAGAGGGCGTTTAAAATGTCCCTTCTCCTTGCAGTCGGCTGGGATGAAGTAATTGTCGCTACTATCTCCATTATTGCCCTGTACCTCGGACTCAGTTCATCGAGTTCCCGAAATTCTGACTCAACGTATCCGCTGGCCTCTTCGAGAACGCTGTCTATTGCGTCCCAGTGGGAGCTACCATCGATTCGGTATGCCCCATAGTGAGTGAGCCAGCCAGGAACGCCGTCAAGGGTTCTAACTGCGGATAGAAGTTCTCTCGTTGGCACTTCAATACCGTATTCGGCAAAACCCCTCTCCAGAAATTCAAGGCTTTCGGAAGGGTTAAATCGGGGAAGCTTTATCCTGACATGGTACCGCCCGTATAGTGGGGCGCTGTAGTCTCCAAAACGGAGGAATTTCTCAAGAACGCCAACCTGAGATCCCGTTAATACAACTGCGATATTTTGAAGGGTGTCATATACCCACGAAAGGAGAAGGGTAAAATCGTTTCGGGCAAAGCGCAGATACTGGGCCTCGTCGAACGCTATCACAGCAAGTTCGTGTTTTTCATTTATATCTTCAAGAGCCTCCGTTAGTTCCTCTGGTTTCGATTTAAGCCTTATACCGTAACCCCTAACGCTTATCCCCTCGATGCGGGACACTATTCTCGAAAACCTGTCCCTGCTCAGGAGTTCAAGGTCGCTTGTAATGACCTTTGAAGGGTTGTACATATTTATTGAAGCTGCCTTACGTGAGTCAATGATTAGGTAGGGGATTTTTTTTGTACGGTAGAGTTCATTAAGGGTAGCATATAAAAAGGTGGTTTTCCCTATTCTTCTTGGTCCAGTTATCACGAACAAACGTCTTCCGTTCTCAAGCTTTTCAATGAACTCAAGAAACTCTGCCTTCCTACCGAACACATCCTTTATGGAAGTTTTTGGTTCAACACTGAACAACATATCCCTACCCCAAAATGGGGTGGGGTGCTTGAATTATAAAAATCTTGCCCTTTTCAATGAAAGGGCCGAAAAAGCAGGGTACCCCAAAAGGGGGTATGAACTAAACTGTACATCATGCACCCAACAAAAAGAAAGGGAAAGCCTCACTTCGTAGCCCTCGTTATGCCAACGTCCTCCACGAGAACGTACGGCGTTGAAACCGGCGTGCTGACCTCCCACCAGTGGACGTGGTGGCTCTCCTTTCCGAGGGCCTTGATCCCCTCAAGGATCCTCTGGAAGTTGTCGCTGACGCGGATGTTCCTTATCGGCTTAAGCTCGCCGTTCTCGACGAGGAACATCCCATCCCTCGGAATGGTCGAGAAATCGCCGGCGACGTAGTTCTGGAATCTCGTGTACCAGACGTTGGTGATGTAGATTCCCCTCTTCACCTCGCTGAAGAGCTCCTCCTTGGTGTAGTCCCCGGGCTCAAGGACGATGTTCCACGCGTGGGGCATCATTAAGCCAGCGTTGGCCGTTGTTTCGGTTCCGTACTTCTTCGCCATGCTCGTGTTGAGGAGGAAGGTCTTGAAGGTTCCGTTTTCAATGATGGTCGTTTCCCTCGTAGGCACTCCCTCGTCGTCGAACTTTCTGCTGCCGTAACCGTTGGGCATGTTGCCGACGTCCTTTATCGTGACGATTTCATTGGCTACTTTCTGACCCAGCTTGTTCACCAGGAAGCTAAAACCGGCCTCTGCCGCGTAAGCCGATGTCATGAAGCTCATGTAGCTCAGCAGGTTCGCAAAGGCCAGCGGGTCGAAGATTACATCAAACTTTCCTTCCGGCCCCTGCTCCGGGTTCTGGGCGAGCTTTGCAATCTCGCCGGCCTTCCTTCCAGCGCTCTCGGGATCGAACTTCTTGAGAACCCTCACCGAGTTCGTTCCGTGTCCGCTCTCAAGGTCGCCGATGAAGGCCCTAACGCTTATCTCTATCCCCGTCCCCTCGTCAAAAGCTTCAACCCCGTTGCTCGTGGTTAAGTAAAGCTTGTTGTGGTCGGTGTAGAGAACGCCGGCAACTCTCTTGGCCCCTTCCTCAAGCGCCGCATTTATAGCACTCTCAACATACTCGTTCGGCTCGTCGAGTTCGACTATGGCCTTGTCGAAGGTCTCGGGAATGTCCCTATACTCGAACGGCCCTTGGGCTATTCCGTAGTAGTCCTCCTTCGGCGCCATTCCCTTCATGTTGCTCAGAAGGGTCTTCAGAGTCCGCTCGATGTTCTCCTCGCTCAGCTCGGTGATACTCGTTCCGGCAACGCGCTTCTCAAGCTCGACGAACAGCTCCACCTTCCTCTCGTGCCAGTTTTTCGCCACCGTTATCTCGTTGTTGGCGAAGCGGACCTGCCTGCGGTTGGTCTCGTAGGCTAAAACGACAATATCGTTGAAGCCGAGCTCTTTGGCCTTCTTAAGGATGAACCCATTAACGTCGAACATCTCCACCACCTCACGGCCTCCTCAGCGGTATGTCCCTGAGCCTTGCATGCGCTCCGCCCATCCAGACCGGGACGCCCTGTCCGGGCTCGCCTTTACCGCAGGTTCCCGGGAACATCTCGACCTCCCTGCCAACCGCATCGACGCTGCTCCACAGAGCTCTCGTGGTTATCTCAAGGATAGGCCTCCTGACAGGGTGCTTTATCTCGCCGTTCTCGATGAGGTAGGCCTCCCTGCCGATGTACCTCTGCTGGTAGCGCCTGTCGTCGATGTTCCACTCGTTGAACGAGACCATGTAAACGCCGAGCTTGACGTCCTCAATCAGCTCCTCGAAGGAGTGGTCACCGGGAGCGAGATAAGTGTTGGCCATCCTGACTATCGGCTCGCGGTTGTAGTTTATTGCCCTCGCGGCCGCGTTGGAGCGCTGGCCCAGCTTTGCCGCGTATTCTCTGTTCGTGAGGAACTCGGTGATTATTCCGTCCTTGATGAGGTACCTCGGCCTCGCCTTCACGCCCTCGTCGTCGTAGAGGTAGAATCCCCAGCTGTTCGGCAGGGTTGGGTCTTCGATGACGGTAACGGCTTCACTCCCGATCCTCTCGCCGAGCATGTCCGGCTTGACGAAGCTCTCTCCAGCTTGGGCCGCTTCCCTTCCGAAAATCCTGTCTGCCTCGTATGGATGGCCGACGCTCTCGTGGACGGCTATGCCTGCCACCTCCGGGCTTATGACAAGGTCAACCCTGCCTTCGGGTGGCTTCTGGCCTTCATAGATCAGCTTCTTGAGGGCCTGAACGTCCTTCACCGCCCAGTTCCACGGCTCGTCCTTCTCGATTAGCTCCAGGCCACCGGAGAAGGCCCTCTGAACGAAGGGTGCCTGCTCCATCTGGCCGTTCTCGAAGACGACGAGGTTGTACATGACAGAAACGCGCGGGATCTTGCTCTTTACGTATGCTCCTTCGCTGTTGACGAAGATTTTCTTCCACATCTGGTCGGAGTAGCCGAGGTATCTCATCGGGACGTTTACCCCGGTTGCTTTAACCTCCTCCTCGATTTTCCTGAGGAGTTCGAGCTTCTCCTCCGGAGAAATATCCCTGAAGTCCTTCTTCATCTTGACCTTGTAGGACACCCTATGAAAGTCCTCATCACTGAAAACTATCGGTTCCTTCCTCACCCTGGAGGCCGCCTTGGCCAGCTTGACGGCCTTCTTGACGGCCTCGCTCACGCTCTCTTTCGTGAGGACGTTGGTTGAAGCGAAGCCCATTCCTCCATCGACCAAGACCCTGATCCCTATCCCCCTGTCGGCGAGTATCTCAAGGCCTTCGGGGTTGCCGTTCTTCATAGCTAAGGAAGTGCCGTTCTTCTCCTCGAAGCGCGCTTCGGCGTAGCTAGCCCCCAGTTCGAGGGCCTTCTCAACGGCGAACTCCACGAGTTCATGCATGCACATCACCTCGGTTTACTGCATAGAATAGTGCGTCCGGAAGTATAAAAGTCTTTCCGTTAAGATGACGGTCGAAAAGACCTTAGCGGAGAGGAGCTTAAGGAGCTTGAAAAACTTTCCAAAGAAACGCTGGAAAACGGAGTGCCTTGGGAGGAAGCCAAGAGGGAGCTTGGCCTTTGAGGGCCTATTTTTGGAAAAGAGTAAACGTGAGGGGACTAAGACATATCCGCCATACCCTCATTGCTATTTCACTCGTGGTCGCACAAAGGGGTCATCTATAAGCCTGGTTTCAACGCCGTTCTTGGTATACCTTGCCATGACAAAGAGGCCTGATTTTGCGTTGAGTATGACAACGGGTCTGAAAGCGGCTTGGTTATGATGGGAATAGCAGAGTCCCCAGCAGGTGTACTCAATGACGAGTTGAGCCTGGGCACTAGCACCCCGTCTTTCAATCGCGGTTCTAATTGCGGCTTTGACCAGGGGGTACAGCTCGTGAGAAGGTAGTCTCTCGAATTTCTTCGAAAGTTCCTCAAGTGTTCCCTGGTGAATTTTCACAAAGGGGAACTCCCCATACAATTCACGGGAGAGTGTTTTCCCTTCCTGTCTTTTCTTGCATAATTCCAGCTCATACTCTACGAATTCCACGGGTAGATTGTATCTGAAGCTCTTTCCTCTTCGAATCCTAACGTCGTCCACGGTTAGCCCCTTCGACCGAAGCCACTCCATCAAATCCTTTTTGAGTTGATGGTCTGTTATGGTGTATCCTAACAGTTCCCTCACCAGGAGCTTTACATCGCCAAGCGTGATTGGCCCATCTTCAGGCTTCATAACTAATCCCCGACGGAGCATAAAGAATTTAGAAATTAAAACTTCTCCTCACACTCGCACGGCTTCTTCCCGCAGTAGGGGCAGACGCCGGGGTATTTCTTCTTCGCGGCTTCCTCCAGATCAACGCCGAGCAAGTTTGCTAAGCTCGCGAGCCAGGCTAAAACGTCCGCAAACTCTTCCTCCATAGCCTCGCGGTCCTTCTTCCTTATCGCCTCACTTAGCTCCCCCACTTCCTCCACAAACCAGAGGAACGTCCTCTCCACTCCCCTCTTCGAGTCCTTGTGGAAGTAGATTTCCTTGATCATCTCCTGAAACTCGCGTATCTCCACTTCTTTCACCCGGGGGAAAGGGGAAGAAAAGGGCTTAAAAATCACTCGCTTGCCACTTCGATGAGTTTTCTCATGTGAATCTCAACGGTGTCGAAGACCTCCGCCTCAACGTCGCCAGGCTTCACTATCAGCGGAAGCTCGGTGCAGCCGAGAATTACGCCCTCAACACCTTGCTCCTCTATGTAGCGGGTGATGAGGTCAATCACCCAGTCCCTGCTGGCGAAGTTCTCGAACATCAGCTCCTCCGTGATTATCCTGTTCAGCTCGTCCATCTCTTCCTCGATCGGCGTGATGACATCAAAACCTGCCTCGCGGAGGGCGTTCTTGTAGAAGTCCGCCGTCATGGTCGTCTTGGTTCCAAGGAGGAGAACCCTCCTAACGCCCCTCCTCTTCATCTCTTCGATGAGCGCGTCTATTATGCTCACCATCGGGACGCTAACGGCTTCCTGAACGTCCGGAAAGACTATGTGCGGTGTGTTGGCGGAGAGCGATATTATCTCCGCCCCGGCCCTCTCAAGGGCCTTGGCGGCTTTGATGAGTATCTCCTTCCTCCCTTCCCAGCCGTTCGGGTTGTGGATGAACTCTTTGAAGTTTATCGAGTAGATTATCAGCTCCGGAAAGACGTACGGCTCGAACTTTTCCCTGCTTATCTCCAGGTATTTCTTGTAGTAATAACACGTCGCCTCGGGGCTTGTTCCGCCTATTATTCCTATCCTCTTCATGAGAACCACCGAAGGAGTTAGCTTAAAGAGGGATATGAACCTTTTGGTTCAAAACGAAAGGTTTGAGTGAATGGGATTCTCAAAAAGCCGGCGAAAAGAGAGAAAGACCGAAGATCATTCGTTCCTCAGGTGGACGTCCAGCTGCGGGAAGGGTATCTCTATGCCCTCCTTGGTGTACAGCTCG
Source organism: Thermococcus indicus (assembly GCF_006274605.1). NCBI lineage: Archaea > Methanobacteriati > Methanobacteriota > Thermococci > Thermococcales > Thermococcaceae > Thermococcus > Thermococcus indicus. The sequence goes on from NZ_CP040846.1 coordinate 1,289,411, forward strand.
TAGATGCCCTTTGTCAGGTCGCCCTTGACGGCCCAGTAGTCCTCGGTCTTGGCCCAGGCGCGGAGCTGGAGGTTTATTGAAGAATCCGCCAGTGCCGTTATGACCACGCTCGGCTCCGGGTCGTCGAGAACCTGCGGATGGTTTTTCATTAGGTCCATAGCGAGCTTTATGGCCCTGTCAAGGTCTGTCCCGTAGGCGACGCCGATGTCAACATCGACCCTTCTCGTGGGCATTCTGGTGTAGTTCACTATTATGCTGCCCCAGACGAGCTTGTTGGGAATCGTTATGACCCTGTTGTCGGGGGTTTTGAGCTCGGTGCTCATAAGCCCGATGCCGCTGACGCTTCCGGTCTGGCCGGAGACCTCAACGACTTCTCCCAGATCTATGGGCCTGAGGGCGGCGATCCATACTCCAGCCGCGAGGTTCGTTAGCGTGTCCTGCAGGCCAAAGCCCAGGATCAAGCCTACGGCCGCCGATAGGCCGAGGATAATCGGCGAAACCGAGATTCCCACCGCCCCGAGCGCCACTATCACGACCACGATGTAGAGCAGTATCGCCAAAAACCTCCCCAGAAACTCAATCACGAGCGGGGGAAGCTTGGTTTTTTTGAGACTCCTCTTGAAGACTCCAACGAGTATCCTTGCAACGATGTAGCCCACGACCAGGATCACCAGGGCTGACAACAGCTGGAACAGGGTAACCCCTATGTAGGGCAGGGGCTCATCCAGAGCCACCATGCTATCACCTCGAATAGTTTTAGAAAAAATTGGATATTAAAGTAAAAAAGGCTTTCCTTTTTCACCCAAGAATCGATGTTATTTCATTCCAGAGCTTCTCGGCCAGCTCGCGTTTGTCCATTCTGGGCAGTCTCCTGGTGAAATCCTTACCCACAAGGATGACCTCGTTCTCCTCGCTTCCGAAGGCCTTTAGAGTGTTGGCCACGACAAGATCGCTTCCGGCCCTTTTGATCTGCCTTCTGGCAGCTTCGATGAGTTCTTCCTCATCCAAACCAGTTTCGGCTTTGAAACCGACGAGGAATGTCTCGGGCTGAAGTTTCTTTACCCTGTCTATTATCTTCGGCGTGGGTTCGAGCTCAAGGGTCAGGAGTTTTCCGCTCTTTATCTTCACGCTGGCCTTTTCCTTAACGCGGAAGTCGCTGACCGCGGCGGCTAAAACGACGATGTCGTATTTTTTGGCCCTTAGTTCGCTCTCTATCGTTTCCAGCATCTCCTCGACGGTCTCCACTTCAATCTGGTTCTCGACAAAGCTGGGAACGCTCCCCTTTGTCCGTATCAGAGTTACCTCCGCCCCCCTGAATTCGGCTTCTTCAGCTATCGCCACACCCATCTTCCCGCTGCTCGCGTTGGTTATGTAGCGTATCGGGTCTATGTACTCCCTCGTGGCCCCGGCTGTGACCAGAACGCGCTTCCCTTCGAGTGTCTTTGGATGGAGCTTTTTGATTACGTGATAGACTATCTCATCTATCGAAGCAACTTTCGCCTTGCCCTCCTCGAACCTCGGTCCTATGAACTCGACGCCGAGTCGCTTAAGTTTCTCGATGTTCTCAACAACAATCGGGTGCTCGTACATGGTGGAGTGCATCGCGGGGGCTATCATTATCGGCGTATGGGCGAAGGCCGTCGTCACAACGGTTGTAACTGGTGTGTCATCGATTCCACAGGCTATTTTCCCAATCGTGTTTGCAGTTGCCGGGCAGACGAGGATCAGATCGGCCTTGTTTTCGTGCTCTCCCGCGAGCTCAACGTGCTCGATGAAGCCGGTGATTTCCGTCACGACCGGATTTCCGGTGGCGAACTCCATCGCGTAGGGGTGGACTATTTTGGTGGCGTTCTCGCTCATGACTGCGTGAACCTCGGCGCCGTGACGTATCAGCTCCCTGGCGAGCTTGACGCACTCGACGGCGGCTATGCTGCCGGGAATGGCGAGAACGATTTTTTTGCCAACGAGCTTTCGGCTTTTCGTGGCGTGGATCAGTTTAACGTGGTGAAGCATGGAAAACCCTCCGGGTAATTAATAGGGCTGGTGGTTAAAACCTTATCTGGAGGATCCGCCAAACTCGGCAGGATTCACAGGAGTGAACCACCCCCTTCCCGGAAGGAGGCGTCCCGCCCAGCGGGTTAAACGGCAGTCATCCAGTACCGTCGAACGGTATCGTTGTTTGCATCCCTTCTCAGCATGATGAAAACAGCGTTTTTGGTCACGATTCTCTTGACCACTTTTGCGTCTCCTATCCTCACCCGCCCGATTGTTAGATGGGACACCGCGTCTATGAGCTCCTGGGGAGCATTGGGTTTAATCCCTATTGTTATGTCGCTCGGGTAAAATTTGCCGCCGGTGTACTCAAGGAGTACCACCACGGGATAAGTTCTGGACATCACTTCAACGTTAATCAGGAACGCCTCGTGGATGTACATGTGTCCCTCTTTTGCTTCAACCACGCTTACTTCCAGGGAGATTGGGAGGGCGATAGTTAACCTGAGGAGATACTCACATAACTCCTCCCTCGGAACGGATAGTCGCACCACCACACTGTTTCTTTCCTCACTATAATACACCCACTCCAACGAAACCTCGCTTTCAAGTATTGTGTCCATGATGGTATTAAGGAGTTCTACTGGAACCTCAAATTCGAGCGATAGCATGCCCGAACCCCCATTGACTTTAACGTAGGGTTCTATTCAGGAGTTAGTACTTTAATCCTTTATTAAGTTATTGGGTATCACTCTCAGGACAGCGATGGTCAGGACGGGACTGCAATGTTATATTGAACCCACCTCACCACGGAGTTTTGAAGTTTACGGTCCAAGAAAATTGCGGTCCCCAAAACGAGATACCGGACATATTAATGACTAACGGCATCCTCCTCGAACCTCTTGACTTCCTCGGACGTCCCCACCCACACGACTATGGTCGGCTCCACCGTTATCATGCCGTCCCTTATCATGGGCTTTATCTCGTGGATTGCGTTCTCTATTTTGTAGCCCTTGTCAACAACCTCCACCACGATGGGCAGGTCAGTCGAGAGCCTCATGACGTCGGCGGAGTGAACCTTGCTCTTCTTACCGAACCCGTAGATGCCCCTGTAAACCGTTGCCCCGGCGAGGCCCATCTCGCGAAGCTTCTCTACTATAGCTTTGTAGAGGGGCTTTCCGTCAAAGCGGTCGTTCTCGCCTATGTAGATGCGAAGGCGGAGCGTGTTCCAGTGTTCGACCTCAACCACAAAATCACCTCCTTGCAAGGACGAACCCGAGGAATATTAAGCCTATCGTGATTATAACGTTTGCCGCGATGTTGAGGCCCGCTATAAGGTACTCCCTCTCACGGAGGAGCGAGAACGTCTCATACGAGAACGTGGAGAACGTACTTAGGGCACCGCAGAAGCCCGTTCCGAAGAAGAGCCTCCACTCGGTTGAGACGCCTATGCCCCAGAAGAGCAGGCCGTAGAGATAACCGAGGATAAGGCTGGCTATGCTGTTCACGAGGAGCGTTCCAACCGGGAAGTCCCTGTAAACCGGGAGTATTCCCGAGATGTAGAACCTTGCCAGCGCACCGAGGGCGCCGCCGAGCATTATCGCGGTCACTATTCTGAAGTTCATCTTCCCACCCCTGAGATTTTCAATTTCTGCCTTTCCTCCCAGCATGCATCCAATAATCCCTACTTAAGATTTTGGGAAGGCTTTTCTGCCGGAGTGGGCCGCGGTGGCGGCAATACCCTTAAATAATTTCCCGCCGCCCTATGTGATGTGACCGCCATGTCGGGCGTCCCCAGCTTTGAGTTTGGAATAGAGACAATCGCCCTCGCCTCGCTGGTGGTTCTCCTCTCTGGAATACTGGCGATGCTCATCAGCCGGAAGACGAAGTTCCCCTACACGCCGCTCCTCGTTCTTCTTGGAGTCCTCGTGGGGCCGGTTCTGACCCTGATCCTCCCCCAGACGGCCAGGTTGCTCTTCTACTACGTCCGCGCCTTTGGGCTCTTCCTCCTCTTCGCGGCGGGATTTGACCTCAAGCTCCACGTTTTGAAGAGGCACAAGCTGGTGATAGGTCTCCTCGACACGGTTGGCCTCCTGGGAACTGCCATCTTAGCCGGCTGGTTTTTCTCGTGGGCCTTCGGCGTTCCCTTCCCGGTCGGCTTCCTCTTCGGGGCGGTGGTTTCGGGCACCGACCCGGCGACGCTGATACCGCTCTTCCAGGAGCATGAAGTCCCTAAGGATATGGAGACGATAATCATCACCGAGGCCATATTCAACGGCCCCCTCGCGATAATACTCACGATGGTGGCCCTGTTCCTCATAATCCCGGAGATTCCCGGCTACGCCCCGGTCGAGCCCGTCTTGCAAGGTGCCGGTCTCTACGCTGCTGCCATCTTCTACTTCCTCTACCAGATATTCGTCTCCGCACTCATTGGGGCGGTTATAGCCTACGTAGCATACCAGGCCATAGTACGATTCAGCCTCTACAGAAGCTCTTACTTTTTTCTTTTGAAAGCCTCGTCCTTTAGGGCGGGGATGCAGTAAACAACCCAACGGCCATTAAACAGGAAAGCAATCTTTTTTAAAGCCTAAAATTAATACCATACTTTGGAATGAAGCGAACAATAACAGTAAAACTCCAGCCGTCAAAGGAGCAGGCAAAAATCCTCTTCGAGTTAGCCGACACTGGAGCCAAAGTCTGGAACAGAGTAAACTTTCTCAGACGACAACAATACTTCAAAGAGCAAATCGTGGACTTCAACACAACTGAGAAGACTGTTTACGAGGAGTTTAAGCGAGAAATCGGTTCGGCAACCGTTCAACAAATAGCGAGAAAAAACGCTGAAGCTTGGCGTTCGTTCTTCTCACTCCTCCGCAAAAAGCGGAATGGTGAACTTTCCTCTTGGCTCAAGCCAAAACCACCGAACTACTTGAAGGAAGAGGAGAGGAGAAAGCCCTTAATCGTCCTGAGAAACGACCAATACAAGATTGAGGGAAACAAACTAATTCTAAAAGGCCTCGGCAAGTTCAAACGCTTGGAAATCCAATTCAAGGGAAGAATACACCTGAAGGGCAAGCAAGGACGCTTAGAAATCACTTACGACCCCGTAAAGCGGAAGTGGTATGCTCACGTGAGTTTCACGGTGGAGGAAAAACTTGAAAATAATGAATGGGTGAGCGTTCCGAGAACTCCGAAAGGAAACCTTTCTGCTGGAATTGATTTAGGAGTGAATAACTTAATGGCCGTTTATGTCGAGAATGGAGAAGGCTTCCTTGTGAATGGAAGACCGCTCAAGAGCATTGACTTCTACTGGCGGGGGAGGATTGCCGAGTACCAGTCAAAACTCAACAAATCCGGGGCTGAGACGAGTAGAAAACTCAAAAGAATGCACGAGAAGGCCAAACTTCAGGCAAAGCACTACATCAATACCGTCGTGAGACAAACGGTTAGGAGGCTTTACGAGTTGGGAGTTAGCAGAATTGTCGTTGGTTATCCAAAGGGGATAGCTCGGAATTCTGACAAGGGTAAAAAGCAGAATTTTCTCCTCTCTCATGTCTGGCGGTTTAATACCGTGATTAAACGCCTGACTGAGGTTGCTGAGGAGTATGGTATTCGAGTTTTGGTTGTTGGTGAGGCTTTGACCTCGAAAACTTGTCCCGTTTGCGGGAAGCCCCATGAGGGGGCTCGCTTTGTTAGGGGATTATTTAAGTGTCCCGCAACGGGGCTTGTGTTTAATGCAGATTTAGTTGGTGCTTTCAACATTTTGAGAAAGGTTGTGGAAACTATAACCCCGAACTTGGGTGGTTTGTATGCTCAAGGGAGGGGTAACTGGCCTAAGACCGGGCCAGAGGGGTTGAAAACCCACTTTTTAGTGGGTTTGAATGAGACCCCTCAAACCTCCCCGTCAATGGCAAGGGGTTAATTCGTTGGAACCCTCGCCCTTCAGGGCGGGGAGGAGGTCAGACCCAGATACTCGGTCTGGCGATGGCCTTCGGCGGATACGTTGCCGGGGAGTTCATCGGTGCCTCTGGATTCCTCGTCGTCACAATAATCGGCCTCATCCTCGGGAATCACCGCGATTTCTTCAAGAGGGAGAGCAGCAAGGTGGACGATGCCGTGGAGAGGAACATGGAGTTCAACGACGTCCTCTCGACCTTCTCGGTGATATTCATCTTCGTGCTCCTCGGCGCAAGCCTCGACCTCACGGACCTGCAGTGGGGGACGATAGCTACCTCGCTCCTGTGGCGCTGTTCGTGATATTCGTCGCCAGACCGCTGGCTTCCCTCGTTGTTCTTCCCTTCACGGGCTTCAAACGGTTCCTCTTCATCTCCCTGGAGGGACCGAAGGGTGCCGTAGCGGCGAGCATGGCGATACTGCCGGTCGTCCTCGGCAGGGTCTACAACAGTCCCGAGATGATTGCGTGGGGAGAGCTGATACTGAGCGCCGGGCTGATGACGGTTCTGCTCTCGATGCTGCTGGAGTCGGCATGGGTATCGCTCCTCAGGGAGAGGCTCCTGGATTAGTCTTACATTTCTCTTTTGAAAGCCTCACCCTTCGGGGCAGGGAGGAGGTCAGCTCGACGTGTCTCCGATTGGGCCCATTCACACCGCTCAGAGGAAGCGCTCCATGAAATCCAGCACGGCTAAGGCCCTGTACGTGTTCTGGAAGTTCGAGATGCCGAGCTCCAGAGAGCGCCTGAAGCCGCCGTTGGGATTCTGCAGCTGGCGTATGAACCAGACGTGCCTCCTTGGGCAGCTTGGGGTTTCACCTTGAAGTTCCAGCCCCCTGGCCGCGTAGAAGGTCGGTTCAAGGTACGGGGGCAGGCTGTACGGAACCTCCGTGAAGCCGCCCCAGTCGCCGCAGAGCTCGCAGTTCCGGAAGTGAGGACTCTTAGGCGGCCTGTAGCCCAGGGTGCGGAGCGTGTAGAGCGCCTGGTAGGTCATCGTCGTCGTGGGGCCCTTGACGCCGTAACCGTTGCCGTTTCTGAACTTCATAACGAATGCCCTTATGGCTTCCTTTTCGTCGGGGCTGAACTCATATCCTATGGCCTTGAACGCTTTGACCACCCAGTACGTCGCCTCTAAGGGTGTCGCCGTTCCAAATTCCTCGCTTCCGCCGAGACCGACGGCGAATTTGCCCTCCAGTGGGCTGTACTTGATAAAAACGATGTCCAGATGCTCCATCGCAACGTCCTTAGCTCCAAGTATGGCCAGGCCTTCGAGGGCCATCGCTATCGCAACAACCGCCGTCTGGGGCTGTATCGCCCTCTCCAGGAACCCGATTGTTTTTTCCTTCTCCGAAATCTCGAGCCTGAGAAGGTCGTAAATCTTGACCGCGTAATACGTATCGTTGACGTTGGTATCGTTGAGGACGCTGACGAAGCAGTAACCGCCGTCCTCGTGGCGTCTTTCCTCTATGTACCTGATGAGCGAATCAGCGTTAATGAACCGTCCAATTTCATAAAGCTTCGAGCCCATCCTACCGCCTCCTCAAGATTTTGACGGAGAACAGGCGTCATCAGCCCTTGGCGGGCGGTTCGGCTCGAAGCCCGGGCGGACGCCATCGCCCACGTGACCCTTCAGATGGTGATTAAAAACCTTTGTGGTGCAACGGGCTAATCACCTAAAAGCTTAATAAGCTGGAGCGGGATTTTTTAACCCGTGATGAAATCATGGAGTTCATAGCCTTCACATACGTCGGCAACTTCATAAGTGATGGCCTGATAAAAGAGGTTGTCTTTGACGTATTCGACGGGGCTAACAGGTTCTTTGAAGAGAACAATCTCCCCCTGAGGTTCCTCTACGTGGGAAAGCTCAAGCTCGAGCCTGGTTATCTGATAGACATATACACCCCCGAAGGGAAAATCCGGGCCTATCCCCTTGAGGCCCTCGTCGATGTGCTCCATGCCAAGCTCATCCACGAGATTGAGGAGCGACCGGATATCAGGATGGATAAGATGTTCGCCCTCACCACGTTTCCCCTGGTTTCCCGCAATCCGTACTTCGACTTCTACGAGAAGTTCCTTGGAATTCATGAAACGAGACTCGGCCTCAGGATGATGGTGCTTTCGATGAAGCCGTTCGAGCCGCCCGAACTCTCCCGGCTGCTGAAAAAGGCGGGTGTGGAAAACGGTCCGGAGAAGGAATCGCAGGGTCATCTGAAGGCTTCGCTGGAGCTCTTCAAGGCGAGGCTTCTTAAAGGGGTTCTCCACGAGGTGGGCCACGGTTTCGGGCTGGAGCACTGTACCAATCAGTGTGTCATGAACCCGCCCGCCAGTATGGAAGAATGGGATTTAAGGGTACCCGGCTACTGCAGAAAGTGCCTCCTCAAGTTGAAGTCGAACCTTTCTCAAGACCATCGACAGTGAATCCCGACCTTGAATGTCCGGCTTATTCCTTATTTCCCTCCGCTCACCAGCTTCCTTGCCTCTTCCAGCACCTTTGCCGCATGGCCCTTCGCACGAACGTTGGTCTTCTGCCAAACGATTTCTCCGCGAGGGTTGAATATGAACGTGCTCCGTATAACACCCTCGTACTCCCTTCCGTAGCTCTTCTTCCTTCCCCAGGCACCGAGGGCCCGTATCAGCTCCGCGTCAGGGTCGCTGAGAAGGGTCACCTTTAATCCGTGCTTTTCCTTGAAGCTCAGGTGTCTCTTAACCGAGTCTTTTGATACGCCGGCAACCTGGAAGCCAAGCCTCTCAAACTCCGGAAGGAGCTCGGTGAATTCCCTTGCTTCTGTTGTACAGCCGGGTGTGTTGTCCTTTGGATAGACATAGACGACGGTCCATTTTCCGCCGATGACATCCCGGAGGGTTACCTCCCTCCCGTTCTCATCGAAAACCCGGATATCGAGGAGGTTCATATAATCACCGATGAAATTAGGATATCCTAAATCTTAAGCCTTTTGGCAAAGGTTATTAGGAGTCGTAAAAAATTAAACGGATGGGTGAGAGGACATGAGGCTTCCATCTCACAAGACGAAGATCGTGGCCACCATCGGGCCCGCGTCCCTCAAGAGCGAAACGATCGAGGCGATGATAAAGGCAGGAATGGGCGTGGCGCGTATAAACTTCGCCCACGGGGACCTGGAGCAGCACGCCCGCACCATTGAGCTGGTGAGGAAGGCAGCCAGAAGGCTGAACCGTCCCGTGGCGATCCTTGGCGATCTTCCGGGGGTGAAAATCCGCGTCGGCGAGATCGCCCGGGGTTCCGTGACTCTCAGAAGGTGGCAGACGGTAACGCTCACCACCCGGGACGTGGTCGGCAACGAGGGCCTCATTCCGGTCCAGTTCAAGGACTTTCCAAAGATGGTTTCCCGGGGAGACGTCATCTACCTGAGCGACGGTTTTATCGCCCTCCGCGTGGAGGAAGTCCGCGGTACAGACGTGGTCTGTAAAGTCCTTGTTGGGGGAACCCTCTTTTCCCACAAGGGCATAAACGTTCCGAAGGCAAGGATCGCAATAGACGCGGTGACCGAGAGTGACCTCCGGTTCATAGAGTTCGCCATTGAACACGGCGTCGATGCGATAGGCATAAGCTTCGTCGGCTCTGCCTATGACGTCCTCAAGGTGAGGCGCTTTGTTGAGGAAAAGGGCGGCAGGATGTTTATCATTGCGAAGATAGAGCGGCCGGATGCCGTCAGGAACTTCGACGAGATCCTCCGGGCCGCCGATGGCATAATGATAGCGCGCGGCGACCTTGGGGTTGAGATGCCCATAGAAAAACTGCCCATCCTCCAGAAGAAGCTCATCCACAAAGCAAACTGTGCGGGCAAGCCGGCCATTACCGCGACTCAGATGCTCGAGAGCATGACCGAGGAGAAGCTCCCCACGAGGGCCGAAGTCACCGACGTCGCCAACGCCATCCTCGACGGTACGGACGCGGTGATGCTCTCGGAGGAAACGGCGGTCGGCAGATATCCAGTCGATGCCGTGAGGATGATGGCCAGGATAGCCAAGACGATCGAGGCGTACAGGGATTCCCTCTGGTCCGCGCGCATAGTGGAGTGGAAGATGAGCGAGTGGAAGGGCAGGATGCCCAGGAAAGGCACCATAAAGGACACGATAGCGAGGAGCATCATTGAGGCCCTGAACTCTATGGACATCAAGCACATCCTCACCCCGACGAGGACGGGCGAGACCGCGAGGCTCATCTCGCGCTTCAAGCCTAAGCAGTGGGTTCTCGCCTTCGTGAAAGACGAGTGGGTCGGCAACACGCTGATGTTCTCCTACGGCGTCTACCCATTCGTCGTGGAGGAGACCAGCGAGGACGAGATACTGCGCCTGATAAGCGGCCTCGGCCTCGTCAAGGAGAACGACACGATCCTGCTAACAAAGGGAACCCCGATAGGGAAGACAGCAGGAACGAACACCATAAGGATATTCTCCGTTTAGCTTTTCCTTCTTTTAGTCCGCTTTCCAGAGGGGCAAGCTTTCGGGAGAAAAAAGAAAATGGTTTGTCACTTCCCCGCTATCTTCACGTTCTCGAACTTCACAAAGGGCGTTATGATAGTTGTCATGAAGGGCATTACGGTCTGCTCCTTTGAAACTTCACTCGCCCCCTTCAGCAGTTCGTAGACGTTGCCCGCAATGAGGAAGACGCTGGAACCGACGACTTCTCCGTCCTCGATGAGGAATGCCGGGTTTGCTGTTACCGCGAAGTTTCCGTTGTCGGGGTTGCTCGAGTGGGCGCCCTGGAAGCCGTCGACGAAGTAGCCGTGCTCGATTTCCGCTATGATATCCTCCAGCGAGCGCTTTCCGTTCTCGATGACCATGCTGTGGAACCCGATGTTTATTCCCCCGCTGTTCAGGTCGCGCTTGCCGTTTCCGGTGCTCTCGGTGCCGTGGACCTTCGCCCAGTAGTTGTCCCAGACGAAGCCCTTGAAGGTTCCCTTCTCGATAAGGACGTTCTTCCTCGTCGGGACTCCCTCTCCGTCCGCCACCACCGGCTGTATGGAGAGCTCGTGGAACGGGTCGTCGTATATCGTGAGCACGTCGCTGGCTATCCTCTCCCCGATCTTTCCTGCAAGGGGTGTCGTCTCCTTAACCAGGCGCTCACCGCTGAAGGCCGGGAAGAGCGCAAAGCTGAAGAGCCCCGCTATCGCCCAGGGGCCGAGTATTATCGGAACCTCCTCGTTTTTGCTTGCCTTGACGTTGTAGGCCCACTTGACCTTCTGGACAGCCCTTTCGACGACCCCGTCAACGTCCAGGTTGAGGTCTCTCCTGGCGTCGAAGTCGAAGATTCCGGGGGTGACGGTGCCCCCCTTCCTTCCCACCAGCTCGAGGAAGAAAAAGGCTGCACCACCTTCCTGGAAGACGTCTATTCCGTAGGAGTTGACGATGTGGCGCTCCTCCCATGAAACGCCGCCCTCTCCGCCAGCCACGATGACGTTCTCGTCCTTCTCGCGGGCGAGCTTTATGCCGCGGACGAGCATCTCAACGAGCTCATCGGGGGAGGCATCCTTCAGATCGTAGTTGGGCTTCGGCTTCTCCCGGTATTTACCCGGCTCGGGCAGGGAGACCCACTTCTCGTCCCTGCTGTTCAGCTTTGCCATCTTCGCCGCCTGCTCTATGGCCTCCCTTATCCTGGCCGGCTCGTCGCTATCTATTATGGCCAGTCCGAGGCGCCCCTCCTTTATTCCGCGGAGTATCGTGACCGCGCCGCTCCTAGTGGAGGCCATCGAAATCTCGTTGAGCTCGACGTTGGCGCTCACATCCTTGGAGCGGTAAACGGCAATCTCAAGCTCGTCGAAAAACTTCTCGCCGTACCTTATGAGTTCTTCCATAGTCAACCCTCCACTTCCGCCGTCTTAAACTCGATGCCTAGCTCCTTTATGCGTTTGAACATTTCCCCCAGCAAAATCTCGCGGGCACGCCATATCTCTATGCCTACAATATTGCCATTCTTGTCGTAGTCTACAAGAAGGTCATGATCCAGTTCCACGGTTTCTGTTGCCTCTCCCGGGGAGATCTCAATATAGAGTATATCCCCGCTTGGATCATAACGAATCTTCATACTTCAACCCACCTACCACCTTTTAGACGGTTTTCTATTTGAGTCTTCCTGGAAACTTCATAAACGGTTACTATCTCAACGTTCTTTCCGTGGACATCATACACCACTATCAACCACTTGTTGTTCTTCGTCATTGCTATAAAATGGCCAGTCATTGTATCCAATGCTCTAGCATTGGGCGCTTCTACAGTTCTCATGACGTCCTCGGCTTTAATGTTTCGCTTCGCCATCGCCCTAAGGGCATGCTCTGTGAACCGCACGTTAACCAATAATTATCCCTCCGTCAAAGCGCATGTGCGGCCCACCGGAGCTAACAAAGGCCGTCTGTCCCTTTCCGCAGAATCCGACCTCAAGGCCGAAGTCCTTTCCTACGGCGCTTATCTTCTTCAGCGCCTCTATGGCAACGCCGGTGATCGAGGTGTCCCTTATCGACTCGGCGATTTCACCGTTTCTGATGACGTAGCCCTCCTGGACACCGACCTGGAAGGCGCTGTTGAGCTGGGCCTGGCCGCCGCGGAAGTCAACGACGTAGTAGCCGAACTTGATGTCCTCGATGAGCTCCTCGAAGCTGTGGTCGCCGGGTTCGAATATAGTGTTCCTCATCCTGATTATCGGGGCATAGCGGTAGCTCTCGGCTCTGGCATGGCCGTTCGGCTCCATGCCCCACTTTGCCGCGTACTCGCGGTTGAGCATTATCTCCTTGAGGATGCCGTCCTCGATGATGCGTATGTCCCTCACCGGAACGCCCTCATCGTCGTACTTGTCGTTTCCAAAGCCACCCTCAACGTAGCGCTCACTCATCGTGACGTATTCAGGAGCAATCTGCTTGCCGATGAGGTCCTTGAAGGGCGAGTTTATCGTGAGGTCTGCCTCGGCAAGGTGGCCTAAAGCCTCGTGCGCTATGATGCCAACCACTATCGGGCCGGCCACGATTGGGAACTCGCCGCGCTTCGGGGCAACGCCCTTGAGCTGGCTGTGCATCTTTCTCAGCAGTCTCTCGGTGACCTTTTCGTTGGGCTCGTGCTCGGTCATGAGTTCCCAGCCGTAGTCCACCGCACCTATGCTGTCCCTGGCCATGGCCAGCTTTCCGTCCGCCTTTCCGGTGACGTAGGTTCCCTGGTAGAGGTAGTTGTAGTCCCACTCTATGCGTGTTCCCTCACTGGTGAGGAGGATTTTTTGTCCACCGCCGTCCTCGTAGCGGACATTGACGCTCTTGACGGCCTCGTCCTCTTTGAGGAGCCTCTCCAGCTCCCTCAGGTGTGCGACCTTCTCCTCTATGTCAACTTCCGCCGGCTTGACCCTCATCCTGCTCTTCACGAAGTCCTCGACCGGCTTTATCTCGGCCAGCTCTATCTTTTCCCTCTTGGTCTCGGCGGCCGCTTTTGCCAGCTTGTAGGCCTCCTCGATTTTCCTCTCGAGGTTCGAGAGGTCGCTGGTTGAGGCGAACCCCCAGGCCCCATCGGCCAGAACCCTGATGGCAACACCCCTGTTCAGCTTTCCCGTAAAGCTGGTAAAAACGCCGTCTTTGAGGGCGAGTGTCGTCTTTCTGAGGTCCTCATAGCGGAGCTCCACGTAGTCTGCTTTCAGGTTTTCCTCCGCCCATCGGAGGGCCTTCTCCAGTTTCTCCATTAGCCATCACCGCCTGTAGTTGTCCATCAGTGTCTGGGTCCCGGAACTATAAAAGTCTTTTGAACATTTCGATGGAAGTCGAAAGGATAGGTATTACTCGGTTATAGGACAAATGCATAACAACGTTCATTGCTAATTTCTTTTCCGAACGAAAGTGTTATATATTATGAGTGTAAAAAAATCAATGCAAGAGCCCGTTGGGGGGTCGATGCGGAGGCGTGCACTGCTGGCCATGTTTGTGGTTTTGCTGTTGATTGGAGCCTACGAGCTTGCATCGTAATCGAATGCCAATGGTGCATGCAGAACAACTGCTTGGAACGGGGTTCCGAATGCCAGGGAGGATGGGTTCCCGGGCCGTAGGTGGGATACCATGAAGGCTGAAGAAACCGCCATTATTCCATTTATCCTGATTTGTATAGGTCTGATGCTGTCGCTACTTTGGGGAGGAAATAGCGGCTCACTCAAGGAAAATGTGGAGCTTTCTTTTTATATCATTCTCGCAATTCCGGTAGCGCTAGCAATATGGAGGGTAATACACGAGGTATGGAAACACACATCCAACGCAGTAGTTTCCTGCCTGCTGGGAATTGCGGTTTTTATGGGGTTTGGCATCGCCTACGGAATCCTGACGTTCGGCAGAGTTGATAAGCAAGGTCTCCTTGCGGGTCTGGTTATTGGAACGATCGCCGTTATTTCCGAATACTGGAAAAAGAAAAGCAGTGTTATCAATACCAGCAGCTAACCAGAACGTCTCCGGAGACGTAAAGAGACTTTCCGCACTCCCACGCGAGAAAATGGTGGGTGTCACAAATGCGAACCGATAACGCCCGGGCCATGATTGAGGCGTACCGCAGGAACTATTCGCCTTCATTCCAGTCTTTCCTTAAAAGACTGACGGGCTATCTTGCAGCGGCGGCGGTCATATATCTTTATGGCAGGGAAGAAACGGCGTTGTTGGTTCTTCTGGCTCTCCTCGTTGTGGACGTACTTCTGACTGCGGGCCTTTCCAGGGAGAGTTAGCAACCTTTTTATCTTTGACTTTGAATCTTTTCCCATGAAGGCCGAAATCAAGAACCTCATAGACAGGGGCACATACAGAAAGCTCCCGCTCTTCGAGGGAGAACTGCCCGAAGACTCTTACGCCCAGATAGTCGAGGTCAAGCCGGGGCAGACGGTCAAGAAGCACTACCACCTCCACCAGTACGAGCTGTTCTACGTAATTGATGGCGAGGCAAGGCTCGGCATCGGTGAGACTGAATACTTCGCAAAACCCGGGGACATCTTTCTGGTAAAGCCAAAAACCGTTCACTGGGTGGTCAACGAGCGTGACGAGCCTTTCAGGCTCTTCGTGGTGAAGCTGAACTACCGCGGGGATGACTCAATATGGATTGAAAATGAAATTAAATAGACTTTACGAACTCCAGAACCTCATCCTGTCCCACGGATTTGTGGAACGTAATCCGCAGGAACACAAAGCTGGACTCCAGTTTCCGTTCTATTCTTTTTTCTGAGCCCTCTATGCTTTCCACGATTTCCCTTGGAGTTGGCACGTGTAGTACGATAACCGCGCTGTTCTCCTTGTCCACCTTTGCGGTAACGCTCTCCGAAACTACAAGCCTGGTGGCTTTTGCAAATTTTGCAGCCACGGCCCCGACTATCAAACCGAGTACTCCAATCACCCCCGCGCCTTCTGAGGATGAAGCAAGCCCGTAGAACAGCAAAAGCGCTCCAAGACCAAGGATGGCCCAGACCCATGATGGGGTGCTCTCCCTTTCCTCTGCCTGATAGCTGGTCGAACTCGAGATGGATGAACTTAGAGAAAAGCTGTGGACTTCACCCTTCGGCAATGAGTGAACCACACTGCCATAGCTGACCTTACCCCACACCTTGGCTGACCTCGAAGAACTTACAGAGCTTCCCGGGAATATTTTCACCGACGAATCAATCCCCGTGCTGACCAAGAGAAGTCTCCTGTCTGTGTTCACGAGGTAAACATCACTGAAACTCTCACTTATTGGTTCTCCAATCGTTGCGAGCGTCGGGTCTCCATTACGGCTTATCTCAACGGAGCTGGCTGGAATTATCGGCCCCCGTACGCTTTCATCGGGTAGGAGGGCCTTTTTAATGGCTTTCATAACCAACTCCGACATCAGACGCCCCCCGATTGTTTTATAACTTCATCTATCATCGTTAGCATGACTTTAACGAAATCATCAGCAACCCTACGAGCGTTCTCTTCCTTGAAGCCCCTGTTGACAAGCTGGGAGATTATGGCCCCTCTGTATCTGTCCGATATCTCCATCTTCTGGTGGGCGATGCTTGTTTTCTTGGAAAGCTTTTCATCCTGCTCACTGCTTACCAGATCAAAACGTACCGTGGCCATATAACCCCACCGGGTTTCCAGGTACCTCCGGAAATATTTAAATTTTTAGGACCAACACATGTTTGTGGTGAATGAACGTATGACGGAAACCCGGATCATCGGCATCCTCGGCGGAATGGGGCCTTTGGCTACGGCCGAGCTATTCAGGCGAATAGTCGAGAAGACTCCCGCAAAGCGCGACCAGGACCACCCCAGGATAATCATCTACAACGACCCCAAAATACCGGACAGAACGTCTTTCATCCTGGGGAACGGGGAAGACCCGAGACCTGCCCTGGTAGAGGGAGCCAGAAAGCTCGAGAGCTGGGGGGCGGACTTCATAATAATGCCCTGCAACACCGCTCATTTCTTCGCCGAGACCATCCAGAGGGCAGTAAAGATTCCGCTCGTCAGCATGATCGAGGCGACGGCGGATGAGATAGAGAACCTCGGCCTGCGCAGGGTCGGCCTCCTAGCAACAGACGGCACCATAAAGGGGCTCGTTTACCACCGCGCGCTCCTCGGCAGGGGCGTTGGAATCGCCGTCCCAGGAAAGAACGACCAGGAGAAAGTTATGCGGGCTATCTACAAAGGTGTGAAGGCAGGAAACCGTGAGCTTGGAAGGGAGCTTCTATTGGAGGTGGCCAGGAGGCTCGAGCGCAGGGTCGATGGGATAATAGCCGGCTGCACGGAGGTCAGCGTCGCCCTGAGACCGGAGGACCTGAACGTCCCCCTGATCGACCCGCTCGACGTGATAGCCGAGAAGGCGGTAAAGCTCGCCCTCGGGCTTTAACCTAAATCCACCCTTTTCTTCTGAAGTATGCGAGCATGCCGAGGGCAATTCCGAGCATGACCGTCAGAACGGCCGGGTAGCTGTAGCGCCAGGCCAGCTCCGGCATGTAGCGGAAGTTCATGCCGTAGAGGCCGGTTATGAAGGTCAGCGGGATGAACACCGTCGAGACGACGGTTAGTATGCGGATTATTTCGTTGGTCTTCATCGAGATCGTTGAGTAGTAGAGCTCGACGAGGCTGTTGGCGAGTTCTCGTTGCCCCTCCAGGATCTCGAGAACTTCGAGAACGTGGTCGTGGAGTTCGTCTATGAAGGGCTTGGTGTCCTCGCTGAAGAAATCCCCGCCCTCGAGCCTCAGCTTCCTGAACGCCTCCAGAAGGGAAATATCGTGCGGCGCATGAAGAGTATCTCCCGCCTTATTCCGTGTATCCTGCGCAGGACGCCCTCGTCCGCCCTTGAGAGTATCCTGGCTTCAAGCTCCTCCATCTGGGAGCTTATGCGCTCGATTATCGGCACGTAGTTTTCCACTATCGCCTCAAGAATAGCGAAGAGCAGAAAATCGGCACCGTGTTCGCGGAAGAGTCCCTCCCCCTTACGGATGCCTTCCCGTATCGGGTCGAAAACGTCCCCTGGAGTCTCCTGGATGGTTATCACGAGGTTGCCCTTTAGGAGGATGCCCATCCTCTCCCTCTTCAGCCCGCCCTCTATCCCATAGACCTGGTGGAGGAGGAGAAAGAGGTAGTCCGGGAACACCATCACCCTCGCCCTGCCGCTCGCCCGCCTCAACGTCTTCATCGGCGTTTCGTGGATTCCCAGCGCCTTCCTCAGTTCGGGCACGAGGGAGACTGTATCCACGTTCACCCACACGACATCATAGCCGCCTATGGAGAGGGCCTCCTCGATGCTCTCCGCCTTTCTGCTGAGGAACCTGTCCCGTGAGTACGCGATGACCGTTATCCTGGGCTTTTCTCCGGCTTCCCCGGCCATGCTATCACCTCAGATGGGCACGAACATATATCCATGGGTTTCCACCAAAAGAATTGGTGCAGAGGGGGAGTTATAGTTTTCGGGCGAAACCCCTTAAAACCCTCGCGCGAAGTTAGGGCGGTGGTGAGCATGGAGATAGGTGTTGTTGGAAAGCCAAACGTTGGGAAATCAACCTTTTTCTCTGCCGCGACCCTCGTTGACGTTGACATCGCCAATTATCCGTTCACTACGATAGACGCGAACGTTGGGGTCACCTACGCGATAACCGAACACCCCTGCAAGGAACTTGGCTGCCAGCCAAACCCACAGAACTACGAGTACCGGGACGGAAAGGCGCTCATCCCGATAAAGATGATTGACGTTGCTGGGCTGGTTCCCGGGGCTCACGAGGGGCGTGGACTGGGCAACAAGTTCCTCGATGACCTCAGAATGGCCTCGGCTTTAATCCACGTCGTCGATGTTACCGGAAAGACCGACGCCGAGGGCCAGCCGACCGACCACCACGACCCCGTGGAGGACATAGAGTTCCTTGAGAGGGAGATAGACTACTGGATCTACGGCATCCTCCACAAGAACTGGGAGAAGTTCGCGAAGAGGATAAAGCTCCAGCACATCAAGCTCGCCCAGGCCATAGCAGACCAGCTGACGGGAATCGGGGTGAGCGAGGAGGATGCCTTCGAGGCCATTCACAAGCTCGGCCTGGACAACGACCCGACCAAGTGGAGCGATGAGGACTTACTGGCCTTCGTCCGCGAGCTGAGGAAGATAAACAAACCGATAATAATTGCCGCCAACAAGGCCGACGCTGCTGCTGACGCCCAGATAGAGCGCCTGATAAAGAAGGGGAAGAGCAGGGGTTACATAGTCGTTCCGACGAGTGCCGCGGCGGAGCTGACGCTGAGAAAGGCTGCCAAGGCGGGCTTCATCGACTACGTCCCAGGTTCAAGCGACTTCAAAATCCTCAAGCCGATGAGTGGAAAGCAGGAGAAGGCGCTCATGCTCATAAAGGAGAAGGTTCTCGACCGCTTTGGCTCCACGGGGGTCCAGGAGGTAATAAACCGGGCAACGTTTGAGCTCCTAAGGCTCATCCCCGTCTACCCCGTGGAGGACGAGCACAAGCTTACGGACCAGTTTGGAAACGTCCTGCCCCACGTCCACCTGCTTCCGAAGGGTTCAACCCCCAGGGCCTTGGCATACAAGGTTCACACCGACCTCGGGGAGACCTTCCTCTACGCGGTGAACGCGAGAACCCACAGGCGGGTTGGGGAAGACTACGAGCTGGAGTTCAACGACATAATCAAGATAGTCGCCACCGCGCGCTGAGCCAGAAGAGTTTTCTTTTAGATTTCTTCTTGTCCTCCCTTCTTCATCTTCTCTCTGATCAGCTCCTGATATAGCCTCGGCTCCACGTCCTTCTCAGTCAGGCCGAGCCTTTCAGCCACTTCCCAGATCACGCGCTTTGCCTTCTCGACATCATCGGAGATGACCTCTATATCGAGAAATGCCCCAAGCCCCTCGACCTCGCTCAGCTCGAAGGTGACGGTGCCCAGCTTGTAGACGAGGCGGCGCTTTCTAACAACAATGTCCTCCCTGTAACCGAGCCGTTTGAGAATTTCAACGGTGGTTCCGAAGTCCGAGACCTCGACCTCTAGCTCATCGAACTCCTCGTTTCGCCCGGGGTCCGCTATGCGCTTGTAGGTTAGAAAGGACTTCCCGAGGTTCGAGATTCTCCGAACCCGAAGAAGCTCATGTGGAGGAAGGGAGAAATAGAGATCCTCCTGGATTTCCTCCCGCACGAAGTCCGCACCCAGGGATTCTATGGCGGCCCTGGTCTGATTGAAGTCGATGCGAAACTTTACCTCGATTTCCATCAGACGCTCACCAGGAAACCCGCTAAGCTGTCCCCCTTGATGAATTCGTTCACGGGAAACACTTCCACCCTCTTTAGTGTGGGCATGACCTTTATCGTCTCTTCCACGAATTTGTCAATCTGCTCCCGGTTTTCACCGCCGATTATAGCCAGAACCCCGTCCTTATCACTCCGCGCAACAGCTAGCACGTTGGGGAGCAGGGACAGGGTTTTCATGAGGTACTGGATGTACCTTTCCAGAAAATCCTCGATAATGGGAGTCTCGGCCTGGACATAGACAATGGCAAGGGTTTTGGGCCGCAGCTGCTCGCCGAGCACTATGGTGTATTTCTCAATAAAGCTCCTCTCCTGGAGTTTCTTTATCCTGAAGTGTATGGTGGATTCCGGACGATTTAACCTCTCTGCTATTTCAGATATCGTAAGCCTCGCGTCCTCTTTAAGCAGACGGAGTATCGCTCTGTCGAGGTCATCCAGCTGAACCATTCTCATTCCCCCACCGAGGGTAGATTTGATTATCGATCCCAAGAACATCTAGGATTTTTCCTATTATAAAGTTTGTTATATCGTCCAAAGTTTTGGGTTTTGTATAAAATCCTGGGGATGCTGGCATCACCACTGCCCCTGCTTGGGTAACCCTCACCATGTTTTGCAGATGTATCAAGTTCAACGGCGTCTCCCTGACGAGCAGGATGAGCTTTCTCCTCTCCTTCAGCGCCACGTCCGCCGCCCGAGCGATTAGATTGTCAGCGTAGCCGTTCGCTATTGCCGAAAGGGTCTTCATCGAGCACGGGGCTATCACCATGGCGTCGAAGGGATGTGAGCCGGACGCTATGGGGGCAAAAAGGTCGTCATCCATATAATCTGGCTTGAAATCGGCCCCCGTCTCGTGCCGGAGTACGGCGAGGCCCGTCTTCGAGGCAACCGTGATGACCTCGTGTCCCTTTTCTCTGAGCACATCGATGAGCCTGAGCCCGTAGACCGCGCCGCTGGCCCCTGTTATCGCGACTACCACCTTCATCTCTCACACCGATAAAACTACGTGCCGCCCGTTTTAACGTTTTCTGGACGCTCCGGGGCGGTAAGTTTTTATGTTCTCACGAATATCTCAGGACGGTTGGTGAGCATGGGGCGGGAGATTCCTGAAGTTTTAATAAACAGCGCGATAGGAATCGTGAGGGAGCTTGGGGGCAAGGCCCTCGTCATTCTCGAGGATATCGACCCCGAGAGGCTTCGGGACGCGGGTGTTACAATAGTCATAGTCGGTTCCTCCTTTGACGTTGAGGAGGAGAAAGTCAAGCGGGTCTCGATACCCCAGAACCTCGACCTGAACAACATCCTGAACCTCATATCCGCGTTTCTGATAGAACACGACATCCTTGGGGAGGGCGACTCCTTCGTCTACGTCACCCGGGAGATGATAGGGATAAAGACCGTCAAAAAAAGCATATCCGCCATGAGGGGATTTTTTGCCCAGAATCAGAGCGTGCTCCAGCGGCTGCTTGAGATAACCATAGAACTGAGTGTGGAAGGCCGCGAGGGAACGCCCGTCGGGACGATATTCGTCATCGGCGACACCAGGCGCGTTCTCAGGCACTCCCATCAGCTCATCCCGAACCCGTTCAAGGGGCACAGGGTCAACGTTCTGGACAGGGACAGCAAGGAGATAATCAAGGAGTTCGCCCAGCTGGACGGGGCGTTTATAGTCCGCGACGACGGCAGGATCGCGGCCGCCGGCCGCTACCTGGAGGTCGAGCCGAAGGTCATAGACCTCATGCTTCCGCCAGGCCTGGGGAGCAGACACATAGCGGCCGCGGGAATAACGAAGCTCACCAAGGCGATGGCGATAAGCCTCTCCGAGAGCGGCACGATAAGAATATTCAAAAACGGCCTCATGCTCCTGGAGTACAACCCGAGGATAAGGTACTGACCTGGCGTCATCACGTTCTTCTGCCCCATTTCAGGCCTTTTTCTCCTAACCAGGGCCTTTTGCCGGAACAAAGCCCTCAACCGCCCCCGGAAATCGATGTCTGGTGTTTTTTAAATGTAACTTTCAGTTCAGGAAATTGGCTTTTTTCATAACGAATTTTCTTCGGAGTTGGAGGCGGGGCACGTTAGAAGCTGGGTTTTGGCCAAATCCTGATTAAATCATTTCTTTTTATCCCCCGAATGTTTTTAGGTTTTTGTTTTTGGTTCTCTCCCCGCCCAACCCTCTGGAAATCTATTGTATGCTTTTGTTCACTGGTTGCTTTGAGGGCCTTGCGTTTGTCTTTTTGGTATTTTGGGATTAAGAAACGGCTCTGTTTGGAGCGCTGTGCGGGCGTCTTTCGTGACGGTTTCCAGAAAGGTTTAAATATTGGAACGTTATTAGGCCTTTATGGACCAATCGGGGCAAAATCCCCGCCTGTTGCAATAAGACTCCAGGAGAATTGAAAGCTCTCAAGGGGAAAGAGGCTTTGAAGTGTTTTCGGAGTTGCAATAAGACTCCAGGAGAATTGAAAGGATCTGAATTCGTCAATGTTTTTCCCGACGCTTACTGCGTTGCAATAAGACTCCAGGAGAATTGAAAGAAGCGAGCGTAACTTACGACGGCCTCAGGCACAAGGTTGCAATAAGACTCCAGGAGAATTGAAAGATTTTAGAACGGGGGATAATGGTAAGCCGTACGTAAGTTGCAATAAGACTCCAGGAGAATTGAAAGAAATCAGCCCCACAATAGCCAACAAAGTGAAAAGCCCGTTGCAATAAGACTCCAGGAGAATTGAAAGAAAAGTGCCGCTGCCCTTCCTTCCAGTACTGCCTCAGTTGCAATAAGACTCCAGGAGAATTGAAAGAATTAGAGCGTAGTTGTTTTGGGTGAAGAAGGCCTCCGTTGCAATAAGACTCCAGGAGAATTGAAAGTGAATAATGTAACTCCCAGTCCTGCCATACTTAGCAAGTTGCAATAAGACTCCAGGAGAATTGAAAGAACATAGATTACACTCTTATCTGTCCCAACACCATAGTGTTGCAATAAGACTCCAGGAGAATTGAAAGTCGATTATCATGCCGAACAGGCTACCGAGGAAGGTCGTTGCAATAAGACTCCAGGAGAATTGAAAGTCGAATAAACGGGTTCGGGGTGGTTTGGGTGAGTAGTTGCAATAAGACTCCAGGAGAATTGAAAGCTCGCCAACATTTATCATCTCTGACTTAAACATCCTGGTTGCAATAAGACTCCAGGAGAATTGAAAGCGATGCTTCTCCTGATTGGCATTGGAGTGCTCTATATGTTGCAATAAGACTCCAGGAGAATTGAAAGCGAACTCGACCCGAAAAAACTCCCCCTTGATGTGAGAGTTGCAATAAGACTCCAGGAGAATTGAAAGACCTCTCGGCAAGGTCACTAGGATAAACTTGGCCATCGTTGCAATAAGACTCCAGGAGAATTGAAAGGTGATAGCTACCCACAAAAGACCGTCGTGGCGTTTTTGTTGCAATAAGACTCCAGGAGAATTGAAAGATAATATTATCAACCGGAACCTCAGTCCTAACAACACGTTGCAATAAGACTCCAGGAGAATTGAAAGCTATCTTGTCCCTGTCCACCGCTCCGAGGCTCAGGGTTGCAATAAGACTCCAGGAGAATTGAAAGCCCTTCTAATGGCCGTTATCTCCCCGCGTTCTTTGAGGTTGCAATAAGACTCCAGGAGAATTGAAAGAAAGATTAGAGAACTTGGAAGGAGAAGTTAAGGACCGTTGCAATAAGACTCCAGGAGAATTGAAAGACGCTCTCAGGTATGGAAAGGGTCTTAACCCGGACGTTGTTGCAATAAGACTCCAGGAGAATTGAAAGAAGATTATGAAGAGCAGTCCTGTGAGCGTCTGATACTGTTGCAATAAGACTCCAGGAGAATTGAAAGCGAAAAGGCATGTCGTAAAGAAGAGCGACTACAAGACCGTTGCAATAAGACTCCAGGAGAATTGAAAGCGAAGTCGAGGAAAAAGAAGGTTCAAGAGGCCTTGGTTGCAATAAGACTCCAGGAGAATTGAAAGTAACTCTCTCGGCGAGGGCGTCCCTCTCCTTCTTAAGTTGCAATAAGACTCCAGGAGAATTGAAAGTTGAGTACCTGAAGAAGAAGCTGGCCGAGCTGAAGGAGTTGCAATAAGACTCCAGGAGAATTGAAAGCTGTAAAACCGCATCCTCAATGAAACGGCTCCTGTTGTTGCAATAAGACTCCAGGAGAATTGAAAGCTCGCTAAGTTTTCAAATATTGGTTCCTCATGGAGTGTGTTGCAATAAGACTCCAGGAGAATTGAAAGGCCTGGAAGTCTTATCTGCTTCGAGTACGGGGGCAAGGTTGCAATAAGACTCCAGGAGAATTGAAAGAGAATGCCGCTTCGCGGGCCTCAGTGATTTCCCGCTCGGTTGCAATAAGACTCCAGGAGAATTGAAAGGCGGGTCCCAGGAAACGCCCACGTTGGGCGCTGAAGGTTGCAATAAGACTCCAGGAGAATTGAAAGTCGTGTGGGTGTGGACCTTATCGGCGAGGTCCGAGGGTTGCAATAAGACTCCAGGAGAATTGAAAGTGTTCCCACGGCCCCAATTTCCTCAAGGTCTTTCTTGGTTGCAATAAGACTCCAGGAGAATTGAAAGGCGTATTCAACCGCTCCACAAAATCCCACGAGAGGTTAAGTTGCAATAAGACTCCAGGAGAATTGAAAGTAGTTGTCTTCAATATACTATACACATTCAACCTTTGTTGCAATAAGACTCCAGGAGAATTGAAAGGAGGCCTTCCTGGACAAAATCACGTGGTCACCTCTGTGTTGCAATAAGACTCCAGGAGAATTGAAAGGGAGTAGAAGCCCGCCGCTGAAACTACGCTTAGTCCTGTTGCAATAAGACTCCAGGAGAATTGAAAGTCTGGCCGTTCCACTGCAATTCAAGCGTGTAGGAGGTTGCAATAAGACTCCAGGAGAATTGAAAGCTGTACTATCTCCTCCTCCCCCTCTGGGGCGGGCACTTGTTGCAATAAGACTCCAGGAGAATTGAAAGCATTGAAGGTGTCTCTCAGGAGGAGATGCTGAAACAGGTTGCAATAAGACTCCAGGAGAATTGAAAGTCGTGGAGGACTTCATAATCCTCCCCCTCCTCAACCAGTTGCAATAAGACTCCAGGAGAATTGAAAGACAGGCTGACCCAACACAGCAATAGCAGAATAATCCTGTTGCAATAAGACTCCAGGAGAATTGAAAGGTTGATGCCAAAGACACGCCTGAGGCGATGTCATTCACCGTTGCAATAAGACTCCAGGAGAATTGAAAGCCGGTTGAGCGTGTTATTGGGAGTATTAGGGCTGGTGTTGCAATAAGACTCCAGGAGAATTGAAAGTGAAGCCGGTGAATGTTGTAGTATATGTTCTCTGCAGGGTTGCAATAAGACTCCAGGAGAATTGAAAGCGAGGAGCTGCGCCGTATCCTCACAGACGAGTACAAGTTGCAATAAGACTCCAGGAGAATTGAAAGCTGCTCCTGGAGCGCTGGCTACGAGGAGGATGAGCATGTTGCAATAAGACTCCAGGAGAATTGAAAGTGACAGGTACGCGGACAGGCTGAGGGAACAGATTGGTTGCAATAAGACTCCAGGAGAATTGAAAGCTCCTGCGAAGAGGACGTTGTACCTGGTGAATGACATGTTGCAATAAGACTCCAGGAGAATTGAAAGAGGGAATCCTTGAGGCCAAGCTCTACGTCATGATAGAGTTGCAATAAGACTCCAGGAGAATTGAAAGACTTAGCCTCTGCAACCTCCATCCTACCCAAAGTGAAGTTGCAATAAGACTCCAGGAGAATTGAAAGGAAAGAGAAGTTTTATGTTAATGGTCAGTTTGTGGCGTTGCAATAAGACTCCAGGAGAATTGAAAGAACCAATCCAGGAGGAAGAAGGACATAGACTTACCACGTTGCAATAAGACTCCAGGAGAATTGAAAGCACCCCTGGCATGGGAATAGTGTTGGAGGTCCCTAACGTTGCAATAAGACTCCAGGAGAATTGAAAGCTGAACATCAAGCTCCGGGATGTCCCCGGAGACATCCATGTTGCAATAAGACTCCAGGAGAATTGAAAGCCGGGTAGGTCTATCAGCTCGGACTTCTCCTTGGCCTTGTTGCAATAAGACTCCAGGAGAATTGAAAGAACTCCCTGTCCACTATCAAGTATACAGTATAATCAGTTGCAATAAGACTCCAGGAGAATTGAAAGGCAAGGAGCTGACGGAGCCGAGGAGGGAGAGGATTAGTTGCAATAAGACTCCAGGAGAATTGAAAGTCAGGATTCAACAAAGCTTTAATTTTCACTATTTTGTTGCAATAAGACTCCAGGAGAATTGAAAGTCAGGATTCAACAAAGCTTTAATTTTCACTATTTTGTTGCAATAAGACTCCAGGAGAATTGAAAGCAGGGTTCGCAGTTTTCCTCTACAAGGACACCAGCCGTTGCAATAAGACTCCAGGAGAATTGAAAGGAGATATTGAACTCTATCCTCCTAACCAACGCTGGATGTTGCAATAAGACTCCAGGAGAATTGAAAGAGGAGGGGTGAGCATGAACAAGTTCTTCGAGATGGTCGTTGCAATAAGACTCCAGGAGAATTGAAAGTCCTTGAAAAAGCCGCGGAGGAGGTAGAGGTAAGAGTGTTGCAATAAGACTCCAGGAGAATTGAAAGTTCACTATTACGCCCAAGTTCGCCGCGTCAACGGAGTGTTGCAATAAGACTCCAGGAGAATTGAAAGGAAAGCCTGTCTGCCTTCCTCTGTCGTGAGCGAAAAAGTTGCAATAAGACTCCAGGAGAATTGAAAGAGTTTCCCGTCGCCATCTGCCACCGCTAGGAGAATGTTGCAATAAGACTCCAGGAGAATTGAAAGAGGAGTAAATGGAGCTTTAAGGCTCGATTAAAGTTTCGTTGCAATAAGACTCCAGGAGAATTGAAAGGCATCAATGCCGGGTTAATCGGCCGGTGGGCTTACGGTTGCAATAAGACTCCAGGAGAATTGAAAGCGAGGGTTTACAACGCCTGCAAGAGGGCCTATGAGGTGTTGCAATAAGACTCCAGGAGAATTGAAAGGAATTCCCCACTTTCGAAGAGCTGATACGCCAAAAGCCGTTGCAATAAGACTCCAGGAGAATTGAAAGCGCATTCGGCCTCACGAAGAATCAGAAACTCGCCTATCGTTGCAATAAGACTCCAGGAGAATTGAAAGCTGGAGGTTGGGTGATGGATTTAAGCTCGTACCGGCCGTTGCAATAAGACTCTAGGAGAATTGAAAGTGCGCGTGGACAAAAAAACCGGCAAGTGGGTAGTGTATAGTTGCAATAAGACTCTAGGAGAATTGAAAGAGAAAAGAGTCGAGGAGAGGCTCAAACAGCAGAGAAGTTGCAATAAGACTCTAGGAGAATTGAAAGCCAACTGAGTAGTCAATGCCAATGCCGCCGAGGAGCGCGAGGTTGCAATAAGACTCTAGGAGAATTGAAAGAACATACCAAGCAAGGACAAGCTCCCACCATTTGTAGTTGCAATAAGACTCTAGGAGAATTGAAAGAATGAGGAGAAGGATATGAAAGCTCAGCACGAGAGGGTTGCAATAAGACTCCAGGAGAATTGAAAGGTAGTCGCCGGAATCCTGCTCCTCGTGACCGCCATCGGTTGCAATAAGACTCCAGGAGAATTGAAAGTCAATAGTGATATGGTCATTTGCAATCTCAACCTTACGTTGCAATAAGACTCCAGGAGAATTGAAAGCTGGAGGAGTGCCTTGTTCGCGCCGACGGTTGCGAGGTTGCAATAGGACTCCAGGAGGACTGTAAAGAGAAAACTCGGTGGAAGCTCGAGAGGGTGTGGGGGACGGAACGTCCCCCGGACAATAAGACTCCAGGAGCATTGAAACGCTACTAAAGGGTTTAAATCTTTTGCCTGCCCCAAAAGTGATTTATATTCTCGCATCGATTCCCCTATCATGAGTTTGAAGGTCCTCGCCAAGCTCTACCGGGTTGCCAAGGGTGATGAAAAGGTCGAACGGGCCTGGGAGCTCGTCCGTGAGGCCGCCAGATACAGCCTTCACGAGCCGTACTGGGGCTTCCTAAGGGAGAACTTCGATGTCCGTGCGGAAGAGGTTAAAGAGGCCCTGCGCTTCCTGGAGGAGAGGGGTGAGCTTCAAATCAAGCGTTCCATTGACGGCAGGAGGCTCTACGTCTCAACCCTAAAGGATATAAGGGAGAACCCCGTTAGGCTCGACCGATGGCTGGGATTGACCTGAGGAAGACCACGGGTGAGATGATACGCAACGGCACCTGGAAGTTCGAAGGCGATGTCTTCTACCAGGCCTTTGAGAGCGGTATAGCCGGCTACGATGGAGAGAACTTCATCTTTCCGGGTTCATGGTCAAGGGCGGAGCGCAGAGAGGCCAGAGAAAAGCTCTCCTTCATCCTGGGCCTCGACACCGATCTGGATTCCTTCTACGCCGAGATAAGCGGTTCTCCCTTCGCTTTCCTGATAGACGAGTTCCACGGCTTAACGGCTCCTGCCGCTTCGAGCCCGTACCAGGCGTTGGTTGAGACGATAGCCCAGCAGCAGGTCAGCTTCGAGTTCGCCCAGAGGACCATCGCGAACCTCGTGGAGCTCGCGGGCAGGCAGGTGGGAGATTTGCACGCGTTCCCTGCCCCCGGAAGAATAGCGTCCCTGAGCGAGGAGGAGCTGAAAAGGGCCAAGCTCGGCTATCGCGCCGCTTACATAAAGTCCCTGACGGAGCTCTACCTTGCCGGAAAGCTCGACCTTGAACTCTGGGAGTGGAGCATTGATGAGGCCGTTAAGTATCTTACAAAGTTCAGGGGAATAGGAAAGTGGAGCGCCGAGCTCTTCCTTGCTTACGGCCTCAGGAAGAACGTCTATCCGGCCGGAGACCTTGGGCTGAGGCGAGGGATAGCGAAGATTTTTGGGAAGCGCGTTAAGGAAGTACAAGAAAGGGACGTTCGCGAGATAATCGAGCCCTATGGAAAGTGGAAGGGGCTTCTGGCGTTCTATATCCTCTGCTACGACAGAAAGACCGAGATGGAGAGGAAGGGAAAATGAGCGAGATTAAGATTGTCCTAGATAAGGAGAAATTCAAGTCCCTGAAGGGGCGCGACATAAACGCCCTCCTCCGTGAAAACCTTCCTCGGGTGGAGGAAACGCTGAAGGCCGAGCGCGAGGAGGCTCTTCTTGAGAAGATAGCCAAACTCGAGGAGAAGCTCAGGGAGATGGAAGGAGAGATAGAGGAGCTGGGAGAGTTCTACGAGAAGGCTTTGAGGGATAAGGAGTTCATGACCGCCGAACGTGAGAGGTTAAGGAAGGAAAACGAGGAGCTAAGAAAGAAGGTTGAGGAGAGAAAACGGGAGCTTGAGGAGGTTCATGAATCGTGAACAAATCGTTCATGAAGTGTGAACGAAAAGTTCATAAATCATGAACGAGAGCTGGTAACATGCATGAGCTGATATCAACTCCCGAGAGAATCAGGATTCTCAGGTACGCACTTGAGCGCCATAGGGTGGGTGTTGAAGAAACCGCTAGGGCAACGGGTTTGAGCAAAGGACTCGTTTCCAAAACTCTCCGTCTCCTCGTGAATTACGGCATAGCCGAGAAGTCCGGCAGAGGTTTCAGGATACTAAACGTTCCCAAGACCCGCGAGCTTAAAAGGTTCATCAACTTCATAACCCTATCCAAAAAGCTGGAACCCCTGAAAGATGGGTGGGTTATGGCCCTTGGGATATACGGGAGCTTTGCAACCGGAGAAAACACTCCCGGAAGTGACCTTGATGTTTGGGTCTTCGTTGAAAGGCCGAGCATAGCCAGATCGGCTTCCCTAAAAAGGGAGATAGAAAAAGCAACCGGCAGGGAGGTCAACCTCCTTGTCCTCACACCGGAGAGAGTCAAAAAACTTAGAGCCAGCGATCCGGTCTTCTATTACTCGCTCGCATATGGCTCGACGGTGATATGGGGGAGGGACTTGAACGGATTCGAGGGATGTATCGACCGAAACCTGCTAAGAAGGGTTCCCCCATCCGAAGAGAAAGGATGGCTGAGCATTAAACGCGCTGAAGAGTGGCTTGAAGAGGCGAGGAGGAATCTCGCTTATGGTTCATACCGGACGTCCCTTATGGCGTCATACATGGCCATGTTCCACGCCGCCAGGGCGATTCTCTTTCGCGACGGCTGGCGTGAGAAGAGCCACTACTGCACAGCCCGTTACTTAGAGGAATTCTACGTTAAAAGCGGAAAGCTGGAAGAACGCTGGATTGAACTCTTGGACAGGATGAGAGAGTTGAGGCACGAAGACCAGTATGACATAGTCTATGAGCCTGATGCAGAAGAGGTTGAAGAGGCAATCAACATTGCGAAAGACTTTCTGTCGCTTATGAAAAAACTCTTGGAGGAAGAGGCATGAAACTCATCATCAAACCGAATAAGGGCTTCGGAAAAATTGGGGTTGAGATAGACGAAGAGCTGTGGGAGGATATAGAGCACCTCAGCGAGAGATACGGCGTTTCTCCTGGGAGTGTCATCGAGATTGCCCTACGCGGCGAGTTCCGTGAGCCAAAGGGAAACCTTGAGGAGCTTGAGGAGAAGGCGAGGGAGCTTGAGGAAAGGACGTGGGAGCTTGAGAGGGAGTACGCCCCGCTCCGCTTCAAGGCCTACGGCCTGAGCGAGGACAACAAAATCCTGGCAATAGAGCTGTCGGGGTTAATCGCAGAAAACAACCAGCTTAAGAGGTTTCTCCGCATGAAGCCCGAGCGCAACGTCGAGCTGAGAAAGCTTATATCCTACTACCTCCAAGGTTGAACCGCGGATGATGACAGCGAATTGCGCGGATCGGTGAAGAGCAACGCTATCTGACGCCGTCCCGGGCGGGCCGTGACGATTCCAAGACGGGCTGAACCGCTTCGCGGTTGTGACGTACCCTATGAGCGCCGAGCCCTTCCGGGGCGTTTTCTCCTGCTCTTCCTCTTCGGTATCAGCCTCACCGGACTTCCGCAGTCCGGACAGATTCCCCCCGGCGGCATCTCCGAGAAACGCTTTCCGCAGCCGATGCAGACGTAGTTCCAGCGAATGACTCGCTTTATCCCGCGCTTGAGGGTTCTGAACTCTATCCCGAGCGTTTTTGCTATGTTCTGCAGGTTGTAGTCGTCGGTGAAGAGGACTCCTTTGAGCTCATACGCCAGGGCAAGAATCTCGATATCTGCCTCACTCAGCTCGTTTAACTCGCCCGTCTTTCTGGCCGCTTCCTTCACTGCCTCAACGCTCTCCCGGGATGGGGACAGAACCCTAACCTTCCCTGCACTTATCAGTCCCTCTAAGAAAAGCCTCGACTCCGGGTCTCTCACCTCATCGACGACCTTTGGCGTCGTAACGCCCTCTACATCGAACCCCTGAATAAACACTGCCGCATCGATGACCTGAACCTTCATGGCCTAAACTCGGAGAAACCCTTTTTTAGATTTCCGTCGAAATGAAGCCGGTGGTGCGGATGAAGGTTGACCTGAACTCGGACCTCGGCGAGAGCTTTGGAAGGTATAAACTCGGCCTCGACGAGGAGGTCATGAACTACATCACGAGCGCGAATGTAGCTACCGGCTGGCACGCCGGTGACCCGATAGTCATGAGAAGGACGGTCAGGCTCGGGAGGGAGAAGGGCGTTGAAGTGGGAGCGCACCCGGGCTATCCAGATTTGTTGGGCTTCGGCAGGAGGTACATGAAGCTCTCGCCCGAGGAGGCTCGCAATTACATCCTTTACCAGATAGGTGCCCTCTACGCCTTCACGAGGGCGGAGGGAATTGAACTCCAGCACGTCAAGCCGCACGGGGCGCTCTACAACGCTCTTGTCAAAGAGGAAGAACTCGCGAGGGCCGTCATCGAGGGGATAGCGGACTTCGATAGGAACCTGATCTTCGTTACCCTCTCCGGCTCAAGGCCGGCCCAAATAGCGGAGGAGATAGGCGTTAAGGTCGCTCACGAGGTATTCGCGGATAGAGCCTACAACCCAGATGGAACCCTTGTCCCCCGCTCGAAGCTCGGGGCGGTAATCCACGACAAAGAGGAGATAGCCGAGCGTGTGGTCTCGATGGTTAAAGACGGCGGAGTCAGGGCGATAAACGGCGAGTGGGTCGAGCTGAAGGTTGATACAATCTGCCTCCACGGCGACAACCCAAAGGCAGTCGAGATTGCGGCTCACATAAGGAAAGTCCTTGAGGAAGAGGGCGTTAAGATAGTGCCGATGGGGGAGTTCGTAAGATGAAGGCCGAGGAAAGATTAGAGGGGAGAAAACTCAACGAATTCCGGCGGGATTTGGAACTCGCCTTTGGAATATTTGAGAAGGAGATTAGTGCTGAAAGCCTCAGGAGAAAGTGGGACAGAAAAAGGTGAGAGCATGGACTTCAAACCCCTCGGTGACTCTGCACTCTTAATCTCCTTCGGCGAGTTCATTGACGAAGCAACAAACGACCGCGTTCACGCCCTTTTGAGGGCAATAGAAAAAGCCAATTTCGAGTGGCTGGTTGAGGTAGTTCCCGCCTACTCCTCCCTTGTTGTGGTGTACGATTCTATGCTCATAGACCTCGAAGGCGTTAAGCGAGCGATTGGGGAACTTGAGTTCTCGGCCGAGAGGTTCAAGGGGAGGCTCGTCGAGATTCCCGTCGTTTACGGCGGTGAATACGGCCCGGATATCGGCTTTGTGGCGGAACACAACGGCCTGAGCATTGATGATGTTATCGAGATACATTCCAAGCCGACCTACCGCGTCTTCTTCCTCGGATTCCTTCCGGGCTTCGCCTACCTCGGCGGCATGGACGAGAGGATAGCGGCTCCAAGGCTCGAAAAACCCCGCCTGAAGGTTCCCGCCGGCTCCGTGGGGATAGCGGGGAAGCAGACCGGCATCTATCCCCTCGAAAGTCCCGGCGGCTGGAGGCTCATTGGAAGGACCCCGCTCAGGCTTTTCAATCCTGGGAAGGAACCCCCAACGTTGCTGAGGCCAGGCGATAGGGTTAAGTTCGTGCCGATTGATGAGTCCGAGTTCAGGGAGCTCTACGGGGCCGAATGGGGTGAGGAGGATGATTGAGCTCCTCAACGTCCCTTCACTCCTCACCGTTCAGGACTCCGGCAGGAGGGGCTACCGAAAGCTTGGCGTTCCGGTTTCCGGCTTTATGGACGATTACTCCGCAAGGATAGCCAACTACCTCGTTGGAAACCCCGGCGATGCGCCCCTCCTTGAGTTCCTCCTCGCCGGCCCAACCATTCGGTTCAACGCTTCCTGCGTCTTTGCGGTTGCTGGAGACGTTGAGGTGAAGCTCAACGGCGCCCCCATTGAACCCTGGATGAGCCACTGGGCGAAGAGGGGCGACGTCCTTGAGGTTGGCACTTTGGAGAGCGGGCTCTACGGCTACATAGCCTTCGCCGGCGGGATAAAGTGCGAGCCGCTCCTCGGGAACTGTTCGACCTATCCCAGGGCCGGCCTCGGAAGGCCGCTGAAGGCTGGTGATAATCTGAACCTCGGCTACGTGGTGCTAACCGGGAAGGATGGGAGATACCTCCCCCCGGAGCTGAGGCCGGACTATTCTTCCAAGGAAAAGACCGTCTGCGTCGTCCTCGGCCCTAACATCGACCACTTCACCGAGGAGGGAATAGAGACCTTCCTGAGCGAGTCCTATACCGTAACTTCCGAGTCCGACAGGATGGGCTACCGCCTCGATGGAAAGGCCATAGAGCACTCGGAGAGGGGCGCGGACATCGTTACGGAGCCTCTACTGCCCGGAACGGTTCAGGTGCCGGCCAGCGGAAAGCCAATAGTCATGATGCGCGACGCCCAGACGACCGGCGGCTACGCCAAGATAGCCGTCGTTGCAGCGGCCGACCTACCCATCGTTGCACAGAGCCGGCCGGGGGAGAGGCTGAGGTTCAGGGCGATAAGCGTCGACGAAGCCCGGGAGCTTCTGATCAGGCGCGAGAAAACCCTGATGGCAACCAAGGACTTCCTTGACGGGAAGATGCGCGCCTACAGGATCATGGCGGGGGGAGAAGAGCTGATTGCGTTCACAAAAGTGGAAAGAAGGGGTTAATCCTTCTTGCGCATGACCTTGACGTGCTTGTAGGTCTTGCCGTTGCACTCGACGTCTCCGAGGATTTCTATTATCTTTACGTGGTCGCCCTCGAAGAGGCCCTCGGGGCTGAAAAGCTCTGCCTTCTCCGGGTCGCTGCACTCCTCGAACTTGAGCTGTATCACCGAGCCTGCTATCGCCAGTCTTGGCTCTATGGCAACCTCTATGCTCGGCTCGACGACTTCGACAACCCTCACCTTGCCCTCGTGGAGCGGGCAGGAGTGCGAGGGCATGCTCCTCACGCGAAGGATTTTGTATCTCCTACCGGGTTCGAGGTTTCCGACGCAGACTCCTGCTAACTTGCACGTCTTGCACGGTTCTGCCGGGCCGTAATATATGAATTCAACCCCGGGTCTTGCCAGTTTTTCCCCAACTAACGTGATTATTGCCATTCCAAACACCTCCGTAGTGAGTGATGATCTTCAGACGACCCCGGTGATTTTAGCGGCCTTCTCCGCTGCCTCTCGCGTGAGGCCGTCCTTTCCGAGGATCGTGTATCTCTCGGGCCTTATCGTGTGGGCAATCGTGAGGGCCTCGATTATGTACTCCGGGTCGATCCCAAGCTCGTATGCGTTAGTTGGCGCCCCCACCCTCTTTAAGGTTTCCCTAACACGTTCCCACTTCATGCCATGGAGGTAGGCCATTATTATCGTCCCCACTCCGACCTGCTCGCCGTGCAGGGCCGGTTTCGGCGCTATGGCATCGAGCGCATGGCTGAAGAGGTGCTCCGCACCGCTGGCCGGCCTTGAAGAGCCCGCTATGCTCATGGCCACGCCGCAGGAGATGAGGCCCTTAACAACCTTCCTCACGCTCTCCTCGTTGCCGAGCCTTATGATGTCCGCGTTCTTTATCACCATCTTGGCGCTCATCAGGCTCAGCGAGGCCGCGTACTCGCTGTAATACTCGCCCTTTATCCTGTGGGCCAGCTGCCAGTCCTTCACCGCCGTCAGGTTGCTTATCATGTCGCCCACTCCAGCGGCTAAGTAGCGGTAGGGGGCGGTCTTGATGACCCTGACATCAGCTATCACCGCCACCGGCGGCACGGCCTTGACCGATGTCTTGGTCCCGAGGTCTTTGATGGATGCATTTGCACTCGCTATGCCGTCGTGGGAGGCGGTTGTTGGAAAGCTGATGAAGGGAACTCCCGCTTTGAAAGAGGCGAGCTTGGCGACGTCGATTATACTTCCGCCGCCGACGGCTATGAGCCAGTCAAATTCACCTTCCCTGATTTCATCGAGGGTCCGGTTTACCTCCTCCATCGTCGCGCCTTTAACGGGGAGGCCATCTACCTCGTACTCCCCCGAGAGGTTCTCCTCGACCTCCCTGCCCGCTATCTTTTTCGTGTGTCTTCCATAGAGCACGAGCGCTTTTCTCCCCAGTCCGAGCCTCTTCGCGACGTTCACGACCTCTCCCTTGAGATCCCCACCGAGCAAAACCTCTCGCGGGAGCTGCATCAGGTGCACTTTTCTCACCACCCCTACTCATAAGGTGGGAAAAGCTTTAAGGCTATCGGAACAACCGTCTATGGTGGTCAAATGGGGCTCTACGAGTTCTTTTACGAGTACTTCATCAGGCCCATACAGGAGAACCAGGGTTACAACCCCGTGAATACGGTTGTCTACGCTATAATCCTGGGCATAGCGGTCCTGCTACTGTACAGGATGCTCAAGAGAATGGAAATCAGGGTTGATGGCCGCTTCTTCAAGGCCCTCGTCCCGTACATAGTACTCGGCCCGCTGATGAGGAGCATGACGGACGTCGGAGTTCTTCCCAGAACGTACCTCACAGTGAGCCCCGGCGGCTACTTCGTCATAGCGGCCTTTGCGATAGCCTCCCTGTACATCGTCTGGAGGCACGTCGGGCCGGGCGAGAGGTTCTACCCGCTCTACCGTGACTTCGGCTGGGTGCTGGTGGGGGGACTGCTCTTCCTGCTCGTCATAAACCTGGACAAGGTCAGCTTCAACTGGGAGGTTTTCAAGTACTTCATTCCCGCCCTGGTTATAGCGGAGGGGGCGGTATGGCTGCTCGCGAAGAAGGTCCCCGTTATCGCCGACAACAGCGTCCTCTTCTACACCCACTTCTACGACGCGACCACCACGTTCGTTGGAATTCAGTTCTTTGGCTACTGGGAGCAACACGTTCTCGCGAGGTGGCTCATAGACACCTTCGGAACGGCGGCGATCATGTACCTCGAAAAGTTCCTCATCCTCCTTCCAGTGGTCTGGATACTCGACAGGTGGATGGCCGATGAGGATCCCGATCTGATAAACTTCGTGAAGCTGACGGTGTTCATCCTCGGCTTCGGGCCGGGAACGAGGAACCTGCTGATAATGCTGATGGGTGGTTGAGATGGAGATAGCGTGGAACGAAGTGGCCCTTGAGATGGCCCGAGAGGTTGAGAAGGTTGTGATGCCCCTCTTCGGAACCTCCGAGGCAGGGAAGACCGTGGGGACGAACGTGAGCGGGGACGTGACGAAATACGTTGACAAGGTCGCGGAGGACGTGGTCATCGGTCGTCTCGAGCCCCTGGGCGTCAACCTGGTGAGCGAGGAGATAGGCTTCATAGACAATGGGAGCGACTATACGGTTGTGGTTGATCCCATAGACGGTTCCTACAACTTCGCCGTCGGAATACCGATATTCGCCTTCAGCTTTGCGGTTTTCAGGGGGAAGGAACCCGTTTACGGGGCCATCTACGAATTCGTGCCGAAGCACTTCTACGAAGCCGTGCCGGGAAGGGGTGCGTTCATGAACGGCAGGCGGATAACGGTCAGGAAGCCGGAGCGTGGGAAAGAGGCCCTGAGCTTCTACACCCGCGGAAGATGTACCGGACTGATAAAGAGGGTCAAACGCGTTCGCGTCCTCGGTGCCATAGCCGTTGAGCTTACCTACCTGGCAAAGGGGGCCCTCGACGGCGTCCTGGACATAAGGAACTACGTCCGCCCGACGGATATAGCCGCCGGTGCGCTGATAGCGAAGGAGGCGGGGGCCATCGTAACCGACGGGGCGGGAAGGGAGCTGGAGATACACCTGAGCGCGACCGAGCAGACGAACATAATAGCCGTGAACGACCGCTACCTGCTCGATATGATAATGGAGGAGCTGGAAAATGGGCGTTGAAAAATATTTCTACCGCTACGGAAAGGCTACCTTCACGCTGTTCCTGATAAACGTGGCGGTTTACGTGGTCGAGTCTATCCTCAGCGGAAACCCTCTCAGTATAAGCATCGAGGTCTTGGCGAGGCTCGGCCAGTGGAACTACGCCGTCCTCAACTACGGCTGGTGGTGGCAGCTCCTCACCGCGATGTTCGTGCACGTCGGCATACTCCACATAGGCTTCAACATGTACTTCCTCCTGATGATGGGGAGGCAGCTTGAGGGAATCCTCGGGCCGAAGAGACTCGTCATGGTTTACCTTGTCTCGGGCCTTGCCGGGAACCTTCTGACGCTTCTCCTGTTGCCCCCTAACTCGGTCAGCGCCGGCGCGAGCGGGGCGCTCTTCGGCATAGTCGGAACGCTGATAGTCATCATGGGTGTCGTTGGTGGCAACATGCAGGGGGCGTTAATAAACGCCTTCGTGCTCTTCCTGATAAACAGCCTCCTGCCGAGCGTTAACATCTACGCCCACCTCGGCGGGCTCGTCGTCGGGATGGCCATCGGCTACTACTACGGCAAACGGATTAAGAGACACCTGATGGCGAGGATGTATGGGTACGGATATTACTAGGACCATCGCCGAAAGATTTAAAAATGCCCCCCTGGAGGTATAGGTCGAGCGCTCGGGTTGTGCCGGGGTAGCTTAGCCTGGTCAGAGCGCTCGGCTCATAGGGCCGCTCCCCTTCGGGGGAGCCTGAGAAACCGAGAGGTCCGGGGTTCAAAGCCCCGCCCCGGCACCACATTCACGCTTTTCCCGATTGCCTTTGAACTGGGGACAACTGCGGACGATTCTCGAACCGGTTACACCATCACCCACATGTATATCCGGAATATCCTGGAATATCCCTCGATTAAATGCTAAGTCGCCCTCTTCTCTTCCTCCGGGAACTTCCAGTTCTTCGTTATCCGCGTCACGTTCCTCACGAGAGCTTTCTCCTTCGGGTGCCTTGAGACCAGCTCCTCGAGGAAGGAGATAAGCTCGTCGTAGGCGGGTTTGTCTATTGGGAACGGAACCTTATCCTTGCCGCCAACGGCGTAGGTGAACTTGAATGGATCCGGCGGGTGAGTTACCGGGTCCTTCCAGCTCGGGTGGACGTCGTAGACCAGCTCAAGGATGAGCGATAAAGCCCTCAGCGTGCTCGGCCCGAGGCCCTTCAGGAGAAGAAACTCCTCGTAGTTATTCACGCTCAGCTCCCGGGCGAACTCCAGGGCTCTCTTGTTCAGCTCGAATCTTCCCAAACTTTCGTAGCGCCTCAGGATGGAAACCTCATCGACGTCGCGGGGCTTGTAGTAGACGAGCGGTCGGTAGCCCCTGGCTATGGCTTTCAGGCTCTCCAGCTCGCGCTCTATCTTCCTCGGCTTTTCCTGCACCACGTCGAGGAGCGTCCTCTGGTAATCCCTTGACTCCTTCGAGACCGTGTTGAGGGCGAACTCCCTTCTGAGCCCGGAGATGGCATTGTGCGGGTCGAGGATAAAGGTTTTGGCATCGAACCAGTGGAAGCGCCTCGCCATCCTCTCGGCCTCGTTCATGCCCTGCTGTACCACCGCCCAGTTGCCCTCCTCATCGAGGAAGAAAACGTGGTGGTAGAGCTGGTAGCCGGTCTGGAGGGCGACCGTATCGACCTTCGCGACTAGGCGGGAGGTTCTTACGTACGGCTCGGGGTCGAGTTCGTAGAGTTCGGCTATGGTCTTCAGCTCCTCCGGCGTTGCCCTGCTCTTCTTCCCCTTACCCCCTGCCGCCTTGACGCCCAGCTCCTCCCTCCAGAGGGCGTCCTTTATCATGCCCGCCGTTACGGTGGTCGAGCCGGAGGAGTCCCAGTCCATTCCGATGACATTGTTAAACGCCTGGAACCAGACCGGGTCGGAGAGCCTCTCCAGGAGTCCCTTCGTTCCGTACTCCTCAACCGCCAGAACCAGCACTAACTTGGTGAGCTTCCTCATCCTCTGCGCCAGCCACGCCGGAACGTGGCCGCCGTGGAGGGGCAGGTCGGCGATATTCCTCATCGGAGTTATATCTCTCTCCGAGGTTTTAACCATTATCCCCGTAGAATTTTCATAATTTTGGGCTATCATACGCAGAATCATCAGGAAAAACTGGTCATATAAATGGGAAAGCCTTTTTATCCTCCGCTTCGATTTCCGTCTGCTGGTTTAGGCTCACGGAGGTTGTGAAAATGGGAGTTGAGAAGGTTCCGAAGTACGACATCCCGACCGTTAAGGTTGACTACGTTTTTATCGAGCTCGACAAGATGAAGCCCCACGAGCAGCTCGTCCAGAAGGAGCTTGAGGCCTTCATCGAGAGCGTCACCGGCTCCGGCCTCTTCTGGAAGCCCATGCTCCTCGCCAAGGTCCCCGGTGAGGACACCTACCTCATCGTTGATGGTCACCACCGCTGGGCCGGTCTCCAGAAGCTCGGCGCCAAGAAGGCTCCCTCCGTCATACTCGACTACTTCAGCGACGATGTCAAGGTCTACACCTGGTACCCGGCCTTCAAGGGTAGCCTCGAGGAGGTTCTCGAGAGGCTCAAGGCAGAGGGGCTTGAGGTCATAGAGGACCCGGAGGCGGAGGAGAAGGCCGAGAGGGGCGAGATAGCCTTTGCCCTCGTCGGCGAGAAGAGCTTTGCCATACCCGGCGGCCTCGATGAGCAGAAGAAGGTCAGCAAGGTTCTCGACGAGATGAGCGTTGAGGGTAAGATCGAGCTCATCTACTACGGCCTCAAGGAGGACGCCAGAGAGGACATGGGCAAGGGCGAGATCGACTACGTCTTTATCAGGAAGGCCCCGGGCAAGGAGGAGGTCATGGAGCTCGTCAAGCGCGGCGAGGTCTACTCCCCGAAGACCACCAGACACGTCCTGCCCTTCAACCCGGACAAGATAGACGTCAAGCTTGAGGAGCTGTTCTGAAGGTTTTTAACCCCTTTTTCCTACTTTCTCCGCCGATGACGAAGGATCAACCGGCTGATGGGTGATGATCAGTCCAGGATACTGAGGCACCTACATAGGCAACTACAAAAAGGATTTAAATATCCATTCAGGATTTTACCCTTAAGCGGTGAGTGAAGTGCTCAGGATTTCACTTCCTGTGCTGGCACGGTCACGGAAGGAAGGAACCCGGAGGGTTGATGTCCCAGCATTCAGGCTGGTGAGTTCATTCTCCGACATAATCGAAGATAGCGCCGTTGTTATAGGCCGGGCCGGGATGAAGGTTCCTCCCGACTGGAATCTCATTACCGTGAGTTCCGTTAAGGGATATTTTGGTCCGAGGGAACTCCACAGAATTTTGGATGGTATAATCAAAAGTCTCAAAGGGCATCCGGATAGGGCGGTAATTATAGCCTGTCCCGAGTACCTGGCGCTCCATAACGGATTTGAGACGTTTCTGAGATTTTTGAACACCATTCGTGATCACGTTATACTCACCAATACCAAGGTCTACGTTGTCACTGATCCCCTTGCATGGAAACCAAGGCAGTGGGCCCTCCTCAAGAAACTTGAGCTCTGAGCGACAAACTTTAAAGCTCCACCGTTGCCCTCTTTATGATGAGGATGCTCCGCGGTTTAATCTTCGACGTTGACGAGACCCTGGTCTACTACGAGGGCTACGACCACAGGGAATGGTACGAGAAGTGGGTGATGCCGGCCCTTCGGGAGCACGGCATCGAGCTGGACTACGAGACCTACAGAGAGACAGTGACCGGCGAGCTTCCGAGAAGCTACGTCGAGCGCTTTGGAATTAATCACATCCAGTTCTGGAAAATTGTCGACGGCGTGAACCTCCAGTACCGCCGGTGGATGGCCGAACGGGGAAAGATACGGCCTTTCTCTGATGTTGATACCCTTGAAGAGCTGAAGGCGATGGGCCTGAGGCTCGCCGCGGTCAGCAACGCCTCCCAGGAGTGCACGGAGTTCGTTTTGAACCTCTTTGATTTGAGGAAATACTTCGAGGTCGTTTACGGGAAGGACTATTCAAACCTCGACGGCGTCAAGCCAAACCCCTACCTCGTTGAAAAAGCCCTAAATGCGCTCGGCCTGAAACCCGAAGAGACAATGATGGTAGGCGACAGTCATCATGACGTACTCGCAGGGAAGCGCGCTGGAATGAAAGTGGTCAACGTAACGCGCTTCGGTAAAATCGAGGGTGCTGACTACTACGTGAAGGATCTCTGGGAGCTTCTGGGGCGGGTGAGAAAAATTCTGGGGACTCAGTCCACGTAGAACTCCCTTTCGAAGACATCCACGCCAACCTCAAGGCTTTCGAGCCAGTCGAGGAATCTTCCAATGTTTTCGTCCCGGAATATTGCCCCGTGCTGGGGGCTATAAGTTGGGGCTTTAGCCTCCTGACTGAGCGAACCCATGCCATAAGGGCCTTCGTTGAGCTCATGTACCTCATATGGAAGCCCTCCATGTGTTTGATGTGTTCCTCAAAGTCCTCAACGAAGAGGTA
Organism: Thermococcus indicus; assembly: GCF_006274605.1. Classification (NCBI taxonomy): domain Archaea; kingdom Methanobacteriati; phylum Methanobacteriota; class Thermococci; order Thermococcales; family Thermococcaceae; genus Thermococcus; species Thermococcus indicus. Next base: position 1,330,811 of record NZ_CP040846.1, read on the forward strand.
CCACTCGCCCTCGGGAAATGCCGCCGCCCCTATGTCCGAGCTAAAGAGTATCCCGCTCTTCTCGTCATAGAATGAGAAGTTGCCCGGGCTGTGGAGATAGTGTGAGGGAACAGCTTTTATTGTGGAGTTGCCGAGCTGGAAGTCCATTCCTTTGTCAGGTATCCCCATAGTCCTGCCGGCGCTTAGAACCGCCATGTGGGGTATGAACCTGACCCAGAGCTCCGAAATGGCGACCTTCGCAAGGGGAGCGTACTCAAACCAGAGGTTCAGACCGGCGACCACATCCGGATCCTGGTGGGAGTACATGAGGTACTTTATCTGGGTGGGAGGGATTATCGAGGAAACGTTTTTCAGAACGCGGGAGAAGACGAAAAACCCACCTGGCTCTATAAGGGCAGCTTCGTTGCCGTCCACCACAAGGTATTGGTTTGTGAGGATGCCCTTCTCGTCCTCGGCCTCCTCGATTCCAAGCCAGTACACCCTGTGCTTCCCGTCATCGTAGAGGGGATAAGTGTTCATGTTTCTTATCATCTCAGACACCTCCAACCGGAACCCAGACGTTCACCATATACGCACCCGATACCTTGGAAACAAGCTCCAGTGCCTCTCTTGCGGCCGTCTCGTCCCTGACCTTCAGTGTCTTTACCCCCTCGCCATCACGGTACTCAACCGCAAGGATTTGGCTCCTTCTGAGCAAAAGTTTGAAGCCCTTCACGCCATCCTGGGTTATGCCGGACACATAGAGGACGTCCTCAGGTATGTTCTTTCTAATGTCCATTATAACGTTCAGAAGTTCCCCTGGGGCCACAAGGTGCAGCCCGGTGTGTACCATTCTGGCCTTTGCGAGAAAACTGGCGACGCTCATAGGGTCCGAGAAGTCAAGATTTATTTCCCTTGCAGGGACATTCTGTTTAGCTGGATGTTCTCCTGACTCCGCCAGTTTTTTGAGGCTTTCTGCTATCCCCTCAACAAGGTGCTGAAGTGTCTTCCCAAGAAGGAACTCCCCCGGTCCCTGATACCCAATTTCCACGTTTGCCACCACGTTTTTTTGCCATTCTCTCATTGATACGGTCACTATGAGGTGGCTTTTCCTCCCAACACCCTCGTAGATATAACTGCTTTCATCGCTCATTATCGTGAACCGGTAGATATCACCGAACTTGAAAAGAAACCTCGGGAGCAGTACCTCTGCATTGATTCCTCCCTTCGTGTTTATCCCGACAACGTACGGCCAGTTGGTTATAAACTGGGGGGCGTCTTCCAGGATTTGAACTATATGTTCCTTTGGAGCGTCCATTCTCACGGAGGTGCTCTTTCTCTTCATTGTACCCCCTCCACGAGGGCCTGCAGCCTCAGGTAGGCGCCTTCGACACCCTCCAGCGGGTCGACTGGAAGAAGGACGTACACCTTTTCGCCGTCCTTTAGCAATGCCTCCCTCTCCTTTTCATGGAACACCACGTCGAGATCGAGGTTGATCACCCGGTTCCCGACTATCTCGAGGGTTCCAACGAGATGAGGAACCGCTGAGCTTGCGGGTGCATTCATAACCTCGCCCCATATGGAGTGAATCGCATCAAAGGGATCGACTGTCCAGAGAATTTGTTTGGTTAGAATGATTTTTGCTTTTGGAATCATATCTTTCACCTCCCAATTTCATGAGCATTTAAATCTAATTTTGACTTAAGTGGTTTGGAATTTAAACCTTTTGTTTAAAATTCGTGATGCAAAGCTATGGGAGTTCGAAATTTAAACTGGATCGGGTGTTGTGGACCCTGACCTTCCCCCGGCCCGAAGAGCGAGGCTGGGAAAAGAGAAAAGTCACTATCCTTAAATACTGTCAGGTGTAATAATATCCCCAGTGATGGTGATGGAGGCCGTTGGATTTAAATGTGAGAGGTGCGGTGCGCCCCTCGAAGTATCCCCCGAGACCATTGTGGCCATCTGCCCGTACTGTGGATTTCCGAACCACCTGAGTGGAAACCTGAAGACGGAGAACATCTACATCGTCCCAACGAAAGATAAGAATGCCATAGCCAAAGCATTCTGGGACCGCGTTAACAGGGATTTTGACCTGAAGAGGATGAAGGAGCAGATAGAGATAGTCGATATCGAGGGTCATTACGCCCCGTACTGGGTAGGCAACGTTCACGTTGAGGGTGACGTTAGGTATATGGTGCGCGAAGAGGAGTGCCATACAGACTCCAAGGGAAACACCCACTGCCACACCGTTGAGAGGCACTACCACGACTACGTTGATGAGGTTTTGAACCTTATTGGCTCAGCGAGGAGGCAGGTAAAGAGCTTCGGCGTTGATGACATCATCGTCCACTATTCGAGGGCAAAGCCCAAGGGAAGAAAGCTCCTTGAGCTTGATGAGGACCAGTGGGGCAAAATCAAGCTGGAGATACTAAACACGGAGATAGACGAGACCCAGGCGAAGATGATAATGCGAGAGGACGCGATAGACGTCATAAGGAACCGCTATTCAGCCAAGGCAGACAGGATAGAGCAGTTTGACATAAAGGCCGATGAGCCCCAGAACGTCTCCCTGGTTCTCCTGCCCATGTGGACGGTCTACTACAAGCACGAAAACTCGATATACCATGCAGTCTTCGCCGGCTGGGATGGAAGGGACATTGCCGCCACCGAACCGATGCCGGTATGGAGACGCGCCCAGTACATGACCGGCGTCGTTTTGGGAATCGTCATAGGCGCCGCCGGAGCCGCTTACGGCGGTGCAAACGGCTCTGCCATTCTCTCGGTGCTCTCGCTGATAATTGGGGCCGGCGCCAGCGGCTACTTTGGCTCGCTGGTTCTCGAGGGTCAGAGGACGGAGAGGAGCACCGGTATCATGGGGAGCTTCATGGGAGGTCTCAAGAGGTGATCACCATGGAGGTTCAATGCCCAACCTGTTCGGCCAGGTTCAAGGTTCCGGACACCGTGAGCGTGGCGACGTGTCCCTACTGTGGAACGACCTTCCACGTCCACACCGGTGAGGAGAGCTCCGAGGAGCACTTCTTCTTCCCGCCGATGAGGAAGGACGCGGGTGGAGTCCTGCTCAAGTTCCTATCCAGGCAGTACGGTGCCCCGGCCGACATAACGGGGGCAAAGGTAACGAAGAAGGAGCTACACTGGGTGCCGGTTTACTTCTTCTACCTCCATGGGAAGAGCACGCGCTGGTCAACGATAGAGGAGGTCCGCTTCGTTGGAATCCCGGCCGGCTCGCCTTTCCAGGGTCTTCTGAAGGACTATCCGTTCCCGATAAGGGGCAAACGCTTCTTCGATGAGGCGGTGGTCAAAAAGGGTAAGTACCACGAGCCGAAGATGTCTAAGGAAGAGGCCGAGGCGATAGCCAGGAGCATCATGGAGAGCGCTCTAAGGAGTGAAGCCGCGGAAGAGGACAAATCTCTAGGTGGCGTCGAAATAGAGGTGAAGTACCAGGGACTGGTGCACTATCCCCTCTGGGAGGTTCACTACGAATATGGGGGTCAGAACTTTGTGGGATACGTCGATGGGACCGATGGGAGGGTTGTCCAGGCCGAGTACCCGCTCATGAGCGGTGCCAGAAAGAAAGCCACCCTCCTGGGGGCCGCTGTTCTGGCGATCGGCCTGATAGTCGGAATAGCCGCGGCTGGAGCGTACGAAAGCGCCTGGGGATTCATTGGCGGACTCATTCCAGGAGGCGCAGGAGCCTTCGGGGTATTCCGGAAAGGCGCCGTCAAGAAGAGGAAGGTGAGCGAGGTTATGAGGCTCAAGGAAGGTAACCTGTACTTCAAACCTATATGAGGTGTTGCTTATGGGGAAGGAAACTTCGATAGTTGAGAAGCTTGAGCTCGTCATCCCGGGCTTCCACGGCTACAAGAAGAAGGAGCTCATAAGGGAGGACGACAGGCTCGTTCGGGGCAAGGTAGCGGACACCCTAGCCCTCGCCAGAAGGGAGATGGAGCGCGCCCTACAGCGCTGTGCCATGGTGAGCTGCGCCCAGCTCGTGGCGATAGACAATCTGAGGAAGAAACTCATGGCCCTTGAGAGCAGGGTGAGACACGCGGAAGCCGGCTACCGCGGCTACTTCGACAGGGTGAAGTTCAAGGAGGAGGAGCTGAACAGGCTCATCGAGTACGATGCAAAGATGATAGAGCTGGCCGAGGAGATACTCAACGAGGTCAAGGCTTTGAACGGCCAGATAGCGAACCCTCAGGCCCTGGGCATGGCGGTTCTGAACCTCGATGAGGAGCTGATAAACTTCGAGGAAGTCCTCGGCAAGAGGATGAGCTTCGCGGCGGGTGAGTGAGATGGTGCAGGTAATAGAATGGGTGAACCCTGGAGAGGACGAGATAATCTGGAGGTATCCAAACGAGGTCATCAAGTGGGGTGCGCAGCTGATAGTCCACGAGTACGAGGTAGCGGTCTTCATGCGCGATGGCAAAATCTACGACGTTCTTGGCCCCGGAAGGCACACACTGACGACGCAGAATCTGCCGCTCCTCTACCGGCTCGTCGGCGGTTCAAACAGCCCGTTTAAGGCAACCGTAATCTTTGTCAGCATGAAGCAGTTCCAGGGGCGCTACGGAGGAGAAACGCAGACGAGGGAACTGGCCCCAGTCAAGTACTACGGCGTCTACTGGTTTAAAGTTGCCGACCCGGTTCTCTTCATCACAGAAGTCGTCGGCGGGCAGAGCCTCTACGACACGAGCGACGTCACCAAGTTCATCCGCGCGTACTTCAACGAGGGCATGATGAAGCACCTCAGTGCTTACTCGATAGTTGACCTCTTCCAGAACCTCGACATGGTCAGCACGCAGGTCAAGGTCAAGCTCATCGAGGACTTCCGCAGGCTCGGCCTTGAGCTCGTCGATGTCAAGATTGAGGGAGTCAACACCACGGACGAGTGGCGCCAGAGGCTATTCTGGATAATGCAGACCGGCAACGCTCAGGCAGTCATGCAGATGGACACTGCCAAGCAGGTTGCTGCGGAGCTCGGAAAAAGTGAAGGGGCCGCGATGGGAACCGGTATGGTCATAATGCCCCAGCTCCTCCAGCAGCCGGCTCAACCCGCCCAGCCGGCCCAGCCCTACGCCGGCGGGGGCGTCCCGCCAGCCGGATACCAGCAACCGGCCCAGCCGGGGGCACCGGCTCAACCAGCTGGCCAGGAGATATGCCCCTACTGCGGAAAACCCATCCCACCGGGGGCAAGGTTCTGTCCCTACTGCGGGCACGAGATAAAACGTTGCCCCAACGGCCACATAGTCCCCGAGGGGGCTAAGTTCTGTCCTGTATGTGGAGCCAAGATTGAATGAACTCCATTTTCTTTTTCCTTTGCAGTGGTAAGGTTTATATAGTCACAGAGGGTATATTGTTCTGTCAGATTCACTCCACATGGTAACGCCTCGGTGATGGTTTATGAGGTCAGCAATCGTCCTTTCTCTGCTCGCCCTCGTTCTCCTGGCACCGTTGGCGGAAGCTGATGAGTGGTCTCCTGTAGAAGTAATCGAGTTCCAGGGGATTCAGAGCCCCGGGCCGGTTATCCCCCGGATAGCCAAGGGTGAATACGACGTCGGACTCTTCTCCCTTCCGGCCGGAGATTACCGCGGTCTGCCTAAGGACCTCCTCAAAAATCTCGAACTCTACAAGACCGTCGTCTCGTACACGGATCTGACCTTCAACACCTACCACGACCCGGACAAGGAAGCTCCAATCGTCACCGTGGGGAACGAGACCTACTTCAACCCCTTCGCCATCAGAGAGGTCAGGTTTGCGATGAACTACCTCATAAGCAGGGAATACATCGCCCGGGAGGTTTACGAAGGCAGTGCGGCACCGATGTTTAGCTGCGTAAGGCCCAGCCACCCGGCTGACAAATACTTCGAGCCGGTCTATGCCGCCCTGAACCTCACGGCCGAGGGGAACGAAGAACTCGCCCTCCAGATGATGGAGACGGCGATGGAGGAAGCCGCGGAGGAGGTCGCCAGGTACAGCCACAGGCTGGAAAAGGTAAACGGAACCTGGCACTTCGATGGTAGGCCTGTAACGGTCAAGCTCGCCGTCCGCACCGAGGACGAGAGGGCAAAACTGGGCATATACATCGCCGAACAGCTCAGAAAAGCCGGTTTCGCCGTTGAGAAGATCTTCCTGGACAGGTATAAGGCAGGTCAGCTCGTCTTTGCCAGGCCCCCCAGCAACTACGAGTGGAACGTTTACACCGGCGGCTGGTTCGCTGATAAAGATGCCAGCCTCTGGATAAACGACTACGCCGCCTGGTTCTACTCGGCCTGGTACGGCTACCTGCCCGGAAGGGTTGAACCCAAGCACCTCAACACCGTCACGGTCATGGAGTTCCTTAGGAAAGCCGGCAATGGCGACCCGGACAACGGCCTGAATGCCATCGGCGCGGAGTACTACGGCAAAGCCTCGGAGCTGGGAGGGATTCTCAACTGGACGGAGGAGGAGCTGACGAGATTGCTCACCAACATCAGCGCCGAGGTGAACGGTGAAAGCTACGCGATAACCAGCGCGGGCCAGTACTGGGACCTGCAGAAAATAGCTGTTGGCATTGGAATTATGGAGGGCGCCAGGATCTTCCTTGTCGAGGAGTGGGAGCTGTCGCCCGTGAACAGGGAGAGAGTTAAAGGCATAACCCCCGACCCGACCACCGGAATCCTCAACCGCTGGAGCTTTTTGAACGCGAGAACTCCCGATGGGGTCCTCAAGGTGGCCTACTTCGTCCCAACCTGCGGCCTCTGCGACTCCTTCAACCCGGTCAGCGGCTTCGACACCCACGTCTTCCCTGCCAACCTGTGGGGGCTCGTCCACGACCCCGGAATCTTTCTCGGCCCTGGCGGCCTCTACACTCCTTACCGGTGCAACTGGACGGTCGAGAGGGGCAACTTCACGGTTCCAGGCAGCGCGGTCACCTACAACCAGACCCGGGGCTGGATCGCCGCCCACGCCGGCGAGACAGCTGACGTTAAGGTCACCGTTACCTGTGACCTGGGCGAGTGGCATGACGGGGTCAGGATGAGGATGGCGGACATCAAGTACTACATCGCCTTCCTCTACACCTGGGCCTACCGGGACGGTCCGGACGACCCCTACTACGACGAGAACCTGGGCGACACAGCTGCATCGCTCTCCAAGGTTCTTGGCTTTCAGTTCACCGGCGACGGCTACGTGGTTTACGGTAGCTACGCCCATCCCTTCGCCGATGACCTCACGACGAAGACCTACGTTTTCTACCCGGAATTCCCCTGGGAGCTGTATTACGCCATGGGCGAGCTTGTCGCCAACGCCAGTGAATACGGCATTTGGAGGGGTTACTCCTTCACCCGCAACGGAAGGAATGTGGAGTCCCTTAACATCATGGCCAAGGAGCACGCGGAAGACCTAGCGAGGGTTCTGGAGGTTTTGAAGGAGCAAAAGGCTGTTCCCGGGGCGATCGCCGGTGATGTGGCCGATCCGGGGGAAGGCTACGCCAGGGCGATTGAGTGGATCAGCGTTAAGGGTCACGCGGTGATAAGCAACGGGCCGTTCTACATTGAAAAGTACGAGCCGAGAACCCTGTACCTGGAGCTGAGGGCATTTAGGGGAGTATCTCCGATTCCCTCCCCAGCAGCGGCCCCCACGACGTCCCCCAAACCTGCAGGGGAACCCGGCGGGAGCCAAAGCACCGCCACCAAAGCTATATACGCGATTGGGATAGTGGGCGTCCTTATACTTGCACTGGTGCTTGTGAGGAAACGGGGGTGATTTTCGGGGCCTGTCCGTCGTGAGGTTTTGGGGAGGAAGGTGAATAAACCTCTCCCGTTCGAGTCCACCCTCGCGACGGACTTGGGGTTCATCAGCCTCAACTCCCCTCCCGGGTTCATTGGGGAGTAAATCACTGGCCTCACCCCCGCTCAGGGGGACCCCAACTCCCCGGTAAAACTCCCGAAAACCGCCCGCTTCGGGACTTTAACACACTCCCACATTCCGGGCAGTCATCTAACAAAACCATTAAATAAAACCCTAAAAACCTTACCCCCTGAAGACACACAAACACACAAAAAGAAGAACAGTTCAGCTAGGCATATCCATCACATTTTTATGCTCTCCTCTGCCACCTTAAGCAGTTCTTCAGGTGTTAGAACTTCTATTCCCTTTGGCTTCCTCTCGAGGGACTCCCAGCTTGGCACCACGGGTACTACACAGCGGTCAAAGCGGGAAAGCTTCTCTTCAAGCTCGGCACGTTCACTTCTCCCGGAAATTATTCTTACGGGAATAATTCCGGCGGGAATAGTTAGGGTTTCGCCAGCAATGAGAGTCCCAGCACAGGTATCAAGAAGCCAGGATAGACGAGCTAACGAGAAAAATAGACGAGCCGGCTGAATTCTTCAGGCTCCTCTCGGGGAAGGGACGATTTATTCTTTTCCAGTCGATACAAATTTTTGCCAAAAACTATTTATATCTGGCAGAATCATCAGTAAATGGTGGTTACATGGAGACTTTGGTTAAAAAGTTCGACCCCCAGGGGCGGCTTCTCCTGCCGAAAGAGATCAGGGAGAAGCTCGGCGACGAGGTTATAATAGTCGACCTCGGCGACAGGGTGGAGCTACTGCCAAGGAAAAAGGCGGACTTGGAGAGATTCTTCGACAGCGTTGAGGTGGAGGAGCTGACGGGATGGGAGGAGCTTAAAAAGGAGCTGTGGGCGGAATGAGGTTCATCGACGCCAACGTCTTCATCTACGCGTTCTTGAAGCCGAGAAAGGAACCCCCGGAAAACGTTAGACTCATCAAGGAAAATGCAAAAAGAATACTGGCAAGGATCAGCGAGGGGGAAGGTGTCGCCACAACTGTTGTCCACCTGAGTGAGGTTGCCAACGTCATCGAGAGCAGAGGAGGAAAGCGAAAAGCCGCCGAAGTCCTTTTGGCGATTCTGACGAGCGAGAACATCGAAGTTCTGCCGGTTTCCACGGGCGACTATTTGAAGGCCGCTCTCGTAGCTGAGGAGAGAAACCTCGGGGTGAACGACGCTTTGGCATATATCAAGATGAAGGGGCTTGGTATAGAGGAAATTTACACCTTCGACAGAGACTTTGAAAAGCTCGACGTTAGGGTTCTGCAGGAATGAAAGGCCAAGGGGAAAAGAACATCAAATCCCAAACATCTCCTCAATATAAGCCCTTATCAGCTCCTTCGTCGCGAGCAGCCCCTTGACGTGCGTCCTCTCCATACCGTGGCTCGCGTGGACGCCTTGCCCGATGAGTGCAACTCTGATGTCCCAGCCGGCCCTCAGAGCGGCCGAGCCATCCGAACCGTAGTAGGGGAAGACATCGACCACGTGGGGAATATCGTGCTTCTCGGCCAGCTCGATGAGCCTGGTCGTCATCTCGTAGTCGTAGGGGCCTGTGGAATCTTTCGCCGCTATCGATACCGCCGTTTCCTTGCCCGCGACGCCATCCCCAACGACGCCCATATCGACGACAAGGAGCTCCTTCATGCTCCTTGGATAACCCGCCGAACCACCGTGTCCGACCTCCTCATAGGGCGAGAAGAAGAACGCCACCGGGAGCTTTTCAAGGGCCTCAGCCCCCAGATCGAGCATCAGGTCTATCATAACGGCCACGCTCGCCTTGTCGTCGAGGAAGTGGGCCTTGACGAAGCCGTTCACGTACTCGAACTTCGGGTCGAAGGCTATGAAGTCACCTGGCCTTATGCCGAGCTTCTCTGTATCTTCCTTCTTCTCCACCAGCTCGTCGAGGCGGATGTACATGTTTTCCTCCTTGCGCTCTTTCTTTCCGGCCTCCTTGTTGACGTGGACGCTGGGGTTCTTGAGGAGGAGCGTGCCCCTGAACCTCTTCCCCGAGCGGGTGATTATCGTGCAGTACTCGCCTTCGAAGGCGGGGAGGTGAAGGCCGCCTATTCTGGTGAAGCTCAGGTGTCCGTTCGGCAGGATTCCTTTAACCATCGCACCGAGGGTGTCAACGTGGGCCGCTATCACAAGCTCCGGCTCAGGATGGTTGCCCGCTATCAGGGCGCCCTTGTTGGTGAAGTAGGTTTTCACACCGTTTTCGTTGAGGAGTTCCGCTATGTAGGCCATGACCTCCTTCGTGTAGCCGGTTGGGGACGGTATCTCCAGAATCTCCCTGAGAATCTCGATCATTCTTTCCATTATGACCACCGTTAAAAGAAAGGTCGAAGGGTTAAAAAGGGCATCGGTCTTTCAGCCCATCAGAGCGCTGAGAACCATGAAGAGCCCTATGACGAGCAGGGTCAGCACGAAGGTGACGCTTATCGCCTCCTCGGCCTTCAGGCGGTACTGGGCCAGAATCGCGTTGGCCGCTATGGCCGGGGGCATCGAGGCCTCGACGAGGACCGAGTAGAAAACGCCCGGGGCCGCCCAGCGGAGGGTGAGGAAAACGAAGGTGAAGGGAATCGCTATCCGGAAGGCCCCGACCTCCGCGAGCTTGCGCCAGTCGAAGCTTCTCAGCGTTATCCGCGAGCCGAAGTAGATGATAAGCAGGGGTATGCTGAGCCAGCCGACGGTTCTTATCGGCTCAAGGATTTGGGCAGGAATCTGAACGCCGCCTATGACGAGTGCAAGGGCGAAGAGGTTCGCCACCGTCGGCGGAAACTTCAGCGCCTTCAGGAAGCTGTCCTTAACGCTCGCGCCTCCGCTGGAGTAGTGGGCCGCTATGAAGGTGACGATTGGGATGACTATCATCGAGTTGGTCGTGGAGTAGAGTATCGCGGGCGTTATGTCGTCGAGGAAGAGGCTCGCTATCGGGAAGCCGAGGGCGGCGGTGTTGGGATAGACCGAGAGAACCATCAGCGCACCGGCCCAGGGGTCGTTTTTAAGGACGACGCGGCCGTAGATGTACGAAAACCCAAGGCTTATCGCGATTATCAGGAAGACGTAGAGGAAGACAGTCTTTATGCTCAGGAGGTAGTTCAGGTCCTTGCTCGCCACGTTCCCGAAGATGAACAGGGCGAGGAGAAAGTCGTTCACCAGGATTCGGAGGTAGTCGAAGGGCTTCTCCGATTTGACCAGCCTCTTGAGGACGTAGCCGACCGCTATAAGGGCGAGCATCTCGGCGATGTTCATGCTTAAACCTGGGGTTCAGCGTTTAAAAGTCTGTCGAGTGTGGAAAAATGAAAGGGGGTTGGGGATGAACTTGAAAAATAAAAGCAGGGGTTGAGGCTCACTCCTTCTTCGTCTTGTGCAGGGGCCACCAGGCCTTTTCACCGAAGAGAGCCATCGTGGCCGGGCCGATGAAGTAGACCGCCGCCGTGGCAGTCAAGAGCACTCCGATGGCCAGTGCGAAGCCTATCTCCCTTATTCCCCACGTCGCCCCGGTCATCAGCGAGCCGTAGGTTACCGCCAGCACAGCGGCGAGGCCGACGACCAGCGTGTCCATCGTTCCGGCGGCGACCACCAGCGCGTCTCTCGCGCTCCTGCGCTCGAACTCGTCCCTGGCTTTGACCAGGTAGAAGCTGTTGTAGTCTATGCCCACACCCATGAGCACTATGAAGACCATCATGGGCAGGAACCACATGACCTGCTGGCCGAAGACCCTCTCGAAGAGCCAGCTGGAAACGGTTATGCTGAGGAGCACGCCGACCGCTATGGTGCCTATGGTGGTTATAACTGCGGGCAGTCCCTTGAGTGTCGGTATGAGGGACAGGAACATCAGCAGGAGCGCCACCGGGAAGATTCTGTGCCAGAAGACGTCGTTGATGAGGTCGCTGAGGTCGAGCGCTAGTGCAGTGCTTCCGCCAACCATTCCGGACTTTATTGCTCCCGACTTCTCCTCGTCTTTCACTATATCCCTTATCTCCCTCACCATGTCCTTGGAGCGGTCGTCGGTGGCCTCGTACTTCCCGGTAACCTGTATCAGCACTTTAGTGCCGTCTTCCGAGATGTAGCGGTTTCCGCCGAGGCTCTTCAGCTCGTCCACGCTGACGTTCACCTGCCTTCCGTAGGGACGGGCGAGGGTATAGACGTACTCGACGCCGTCAACCGCTGATATCCTGTCCGCGAGCTCGTTGATGGTCTTGAGGTCGCCGTCGCCAACTGGGTGTCCGAGGTCGACCACGACGTAGGTCGGGGAGGTAACGCCCGCACCGACCGTGCTCTCGCTGAGCTGGAGGAAGTTGTAGGTCTCGCTGTCCTTGGGGATGAACAGCTTTATGTCGTGGGTTCCGTTGAAGTTGACGAAGTTGTAGGCCGCCGGAACCGCCACGAGGAGCGCTATGAGGACAACCACTTTGGCGTGCTTGACGGCCCACTCCGCGATTCTGCTCCTCTCGTGGATGTCCACACTCTCGATGTGATGCTCGATGTGTCTCGGCCACCAGAAGGCTGGTTTGTCGCCTATGAGAACGGTTATCGCCGGAATGAACGTCAGGCTGGCGAGGAGGACTACGATGACCGCCAGGGGTGCTATCATGCCGATGGTCTTGAATATCGGGAACTCCCAGGCCAGGATGAAGCTCGCGAAGGCTATGATGTCGGTTGATGCGCTGGCAAGAACCGCGTCCTTTGCCCTCTTCAGCGCCTCACTCGCCGCTTTCTCGTGGTCGTAGCCTTCCGCCAGATACTCCCTAAAGCGGTGCAGGTAGTAGGTGGAGTAGTCTATTCCGAGGCCAAGTGCCGTCGTGACGGTCAGCATCTGGGCCCAGCTTCCAACGTCGAGGTAGTCGCCCTTCGCGAGCAGATAGAGGATTCCCAGCGCGGTGAGCGTTGCCGTTGCCACGCCGGTGAAGGGCAGGAGCGTCGCTAGCAGTGCCACCCCCATCAGGATAAGGAGCACGAGGAGCGCCCCAGCTATGCTGAACCTGGTGGTCTTGTCGTTGTCCTCCTTTCCGTACTTGATGGCCTCGTAGGTCTGGATGGGAGTTCCGGTAACGTAGGCCTCGACTTTCGGCGACACATTCCCGAACTCCCTCAGCGCGACATCCTTGGCCTTCAGCGAGCTCGCGTACTGTGCTTTACTCTGCTTCTCCAGGTTACTTACACCCTCGAGGCCCTTGGGAACAAAGAGAATCAGCATCGTCCTGTTGTCAGGGCTCTTGAGCATGCCGATGTAGCTCTTCGCGAGGCTGTAAATGGACGGGTAAATTCCCTCCTCTATCGGCCCGACGTCCTCCCTCGTTATCTCCTCCTGATTGTCCTTAAACTTAAAGGCTATATCGACGAGCTCCGTCGTGTTCACATGGATCTCGACGCCGAGGTTTATCTCGTTAATGAACTTCTCGACGAGCTTGGCCGTTTCCTTCGTAACGAGGGCATCAATCTGTGAATCGCTCATCGGGTAGTCCCTGGCAACGGTCAGCATTAGCTCCCTCAGCGTTTCCCTGACGTCCTCAGGAGCGGTTACGTTGGCGAGCTTCTCGTTGACTCCCTGCTCGAAGAGCTCGTAGGCTATCTCTTCCGGACTTCTGCCGGCGTAAACATCGTCCACGGCTTTGCCGAGGTCTATCGGAACGTCTCCGGCCAGGCTCGTGATTATCTCCTTGACGGTCTCTTCAACGCCGATTCCCTCTGCAAGTTCCTTGGGGTTCTTGACGACGGTGTTCACTATTGCTTCCGCCGCCTTCTCGTCTCCAAGCTTCTCGGCGGTCTTCTGGATGAGTATCTCCTCCGCTATCGGTGAAACGTTGCCGTTGGAGTCGTAAACCTCGCCTATAACGCTCTCCGGGAGTTCAAGGCCTTTCTCCTTCAGAATCTCGGCGAGCAGGGACACGGTGGCCTTCTTCAGGGTCTCCGGGTTCCTGGCCAGAACGCCGGTCGCGTTGGGGTCAAAGGCAACGGCCGTCCTGGCTATCGGCTCGGCCAGAGCTTTCTGTTCGCTTGGGAGCTTCTCTTTGAGCGCTCCGGCGAGGAGATTGGTTTCGAGCTCCTTCGTCGGGCCGTACACGAGGAGCGTCTCCAGTATCTCGTCGGCGTTCGGCATCTCGAGGAGCGGGTTTCCGGCCATGAGCGCCTTTGCGACATCAATGGTCGCGTTCTCAACGGTCAAAGCGCTCGTGTTCCTTTCGAGGCCTATCGAGACGTTCACAATGTAAGCTAAAGTCTCCGCCGGAACCTCGCCGAAGCCCGGAACATCATAGCTTCCCCCAGCCCCTTCGATAACGAGCGGGAGGTTTTTGAGGGCGTTGCTTGCTATCCCATCAACGGGCCTAACCGCGTTCTCGCCGAGCTGAATGAGGGCGTAATCACTGCCCGCCTGCTCGTCAAACGCTACAACTCCCCCGTAGAAGGCAACCGAGTAGGCCTCGGCGAGGTTCCTCTGCATCGGGTCGCTAATCTGACCGAGAACCATTGCCTTGGTAACGTTGGCCAGGAAGCCGTCGGTTATTGCACTGGCCCCGTAGGCCGAGTGAGCCGGGTATGTGGCGTTGTAAACCGCGTAAACGAACTCTACCGGAACGCCAAGCTTTTCAGCTATGGTCTGCGCCGTTGCCTGGTCAAGGCCCCTCTCATAAGCACCCGCCTGGAGGAGGGCGTCGTAGGCCCCTATCGTTCCGAGGTAAGTTCTCGCGTAGCCATCGCTCAGGTTGTAGAGGCCTGCGTTAAGGCCCGCTATGGTTGAGTTCAAAGCCCTCAGCTGTCCGCTCGCCTCCGTGAGGTTCTCGTGCAGGCCGACGTACGCCATGTCAGTCCCGTTGAGCGCTTCCCGAAGAGCGGGGCTCTGGTTGTAGAGGACGCTCAGGTTGGCCTCGAGCGCGAGGTAGGCCTTGGCGAGCTGGGGGACGGTCCCGTTGAGGGTCTCGACCTGGCCGCTGAGGTTCTCAATCTGGGTGAGAAGGGTTCCGTAGGCGTTGCTGGCGTTGATTGCCGAGCCGTAGAAGATTCCGGTCAGGTTGGCGGTTGTTTTGGTGAGGTTGAGCGCTATCTCGTAGGACTTGTTGTGGAGCAGATCAACGGCATCGTAGTAGGAGGTGAAATTGCTCCCGTAGGGCTTTGCCTCGGCCTTGAAGCGCTCGTAGGCTCCCCTAGTCGCCGGGTCGTTGATGTCCACGCCGCTCACTATCATATATGTCTGGTTGTCGCTGGTCGCGAACTCCGGGAACTCCTTTGCCAGGGTGTCCTGAGCCTTAACGGACTCCACGTCCTTTGGAAGGAACTGGTCCATGCTGTAGTTGGTGATGTCGTTCAGCTTTGTTGCAAGGGGCATCGCGGCTATGACGGCTATTATCCAGAGGGCCACGATGGCCTTTGCATGCTTAACAATCCAGTCGTTCCAGGCCATATCCACCACCATTGTCGCTTATCAACATGATGAATTCAAACATGTCAAAGTTCGACATGTCGTTGAGAGAAGCGTTTATAAGGATTGTGGTTCAACCTTCGACTATGGGTGGTGACAATGGGGGAGGACGTTGAGCGGAAGATAATCAAGGGCCTCTTCACGGTTCCCCTGAAGAACATTATACTCGTCATCGTCGGCCTCAAGGGCGAGGCCCACGGCTACGAGATTCTGAAGGAGCTTGAGAAACTGGCCATCGGCCTCTGGAAGCCGAGTCACAGCAACCTGTACACGATACTCAACAAGATGGTCGAGGAGGGTCTTCTGGAGCCCCGCGAGGAGTATCGGGGCAGGGTGAGGCGTGTGAAATACAGCCTGACTGAAAAGGGCCTCGATTACCTAAAAACTTCCAACGAACTGGCCCTTCGGGTTCTGTACACCTCCATCAACTATCACGAAGCCCTGAAGAAGAAGCTCGAGGAGATGGGGGAGAGAAAGGTCATGGACAGGGAGACCGTGATTGAGTACCTGGGGCTCCTCAAGAAGATACGCGACATACTGGACGAGGAAATAAAGACTATAGAAGCCAAACTTTCTGCGGAGAATTGATTTCCCTGCTTTTCTCTTCTCCCTTTTCCAGGTACTTGGGGCGGCGCTTATCTTGTGCGGCCACCAACCGATAAACTTTTATATACCTAGCGCACCAGCTAAGTACAGAAAAGTGTACTACAAAAATCTGTACCTGGTGGTATCATGGAGGATCTCAAAGTTCAGCTCGAGGAGCTGAAGAAGAGGCTGGAGGTGCTGGAGGAAAGCATTGACCCCGTTGATGAGGTCATGCTCTCGATAAAGGCCCGCCTCAGGAGAAAGCTCGAAGGCGGAAGCCTGCCCGAGATAGACGAGGAGAAGGCCGCGAAAACCCTCAAGGCCCTCGCCAACCCGGACAGGATAAGGATACTCAAGATGCTTTCCGAGAGGCCCATGGGCTTCAAGGAGATAAAGGAAGCGCTCGGGGTGGAAAGCCCCACCGTTTCCCACCACCTGAAGCTCCTGGTGAAAACCCGGATGGTGAGAAAGGGAGAAGGATACGAAATATCGCCCGACGGACGTCTCTTTTTGCGCTTGCTTGAGATAATAACTGCCCTGGAGGAGGTGGAAGAATGAGTTTCAGCTGGAAGTATCGGGCCGTTCCCCACGAAGGCCCGAGATTTAGGATAGCGGAGTACCTCAAAGCTCTCACGGCGATACTGCTCATCGTCTGGCTGTTCAAGGGGCCGCTGAGACTTGAGGCATACAACGACCAGCTGGTCTACGCCATCGTGGCGCTCCTGTTTGCATTCGAGCTGCTCGCGGTGGGCAAGTGGTTCGGGGTGACGATAAGTGGGATAGTCTTTGCCCTGGCCAAGGGCTTCTTCTGGACGAGCATATTCCTGTTCTTTGGACAGTGGCTGGGTATGAGCGAGTGGCTTCACGACTACGCGGGAACGGCATTCGCATATGCCGTCGTCCTCGTCATAGCGGGAATCCTGCTGGCGAAGTTCGATGAGAAGAGGCTCGACATCAAAGTTGAAGGCAAGGCCTACGAGTTCGAAGGCGCCGATTTCGGCGAGGTGAAGCTCAAGGGAACCGGCAAGGCCTATCCTGTGAAGTTCGGGAGGAAGAAGGTCGGTTGGGTCGTAGACGGCGAGGTCACGGTCGAGGCCGATACGCCGCTCGGTAGGGTAACGAAGAGGCTCCTCAGCCCGGTCATCGTGTGGACCGAGGAGAAGATAGCCGGGAGGAAAGTTTCAGCAGATCAGGACTTCGTCTCGAGGGTGAACGACCTCGTGAACCCTGACAGGCTCTATCAGAAGGGCAAGAGGGACAGCGTGGTGGACCTAGGCTTCATCAAGGTATACGAGGGGGAGGGCTTCGAGTACGTAAAGCTGCCCTTCATTGAGGTCATAGAGACGCCGGGCGGTGAGGAGGTCAAGATAGGCCCGATGAGGTTCCGCGAGGGCAATCCCGAGATGCCTCCCGGGAACATGCTGACCATCAGGGAACTCCGCAACGGCTTCCAGCTCACCAAGGTCGGCGAGAGGCTGAAGATAGAGACCGATGAGTACTCCATCGAGGTCGACGGTGAGAGGGTAACATACAGGAGCGGAAACGAAGTGCTGAGCCTCGGCGAGACCGTCTCGCTCCGCTCGGGCGACGTCTCACTCAGCGTCGGCAGGGGGAGGGCCAAGATACGCATCGAGGACGTCGTAATCTCCGCCAGAGACGGCACGGTCCGCATAAGGACGGGGGGCAAAACGTACACCATAGAGAACGGCGACGCCTACAGGCTGGTGGTCAGGAAGGCGAAGGAGATAGTGGAGGAGCAGAGCGCCGAGCTGATAGAGGGCCTCGGCATAGACAGAACCCTGCTCAACAGGCGCGTGAAGGAGCTCCTCGACGAGCTGACCGCCTACCTGGGGTGAACTGGAGTGGAGAGTGCGGTAATCGCGAAGGCTTCCGACGCCATCACGATCCCCAATGAAGAAAGGGAAGACTGCGAAAAGAAAACGGGGCACGAGGGGCCCCTTTTTGATTTTGAACTTCATCCGCTGGGGGGTTTGATATGATATTTGAAAACGTCCGAGAAGTCGATATAAAGGCCACCAACGGCCGGATAGAGATTGAAGGCTGGGAGAACGACTACGCCGAGGTGAACTACACCGTCCACGGCGAGGTAAACCTGGAAGTCGAAGAGAGGAGCGGAAAGCTCATCATCCGGGAAGAGCCGAAGAAAAGGTTCCTGAACCTGCTCAGGGAGAGCGGCTGGGCGGAGATAGAGGTGAAGGTTCCGCGGAGGGCCATAGTAAATGCGAAGAACGTGAACGGCGAGCTTAGGGCCAAGGGCGTGCGCTTTGAGGACGTCACGACGGTAAACGGGGAGATAGATCTGAAGGACTGCGAGGCCGAAAAGCTTAGCACAGTGAACGGCGAGGTGAGGGCCCACCTAACGGTCGCAGGTCCGCTGAAGGCATCTACCGTGAACGGGGAAATCGAGCTCACCATCGAGGAACTCGAGGGGGACGTCGAGGTGAGCTGCGTCAACGGGGACATCGTGCTTCGCCTGACCGAGTTCTGCGACGCCAAGATCAGGGCCAAAAGGGTGAACGGCGACGTTAAGCTGGTCGGAATAGACCCCGATGACCCGGTTATAGGGACAGGTGAGTTCGAGGTGAAGGTTAGCACGGTGAACGGCGACGTGAGGGTCGAGCTGATTTGATTCTCTAATTCTTCAATTACTTAATTCGGTAATTAAGTGGGAGATTCATGGGGGTTAGAGGGGATGTTCGAGAATGGAATGGGCCGGAACTTCTGGCTCTACACCGTTGGCAGGTGGGTATCACAGGCCGGGTGGGTCGTGCAGGATGTCGCTGTTCCGCTGTACGTGCTCGACCAGACCGGCAGCGGGGCGATGATGAGCCTCTTCATAATGGCCGAGCTGGTTCCGAGATTGCTCGTGAATCCGATAGCGGGGGTTATCGGTGACCGCTACGACAGAAAGAGGCTCATGTACGGTCTCGATATAGCGAGGGGAGTTCTCCTCTTCGCGGTCATAGGGTTCAACCTGCTGGGGATATACCAGCTCTTGGCAGTTCAGATGGCGATGAGCGTTATGGGGGCGTTCTTCTCGGCCGGCATAGTCGGGATGTTCCCGGATCTGGTTCCAAAGGAGCAACTCGCGAGGGCGAACTCGATACTGCAGAGCGGCGGTCAGATACTCAGGATACTCGGCCCAATCCTCGGCGGGTTAATCTACGCCATCGGGGGTTTGTGGCTTGCTATCCTAATCAACGCGGTCAGCTTCTTTGGCTCGGGATTGTTTGAAATCCTTATCGAGTACCGCAGAGAAACGCGGGAGCTCTCAAGCGTCCGCGAAGTCTGGGACGACATGCTCGAGGGCTTCCGCTTCATGAAGAACTCAAGAAACCTCATGGTGCTCGTGAGTTTCGGAATAATCCTCAACACCCTCCTCAACCCCGTGTTCGCGGTGGTACTTCCCTACCTTGCCAGGATTGAGCTGGGCCTCTCCGCAGTCAGGTTCGGCAGCGTCGAGACGGCGGCAACCTTAGGAGCACTGGCCGGAAACATGCTCATCGCATTGAAGCTCGGCGAGAAATCCGAGAACCTTCTCTTCGGGGCGCTGTTTGCCCAGCTCCTCTGTCTGACGGGCCTCGCCTTCGTAACGCGCTCTATCCTCGGGGAACTGGCCTACCCCACCCTGCTGGGAATAATCGGCCTGATAGGGCTCTTCAACACCCTGGTTAACATCCCGCTCTTCACAAAGCTCCAGAAGGCGGTTCCTGACGAGGTCCGTTCCAGATTTTTCACGGCTTTTGAGACGGCGATGATGGCCACAACGCCACTCGGCATGGCCCTCGTTGGACCCCTCCTCGACGTCGCAGGAACCACGGTAATAATCCTCTCCCTCACCGTCCCGAGCGTGCTGATAACCCTGTATTATTACCTCCGCTTTAGGGAAATCGTTATAAACATCGGCTCAGAAAACGCGGAGGTGGTGCCGTGAGCCTCAACAGGAACTTCTGGCTCTTCGCTGTCGGAAGGTTCATCTCCCAGCTCGGCTGGGCGGTGCAGGACGTCGCACTGCCCCTCTACGTGTTAGACAAAACGCACAGCGGCTCGATGATGACCCTCTTCATCCTCGCCGAGATGATACCGGTCCTCATAATCATGCCCTTCGCCGGGGTTGTGGGCGACCGCTACAACCGAAAGCACCTGATGGTCGGCTTTGACCTTGCGAGGGGAGCCCTTCTCTTCGCCGTCATCACGTTCGACCTCCTAGGCATCCACCAGCTTTTGGCAGTCCAAGTCGTGATGGCGGTTATGGGGGCATTCTTCTCGGCTGGGACTGGAGCGATGTTCCCCGACCTCGTGGAACCAGATGAGCTTGAGAAGGCCAACTCCACCGTCTCGTCCTTCGCTATACTCGCCCGTCTCGTCGGCCCTGCCCTTGGAGGGTTCATCTACGCCGTCGGAGGTATCAAGCTGGCCATCCTCATAAACGCGGCGAGCTTCTTCGGCTCCGGCCTGTTTGAGATTATGATAAAGTATGAGTGGCGTACGAAGGAACTGGAGAGCTTTTCTCAGGTTATCGAGGACCTCAAAGAGGGCATCGGCTTCCTCCGCTCCAACAGATACCTCTCGACCCTCATGTTCTTTGCCCTTTTCATGATAGCCCTCGGCCAACCATTTGGGGCGGTTATTATGCCGTACTCCTACAGAGAGGTGCTGAAGTTCTCAAGCTACCAGTTTGGTCTCCTTGAGAGCGCCTTCATGGGAGGGGCGCTCATTGGAAACGGCCTGATAGCGATTAAATTCGGAAAGAAGGCCGGAAGGTATCTTTTCCACACCCTCCTCCTGGACGGGGTGATGATACTCGCCTTCACATGGGCGATAAGTCCCCTCTCCGACCTGGGGAGAAACGAGGCGTTCTTTTTCCTCGCTGGGATAAACATCCTGTGGGGCAGCATAGAGGCCTTCATAGACGTGCCCCTCAATTCTAAGATACAGCGCGCGATACCGAGCGAGCTCAGGGGCAGGGTCATGTCTGCCATGGCCGTCCTGATGCATCTCTCAAGCCCGCTCGGCCTCATTGCCGTCGGACCGCTCCTCGACAGATTCCCAGCCTGGGAGGTAACCCTAGCCATATGGATTGGCATGGCGGCTGTCGTTGCGTATTTCTGGGCCAGATATCGGAAGGTTCTTCTCAGGGAGCGGGAATACGGGGAGAGCGAAGGGGTCACCTGACCTCCTTCAGCTTCCCCTTCCTCTTTTCTATCGCCCTTGCCATTACGAAGAGCAGGTCGCTGAGCCTGTTTAGGTAGACGAGAGCGTTCTGCCCAAAGCCATAGTCGAGGACGAGCCTCGCAACGCTCCTCTCCGTCCGCCTGGCCACCGCGCGGCAGACATCGAGCTTGGCACTCGCGATGGTTGAACCCGGAAGGACGAAGGCCCTAAGCTGGACCTCTTCTTCATACTTATTAATAAGTTCCTCAAGCCATCTAACCTCTTCCCCACCAACCTTCGAGTACTTCCCCTTGCTGGCCAGCTCTGCCATAAGGTCGTAGAGCTGAACCTGTATCCTCTCGAGAATCTCGGCCATCTCCTCAGGAACGTGGTGCTTTGCCTCCCCCAGGAAGCTGTCGAGTTCGTCTATGTTCCCGTTCGCCTCCATTATCGGTGAGTACTTCGCCACCCGGTCGCCTGTGAAAAGACCGGTTAGACCTTTATCCCCGGTTTTTGTAGTGATGGACATTTTGACCACCACCTTTAACGCACGCTCAACGTTTTTAGGGTTTGCGGACATAATCTTTTCCCTGTCCCCACAAAAGAAACGTCGAAAGCCACTTTCGGTGATAAAAAACCGGAGTAATTGAGGGAAAAACTTATTTATACACCAACGCCGTTTTTCTTTAGGTGGTTCACATGAAGCGGTGGAGCATCGTTTTAATAGCGCTGTTGGTTCTGAGCATAGTGCCAGCGTGGGCGATAAAGCCGGTGCAAGCGCAGGAGACAATAATCCCAATTCCCGAAATTCAGGGCTACGGTGATAGCTCACCTTATGATGGACAAGTAGTCACAACTGCTGGAATCGTCACAGGCATCGCACATTGGACCTCCCACGGAAAAGATAGATATGGGTTCTTTATTCAGAACGGTACCGGAGCTTGGAGGGGAATATTCGTCTACACATACAACCAGATGCCAAAATACAATGATGGAACCCCCGTTTCTGTGGGAGACAAAGTGGCGGTTACAGGAAAAGTCCTTGAGAGCAACGGTCTAACGGAAATAGGCTATGTGTCATCAATAGTTAAAGCTGATGGCATAGTTCTTGAGACCCCCAAACCTGTCGTTCTCAAGAGTGGTGATGTTGCACAGGAGCAGTGGGAAAGCGTCCTCGTCGAGGTCCGGGACGTCAGGGTCACTGACCCGGATCTCGGTTACGGCGAATGGGAGGTTGACGATGGGACAGGTCCGGTTCGCGTTGATGACCTCATGTACGGTTACACCCCTGAGGCCGATCAGAACTTGGCCTATGTAATTGGTGTTGTGTACTATTCCTACGGAAACTTCAAGATAGAACCGAGGGATGCAGAGGACGTTGTTCTGAACCTTTCAATCCATGAAATACAGAGCAACACTACCGATGAGGGTGCCTCTATCTACGAGGACAAGGGAGTTGCCACAGAAGGCGTTGTTACCGCAACGGACTCCAGAGGCTTCTTCATTCAGAACGGTACCGGGCCGTGGAGCGGAATCTACGTGTACCTTGGAACCTCTCCCAAAGTTAGCAGAGGGGATTACGTAAGGATTGTAGGAACCGTTGACGAATACTTTGGGATGACCGAGATCAAAACCGATTCGGAAAACGTTGTCATCCTGGGAACAGCAGATGTTCCTGCCCCAGTAGTACTTCCAACCGGAAACGTTTCCCAGGAGAAGTGGGAGGGCGTTCTCGTCGAGGTCAGGGACGTTAGGGTTACTGATCCGGATCTCGGTCACGGCGAGTGGGAAGTTGACGACGGAAGTGGCCCGGTTAGGATAGACGACAAGCTCTACGATTACTCCCCTGGCCACCGCTCCAAGTATGTTTACATCAGGGGCATTGTATGGTACTCCTACGGCAGCTTCAAGATAGAACCGAGGGATAAGAAGGACATTGAGGCCTACCGGCCCAACCCCAATACAATCTCCTACGGCCTGACGATGTATTACAGCGTCCAGTACGATTCCCGGCTCTCAGACCTCGAGAGCCTCTACGAGAACTTTACCAGCACGGTTTCGGAACTCGTCAGCTACGGGGTATCCTTCGACAGCGACGTTGCCGACAAGATTAACTGGGTAAACGACAGCATGTCCGAGGTTATGGAAGAGTACTCGCTCTACGAGCAGTTCAAGAACCGCGCCGATAAGACCGGGTTCTACCTCCCCGCCATGATACACCTTCGTAAGGCGCTGTTCCTTGGCGAGGATGTTAAGGAGGAAATCCAGTTCCTCCTGCCCCACCTTCAGAGGGCCCTGGAGGAAATAAAGGCCGCTCAGCAGGCGCAGGAGCAGGAAAATGAAACCGAAACGGGGACAATCCCCGGCAATGAGACCGAGGGAGTTCCAACCAACACAACCCAGAACGCCAGTCAGCAGACGCCCGCAATCAACATTACCATAACGATCCCCAGGGTTTTGATAGACGCCTCCCACGGGCAGTACTACGTTGAGCAGACTGGGATAAGCTATCTCGTGGACAAAATTGAAAACGAACTCGGATGGGAAGCGGACATCGGGAGCGAGCCCCTAACCTTTGACCTGCTCAAGGACTACGACGTTGTCATAATACTCGACCCGAAAACTAACTTTGGCGAATCCGAGGTTGAGGCCCTCCACCAGTACGTTGAGAACGGCGGAGGCCTGTTAATCGCGGGCGAGTGGTACAGGTATTTGAACACCGAAGACCTCAACGCGATAGTTGGTGACTACGGCATTACCTTCAACGCCGACGAACTCATGGACGACGACCACAACAGCGGCAGGCCCTACTACCCGTTCGTTGGAATATACAACAAGGCACACCCGGTCATGAAGTTCGTGCCAGACGACTGGACGATGTACTACAACGGCGACACCCTGACGATAAGCGGAAACGCTGTCTGGCTCATCAAGGGCTACGACACGAGCTACTCGGTTGATGCCGACGGAAACGTGGTCAGGATAAAGGGAACCAACCCGGTTATAGCGGCCGCCGTTGACATAGGCACCGGCAGAATAGTCGCCTACGGCTCAAGCAAGGCCCTCAGCGACAGCTACAACTTCAAGTACATCAAGAGCAACTGGCCATTCATAAAGGGCGCCCTCCTCTGGCTGGCGCACCAGGAGTGACCCCCTTTTCTTCTCCCCTTTTCTGAATTTTCTGCGGTTTGAGGCTTAGATCTCCTTCGGCGGAATCAAAATCCCGAGTTCCGTTATCACTCCCCTAACGTACCGCCAGGGAGTAACGTCGAAGAGGAGGTTCCTCACCCGGTAGCCCTGTCTCGCGTAGGGTCTCTCGACGATCTCAACCTCGCTTGAGGCCAGCTCAGGGTGGAGCTTGAAGCTCTCGGCGGCGACGTAGAAAGGAACGCCGTTGTCGTGGCAGGCCAAGGCGAGGAGGTACGTTCCGGCCTTGTTGACCACCGCCCCGTCACGGGTAACGTTGTCGGCACCAACCAGGGCAAGGGTGGCCTTTTTGGCAAAGAGACCTATCTGGGCGTCCGTTATTACCTCGAATGGAACACCGAGAGAATCGAGCTCCCTCGCGAGGGCCATCCCCTCGTAGTCGGGCGCACTCTCGGTTAGTATGACCTTGAAGTGCTTGCCCTTCCTCTTGGCGGCCTTGAATATCTCAAGAACTGCCGAGGAGAAAGAGTGGGTTATTATCACCTCGTTCTCGTCTATCAGCTCGCTCCCGATGTTGCCTATCTCGCGCTTTGCCTCCTCCCCGAGCCTGATGAACTCCTCGGCCTTCGTTCTCACCACATCGGGGTCTCCGGTTATCGGAATGAACCTCGCGAGGTTGTAGAGCGAGGCCATCGTCCGGTTCACGGCAGGGATTTCCCTCTTCATCTCCCTTAGAGCACTCTCAAGCTCCTCCCCCTCAAGGAGTTCAGAAAGGACGAGGTACGCCTCGGCGCCTCTTTTAGCCAGCCAGCTCGCGCCCCTGATTCTCTCGGAACGCATCTCCTCGATGATTGAGCGAACCTCCGGGGGAAGCATTGTTATCACTCCAGTAAAACCACTTCAACCCCAAGCTCCTTCTCCAGAAAACTCAAAACGGCGCCAACATTGGCATCTTTTCCGAGTTTCCTGGTGATTAATGAAGATACCTCCACAAGGCCCAAAAAAGGCATGTAAATCTGAAATCCCTCCTCCAAGAAGAAGGAGAGCAGTTCCTTGGACCTCTGGTGCCGTTTCAATTGCTTAAAATACCGGTCATCCTTTTTTCTTCTCCTCGGGACGATGAGGGCATCGACTATAAAAGAGGCATCCGCCACTATCATCTCTCCCTCAGCTCCTCCAGCAGTTCGAGGGTGTCGGGAATGTCATCAGGCACGTCTCTGTTTATAGCTTTAATAACGTCCTCTAACTCCCTCAGGACACTTTTTCTTCGCTCCCCCCGCACTGCCCTGAGTATTTCCCGCACAATGGGTTCTATCTCGCCGGGAACATCTATCTCTACGGGCATGTTTCCACCGTTTCTGGTTATGTAACGGCCTTTATCAGCGTTTCGCTACGGCTCCTCAAACCTAATCCCCCTCTCTTCAAGGAAGGCCTTGGCCCTCTCTATCTCCTCCTCGCTCTCGCCGAAGAGGATTATCCCGATGTACTTCCCGAAGCCCTTTGGCGATGAGTGTATCCTGACGTCGAACCTTTCCAGGGCCTCAATCAGAAGGGGCGCGAGCTTGCTCTCATCGGTTATCTCCGCCAGCAGCTTTCTCTGGATGAACTTCCTCCCACCGAGCCTCGGCAGGACTTCCCGCTCAAGCATTGCCTTCATCTCGCGCGGCATCCCCGGGAGGACGAATATCTTGACCCCTTCGTGCTCGATGTACGCTCCTGGCGCCGCCCCCTCGGTGTTCTCAAGGGGCTCTGCGCCCTCCGGCAGGTAGGCCATCTTCTTCCTCCCCTCGTTGAGCTCGGGGTCGTCTATCAGGCCCCCCTCATAGAGTTCGCGGTAGAACTCTTTGATCCGTTCCAAACACGGCTCGCAGAGGACGAACTTTTTCCCCAAGGCCTCGGCAACGGCCAACATTGTAACGTCGTCGTGGGTCGGCCCGAGGCCACCAGAGATTACCAGAACCTCCGGCTTTCTCGCGAGTATCTCCCGGACGGCGTTCTTTATCTCCTCGACGTCGTCGCCAACGGTCGTCTTCCGCCTCACCCAGTAGCCTCTTTCTGTGAGCCTCTGGGCAATAAAGGCGGAGTTGCTGTCCACGGTGTTTCCGGTGAGCAGTTCGTCGCCTATTGTGAGTATCTCAGCAAACATCTCAATCACCCGTTGACTATCCGGTAAACTGACTTATAACCCCAGCGGAAGTCCTTTGCAGGAAAATGTAAAAATCAGGCCCCGTGGAGGTAGTTTTCACCACGAGTGAAAACAACGTTTAAGTATTTTATCGCGGTAAAATTCTCCGGTGGTAGCATGAAGGTGAAGGTTGGTGTCAATGGATACGGAACAATTGGAAAGCGCGTCGCCTACGCAGTGACAAAGCAGGACGACATGGAGCTCATAGGCGTCACCAAGACGAAGCCGGACTTCGAGGCTTACCGCGCGAGGGAGCTTGGAATTCCGGTCTACGCCGCTAGCGAGGAGTTCCTGCCGAGGTTCGAGAAGGCCGGCTTTGAGGTCGCGGGGACGCTGAACGACCTCCTCAACGAGGTTGACGTCATCGTCGACGCCACCCCCGGGGGAATGGGGGCGAAGAACAAGGTCCTCTACGAGAAGGCCGGCGTCAAGGCGATTTTCCAGGGCGGTGAGAAGGCCACCACCGCGGAGGTTTCCTTCGTAGCCCAGGCCAACTACGAAAAAGCCTCTGGAAAGGACTACGTCCGCGTCGTCTCCTGCAACACCACCGGCCTGACCAGAACCCTCTCGGTCATTCAGGAGTACATCGACTACGTCTACGCCGTCATGATCCGCCGCGCGGCCGATCCGAACGACGCCAAGCGCGGCCCGGTCAACGCCATAACCCCGAGCGTTACCGTCCCGTCCCACCACGGCCCGGACGTCCAGACAGTTATCCCGATAAACATCGAGACCTCAGCCTTTGTCGTCCCAACCACGCTCATGCACGTTCACAGCATCATGGTCGAGCTGAAGAAGCCGGTCGAGGCCAAGGACGTCGTCGATATCTTCGAGAACACCACGCGCGTTCTGCTCTTCGAGAAGGAGAAGGGCTTTGACAGCACGGCTCAGCTCATAGAGTTCGCCCGTGACCTGCACCGCGAGTGGAACAACCTCTATGAAATAGCGGTCTGGAAGGAGAGCGTAAGCGTAAGAGGAAACAGGCTCTTCTACATCCAGGCCGTCCACCAGGAGAGCGACGTGGTTCCGGAGAACATAGACGCCATAAGGGCCATGTTCGAGATGGCCGAAAAGTGGGAGAGTATAAGGAAGACGAACGAGAGCCTGGGGATTTTGAGGTGATCAGGCTTTCAGATCATTAACGTCCCAGAGCAGGAAAACCCCTCCATTTATCCTCTCTTTTCCCTCAACGTCCTTTGCAATCACTCCGTACCACTTCTCCCAGCCGTCGAGGCCAACAAGCTCGGCCTTTTTCTCCAAGCCCCTCAAAATCCCCCGCGCTTCCCTTTCCTTTAGATTCTTCCACTTGACCTCTACGAACAGCGCCTTCCTCTCCCGCTCGTTCAAGGCCACCAAGTCAATCTCCTCCCCCCTGTACCACCACCTGCCAATTCTCGTGAAGTGAAGGGGTAGCTTTTCGGCCCCGTTCAGCTCGATTAGGAACTGCCTGGCGATGTCCTCGAAGGCGAATCCTAAGTAACGGTTGAAATCCATCCTGAAATCCTCGATTGCTCCCTCCGGAAAACCGCTCTCAATCTCCTCAAAGTAGGGGGCAACAAAGCGGAACCAGAAGGCAAAGTAGAGGTCCCTGAAGCGGTACACCCCCCGCTTGGCTTTTCTACCGACGGGGAGTTCCCTCTTTAGTATCCCGAGCTCCTCAAGAATTCTCAGATAGCGGGCGGTGTTCTTCGGCTCAATATACGAGTACTGGGCTATCTCGTTTACCCGGGTTTTGCCCCTCGCGAGGGCCTCAAGGATTGTGTAGTAGGTTTCTGGCTCCCGGAACTCCTCCTCAAGGAGCTCCTTTGCCTCCCTGAACAGGAACGCGTTGGGATTGAAGAAGTTCTCCGTTATTTCCCGTTCAACGTTTCTGCCTTTGAACATCTCCAAGTACCTTGGAACCCCTGACGTAACCGCGTACAGTTTAACGGCGTTTTCCGGTGATAGCCCTTCAAACCACTCGAAAAGGTGCCTGAACTTCAGGGGTTGGAGGTTCAGGGTTGCATCGCTCCTCCCGTAGAGGGGACTTGAGTACTCGAAGAAACTTTTCTTGAGAAGCCCAACAGACGATGCCGAGAGGATGAGCATCAAGTTGCTCTCCGGGAGGATTTCGTCCACTATGCTCTGAAACTCGGCCTCCACCTTCGAATAGCGTAGCAGGTACGAGAACTCATCGAGAAAAACGATTAACCTGCCCCGCGACTGGGAGGCGATGAAGCGGAAGGCATCGCTGAAGGTCGAGAAGTTCGGTTTTGGAATGCCGAAGTGCTCTCCAATAGCCCTGTTGAGCTTTTCGAGGTTGTATTCCCATACCCTCTTTTCGAACTGCACCGCTATGGAGTCCTTGTCGCTCAGGAACTCCCTCACAAGTCGGCTTTTCCCAATTCTCCTTCTCCCGGTGACGAGTACGAGGGTAAAACCTTCGCTCGAATAAAGCTCGTCTAACGTCCTCAGCTCTTCCTTCCTGTTCACAAATTTTCGAATCTTCATAATATAATCGAGGGCCGAAAATGTTTATAAGTGTTTCTCAGCCCAGTCAAAGGAGCTACAATCCCAACTTTCTCTTCACCTCCTCTGGCTTGAGGTTTTTAACGAGCAAATCCTTTTCCCTGCTCGTCTCTCCCCTGACGAGCTCGACCTGGGCATCTAAAAGCTTCGAGAGGAACTTGACGAGCTCTTTGTTCGCCTTTCCCTCAACCGGGGGGGCTTTTATTTTGACCTTCAACCGACCGCGCCACTCGTCAATTCCTTCAATCTCGTTCCTCTTCGCCTTCGGCTGGACGTAGACGAGGAGGAGCGTTCCGTCCTTGGTCTCCTTTAGGAACTTCATCTCAATCCCTCCAGTCGTACTCCCACACGATTTCCGGTGGAAAATCACCACGCTTAAGCTTTTCGAGGATTTCTCTAGCAACGGAGTAGGCGAACTCGAAGGTTTCCCTGTCAATCAGGCCGTAGTTGAGGGCCATCTCAAGCTCGTCCTCGTCGAGGAGGAAGGCCTCTCCGCTTGGAAAGATGAAGATATCCAAGAAAATGTCCAGCATCTCTATCGTGTTTCCCTCCCGCTTCGTGTAGGCTAAAACGTCAACGTAGAGCCCCCTAAAGTTGCCCTCCTCGTCGTAGACCTTCAGGATGTCGTAGTTCTCTCCAACGAAGGTGAAATATAGCATGTAGTAACCGTTCTTGATGACCTCAACGCCGTTCACCCTCAGGGGAGCGAGCATGCCCTCGAAGCGGGATTTGGCGACGATTACATCGCCCAAATCAGCTATAACCTCATCATCACGCTCCAGAATTCTATTGGGAAGGCGGCGGTAGATGAGGTGGATTTTCTCGCTCATGTTTCCTCGGGATGCCTTGGATTAACCTTTTTATATTTTTGTTCCCAAAGACCTGGTAATGGGAATGCGAACCCTAAGGGAGATTGAGGCGATACTCAAGGAGCACAAAGAGGAGCTCCGCAGGAGGTTTGGGGTTAGCTCGATTGCTATATTCGGCTCCTATGCGAGAGGCGAGGAGACCGAGCTTAGCGACGTGGATATACTCGTGGAGTTTGAGAGACCAATCGGGTGGGAGATAGTCGACCTCAGGGACTATCTTGAATCCCTGCTTGGGATTGAGGTGGATCTGATAACAAAAAACGCCGCCATGAGTAGAAACCGCCTCTGGGAGCACATAAAGGAGGACCTCGTTTATGTCTAAGCGGGACCCCTGTTTGTTTTTGAACGACATACTTGAGGCTATTTTTAGAATTGATGAGTACACAGAAGGCCATGAATTTGAGGACTTCGTAAGGGACAGGAAAACCGTTGATGCCGTTCTGAGGAATCTTGAAATAATCGGTGAAGCCGCCAGATACGTGCCAGAGGAAATTAAGGAGGAATATGGCGACATTCCGTGGAGGCGCATTATAGGGCTCAGAAACGTTGTGATTCATCACTATTTCGGCGTTGACCTGAATATTGTCTGGAGGATAATCCGCTTTCAGCTACCTGAACTGAAAGAAAGCGTGGAAAAAATTGTAGAGGAACTCTGCTAAACTTACTCCCCGAAAATCAGCTCCCTGAGCTTCTCGGGCAGCTCTTCAATCTTCACCCTCGTCTGCTCCCTCGTGTCGCGGTCGCGGATCGTAACGGTGTTGTCCTCGGGCGTCTGGTTGTCGATGGTCACGCAGTAGGGCGTTCCTATCTCGTCATAGCGCATGTAGCGCCTGCCGACGGTGTCCTTCTCGTCGTAAACCGCTACGAAGCCGGCCTTCTGGAGCGTCCTGAAGACGTCGTAGGCTATGCTCTTCAGCGGCTCCTTCGCAACGAGCGGAAGCACGGCGACCTCAATAGGTGCCATGTCCTTCTTGAGCTTGAGGTAGGTTCTGTCCTCTTCGATGACGAGGCTGTTCTCAAGGAGCAGGTAGAAGGGCCTGTCTATTCCAAAGCTCGGCTCAAGGACGTGGGGCACTATCTTCTCGCCCGTTATCTTCTCCTCGACCTCCCTGATTATGAAGTCGTCCTTTTCCAGCTCGTAGCCCTCGATGGTGATTCTGCCGTCCCTCGCCAGGACTTCAACCAGGTTCCTCAGCTTCTCCTCGTCCCAGCCCTGGATGAGGTCGTTTATCCTCTTGGCATCCTTCTTCAGCTTCGGTCCGACGCGCTTCATGTTGAGGCTCACTTTGAGGTGCTTGACTATCCTGGGCTCATCGTAGTGGATGAGGACGGTCATGTCCGCGCCGCTCATCTTCAGGTGCTTGCTCAGGTCGTAGTCGCCGCGGTTGGCTATTCCGACGCACTCCACCCAGCCGAAGCGCTCGCTGTGAATCTCGGCATCCCAGGTGTCGCGCGAATAGTGGGCGCGCTCCTCGGGCAGCTGCTGGCGGAAGCGTATCTTATCCTCGGGGATGCCGATATCGAGGAGGACGCGCTTGACCATGACCATGTAGTAGGCGAAGAAGGTGTTCATGATGTAGCCCTTCTCCACGGCCTCCAGCGCGGTCATCTCAGTCGTGCCGAGGTTCTTGAGCTGGTGCTCTATTGAATAAAGGCGCAGAACCTCGTCCTTGACCTCGTCGAAGTGCGGATGCTCCGTTTCCTTCGGGTTGAAGAATATCTCCGCCTCCGCCTGGGTGAACTCCCTCAGGCGGAGCATGCCCTGCCTCGGTGAAATCTCGTTGCGGTAGGCCTTGCCTATCTGGAAAACGCCGAAGGGGAGCCTGTTCCTGGCGAAAGCATTAAGCCTCTTGAAGTTCACAAAGATGCCCTGTGCAGTTTCTGGCCTCAGGTAGCCCTTCTGGTCGCCGTAGGGGCCGATCTTGGTTTCGAACATGAGGTTGAAGTACCAGACCTCGCCGAGCTCACCGCCGCACTCGGGGCACTTTATCCCGTGCTCGCGGATGAGTTCGGTGAGGTGCTCGGCGCTCATGCCCTCGGTGTCTATTCCAAGGGCCTCCTCCACTATGTGATCAGCTCTAAACCTGGCACCGCACTTCTTACACTCAACCAGAGGGTCAACGAACTTTTCAACGTGACCGCTCGCGATGAAGACCCTCTCGGGGGTTATATCCGGTGTTTCCAGCTCAAAGAAGCCCTCCCTCTGGAAGGCCTCGCGTATCTTCCGCTCGATTTTCCTCTTTATCGTCGCACCGAGCGGACCGTAGTCGTAGAATCCGCGTGAACCGCCGTAGATTTCAAAGCTGCCCCAGGCAAAGCCTCTCCTCCTCATCAAGTCCTGAAGAATCTCGTATCTGTCGGGCTTCTCTCCCATTACTCACCACCTGAAACTGGAGTAAGGCCATTTCATAAAAAGCTTTTGGGGATGGAGTCGTCAGGATGGCAATACAGAAAAAGACCGCTAGGAGGGTCAGTCCCTCCCCAGTATGAGAACACTGACCCCCGGCACCTCGATGCTTCCCGACACGGTACCTCCCGTGTAGTTCTCGGGCCAGAGAATCCTCCACTCCCCGGACGGAAGCTGGAGCTCAGGAGACTCCTTCCAGCTGTTTGCCACAACGAGAACTTCATCGTTGTGCCCCCTGAAGAAGGCCATCATGCCGTTCTTCGCGGTGTAGAACCTTATGGCGCTGCTCCTCAGCGCGGGGGTTCTCCTTCTCAGCTCTGCCAGCGCCCTGTAGTGGTTCAGCACGTCCTCGTTCACCTGATCCCACTGTATCGGGTAGCGCTGCTCGTCGTAGTGGTTCTTGTCGCCCAGCAGACCCCTCTCGTCGCCCTGAAAGGTTACCGGAGTCCCGGGAAGCGAGTAGAGGATGGTTGAGAGCAGTTTAAGCCGCTGGATAGATTCGTTGGTAGGTTCATCTCCAAGGTTCCCGCCGCCGAGGTCGGTGAGAACCCTCGATGTGTCGTGGGAGTCAACGAGATTGAATCCCATTGCAACAACGTTCTCACCGTAGGAGGCGTAGTACCTGCCCATCATCTTCATTGCGGCTTCGCCGCTTAGGTAGCCCCTTGCGTAGTTCAGGAGTATATCCCTTCCGAGGGCGTAGTTCATGAGCGAGTCAAAGCGGTCGCCCTTAACCCAATCCGGCGAGAGCGTCCATATCTCGCCGATGAGGTAGGCGTTGGGATGTTTCTCTTTTACCCTCCCTCTCAGCTCGGAGAAGAACGTCGCCGGGTCAAGAACCTCGTTGGGGACGTCCACCCTTATCCCATCAAAGCCGAAGTCGAGCCAGTAGAGGGCGGCACCAATGAGATACTCCCTGACCTCCGGATTCCCTGTGTTGAGCTTTGGCAAACTGCCAATTCCCCACCAGCCGACGTATGCCCCTCCATCGCCCAGCTTGAATGGCCATTTCTCGATGAAGAACCAGTCCCAGTAGGGACTTTGCTTTCCGTTCTTCCAGGCATCGAGGAATGCAGGGTTGCCAATCCCGCAGTGGTTGGGCACGAAGTCGAAGATGACCCTTATGCCGCGCTTGTGGGCCTCATCGAGGAACTCCCTGAGGTCTTTCTCCGTCCCGAACTTCGGGTCTAGTCTGTAGTAGTCGTAGGTGTCATAGCCGTGGGCGCTCCCTGAGAGAAAGATGGGATTGAGGTAGATTATCGTGACGCCCAAGCTCCGGAGGTAGTCGAGCTTCTCGGTTATTCCCTTTATGTCCCCGCCGAAGTACTGGTGGCAGCAGTGGAGAGGAGTTATCGGGTCGCTCCAGTTGGAGAGTAGGGGCCTTCCCGGGTTGACCTGGTTGAGGAGAAGCTCGTCGTGGTCCCATGCCAGGGCGTCGTTGCTCTCGTTACCGTTGTTGAACCTGTCAGGGAATATCTGGTAGGCTATCCCGTTGCTCACCCATTCCAGCTGAGGAAACTTATCAACGCCGTCGAAGCTGAAGAACGGGCTCTCGCTTGTGTTAAGGATGGCGAATCTTCCCCCGTCGGCAGAGTTTATAACGATGTAGTATCGCATAGGTTCGACGAATGGCACCTCGGCGCGCCACATCTCCCCTGAGTCCCACCATACCTGGAGCTTCATAGTGTAGTTTCCTTCCTCGGTCACAAGGACGGCCGAGCTTACGGCCTTTCTCTTTGCTTCGAACCTCACAACAGTCCGGTTGTCGGCAACACTTAGATAGGCAGGGTCCCCAGGGTCGAACTCCACGTAAAAGCCCGCCTTCCCTTCAACGAGCCTGACCGCGTTCTTCCCACCGTAGCCGTCATCGGCATATCCATCAGCGTCGGGGTCGTAGGGTTTTCCTGTGCCGTCATCTGACATGTCCTTGACCCACTGGCCGTTGATGAAGTACTTGTACTCGTACTTCCCGGGCCTGAGGCAGACCGTTGTGCTCCAGGTCCCGTTCTCCTCTTTCATTGGCCACTCGGCCCAGTTGTTGAAACTCCCGCGCAGACTGACCGACTTTACCGTCTCGTTTCCCGGATAATAGGCAAACCTGACGGGAACCCTCCCGGTTGGACATATCCTGCCAAGACCGGTGTAGATGGCTGTGTAGTTGCCCTCCGGCAGTCCGAACTCACCCTTTGGGGGAGGGGAATATGTGGATGTTGAGGTAAGCACCGGAGAAGTGGCTGTCATGGGAACCGCGCTTGAAGTCGTGCCCGTTTGGTTCTGGGTTTCACCCGAGATGCAACCGCTCACTATGGCGGTTAGGAGTATGAGAATCAGAGCCAGGCCACCTTTTTTCATGGAACCACCATAGTCACCCTTGGTGATACATAGTTATATGGTTTTCCCAGGAGGTGTGTTCCAGGAACCCCGGCGAAAAGCACGGGGAAAGAGTTATAAACCGTTTCCCTCGTTATCGTTACGAGCTTTGATTATTTGGAGGTGCGTGAAAATGGCGGAAAGACCACTCGATGTTATCCACAAGTCCCTCGACAAGGATGTCCTCGTGCTCCTCAAGAGGGGTTCGGAGTTCAGGGGCAGGCTCATCGGTTACGACATCCACCTGAACGTCGTCCTCGCGGACGCCGCCCTCATCCAGGAGGGCGAGGAAGTTAAGAGGTACGGTAAAATCGTCATCAGGGGAGACAACGTTCTCGCCATCTCCCCGGTTGAGCTTGAGTGAAGTCGTGGCTTAGCGAGGTGATACCATGGGAGCGGGAACCGAGCCAAAGGGCAGGAGGAACCACACTCCAACTCACATCAGATGCAGGCGCTGCGGAAGGCGCGCCTTCAACGTCCAGAAGGGCTACTGCGCCGCTTGCGGCTTCGGCAGGAGCAGGCGCATGAGGAAGTACAGCTGGTCCCACAAGTGGAGGAAGAAGAGGAACCTCCCATACTGAACCCTTTTCTTTTCCTTTGATTTGGCCCTCAGACCGCAATCCTTATTAACTTCTACAGTCACTTCACCGTTTAGAGGGACGTCTTAATGCTGCGCTTCAACGAGAACCAGCGAAGACTATGGAAGCTGGCGTGGCCGGCAATAATGGGCAACATCTCCCAGACGCTTCTCAACCTAGTGGATATGATGATGGTCGGTCAGCTCGGTGCCCTGGCCCTGGCCGCCGTTGGCCTCGGTGGCCAGGTGAGCTGGTTCATGATGCCCATCATGGCGGCGGTCGCAACGGGAACCCTCGCGCTGGTGGCGAGGTTCGTTGGAGCTAAAGACGGGGCCAGTGCCACCCTCGCCCTCGAGCAGAGCCTCTACTTAGCGTTCCTCCTCGGAATCCCGGTAATGCTCTTCGGCTGGGTCTTCGGCGATGATATCTTGAGGATAATGGGCGCAAAGCCCGACGTGGTGGCCCTTGGGTATGAGTACATCAAGGTTCTCTTTGCCTTCTATCCAATACGCTTTGCCGGTTTCACGGCCTTTTCGGCCCTCCGTGGCGCGGGAGACACAAAGACGCCCATGAAACTCGGCATTCTAATGAACGTGGTCAACGCGGTCCTCGATTACCTCCTCATCTTTGGAAAGCTCGGCTTTCCCAAGCTCGGGCCCGTTGGAGCGGCCTGGGCTTCTGGAATAGGAATCACCACCTCGTTCCTTATCGGTCTCTATCTCCTCTGGAGCGGAAGGCTCGTCCTCAGGTTTAAGCCGAGCTGGAGCTTCCACCCGGACATGGCGGGAAGGATACTCCGCATAGGAATCCCCACCATGGTTGAGCGCGGGATATTCAGCTTCTATAACTTCATATACATGAGCATAGTCACCCGCTTCGGCACGGTGGCCCTTGCCGCCCACCAGGTCGGCCTCCGCGTGGAGAGCATTGCCTACATGCCTGCCTTCGGCTTTAACGTCGCCACCTCCGCCCTCGTCGGCCAGGGCCTTGGAGAGGGGAACCCGGAGAAGGCCGAGAGGACGGTTTACGAGGCCCTCAAGATGGTTGGCCTCTTCATGGCGGTGATGGCGTTCATCCTGATAGCCTTCCCGCGCTACCTCGTCATGCCCTTCATAAGCCCGAGCGACCCGAACTACGGTGAGGTCATGAGGCTGGCGAGCATATACCTCATAATAGTCGGAATAAGCGAGATTCCGCTCGGATGGCTCTTCGTCCTCGGCGGCGCGCTGAGGGGAGCTGGCGATACCAAGACTCCGATGTACATAACCGCCGTCAGCAAGCTCCTCTTCAGGATAGTCCCAGCTTACCTGCTCGGCTTCGGCTTCACGATTGGGCCGATACACTTCGAGGGCCTCGGCGTGATAGCCGCGTGGATAGCGATGAGCCTCGAAACGTTCACAACGGCTGCCCTGTTCTGGTGGGCCTTCAAGAGGGGTAAGTGGAAATACGTGAAGGTATGACGGCAATGTTTATATTTTCGTAATGCGTTTTTGTAAACGGTGGTTGAATGGCGGTGATAAGCGTCCGCGTTCCGGACGAGCTAAAGGAGAAGATGAAGAAGTACGACATCAACTGGAGCGAGGAGATAAGGCGGTTCATAGCCTTGAGGATAAGCAAAGAGGAAAAGAAAAGAACCCTTGAGATGATGCACGAACTGCTTGCCGGAGGAACCCCCGCCGAGGAAGGGACTGCAAAAAGATACGTGAGGGAGGATCGTGATAGTAATTGACGCCTCTGCACTTGCGAAGTACGTTCTCCTCGAACCCGGCTGGGAACGGGTAGAGGAGCTACTTTTTAAAGACGTCGTCTCACTTGACTATGCCTTGGCAGAGGTTTCAAACGCCCTCTGGAAACATCACGTCCTCTACGGTGAGATATCCCGGGAGGAGTTCAATAAGAGATCAAAGGTTGTGGATGCTCTCCCGAACGTCGTCGTTCTTGAGAGTGGAATGCAGTATTTGGAGAAATCAAGGGGGATAGCTGTTAACCACCGAATCCCAATCTATGACGCCCTCTACATCGCTCAGGCCCTGAAGTATGGCGAACTTGCCACGAGCGACGAAAAGCAGGGAGAAATAGCGAAAAAACTCGGCGTTGAGGTGCTCTACCTCTAAAGCGCCGAGACGTTGAAGAGGACCTCCATGAGGCGGCCGAAGAGGTAGCTCAAGAAAGCCGCGCCCAGGCCGGTTGCCACCATCTCAACGACCTTCTTCTTTATCGAGATTCCGGAGAGGAGTGATATCAGCGTCGCCACTATCGCCAGGGCGGAGCCCGCTAAGAGTATCGAGAACGGGAGCGCGGTTAACGAGCTGGAGGCGAGGAAGTACGGCGTAACCGGGAAGGCGACACCGAGGAGGTAGGCGAAGCCGGTGTAGAGAGCCGCCCTTATCTCGTTTTCCTCAGCCTTGGGAAGGAGGAGTTGCATAATTGCCTCGCTGTTGTCGGCGAGTTCCCTCGCAACTTCCTTCGCGACCTCCTCGGGCATTCCTCCCTCGACGAGCTTCTCTACGAGCTCCTCAGCGGCTCTTTCGGGCGAGACCCTGAAGAGGACCTCCATCCTATCGCGGATGGATTCTTTAATCTGCCTCTGGGAGCGGACAGAGACGAAGGTGCCTATGGCCATCGAGAGTGCACCGGCTACGCCTACTATGAGGCCGCTTATTCCAACGAGCTGCGGGTTGTTCGGATACACAGCGGAAAGACCCGTAACAGCACCGAGGATTTCAACCAGCCCGTCGTTCATACCCAGAACGAGGTCGCGGGTGTTCTCGACATGAAAGCGCTCTTTGCTCTCGTAGAAGAACTTCTCGTGCTCCAGCTCGTCCAGTATGACGTCCTTTATCTCCCTTAGTTCATCCTCGCTGAACCTCTCAGCGTAGGTAGTCAGGTATTTGAAGTACTTTTGTATCGCACTGTTCTCGCCCATCTCAAGGAGCGAAGCAACCGATCCCGGCCCAAGGACTCTCCTGAGGAGCTTGACGCTGAATATCGTGAGCCTCTTCACGGAAGGCTTTGGCACCTCCCCTCCGTGCCGCTTTATGAAGTCGTGCCAGAACTTGGCGTGCTTTGACTCGATGTTTGAGAGCCTCATGAATTCCTTCCTTATCTCCTCGTCCTTCTCTATCTTGGCCAGCTGGGCGTAGAGAACCGAATCGGCGTACTCGTCCTCATAAAAGCCCCTCGCCAGTTCCAGCATCTCGTCCATTCCTCCACCCCCGAGGAATAATGATGATTGTGGTTAAAATGGTATTGGAGCAGCGAGATTAGTTCTGACCGCATTATTTATATATCAAGAGAGTTTTGTAAAATTGACGGAAATTGTAATGGGGTGTCATCGATGTTCGAAAACGCCAGTGATTTTGAAACCGCCTTTGAAAGGCTCCTCGACGAGGTTCTCGAGTTCGATTTAAGCGATCCCTTTAAAGAGGTCGATAAAATCCTCTGCATCGAACCGCACCCCGACGACTGCGTCATAGGAATTGGTGGAACCATTAGGAAGCTCATCGAGATAGGGAAGGAGGTCGTCTACCTCTGCCTCACCGACGGCTCTATGGGGACCACCGATGAGAACGTGAGCGCCCACGAGCTGGCCCTTATCAGGAAGCGCGAGGAGGAGGAAAGCGCCAGAATGCTCGGTGTCGAGAGGATTATATGGCTCGGATATAAAGACACAGAGCTCCCCTACACGGTCGGGGTTAGGAATCAGATAATAAAGGTTCTCCGGAAAGAGAAGCCCGACGCCGTTTTGGCTCCCGACCCCTGGCTCCCTTACGAGGCCCACCCGGACCACATAGCGGCCGGAAGGCTGGCCATTGAGGCAGTATCGTTCTCCCCGCTGCCGAACGTTGTTCCCAGTGATGTTCAGCTCGGCATAAAGCCCCACCAGGTAGAGGTCTTCGGCTTCTACTACACGGCCAAGCCGAACTACTTCGTGGACATAACAGACCTTATGGAGCTCAAGCTGAAGGCTGTTAGAGCCCACAAAAGCCAGTTCACCGACGATATCTGGGAGCAGTGGGAGCCCTTCCTCAGGACGGTAGCCCTCTACTACGGTAAAAAAGCCGGGGTGAAGTACGCCGAAGGCCTGCGCTTCATGCCCGGCCTGTTCCTGCATGTAACCCCCTTTGCGGAGCTCATCTGAGCTCCCTCTTCACGATCCTTTCCAGCTCCCTCAGGAACCTGTCCAGGGACATTGTGTCAAGGCCGTACTGCCTCATCGCCTCGTATCTCCCCGGATCGTCGGTGACGAGCAGACTGCCGGTTTCTATCGCCGTCGCGGCGGTGAGAACGTCCTCCAGGTCGAGCATCTGGCCCTTCCCAAGCAGGCTGGCCTCTATCCTCGCGGCCCTTGCCACTATGGAGTCCTCGAGCGGGACTATGGTGTAGATGTCCCTCAGCACTTCAAGCTCCTTCTCCACGTTCCTCCGGAGGTAAGCCCTGGCCGAGAGGTAGCGGTAGGCGGTTATTATGGAGATCGAGACGTTGAACTTGGCCAGGGTTATCTCGAGCTGCCTCTTTCGCTTCGCTGTATGCATCTTGAGGAGCGTTATGCTGTCGAAGGTTATGTCGTCGGGCAGGGGCATGGCTAACTCCCCTTCTTCTTTTCGAGCAGGTTTATCAGGAGTTCCGCCTCTTCCTCGTTCATTATAACTTTATCGACCTTCTTGTCCAGCTCGACTAGGTGCCAGGTCTCGATGAGCCTCTGCAGAACCTCATCGTAGGACCTCGCCTCGAGCTTGTCCTTGAGCTGCTTTATCTTCCTCCAGGTGCTCTCATCAACTGCTATCGTCTTCATTCAACCCCCTCCTCAACAACCTTTCTGTAGGTCTCGACGCTCCTTCTGCGGGGGATCCTCTCCCTGGTTATCAGGTCCACCTCGTAGAGGCCGAAGCGAATCTTGAAGCCCATTGCCCACTCGTAGTTATCCGTGAGCGCCCAGTGGAAGTAGCCCCTCACGTCTATTCCGTTCTCGATGAGTTTCCTCACTTCCCTCACGTGTTCCTCTATGTACCTCGGCCTGAGGACGTCCTTCGAATCAGCCACGCCGTTCTCGGTTATGTAAACCGGCCTTCCGTACCCGGCTGCCTCAGCCGTCGAGTCGTACAGTCCCCCGGGGTAAACCTCCCAGCCGAAGTCGCTCGTCGGGTTGTTGTCGGGGGAAACGCTCTTTGGCTCGCCGGAGTAGCCGTAGCCCTCAACGCCGACGAAGCTCACCATCGGCAGCTCCTCAAATTTCGGCTCGACCCACCTCACGACTTCCCTCGTGTAGTAGTTGTTCCCTATCCAGTCGTTCCTCTCAAGGTGTGGAATCCTGGTCGGGTTGAAGTCGAGCTCCAAATCGACCCTCCCCCTGTTGAGGGCCTCTAGGAAGAGCCTGTTGTGGAAGTAGTCGTAGTTCTCGGCCGCTTTTATGTCCCGCTCGTCTTTGGGGTTCAGGGGGTAGGCGGGTATTATGTTCAGGATTATCCCCACCGGAGCCTTTGTGTGCTCCTTTATGGCCTCGTAGGCCCTCGCGTGGGCGATCATCTGGTTGATGATGACCCGCTTTGCAGCCTTGGGGTTGAGTATTCCCGGTGGCCAGCCGACGTATGGAGCGAGGTAGCCGAGCTCGACGGTAACCATCGGTTCGTCGAAGGTCGCCCAGAAATCGACGAGCTCCCCGAACTTCCAGGCCGAATAGGCCGAGAACTTGACGAACTCGACCACGTTCCTCTCGTCCACCCAGCCCCTCGCTCTACTGCCCTCGAAGTCGCTCCTCGTCCAGAGGGGGTCGTGAACCCATACCGGCAGGGTCTGGTGGTTCAGCGTCACGAAGGTGGTAAAGCCAAGCTTCTTCAGGTTCCTGAGGACGGCCGAGTAGTGCTCCACCTCGCGCCTGTTGGCCAGGGCGTCGAGCTCCTCAAGGGCTTCCTTTGTGACCTTCACGCGCTTTATCAGTCCGTAGGAGTCCCTCTCGACTTTGACCTTAACGCCCCACGTCGGGCAGGGGAAGATTCTGCTCCACTCTATCGTGAGTTGGTAAGCATTCAGGCCGAGGTCCTTAGCCAGGCGGTGGTCTATCTCGTAGAGCTCGTAGTTGTTTATGCCCTCCTCGGGCAGATCGCCGCTCACAAGGTCGTTCTTTATGTTGAATGGGTCGCGGACCCAGTGCCACCAGTCGGTTCTGGCGTCTACGTTCCTCCGGTATAGATCACCCATCTCGAACTGAAATGCCGACTGAACGACGCCCCAGTGAAAACTGACCATCAATTCCACCTCTCCAATTATAGATTCCATCGTTTTTATAATTTTCCATGTCCTCTGATGTTCATCTGTCCCAGCCAGAACACCCGTGAACCAAGGGGACACGTGAACTTTTGTGTACAGCGTAGTGGATATGATGTTCACCAAAAAGCTTATATAGATTCCACCCATGTTATAAAATTGACATTGTTTATAATGAGGTGGGAAACTATGAAAAGGTACCTCGCCCTTGCCGTGGTGGCTCTTCTGCTTGGTAGTTTAGCGGGCTTTGCCAGCGCCGCCGAGGAGAAGGGTCCGGCTAACTTCGGCAACTATTACAACGCTCAGGCCAACGAGCTCCTTAGGGCCCTTGCCACCACCTCCGATGAGAACAAGCAGGTTGAGTACCTGAAGGAGCTTACCAAAATATGGCTCCAGGACGTTCCGGCCGTTCCCGTCTACACCGGTACCGTCTTCTACGAGGCCAGCACCAAGTACTGGAAGGGCTGGCCCAACGAGAAGAATCCCTACGGCGTTCCGATATTCTGGGCCGGCTTTGGAACCTGGGGTACGGCCCTTGCCCTCCTCGGAGTCAAACCAACCGGGGTCCAGGACGATACCGGTGGCGACTTCCCGAGGCACGAGACCATATACACCGCCAACAGCGCTCCCCCGACCAGCGCCAACCCCTTCCAGGGCGGCAACATCATAGGCATCGATGGCCTCGTCTTCGAGCCGCTCTTCATGCTCAACTTCATGACCACCGAGCTGAAGCCCTGGCTGGCTGAGAGCGGGACTTGGATCAGTGACAACACCTTCGAGGTCAAGCTCCGCGATGCCACTTGGCAGGACGGCCAGCCGCTGACGGCGGAGGACGTCGAGTTCTCCTTCGAGTACTACGAGAAGCTCGGCCTCAAGGACTGGAGTGCCGTAGGGCTTAAGGAGATAAAGGTCGTCGATGACAGAACGGTTGATTTCATCTTCGAGGGCAAGCCCAACGTCTGGGCCTGGAGGAGCAACCTCTACTCGGTTCTCATAGTCCCGAAGCACGTCTTCGAGAACCTCGACCCCGAGCAGGTCAAGACCATGACCTTCACCGGCGACGACAAGGAGTACCTCGTCGGCTCTGGTGCTTACAGGCTCAAGGAGGTCGTCCAGCAGCAGAAATCGATCCTTGAGAGGAACGACGACTGGTGGGGAGCCAGGTACTTCAACGAGCCGGCCGCCAAGTACATAATCCAGCTCTACGTCTCCAGCAACGACCAGGCGGCCAACATGTTCCTCAAGGACGACCTCGACGTTGCCACTTACTACCTCGACATAGCCGAGCTGAAGAAGCAGAACCCCAACATAGTCAGCTGGCTCGAGGGTGAGCCCTACTTCCCACCGGTCGTACCGGTCGTGCTCTACTTCAACACCGCCCACGAGCCGCTCAACAACCCCGAGGTCAGGAGGGCGATAGCCATGGCCATCAACCCCGAGCAGATAGTCCAGCAGGGCCCCATAAGCGCCGTCCCCGACCAGACCCCCCTCGGGCCGATAATGCAGGGCTGGAAGGACAGGATAGGCGCCGACCAGCTCATCAAGGAGTACGGCTGGAAGTACGGCGACATAGCCGGGGCCATAAAGATACTGGACAGCCTCGGCATCAAGGACACCGATGGGGATGGCATAAGGGAGTACAACGGCAAACCCCTCAAGCTCACCTTCATAACCTGCTCCGGCTGTTCTGACTGGGTCCAGACCGGCGAAATCATCAAGAACCAGCTCAGGCCCCTTGGAATAGACGTCGAGATAAAGACCGGTGACTGGACCAACTTCTTCATGAAGAACCTCAACGACGGCAACTTTGACCTGGCACTCCACTGGGCCGGAACCTTCAAGCCCGACCCGTACAGCGTCTACTACAGCCTCATGTACAACGAGAACCCGCCGGAAACGCCGACTGAGACTCCGACTACTACCTCACCATCCACAACTTCCCCGTCAAGCACTACTTCGCCTTCGACCACTCCGAGCACCAGCAGTCCAACCACCACAACCAGCGGCGGTGGAGGAATCTGCGGTCCGGCCGCGTTAATAGCCCTCGCCGCGATACCCCTCCTCCTCAGGAGGAGGCGCTGAGTTCTTCCTTTTCTTTTAAATCGATGGGGGGAAACGAATGGGGTTCAGGAAGTACCTGCTCAGGAAGACTGTGGTTTACCTGGTAACCTTCCTCTTCGCGGTTACGCTCAACTGGCTCCTTCCGAGGCTCATGCCCGGCAATCCAATCGAGGCCATGATAGAATCCAACCTCAACCTCGCCCCGGGCGAGAAGGAGATACTCATAAAGTTTTACGAGGAGCTTTACGGGCTCAACGAGCCCCTCTGGAGGCAGTTCGTGAACTTCTGGGTCAGGCTCTTTCACGGGGACCTCGGCTACAGCCTTCTCTACAAGGCCCCCGTATGGGATTTAATCAGGCACGCCCTTCCCTATGACATAGCCATCCTCCTCCCGGCCATAGCCCTGAGCTGGTTAGTCGGGAACTGGCTCGGTGCCCTTGCCGGGAAGAACAGGAGGTATGACCGCTACATGATGCCCCTGTTCTACTTCCTCGCGAGCATGCCCTACTTCTGGTTCGCCATGCTTCTCGTCTACTTCGTCGGCGTCAGGGCCGACCTGCTCCCCTACCAAGGTGCCTACGACCCGGCCCTCGTTCCGGCCCTTTCCTGGGAGTTCATAAAGAGCTTCCTGGAGCACTGGATCCTTCCGTTCCTGAGCCTCTTCACGGTCATGATCGGCAGCTGGGCAATCGGAATGCGCAACATGATAATCTACGAGCTTGAGGCAGACTACGTCCGCTATCTCGAGGCCCTCGGCGCGAGCGAGAAGCTCATGACCAAGCACGCCTACAGGAACGCTATCCTGCCCCAGGTCACAGGCCTGGCCCTGCAGCTCGGCCTCATGGTGGCTGGAGCGATAGCGACGGAGATAGTCTTCAACTACCCAGGAATAGGCATACTCCTGATGAACGCCGCGCTTAGCCAGGACTACTTCCTCCTCCAGGGGGCGTTTCTGATGGTGGTCATCTCGGTTCTGGCTGCCAACTTCGTCATCGACATAGTCTACGCCTTCATAGACCCGCGCGTCAGGGCAAGCTACACGGAGGGTTGAGAATGGCCAGGGAAAGTGCTCTCTCAAAGCTCAGGCTTGCCTTCAGAAACAACAAGTTCCGCTTCGGCTTCGCACTGTTGGCGTTCTTCGTGCTGTTCGCCATAGTCGGACCTCTCTTCACGCCCTTCGCCAGCGACGGCTTGTACTATGAGACCATACCGGGCACCAACATAAGCGTCGCCACCTACTCGACCAAGACCCTCCCCCCGATGACCCACGAGAACCTCACCACCTACACCGGGAAGGGGGTCGAGGTACTCCACATACTTGGAACCGACAAGCTCGGCAAGGACCTCTACACCCTCATCGTCTACGGACTCAGGACGAGCCTCTGGGTGGCGGTCCTGG
This sequence comes from Thermococcus indicus, assembly GCF_006274605.1. Lineage (NCBI taxonomy): Archaea > Methanobacteriati > Methanobacteriota > Thermococci > Thermococcales > Thermococcaceae > Thermococcus > Thermococcus indicus. The sequence continues at coordinate 1,375,603 of NZ_CP040846.1, forward strand.
CGGCGGTGATAGGGACGGTCATGGGAATAACCATTGGCTTCATCGCCGGCTACCGCGGCGGCCTCACGGACGAGCTATTGATGATGTTCGTGAACATAATGCTGGTCATTCCCTCAATAGTGCTCCTTATCCTCGTCGCGGCCTACCTTGAGGCGAGAAGCCCGGAAGTCCAGGCCCTCATCATAGGCCTAACAGGCTGGCCCTGGGTCGCCAGAGCCGTTCGCTCCCAGACGCTGTCGCTCAAGAACAGGGAGTTCGTGAACCTCGCCAAGCTCGCCGGGCTGAGCGACCTCAGGATAATCTTCGGCGAGATAATGCCCAACATGATCTCCTACATCTTCATGGTCGGAATCCTGCAGTTCAGCGGGGCAATACTCGCTTCGGCAACGCTCGACTTCATCGGCCTGGGCCCCACCACGGCCGTCTCGCTGGGAACCATACTCCAGAAGGCGATAGCCCACAACGCCCTCCAGTTCGGCTGGTGGTGGTGGTTCATTCCGCCCGGGCTGATTATAACGCTCATCATCACGGCGTTGTTCTTCATCAACCTGGGAATGGAGGAGGTATTCAACCCGAGGCTTAGGAGGGAGTGAGATGTCACTGCTCACCGTGGACAACCTTAAAATCTACTACGCGACGCCCAGGGGCCACGTCAAGGCCGTGGACGGCGTTTCCTTCGACGTCAGGGAGGGGGAGGTCTTCGGCATAGCCGGCGAGAGCGGCTGCGGGAAATCAACGCTCGTCCACTCCCTTATCCTCAGGAAGCCCCCGATGGTTCACATGGGTGGAAAGGCAATCTTCAAGGGAATGGACCTGATGACGATGGACGAGCGTGAATCCCGGAGGATTCGCTACACTGAACTCTCCATAATCCCCCAGTACGCGATGAACGCCCTGAACCCGACGAAGAAAATCAAAGACATCGTCTGGGACCTGGCCAGGGAGCACGGCCACACAGACAGGGGGGAACTAGAGAAGCTCCTCCGCGAGAGACTGGCCATGGTCAAGCTTTCCCCCAAGGTCGCCGACATGTACCCGGTTGAGCTGAGCGGTGGAATGAGGCAGCGCGCGACTATGGTGGTCTCAACCCTGCTCAACCCCGACCTCCTCATAGCGGACGAGGTTACCTCCGCTTTGGACGTCACGACCCAGCGCGTTGTCATAGAACTCCTCCACCACTTTATGGAGGTCGGCATAGTCAAGTCAATAATCTTCGTCACCCACGATTTGGCACTGCTCGACAAGATAGCCGACCGCGTCATGATACTCTACGCGGGAAAAGTGGCTGAAATCGGCCCGACGGAGGAGATAATCAGCTCTCCGGCCCACCCGTACACCAGGCTCCTCCTCGACTCGCTCCCCAAGATGGGAGTGCAGTACAGGAGGCAGAAGCTCAAAGGGATTCCGGGCTATCCGGTAAGCCTCCTCAACCCGCCGAAAGGCTGCCGCTTCTACACCCGCTGTCCCAACGTGATGGATAGGTGCGGCGAGCTCGAGCCAAAGCTGGTCGAGGTCGGGCCGGGGCACTACGCGGCCTGTCATCTCCTAGGGGGTGAGAACCAATGACCCTCCTTCAGGTTGAGCACCTCACCAAGGTCTTCACTTCGGGATTCATAGGCGGCTTTGAAATCCGGGCCGTCGATGACGTCAGCTTCACAATAGGGAAGGGCGAGATAGTCTCGCTGGTAGGCGAGAGCGGCAGCGGAAAGACCACCGTTGGAAAGCTCATACTCCGGCTTATCCAGCCCACCTCCGGAAGGATACTCTTCGAGGGCAGGGACGTCCTGGAATTCGGCAAGAAGGAGCTCAAGAAGAACTACTACCGCCAGGTTCAGGCCGTTTTCCAGGATCCCTTCGCGAGCTTCAACCCGCTCCACCCGATTGACCGGGCCTTCGACCTGGTGTTTAACTCCTACTTCCCTGGGACGGGCCGGGAGGAAAGGGAGAACATGATAAACTCCGCCCTTGAGGGCGTCGGTCTGAACCCCGCCGAGATTAGGGGCAAGTACCCCCACCAGCTGAGCGGCGGCCAGCTCCAGAGGATTCTCATCGCCAGGGCTTTGCTCCTCAAGCCCAAGCTCCTCATAGCCGATGAAGCAGTTTCGATGCTCGACGCTTCAACGAGAATAGACGTCCTCAACCTCCTCGGCGACTTCAGGGACAAATATGGGACTTCGGTTCTCTTCGTCACCCACGACCTGGCGTTGGGCTACTACATCAGCGACTCGACGATAATCATGTACCGCGGAACCATCGTCGAGATGGGCGACACGGAGAAGGTCTTCCACAACCCGCTCCACCCATACACCCAGATGCTCCTCGAAAGCGTGCCCGACTTGAACGTCAGGTGGGAGTTCAAGGGAATCGAGCCGGAGAAGGAGGAGGGGGCAGTTTATTCCATCCAGGGCTGTCGCTACGCGCCGAGGTGCCCGAGGGCCAAGGAGAAGTGCTTCAAATTCCGTCCCGGGCTTGTTGAGGTCGAGAAGAACCACTGGGTTGCGTGCCATCTCCACGGGGGTGGTTGAATGCACTCGACGATTAGGGAGATTAGAAAGACCCCCGAGGGAATAATCAGGGCCCAGAGGGCCTTCGAGGAATTCATAGCCAATCACGACTTCCGGTTACCGAGGGAGATAGTTTATACTGGCTGTGGCAGTTCACACTTTTTGGCAAAGCCGCTGGCCATGGCAACCACCCGCCTCGGGGGCAGGGGGTTCAGCGCCCCCTGCTCCGAACTTCTCTATTCGAGGGAGTGGTATCCGATAGGGAACCCAGAGCTCCTCGTGGCGATTTCGCGCTCAGGCGAAACGACCGAGGCGGTGAAGGCCCTCGAAGCCCTCGACGTCCCGAGGTTCGCCCTCACAGCCTACGAGAGCGCCCTATCTAGGAAAGCGGATTATGCCTTGATAGTCCCGGCCCACGAGGAGAGTGTCGTCATGACTCACTCGTTCCCGGCCTTCTACTTCGCCTACCTCCAGCTGCTCCTCAGCTCGTTCGGGAAGGAAACACACAATGCGGAGCTCGTCTCCTCCCTGACGGGGGAGGTCTTAGAAAGCGAAGACTACATCAGGGAGCTCGTTGAGGGCTTCGACTTCAGGAACGTTATCTTCTTGGGTTCAGGAATACTCTATCCGGTGGCACTTGAGGCGATGCTCAAGATGAAGGAGATGGCCCTCTTCTGGAGCGAGGCTTACCCGACTTTCGAGGTGAGGCACGGCTTCAAGTCTATAGCAGACGAGGGAACGCTCGTCGTTCTGCTCGTCGATGAGCCCTTCAACTGGCACGAGAAACTGACAAGGGAGTTCCAGGGGCAGAAGGCGAGGGTTCTAACCGTCGGGAGGCGCGACACAGGTGCGGACTACTTCATGGAGGTTCCCGAGGTGGATAAGCTGGTGAGTCCCGCCCTCTACCTCCCGGTTGTTCAGCTTTTGGCCTACTACAAGGCCGTTTCGCGCGGTTTGAACCCCGACAACCCCAGGTTCCTCAGCAAGGTCGTCAAGTGGTGATGGTGATGAGGGTTGGCCACGATGGTAAGACTTACATACTGGACGGTGAGCGCTTCCTCGTCTACGGAGGGACGCTCCAGTTCTTCAGGGTTCCAAGGAAGGACTGGGAGGACAGGCTGGAGAGGATGAAGGGGCACGGCCTCAACACTGTAGACACCTATGTCGCCTGGAACTGGCACGAGCCCGAGAAGGGGAGCTTCGACTTCACGGGGGAAACTCACCCGCAGAGGGACCTAATCGGCTTCCTTGAGCTGGCCGAGAGGCTCGACCTCAAGGTCATCATCAGGCCCGGCCCCTACATCTGCGGCGAGTGGAGGAACGGCGGAATACCCGACTGGCTCATCGACGAACACCCGGAAATCCTGGCAAAGGGCCCCAACGGACCGCTTCCGAGGGATATCTACTACCCGCCGGTTACCTACCTCCACCCGGTCTATCTAAAGGCCGTCTCGGAATGGTACGATGCCGTTCTCCCGGTAATCAGGGACTACCTCTACACCAAAGGCGGGCCGATAATAAGTGTCTCCATAGACGATGAGCCCTCCTACTGGGAGACGATATTCCAGCCCTTCCTGACCGATTACAACGACGTCATCGTTAAACCCGGCGGCCTCTGGGAGGAGTGGCTTAGGCGTAACTACTCCCTTGACGAGCTGGGCGAGCGCTACGGAATTCCCATAGGCGACTACTCCGAGGTCTACGCCCCGGCGAGCGAGAACGAGCCCCTGCCGAAGATACTCGACTGGCACCACTTCAAGATATGGATGACGAACCGCTACGTCGAAACCCTCTACAACCACCTCAAACGCTACATTGACATTCCAATAAGCATACTCGACCCCTACCTGCTCTTGGCGGCGTGGAGGCACTTCTACCGCTACGTCAGGGAGAAGAACCTCGACATACACCTCTGGACCGAGTTCTGGTACTCCTTCTACCGCTCCTTCGACCTGAAGGAGGACAGGCTCGGGCACGTCTATTATAAAACCGGAATCTACCGCTTCTATCGGAGAAAACTTGGAACGCCACCTCTCAGCATAGAGACGCAGGCTTCCCTGGCCCACACGATAGAGCCCGACGAGGCCGAGCACCTCTACTCGCTGATAGCTTCCCTTGGAATCCACAACATCAACTACTACCTCTACGTCGGCGGCGAAAACCCGAGGGGCTACGAGTCCCACAACGGAATCACCTGGGACGTTTACTCGCCGATAGGCCTCGACGGGAGCGAGAGGCCCCACGTTGGGCCAATAAAGTGGCTCGGCGAGTTCCTGCTCAACAACCCGGACTTCGTTAATTCGGAGCTCAGGCCGAGGGTTGCCTTCGGAACCTACGAGCCCTACGAGGCGGTTTCGCTGTTCGGCCTCAGGGGGGCCTTACCGAGAGCGTGAACCTCAACGAGTACATCCTGGGCGAGCGTGGGCTTTTGACGCTCCTCGCCATGAGCAACGTTCCCTTCGACGTCATTGACCTTGAGGAGGCATCTTTTGATGAGATGCTCTCCTACGACCAGCTCTGGGTCTACAGTCTCGACTTTCTCTCAAGGGAAGTCCAGGACAAGCTCGTCGAGTTCGTTGCCAAAGGGGGGAACCTCGTAATCCTCCCGATGCTTCCCTACCTCGACGAGAACATGAAGCCCTATTCGGCCTTGGTGGAGTTCCTCGGCGTTGAGGTTGAGAGAGTCAATGCTAGAGACAACCCGAGGCTGATTCAGTTCACGAGCGTATCATCGGAGGGAATAGACAGGATGCTCGTCAGGAACACCGTGAGGGAAGTTAGGGGTGGGGAACCCTTCGTCTTCCACTACGGAAAACCGGTGGGAACGTTCGTGAGGAGAGGAAAGGGAAGTGCAATCGTCCTCGGCTTCAGGCTGCAGTACTACACCAGCCACCACGACCTTCACAGGAAGTTCGTGGACAAGCTTTTGGCGATGCAGGGAGTTGAGAGGGACTTCGAGGTAACCGACAGGGACATGATAGCGATTCCGCGCGGGAACTACCTCGTCCTGCTGAACCCGAGGGGGCACAGGGTCTTTGGGAAGGTGAGGTACAGGGACGTTGAGATTCCACAGCTCCTCGACGGGATAGAGATGGGGAAGCGCGGTGCCCTCTTCCTGCCCTTTGGAGTTAAAGCTGGGGACGTTGAGGTCGTTTACTCAACGGCAACCCTACTCGGCAGGGACGGGGATGTGCTCCACCTCAGCAACCATCTCTCCGGCATGAGTGAAGTGGCGCTGAGGAACGTTGATGAGGTCCGGGTCATCAGTGGAAAAATCGTGGACGAGTCACTCTCCGATGGGGTTCTTACCATTGTGGTCGAGCACAGGCCTGGAAGCTTTGAGCTGGAGTTCTGACTCCACTGCCCCTTCACGCCTTTTTATTCTGGGCTCTGAGAGTATCGAGGACTTCTTCAAAGGGGGCATTGGTCTTAAGGGCCATTGGCGAGAAGTGGGTCCTCGTCGCGGAGTAGCCTTTCCCGCGAAGAATCTCGATTATATCTGCGAGCTTCCCGACCTGGAGGCCGTTTCTCCTCGCGAGGGCGTGGGTGTCGTAGTGGAACGGAACGTCGAGTTCCCCGGCGAGAGTTTCGAGGAACGGGAGCGTCTTTCTGTGGGCGAGGGAGTATCCCCTGGCCAGATCAAGCATTTCATCGACGAACCCCTGGCTCTTCAGCGGGCCGAGCCAGAGGGGTCCGTGTGTGCCCGGCTTTCCGGGCATGAAGGAGTTCTCATACTCAAACCTGCCGTTCTCGTCCTGCCACAGATAGCCGAGGTTCGAGAGGCTCCCGTCGGCCTTCCTCGCACCGCTCCTTAGCCTCAGAAAGGCCCTGAAGTAGTGGTCGCGGTAGTAAGCCAGCAGAACCTCGACGCCGAGATCGTACTTGGCGGCGTACCTGACGACGGTTCCGATGAGTATCCTCAAACCGACCTCATGGCAGAGCTCGCCCCTTATCGGTTCCGCCAGGTACTTCCTGCGGCAGGCGTGCCGGTAGGCGCCGCAGAGGACGCCGGTATCGGTGGCTGTGACCGCCAAAACGCCCCTTCTCCTGACACTCCTCAGGGCGGTGTCGAGAAACTCCATCGGGGATCCGAAGGGGTCGAGGTCGAGGAAATCAAAGTACCTGAACTTCTCGGCCATGAGTCTGTTGGCATCGTCGAGGTTAGCCACAACCTCTTTCTCTCCTCGAAAAGCGATCCTCTTCTCACTTATCCACTCCCCCTCGATGCCGAGGTTCAGCCGGACGTTTTCCAGGATCAGCTTGAAGGCCTCCTCGCTTATGTCGTTGAGCCAGACCTCCTCAGCCTGCGTTTCAAGGGCGTAGCGGATGCCCCTTATTCCGGTTGCGGAGAGGGCATCGAGAACCCTCTTTGGTTTGAGCACCCCCACGGCCAGGACGCTTATATCCCGGTTTAAGGCCATGACCGGGTTGTAGAAGACCGGGGCGTCGTATATCCTCTCCGCCTTCGGGACAAGGATTTTTGCAAGACCCTCGCGCACCTCGACGAACTCCATCATCTCACCGGAGAAAGAAAAGGTTGGGAGGTTTAAAGGGTTGCGCTCAAAGAATCTCGACGTAGTCACCGACCGCCTGTCCTGGCAGGCCGGGTTTGAAGTAGGCCTTCACCTCGCCCCGGTTGCCGTGGGGCTTGAGAATCTTTCCGAACATCTTCCTGCCGGTCGGGGTCCTCCAGACGACCTTTCTGCCTATGAGCCTTGAAGCGGCGTTCCTGTCATCGATGCCGAGGGGCTTCAGAATCATGTGGTGGTTGTCCTGGTGCTCCTTCGTTCCCGCGTAGGCAAGGATGAGAGCCTTCCCCCTGGCCATCGTCCCCACCTCCACCGGATGGGGTTCGCGGGCAGGTATTTTTAAGTTTTATCCCCTCCAGCGCAGGCTGAGAGCCCGTCGTCTATCTCCAGTATCTCACGGAGGGATTTAATTTTGAGGAAGTTCTGCCTCTCGAAAAGCAGTGCAACGTCGCTTTTGTAGGGGGAAGCCTTCTGAACCAGGAGCGTGTTCTCGTCGAGAATGTAGGTGAACCTGCTCGGACTGTCGTCCACCCAGACGAAGGGCTCGTCGGGGTAAAGCTCCCGTAGGTTCTCAAACTTCTTGAGCATGTCCTTTGTGCCCCTGAAGGTTATCACCTCATCGAACTCGTCGTACCAGTTTGTCTTCTTCATGAAGATGACCTTTCCGCCGGGGTATGTGTGCTCGCCTGAGAAGCTGATGACGTGGCGCCCTCGTTTTCTCAGCGTTCGGACAACGTTCCGGGAGTGTGGGAAATCCTTGATGTACCTGGGCATGAGCTTGTAGTACTCGTGTATCGTGCCCTGGGCAACGAGCTCGTGAATGACTCCAAGGTACTGGTAGGTGAGCTTGCCCTTGATGAAGAGGAAAAGCGCCTTGTAGTAGTCGTCGTAGAGGTCGCTCTCTATGACCGCTGGAACGGTCTTTTCGATTGCTATGCGGAGGGCCTTCTCAACCGCGCCCGTGCTGTCAACGAGGGTTCCGTCGAAGTCGAACAGATAAACCGTCATGTACCTAGTACTCCCGCGGGATTATAACCTTTTCCTGAGGAGAAGCCGCTGGTTTTCGTCGGTAGTCTGCCGAAAGGGTTTTATTGCAATGACGATTACAAATGCCCGGTGATTAAAAGATGAGGATTGACAGGCTCAAGGAGTTCATATCCGAAAACGAACTCGATGGAGTTCTAATTACCGGGAAGGAGAACCTCTTTTACTTCACCGGCAGCTTCCCGGTTCTCGGCGGCTACCTCGTCGTCACCCCTGACGATGCCCTCTTCATCGTCCCCGAGCTGGAGTACGAGGAGACAAGGGAAACCTCAAGGGTTCCCGTCGAAAAATTCAAGACCGGAAAGGAGCTCTACGAGAGACTTTCCTCCTTCAAGCTGAGGAAGCTTGGCATAGAGGGCAGAACGAGCTTCTCAACCATCCAGACGCTCAAAGAGAAGGTGGGCGCCGCGGATTTCGTCCCGGTCGATGACGTGGTGAAAGAGCTCCGCATAATCAAGACCCCCGAGGAGATTGAGGTCATAAAGGCCGCCTGCGGGATAGCGGACATGGCCATGATGGCCGCTTTGGAGGAGATAAGCGAGGGCAAGCGCGAGAGGGAGATAGCGGCGAAAATGGAGTACGTCATGAAAATGAACGGTGCCGAAAAGCCGGCCTTCGACACGATAATAGCCAGCGGCTGGAGGGCGGCCCTGCCGCACGGCCTGGCCAGCGACAAGAGGATAGAAAAGGGAGACCTTGTCGTCATCGACGAGGGGGCGCTTTACAGGCACTACCACTCTGACACCACGAGGACGATAGTCGTGGGCAGTCCGAACGAGAAGCAGAAGGACATCTACTACGCCGTCCTCGAGGCCCAGAGGAAAGGCGTCGAGGCGGCCAGGCCCGGAATGACGGCCAAGGAGCTCGACACCATCGTCAGGGACGTAATCAAGGAGTACGGCTACGGCGACTACTTCATACACTCCACTGGACATGGCGTCGGCCTTGAGATACACGAGTGGCCGAGGGTCAGCCAGTTCGACGAGACGGAACTCAAACCGGGGATGGTTATAACCATCGAGCCCGGAATATACCTGCCCAAGTTCGGAGGCGTTAGGATAGAGGACACCATCCTCATCACGGAGAACGGCGCCGAGAGGCTCACCAGGACCGAGAGGGAGCTTATTTAGTTTTCCAAAACTTTTATTTACGTCTTTTGTAAAGAGTCGCCGGGAGAAGAAATGGGGTTATCAAATTTCATATCACCAAATGCCGAGGATCCAAAGATTAAGAACTTTGATGGTTACTTTGATGTTAGTTCATCAGAACTTCAATTGCTGCTCAATGAGCTTGAGGACGCCAAGAGAAACGGTATTAAACTGGAGCAGTTGATGGAGGTGAGAGAGTGCAGATAATCCACCAGGACGTCAAGGAGGGCAAGATAAAGGTCAAGGCCGAGACACTCGATGACCTCTGGCACCTCTACCACATCATAGACCCGGGCGACGTTGTTTATGCCAAAACGCTCAGGAAGCAGGCCCAGAGGAGCGATTCTCTCAGGGCAGAGAAGGTCGAGGTTATTCCGGTCTTCCTCGGAGTTAGGGCCGAGAAAATAAACTTCCACAAGTTCGCCAACCAGGTCCGCGTCACAGGGCCGATAGTCTACGCCAGCAGGGACGACGTCCCCCTCGGCAAGTACCACACGATAGCGATAGAGGAAGGCACGGTCGTTACCATACAGAAGCCCCGCTGGAAGGAGCACCACATCGAGCGCCTTAAGGAGGCCGTGGAAGCTTCAAAGCGCGCCCGTGTCATGATAGTCGTCATAGACGACGGCGAGGCGGATATGGCGATAATCAGGGAGTACGGCGTCGAGATACTCAAGGGGATACGCTACAACCTCGGCGGGAAGAGGTACAGCACAAACCGCGAGAGCGAGGAGAAGAAGTTCTTCCACGATGTCGCCAAGAGCATGGAGGAGATAATAAGCAGGGAGGGCATAGAGAAGGCCATCGTGGCCGGCCCTGGCTTCGTCAAGGAGGACTTCTACAAGTTCCTGCGCGAGAACTACGGGGAGCTGGCAAAAAAGGTTGCCATCGAGGACACGAGCGTAACCGGGAGGACGGGCATCTACGAGGTCATCAAGCGCGGAACGGTTGACAAGGTCTACCACGAGAACCGCGTTGCTAAAGAGGTCCAGCTCGTCGAAAAGGTTCTCGAAAACGTGGCGAGGAACAACGGTCTGGCCGCTTACGGACTCAAAGAGGTTGAGGAGGCCGTCAATTACGGCGCTGTTGAGACGCTCCTGGTTCTCGACGAGCTCCTCAAGGGGGAGCACAGGGAGAAAATCGAGGAGCTAATGGACGCGGTGAGGTATTCGAGGGGTGAGGTCGTGGTCGTTAGCTCGGAGCACGAGGGCGGCGACAAGCTGAAGGCCCTTGGCGGCCTGGCGGCGCTGCTGAGGTTCAGGATTAGGTGAGTCTGGAACCCACAAATTCAAGGACGAGCTCGGCCAGTTTTATCGCATTTTCTGCCTCTTCTTTGTCCGGTTCGTGAATGGTTGGATATCTCGCCTCGACGGCATAGGCGGTTAGAAGATCCACATCATTATCGAAGAGTTTCAAGAATTCAGAATCCACCTCGGCACACAGGAGTATGAGTTCCCCGATGTCGTGGGTTCGTTTGATGGGTTTCCCCTTTGATATCAAAAACGCCTTCAAAGCCTTTTCAGCGCACTGCTGAGCGTGGAAGGTCGCGTAGTCATAGAAGTCAAGAGAAAGGCTGTTTCTGGCCAGCACAAGGTCTTTTTCGGCCTTTTTGAGCCATTCCCTAAAGCTCAAATTTTCACACCCTCCCGAAGGGCGTAGTAGTAAACAAAACCTGTATCATCCTTGACCTTTTCGAGCTCATCGCTTGAGATAAACAGGACATCCACCTTGATTCCTTTTAACAGAAGCTCCCTGTGTATCATTTTGTACGCTTCCAGCTCTATCTTTCTCTTTAATGGCCTGGATAGAACCACCAAAACATCCCAATCACTGTCGGTTCTAAAATCACCCCTGGCTCGGGAACCGAAGAGGATTATATCATTGACCTCTAGGCCAAGCTGTCTTGATACCTTGAGAATCACATCCCGGATAATCTCCCGGCTCATGGTCAGTACTACGCCCTCTTGGTATTTATCCTTTGCCGTACAGCCCCATGTAGGGGTCGCTCTTAAACGTTGGAAACTCTCTTTCTTCCCCGTTTTCGATTAGGATGCGCTTCTTATCGGCGGTAAACTCGCCCAGCTCGAATGCAATAATTCCATTTTTGTTGAATTCTTTAATCAGGGAACCAACGTTCTCGGGGGGAACTATCGCTATCACCGTGCCGGTGGACGAAACGCCCCACGGATCGAGGCCGTAGAAGTCGAGGACCTTCCTCACGAGGGGGTCCAGGTGGAGCTTCTCGGCGTGAACTGTGAAGCCGACCCCGGAGTTGTCGGCTATCTCGTGGAGGGCGGTTAAACCGCCCTCAGTGGCATCGTGCATGCCCCTGACAAAGGGTCTGGCCGCTAAAGCATCAGGAACTGCGGTTTCGAAGCGGTAGAGCCCCCTGAGGAGCTGGATTTCCCTGGAAGAGAGGAGCTTTCTAAGCTCGTCCTCCCGGAAGTACGCCGCGGAGACCGCGAACTCAAGACCGACCTTGCCGGTCACGACTATCCTGTCACCGGGCTTTGCAAGCGGAAGCCTCAGCTGGTCCTTCTTCACAAGACCCATCGCGGTGGTGGTGACGGTTGGCTCGGCTACGCTCGGATAAACGCCCGTGTGGCCGCCGATTATCGCGCTCCCGTACTTCCGGCATTCCGCGTTTAAGTCGCGCATCGTCTTTTCGAGAAAACCCTTCTCGCTTCCGGGGGGAAGGATGATATCAACCACCAGCCACCTCGGCCTCGCCCCGAAAACCGCCACATCGCTGGCCGCGAAGTGGTACGAGAAAAATCCAAAGGTTTCCCCGGGGACGCCGAGGGTGGGGTCGGTGGCGATCACAAGGTAGTGGTCGTGGTCGTATTCGAGGACGGCCGAGTCAAAGCCCTCCCTGGGCCCGTACACCACGTTCATATCCTCCACGCCCAGGTTTGGGAATACAACATCGTGCAGAACGTCATTCCTCAGTTTTCCGAGCGGAAGCTTCACCTTCATTCCCCCCAAACTTCGAGATGACCTCCCTTACTTCGCGGAGGGTTTCTCCATCGCAGTTCCAGCACATTATCTCAAAGCTTGGCACCCGGACGCTCACGCGGACCCTTCTTGCCCGGGCGATTTTGCTCACCTCGTAGTTCACCCCGAAGGCCAGGTTCATGAGCTCCTCCGTGACGACCTCCTCACGGTCGATGTACTGGAGCGGACAGCCCTCCCTCCACTGCCGCCTCCTCGCGTGCTCGTACATGCGGTAGGGTCTTATCCCCACCTCATCGGCCAGCCTTTCGACTTCCCCGGCAGTGTGCTTGATTAGGGGTCTGAAGAACGGAATTCCAATCCTCGGTATGTCGCAGAGCCTTATATCCCCCGTGCACTGATCCAGGAGGGCGCCTATTATCTTATCGTTGGCGTTGTCCCCCTTGGCAAGGACGTCGAAGCCGTTGTTGATGGCGAACCATTTGGCGTTCCAGAGCATGACCTTCTTGCAGTTTATGCAGATCGGCCCCTTTCTTCCGGCCGCCTCGCGGAGAAGCCCGTCGGTAACATCAACGAGGTAGTGCTCAACTCCGAGTTTTTTGGTGAAACCCATCGCCCAGTTCAGGGTTTCCCTCCAGCTCCAGCGGTGGAAGAAGGTGAGGGCTGAAACGTCAAGGCCAGCTTCCTTTAGGAGGTAGAGGACGAGTGAGCTGTCCTTCCCGCCTGAGAACATAACGAGTATGCGTTTTTCATAAAGGCCGTGTTCCCTGGAAAACCCCGCTATCTCTTCAACAACGCTCTCGATGTCCCTCATGGGGTGAGGTAAAAAAAGGAGGCTTAAAAAGCTAAGCCTCAGACGTTGACCTTTCCCATCCACTCCTCGGCCAGGTTGCCGACGACCGGGAACTTGTAGCGTTCGCCCTGGTAGGCCTTCACCATGCCGAGAATCCAGAGGACAAAGCCGGCGATTCCCAGGAGCCAGGCGATGATGCCCCCTATGTACGGGATGAAGCTGAGGATCACCTGGAGCACCGTGATGCCTATGAAGGTTATCGTCGACTGCATAGCATGGAAACGGACGAAATCGCTCTCCTTCTCAAGCACCAGGAATAGTATCCCCGTAATCCACCAGGCGAGATAGGCAAGCAGTCCCTCAAGGTTCTCATCCATGCCGAGGGACGTCTTCTTGGGTTCTTCAGGCGGAGTCTCCTCCATGATAACACACCTCCGAAATTCAACTCCTTGTATTCTCCCCAATCCCTTAAATACCTTTCCAAGGTTTTAAATTTCGTATCCTCCGGGAACACCTTTCTGGAGCGTCCCGGAACCCGTGGATTTCTGATTTCGAACTCTCTGATTTTGTTAGGCTCACCAAAGCTTTTTAAGGTCATCGAGGGATTGGAATATCGAATTAGGAAAGCCTAACGGTGATGCTCATGATTGTACCTTTAAACGCACTCAGACCCGGGGACAGGGGGATTGTGGTGAACATCCTCGGCGGCCCCACCGCAAGGCAGCGGCTAGTGGGCATGGGCCTCACCCCCGGAGCGACGGTTCAAATAATCGAGTCCCACCAGTACGGCCCGATAATCATCTCCGTCGGCGGCGTGCGCTTCGCTATCGGCAGGGGGATGGCGGCGAAGGTCATGATACGGAAACTGTGAGGTGGCCGTCATGATGAAGGTCATTGCACTGGCAGGGAACCCCAACGTCGGAAAAACAACCATATTCAACGCACTGACCGGGCTGAGACAGCACGTCGGCAACTGGCCCGGCGTCACGGTCGAGAAGAAGGAGGGAGTCCTGGAATACAGGGGGCAGAAGTTTCTCGTGGTTGACCTCCCCGGCACGTACTCCCTCACGGCCCACTCCATCGACGAACTCGTCGCGAGGGACTTCCTCCTGAAGGGGAGCGCCGATGTGGTCGTGAACGTCATCGACGCAACGGCCCTCATGAGGAACCTCTTCCTCACCATGGAGATACTGGAGATGGGCCTCAACAACGTTATCATAGCCCTCAACAAGGTGGACCTGGCCGAGAAGCACGGTATCGAGATAAACGTAAGGAGGATGGAGGAGGTTCTCGGCGTTCCAGTGGTGGCGATGAGCGCAAAGGAAGGTGCCGGCCTCGACGAGCTGAAGGAGAAGATACACCAGATGGCCAACGGGATGCTGAAGGAGAGGCCCGTGATCCCCCAGTACGACCCGGAGGTCGAGAGGGAGATAGAGCATATAATGGCGGTTCTCAGGGACACCGAACTGGGGGAGGAGTACAACCTCCGCTGGCTTGCGATAAAGCTCCTCCAGCGCGACGATGGCGTCATAAAGCTCATCCTCAGGCACCTCGGAAGTGAGAAGCTCGACGAGATCATGGGGCACATAGCGGAGGTTGAGGCGCGTTACAAGCGCGCGATGGACCTTATAATAGCCAGCCAGAAGTACGAGTTCATCGACAGGCTCATGCACCGCTTTGTGCGGTACACAAAGGTGGAAGGCGAGAGCTTCAGCGACCAGCTCGACAGGTTCCTCACCCACCCCGTCTACGGCCTCCTCACCCTCTTCGGCGTCTTCTACCTCATGTTCAAATTCGTGTTTGCCGTCGGGCTGCCCCTCCAGGGATACCTCGACGATGCTTTCACGGCTTTCGGGGAATGGCTCGCGCCGCATATAGCAAACGAGGCTCTGAGGGGGCTCCTGGTCGATGGAATCATAGCGGGCGTTGGTTCCGTGCTCAGCTTCTTCCCGCTAGTCTTCCTGCTGTTCCTGGCCCTCTCCGTCCTCGAAGACGTTGGGTACATGGCCAGGGCAGCGGTTGTCATGGAGCGCATAATGAGGAAGTTCGGCCTGCCCGGCAAGAGCTTCATCCCGCTGGTGCTCGCCTTCGGATGCAACGTTCCAGCGGTGATGGCGACGAGAACGCTCGATGACGAGAGGGACAGGTTGCTGACCATGCTCGTCAACCCGCTGATACCCTGCTCGGCCAGGCTGAGTGTCATAAGCTTCCTGGCGGGGGCTTTCTTCGCCAGCCACCAGGCGCTCGTCGCGGTTAGCATATACGCCACGGCGGTGTTGCTTGCCCTCCTTGTGGCCTGGCTCCTGAGCAGGTTCGTTATCAGGGGCGAGGAGAGCCCGTTCATCATCGAGCTACCGGAGTACCTCATCCCGTCGTGGAAGACGGTGACGCTCCACTCGTGGGAGAGGAGCAAGGAGTTCATAAAGAAGGCGGGAACCATAATCCTACTCGGCTCGATGGCCATCTGGTACCTCAGCAGCTATCCCGTGCAGATGGGCACCGGTGGAAGCTACGCGGAGAGGCTCGGCATGTTTTTCGAGCCGTACATGCGCCTCATGGGCCTCGACTGGAAGGCCGCTGTAAGCCTGCTGTTCGGGATAATCGCCAAGGAGAACGTCATATCGACCTACGGGATAATCTACGGAAGCGAGGAGGCCATAGCGGGAGCGATGACACCGCTCCAGGCCTACGTGCTTGGCATGGTCACCACCCTCTACGTCCCGTGCATAGCCACGATAGGCGCGGTTAGGGCCGAGAGCAACTGGAAATGGGCCGCCTTCACGGTGGTTTACATGATAGCCCTCGCGTCGCTCGTTGGAATCCTGATATGGAACGTGGGGACGGCGCTGGGCTACTGAGGTGTTGGAATGCTGGAGAGGATCCTGGAACTGCTGGAGGAAGGGAAGAGCATAGACGAGATAGCCCGGGAGCTGGACGTTCCGAGGGACGAGGTCGTCGGCGCCATGGAGGTGCTGGCCGACCTCGGCTACCTGGAGCGGGTGGAGGCAGGCAACTCCTGCGCCACCTGCCCCCTTAAGAGCGTTTGCCCCGGTGCCTGCTTCCGCTTCAAGGGGAAGGTGTATCAGCTCCCGGATTTCAGGCTCGGCGGGAAGGAGGTATCGAAACCGTGATGGAGCCTTACAGAACTTATATTTTTTCCGCGGTTAAACCCCGATTTTTGGGGCAAAACACTCATGTGGGGGCCTAAACGCGGATTTTTCGAACTTTTCACCGTCAGTTAAACCTGCCACCGCCGGTTATATATTTTATGGCCGTAAAACATATAAAACCCTTTGTTGAAAGGGTAAACGGTGATACCATGAAGGCAGTTATTCTTGCTGGCGGTTTTGGAACGAGGTTAAGGCCGCTTTCATCGACCAGACCCAAGCCCATGGTCCCGGTTCTTGGCAAGCCAAACCTTCAGTACCTCCTTGAGAGCCTGGAGAAAATCCAGGAGATCGATGAGATAATCCTGTCCGTCCACTACATGAGGGGAGAGATAAGGGAGTTCATCGACGAAAAGATGGCCGACTACCCCAAAACGATACGGTTCGTCAATGACCCGATGCCGCTTGAGACCGGCGGAGCACTCAAGAACGTGGAGGATTACGTGGATGGCGACTTTCTGGTCATCTACGGTGACGTTTTCACGAACTTCGACTTTAAAGAGCTCATCAAGGCCCACAAAGAGAACGACGGCCTCATAACGGTCGCGGTTACCAAGGTCTATGACCCGGAGAAGTACGGAGTCGTCGAGCTGGACGACGGAAACAAGGTCACCCACTTCGAGGAGAAGCCCCACAGGCCGCATACCAACCTCGTCGATGCGGGCATCTACATGGTTAACAAGAAGGTTCTGGAGGAGATTCCGAAGAACAAGGAGGTCTACTTCGAGCGCGAGGTTCTCCCGAAGTACGTGGCCAGGGGACTTGTTTACGCCCACAAAATACCGCGTGAGTACTATTGGATCGACCTCGGGACCCCGGACGACCTCTTCTATGCCCACCAGGTTGCGATGGATGAGATAGCCAAGGAAAACGGCTATTTCGTCATCAAAGAGGGTGCCGAAGTTCCGGAGGACGTTGAGATACAGGGGCCGGTTTACATCGACGAGGGGGTTAAGATAGGCCACGGCGTCAAGATAAAGGCCTACACGTACATAGGCCCGAACACCGTTGTCGAGGACAGGGCCTACTTCAAGCGCGCCATACTCATAGGCAACGACATCGTTAGGGAGCGCGCCGAGATAAAGGACAGCATCCTCGGGGAGGGCGTTGTCGTCGGAAAGAACGTCATACTAAAGGAGACCGCGGTCGTCGGCGACTACGCCAAGATTTACGACAACCTCGTCATCTACGGGGCCAAGGTGCTGCCGTGGAAGAAGGTCGAGGAGTACGAGGCGTACATCAAGATAAAGCTCGACCCGACCAAGGTCAGGCCCGGCGTCACCCCGGACCGTTGCCCGCTCGGCCTGCCGGAGTGTATCTACACCAAATTCAAGGCCATAGCGGGAGAAAAGCCGCCCTGTGACGAGTGCATAGAGAACCAGTGGCTCTTCTGAGTTTTTGTCGGTATTTTCCTTACATTTTTCTTTTGAAAGCCTCCCTTTCGGGGCGGGAGGAGGTCGGGACCCCTTTCAATTCCTCTAAAGTCTTATTGCAACTTGGGGGGCAGGCAAAAGGTTTAAACCCTTTGAGTGGTACTGATATCAGGGGGTAAGTATGCGGCCCACAGTTGCGCTGGCGGCGCTGGTGCTCTTCACAGTGCTCGTTCTCCAGCCGGGAGTACACGCACAGGGGAACACAGTTTACGTTGCAAAGGTCGATGGAATGATAACCGGCTATACAGTCGATCAGTTCGACAGATACATAAGCAGGGCGGAGGATGCGAATGCCTCCGCCATAATTATCGAGCTGAACACCCCCGGCGGCAGGGCCGACGCCATGCAGGAGATAGTAACGCGGATTGAGAGCGCCAGGGTCCCGGTTATCATCTACGTCTACCCCTCGGGCGGAATGGCCGCATCCGCGGGAACGTACATCGCCCTGAGCTCTCATCTCATCGCCATGGCCCCAGGAACGGTGATAGGGGCCTGCAGGCCGATACTCGGCTACGGCCAGAACGGAAGCATCGTCGAAGCCCCGCCGAAGATAACCAACTTCTACGTGGCCTACCTCCGCGAGCTGGCCCGGATGAGCGGCAGGAACGAGACGCTCGCGGCGGAGTTTATAACCGAGGACAGGAGCGTAACCCCCGAGGAGGCCATGAAGTACGGGGTCATTGAGGTCATAGCGACCGACCTTGACGACCTCCTCCAGAAAGCCGACGGCATGGAGACAAAGATGCCGGTCAAGGGCAAGGGGAGGGTCGTGCTGCACATCAAAAACGCAAACGTGGTTTACCTGGAGCCATCCTTCAGGGACACGGTGGTGAAGTACATAACCGACCCAACCGTGGCGTACCTCCTTCTGAACATAGGCTTCATAGGGCTGATATTCGGCTTTTTAACCCCTGGCTGGCACGTGCCGGAGACCATAGGGGCCATACTTCTGGTGCTCGGCCTCATCGGACTGGGCTACTTTGGATACCGCAGCGCGGGCCTGATACTCATGGTCCTGGCGATGATATTCTTCATAGCCGAGGCGCTGACGCCGACCTTCGGCCTGTTTACCGTCGCGGGGATTGTGACCTTCGTCATAGGGGGCATTCTGCTCTTCAGCGGAACCGGAGCTGGAGGTGAGTACCTGGTGACGGGTGAGACGTACTCGGTACTGCGTATAGCGATACTGGTCATGGCAATACTGCTCGGGCTGTTCTTCCTCTTCGGTGCAGCCACTGTGGTCAGGGCCCACCGGAAAAAACCCGAGGCTGGGAAGGAGGAGCTCATCGGGGAGGTCGGAAGGGTCGTGGAGGACATTGATCCAGAGGGCGTCATCAAGCTTCACGGGGAGTTATGGAAGGCGGAGAGCAGGGATGGAAGCATGATCCCTGTCGGGGAGAAGGCCAAGGTTGTTGAAGTCAGGGGATTAACCCTTATCGTCGAAAAAGTTGGGAAAGCAAAGGGGGGAGAATGAATGGCCATAACGGCAAGTACCGTGGTTATTTCGATTGTTTTGTTGTTTGTTTTGATTATACTGGCAACGGCAATAAAGATAGTCAAGGAGTACGAGAGGGCGGTTATATTCCGCCTCGGTAGGGTCGTGGGAGCAAGGGGTCCAGGACTGTTCTTCATCATCCCGATATTCGAGAAGGCGGTCATAGTAGACCTCCGTACGCGCGTCCTCGACGTGCCTGTGCAGGAGACCATAACCAAGGACAACGTTCCCGTTCGGGTCAACGCCGTCGTTTACTTCCGCGTGGTTGATCCCGTCAAGGCGGTTACCCAGGTGGCGAACTACATAATGGCCACCAGTCAGATAGCGCAGACCACGTTGAGGAGCGTCATCGGTCAGGCACACCTCGACGAGCTGCTGAGCGAGAGGGAGAAGCTCAACCTCCAGCTCCAGAAGATCATCGATGAGGCCACAGATCCGTGGGGAATAAAGGTCAGCACGGTCGAGATCAAGGACGTTGAGCTGCCGAGCGGCATGCAGAGGGCCATGGCCAGGCAGGCCGAGGCAGAGCGTGAGAGGAGGGCCAGGATAACCCTGGCAGAGGCGGAGCGCCAGGCCGCTGAGAAGCTCCGCGACGCCGCTGAGATAGTATCCCAGCACCCGATGGCCCTTCAGCTCAGGACGCTCCAGACCATAAGCGACGTCGCCAGCGACAAGAGCAACGTGATCATCCTGCCGCTCCCGATGGAGATGCTCAAGCTCTTCAGGAGCCTGGCGGACACCGCGGAGATGGCCAGGGTAAAGCTTGAAAAGGAAGTCCAGGAGAAGCTGGAGGCCGAGGCCAGGGCAAAGGCGGGAGAGGAGTGAACTACGAATAGTTTTTCTTCTATCTTTTCCCCATGTCTTTAGATGAACCGCAAAAAATAAAAGCATTGCCAGCATAGTTCATACACGCAAACTGAATACTCCGTATAAAATCGAAGGTCACAGTGATTATCGCGGGGAAGCGTCGTTAGCGCTTTACACCGGAGGTGTTAACTTTGGAAGGCCGTTCAATTGTTTTTGCATCTGGAAAAGGTGGAACTGGTAAAACAACGACGGTTGCAAACCTGGGTGTTGCTCTGGCCCAGTTTGGAAAGGAAGTCATTCTGCTGGACGCGGACATCACGATGGCGAACCTGAGCCTCGTCCTTGGAATGGAGGACATTCCAATAACCCTCCACGACGTCCTGGCCGGCGAGGCGGACCTCAAGGACGCCATCTACGAGGGTCCAGCAGGGGTCAAGGTCATACCAGGAGGACTGAGCCTGGAGAAGATAAAGAAGGCCAAACCGGAAAAGCTCAGGCAGCTCATCAGGGAGATAGGCCAGATGGCGGATTTCGTCCTCATCGATGCTCCCGCCGGCCTCGAAATGACATCCGTTACGGCGCTCCTCATCGGTAAGGAGCTCATAATCGTTACCAACCCCGAGATATCCGCGATCACGGACTCCCTTAAAACCAAGCTCATAGCCGAGAAGCTCGGAACACTCCCCCTCGGAGCGATACTCAACAGGGTAACCAACGAGAAGACCGAACTCACCCAGGAGGAGATCGAGGCCATCCTCGAGGTTCCGGTTCTGGCCGTTATACCCGAAGACCCAGAGGTCAAGCGCGCAAGCGCCTACGGTGTCCCGCTGGTAATCAAGAACCCCACCAGCCCGTCGGCAATAGCCATTAAGCAGCTCGCTGCCAAGCTCGCGGGAATCAAGTGGCAGCCACCCGAGCCGGAGAGCCCCATAAAGAGGGTCTTCAAGGCACTCTTCGGAGGGAAGAAGTGATGGCCGACGCCCTCGTGTATGGAATCGTGGTCATCCTCATTATCCTCAATATAATCCTGCTGATGCTCTACTACTCCGCCAAAAGCAATCCCTATTACGTCGTCTACGACGAAGAGACCAAGAGCGCTCTGAAGAGGCGTGTCTCAAGCCTCAAGGAGGACCTTGAGAGCGAGCTGGTGGACTTCGACGTCGAGGAATGGGAGAAGACCCTAGAAGAGTCCATTGACGAGGAAGTCAGGAACCTCTAAGCTTTTTGACCATTTTGTTATTAAACATTTTTGGGGCGTTAAATTTTAAAAGGCCTCTTCTATTAACTCCAAACTGGGGGTGGGCTCTTATGAAGGTCCGGCTCGGCTATCCAGACAGGATAGTCGAGGTCGATGACAAGACCGTTCGGGTCTTCCGGGGCAGACTCGTGAGTGCCCCCCTGAGCGAGGTTGTGAGCTACTACCTGAGGGGCGATGGACTTCTGCCCCCCGCGGTCAGGGAGATCGCGCAGGACATCGTTGGGGTTCTCCTCAGAACAGGTGAGCTCAAGGGCGAGTACCCGGGGGTTGCGGGGCAGGTTCATGGCCTCAGCAGATGATTTCTACATTATCCTGCAAGACCCCATCCATTTTTTAAAATGTTTTTCCCGTACATCAGTTGAAAAAGTTTAAGTATTCTTCCGCACAATACCGAGAACTAAATCCATGGGAGGGAGTGGAAGTGAAGGCAAAGGTAAGGATACTGGACGTGCACAGCGGGAGATATTCGGTTTTCATAAACGAGAAAGAGGCCATGAAGGCCAAGCTTCACCCGGATGATCTTGTAAAGCTTGAGGCCGGCAAGAAGACGGTTTATGGCAGCGTGGTCATAAGCGGTCTTGTCAAGGAGGGGGAGATCGGAATAAGCAGGGACGTTCTTCAGCTCCACAGCTTCTCGGAGGGTGAGGTGGTCACGGTCATCCCGAGCAGCACTCCCGAGAGCGTCCGCTACATAAAGAAGAAAATGAACGGAGAAAAGCTCCGGAAGGTGGAGATAGAGACGATAATCAAGGACATAGTCGATAGGAAGCTCCGTGACATCGAGATAAGCTCATTCGTCACCTCACTCGAGATAAACGGCCTCGATATGGACGAGATAGCGGCACTGACGATAGCCATGGCCGAGACGGGTGACATGCTCGACATAGACAGAAAGCCAATAATGGATGTCCACAGCATTGGAGGCGTCCCAGGCAACAAGACCAACATCCTTGTCGTGCCTATCGTTGCCGCCGCCGGCCTCACCATCCCGAAGACCAGTTCCCGCGCAATAACCAGCGCGGCCGGAACAGCTGATGTTGTTGAGGTCTTCGCGGACGTCAGCTTCTCCCTCGACGAGATAAAGCGAATCGTGGAGAAGATAGGCGCCTGTATGGTCTGGGGCGGTGCCCTCAATCTCGCCCCGGCCGACGACATAACCATCAAATCGGAGCGCGCCCTTAGCATCGACCCGACCGGTCTGATGCTGGCCAGCATAATGTCAAAGAAGTACGCCATGGGGAGCCAGTACGTTCTCATTGACATCCCAACCGGCAAGGGCGTCAAGGTCGAGAGTGTGGACCAGGCCAGGGCATTAGCAAGGGACTTCATCGAGCTTGGTAAGAGGCTCGGCCAGTACGTCGAGGTGGCCATAACCTACGGCGGACAGCCGATTGGACACACCGTTGGCCCGGCCCTCGAGGCCAGGGAGGCACTCCAGGCCCTCATGACAGGTACCGGTCCGGGCAGCCTCATAGAGAAGGCCACAGGGCTCGCCGGAGTCCTCCTGGAGATGGGCGGCGTTGCACCCGCAGGAATGGGCAAGAAGATGGCGCGCGAGATACTCGAGAGCGGAAAGGCCTACCAGAAGATGCGCGAGATAATAGAGGAGCAGGGAGGCAACCCGGACATCAAGCCGGAGGACATACCTATCGGCGACAAGACCTACACTTTCACCGCACCGACCAGCGGCTACATCACCGCCATAGACAACAAGGCCATTACTGGAATAGCCAGGGCAGCAGGGGCACCGGAGGACAAAGGCGCGGGAATCGAGCTGTACGTCAAGGTTGGGGAGAAGGTCAAGGAGGGCGACCCGCTCTTCACCATCCACGCGGAGAGCGAAGCCAGACTCGACCAGGCGATAGTCTTTGCAAGAAGGGCCGAGCCCATAAGGATAGAGGGGATGGTCCTCCAGAGGATAGGCAACATCTGATCCCTTTTCTATTTCACTTCAGTACCTGAAAGTCAATCGCTATGTTGAACTGCCTCGGGGCGTAGGGGCGGACTTTTCTTTCCCCTAGGAACTCAACCCCAAGGCCCAGCTCCCGGGCGACGGTCTTTATCTTCGCCTCGTGCTCTGAGAACAGGTCCCCATCCGGGCCGAAGCCGTAGTAGTGGACAACCCCACCGTCCCTGACGCTCAGCATGGCCTCCCTCAAAAAGCGGTCGGCGAACTTGGGGAGGTTCATTATCACGCGGTCGGCCTTGAGCTGTCCGGCAACCTTCCGCACGTCCCCGAGGACGGGCACAACGTTGTCGACCTTGTTCAGCCCGATGTTCTCCTCAAGGTAGCGGACCGCCCAGGGGTTCAAGTCAACGGCAAAGACGAGCTTTGCCTTCTTGGCCAGAAGCACCGCGTACGGTCCGACGCCGGCGAACATATCGAAGACAACCTCTCCCGGCCGGGTCTTCTCGAAAATCCTCATCCTCTCGGTGGCGAGGCGGGGGGAGAAGTAAACTCTGGCAACGTCGAGCTTCAGCCTTATCCCGTTCTCGCGGTGGAGGGTTTCAGTCCTCCTCTCACCAGCGAGGTGAATAAGTTCCCTCACGCGGTATTCCCCGGAAACCTTGCTCCCCTTGGCGAAGACGGCCTTTATGTGTCGGTGAACCCTGAGGATGGCCTCTCCGATAGCTTTTCCATAGGGCATCAGCTCCTTCGGAAGCTCGATTATCGCTATGTCACCGATTATGTCGAAGGAGCTCGGGAGGAGCGGTCTAACCTCGTCAGGAACCTCGACGACCTCGCGGTAGCTGTGGGGTCTTTTCTCAAGCCTCTCAAAGTCTGCCTCAACGAGCTCAAAGCCCTCAACCGGCTCTATGAGGGGGAAGAGTATAAACTCGCCCTCTCTTCTGATGGCGTATCCTTTAGCCAGGACGCCGAGTTCGATGAGTTTTCTTCTGGCCTTCTCTGCCTCTTGTTTGGGGACTTTGACCGCGAGCATTTTTGACACCTGGTGGCCTCACTGTAAGAATCCACGGTTATTCAAAAAACTTTTGCAGGATTGCATTGGATAATGCCCTCCTAACACAAGCTTCAGCTGTCTCTGGCTGGAGTGAAGTTCAGAAGGAAAGAACGATGTGGCTTCTACCTTCCATTTCTACGGTAGAGAGATCTATAATGGAAGTCTTTTAAATTATATCCGTGGAGCCGATGCTCAAGTTAAGGTGAGAAAGCAGATCAAAAGGCAGAAGAAAATGGGCAAAGTCCATAACATTGAGCAAAGGCTTATCTACGTTCCCTCAAAGGCCGAGCTTCCAGAGGAAGTTTACCTTCTCACTCCCGAGGAACTCAAAGAACTCTTCGAGCTGATTCCCGCAGAAAAGAGGCCGAGCTGGCGGCGAGGGGCTAACTCGCTGGAACCCTCGCACTTTAGGGCGGGGAAGAGGTCAGACTACCACCACTTTCATTTTCATAAGCTTTTTGCTCCTATTTTTTCGCAAACCCTATAAGCGATTCAATCGTATAAGGCAACATAGGGGTGAGCGTATGAGCGAGAGCGTCCAAGTCATCATTCACCGCATCGAGAGGATAGAACGAGAACTCGAAGAACTCAAGCTTGAGCTCATCGAACTGAAGAAAATCATGCCACCCACCCTCGAAACCCTGGAACTGACCGGCGAGTTCGCCGGGTACAAGCTCAAAGCCCCCATCCACCTAACAGTAGAATACAACCGCGAGGAAGACACCTGGTGCGTAGAAAATCCCGAGTTAGAACTCTACGGGTGCGGAGAAACACTAACCAAGGCCCTAAGGGATGCCGAAGAAGTTTTCAAGGCCCTCATAGAAGAATACGTTCTTGAAGGCGAGGATAACCTCGACGAAGACGCCAGAAAACTGAGAGAAGCACTCCTCCGGCACGTAGAGGTGAGCCCATGAAACGCAGAGAACTCCAAAAAGCCCTACGAAAGAAGGGCTTCATCGAAAAGGAAGGCGGGCGACACACCAAATACATCCTAACCGAGAACGGTAAGAAAAAACGCGTGATGACAATCCTCAGCAGGGGAAAGGATAAAGAAGAACTCGGGCCGGCCCTCGTGAAGAGAATAATGAAACAACTCCACTTCAACGATCCTAAAAAGTTTGACGACTTTGTGAAATGCCCCCTGAGTTATGAGGAATACCTCACCATGCTCCGAGAAAAGAAAGTGATTTAAGTGGGAGCTGATGAGCGACGACGCTAAAATCATCACACCGCTGGCGAGATTATTCTGCTGATGGAAAGATAGTGAACCAGAATCGTATTAACCTCAAGAGTATTACTTTTGGTTGGGGTGATACCATGTATTCTATAAAAGATGTTCAGGATATCATCACCCATATAGTCTCTACTAAAGGGCATGTAGGAGTTCGGGACGGAGGCATAGAGATCCACATCCACGGAGGCCTTTCCGGCCAAGAATTCAGAGAGATAGAAAACACGGCCTGGAAAGGTGGGCTGGTCTTAGACAGAATATACTACCACCGGAACAGCGACAGCCTTGCAATTAGGTTCAGAAAGCCAAGGGAATGAAATAAAAACATGGGAAAATATTCAAGGCGTGAACCAATTAGCTACATCCAAATGTGGGGCGCAGGTCAAAATTGGTGGATTTTCATGGATGATCCTGGAGGAAACCGCCATAAAAAGACAGATGTGCACATTACTCTTGACCAGGACGTCGTTCAAGAATTGAGGCGTTTGGATGTCGTGAGGTCTCGTTTCATCAATGGCATGTTGAGATGGGCTCTTTTTGGAGAGGAGCCATCTCTAACTGCAAAGCTCCTCTTAGAAAAGCGAGCAAGAGAATTATGGTGCCCCGGCCGGGATTTGAACCCGGGGCGCGGGCTCGAAAGGCCCGCATGTTTGACCGGGCTACACCACCGGGGCTCGATATTAGGGAAGGGGGAGCGTTTAAAAATCTTTCGTCTGATGGGAGACCTCCGGCAAACTTTTTAAACCTCCGCCCGACCCTCAACCGATGGCCATGAAGACGCTCGCCGACCTTTTCAGGGAAGCACTGGAAGAGAAGGGCATCGATAGCTTCGGGGTGCTCTCCAAGAGATTCAGAAAGTCAAAGAACAAGCTCCAGGACGTGGCAGTGGAGATAGTCAACGGGAAGGGTGCAATATTCCGCGTCCCGGAGAAGACGGCCGTTGCGTGGGACCTGAACGGCAACCGTGTAGAAGGCTCCCTCTACGCCTACGCCCCCCTGTGCATGAAGGAGAAGTTCGAGCCTGTTTTAACACCCGAAGAGCTGAAGGCAAAGCTCCCTGAGTGGCCCTACTTCATAATCGACCTATACCACTGGGACAAGCACACCCAGAAGGAGAAGGGCAAGGTCTGCCTGCAGGTGAGCCAGAGCTACGGCCTGCTGAGGGACTACTTTACGGGAAAGGAGCTGGCCGTAACGTGGGCGAACGATGAGTTTAAATCCATGTTCCACGGCCCGATTGATAGGATAATCACCTACGGAGGCCCAACGGCGGAGTTTTTGAGGGAGAGGGGCATTAACGAAGTTGTTCTCCTCGATCCCTGGGCGAAGGAGGTCCTGAGCGAAAAGGATTTCGACGTCGGGGCTTTTATAATCGGCGGTATCGTTGACACCGGCGGGAACAAGAAGAAGACCACGCCCAAGATAGGCGAGGAGCTTGATAACGCCGGAATACGGGTACGCAGAAGGAAGATCGTTCTCAAAGGCGACGTTATAGGCGTCCCCGACAGGATAAACCGCATCCTCGGCATAATCCTGAAGATGATGGTGGAAGGAAAGTCCATGGATGAAGCAGTTTATGAGTTCCAGGAGCCTCTGCATGCGCGCTGGCGCCTGAGGAAGGAGCTCCCCAAGCGCGCAATCAGATACAAAGTGAACGGCAAGACCTACCGGGTGGTCGAGAAGGAGCTGTTCGACGATTACTCCAGGTGGCTTAAAATCCGCTGGGAGGACTTTGTGAAGGTGCTCCGCGAGCTGGATTTGGTGGCACTTGAGAGAAAAAGGATACACCACCTCAACAAGATTTCAAACGCAAGGATAATAAACGGGAGGCTGTACAGGATCATTCTGCTCAAAAAGGCGGCAATGTTGTGTTACAACTGTTGAAACTTTTTTATCTGTGGCTTAGAAACCAGAAAGGGAAAGAAAGACTCAGAAGAACACTATAACCGCATCCCCAACCACTCCCGTCTCGACCTCTTCACCTTCGCTAAAGACGGCCTTCCTGATGACCACGTCGTCCTTGCCGAGCTCGACCTTTTCTCCATCAACTTCAAACTCGACCTTTCCGGTTTCTTTGAGCGCCTTTGCAACTTCTTCCGCGTTTTCCTTGAGGTAGGCGGTAATCTTCGGCACGAGCTTGCCGTATCTCGGCCCGACCGTTCTGAAGTTGGGCTTTATCTCGGTGATGCGCTCTTCAAGGGCAGGCTCGCCCCTGATGATTTCGAGCCTCTCGATGTTCATCGTTCCGGCTATGTCCTTCTCGATGGCCTTTATCTTGTCGTAGCTGTCGGTTGCATAGATTGCCACGTGCTTCAGCTTGGCGTTGAGAGCCAGGCCGTGGGAGTTCTTGTAGCGCCTTATCGCGCCGACTATCTCGCGAGCGAGCTCGCCGAGCTTCTCGGCTTCGCTATCAATCCTGTCCTCCCTGAACTTCGGCCACTCAAGCAGGTGGACGCTTTTCGCCCCAACCCTCTCCCGGAAGAGGTTCTGATAGAGCTCCTCGGTGATGTGCGGCGCGAACGGGGCGAGGAGGAGCATTATGTTGTAGAGCAGCTCGTAGAGTGCCGCTTTCGCCTTCAGCTTGCTCTCCTCGTCGTCGCCGTAGAGCCTGTATTTAATCATCTCGATGTAGTCATCCGCCACCTCGTGCCAGACGAAGGTCATCAGCTCCCTCGTGAGCAGGTTGAAGCGGTAGCGCTCCATCTCCTCGGTGGCGAACTTTATGAGCCTGTGTAACCTTGAGAGAATCCAGCGGTCGAGGGGCTCAAGCTCCTCCGGGGCGTTGCTCGGGTCGAAGTCTTCCAGATGTCTCTCTGCAAAGCGGTAGATGTTCCAGACCTTCTGCAGGAAGCGGAAGTTGTAGTCAACGGTCTCCCACTTGAAGGGATGGTCCTCTCCCTGTGGCGCCAAGGCCGTCCAGAGCCTTAGGGCATCTGCCCCGTACTTTGGAATCACCTCATCTGGAGCAACGACGTTTCCGTAGCTCTTGCTCATCTTCCTTCCGTCCGGCCCGGCCACCATTCCGTTGATTAAAATGTCCTTCCAGGGCTTCTCGCCGGTGAGCATGTAGGTTCTGAATATCGTGTAAAAGGCCCACGTCCTTATGATGTCCGTTCCCTGGGGTCTCAAAGCGGCCGGGAAGTTGTGCTCGAACCAGCGCTTGGCATTCCCGTCACCCTTGATGGCCTCGTGCCATTTGGTTATTATCAGCGGGGTTATGCTCGAATCGACCCAGCAGTCGAGGACATCGGTGACGGGCTTCGGCTCGCTCCCGTCGGAGCACTTCCTCGGCGGTTTCTCAAAGCGCGGGTCAACCGGGAGCTTGTCCTCATCCGGAAGGATAACCTCGCCGTTATCGCAGATCCAGAAGGGAATCGGCGTTCCAAAAACCCTCTGCCTGCTTATGACCCAGTCCCAGTCCATCGACTCTGCCCAGTCCTTAAGCCTCAGGAACATGTCGCTCGGATACCAGTTGATTTCCTTCGCCACTTTGACTATCTCGTCCGTGAAGTCCTTCACCTTGATGAACCACTGGGTCTTGGGAAGCAGCTCGATTGGTGCCATACAGGAGCTCCTCTCGGTGTGTCTCAGAACGCGGTGCTTTATCTTCTCCTTCTTGTAGAGGAGTTCCATCTTTTCGAGGTCTTCCGCTATCTTCTTCCTCGCCTCCTCCGTCCTGAGCCCCTTGTATGGCCCGGCCCTCTCGTTCATCGTTCCGTCCTCGTTGATGGCTATTATTACGGGCAGGTTGTAGCGCTTCTGCCAGACGACGTCCTGCTCGTCACCGTAGGTACAGTTGTAAACCGCACCGGTTCCGAATTCGGGATCAACGTCCTCATCGGCTATGACCGGCACTTCGCGCTCGAATATCGGCAGTTTGACCTTCTTGCCAACGACATCCTTGTATCTCTCGTCCTCGGGGTGGACGAAGACCGCCACACAGGCGGGCATGAGCTCGGGCCTCGTCGTCGCTATCGGGACGTAGCCGGAGCCATCAGCTAAGGGAAGCTTGATGTAGTAGAGGTAGCCTTCCTCCTCGACGTAGCCGACCTCAGCCTTCGCCAAACTCGTCCTACAGCGGGGGCACCAGTAAACAGGGTGCTCCGCCCGGTAGAGAAGACCTTTCTTGTAGAACTCGATGAGAGACTTCTGCACGGCAGCTTTGTACCAGTCGTCCATCGTGTGGTACTCCAGGTCCCAGTCCGCGGAATAGCCTATCCTTATGAACTGGTTGCGCATGGCTTCGATGGCCTGCCAGGTCCACTCAACGCACTTCTGAAGGAACTTCTCCGGCTGATCCTTGCTTATTCCGAACTCCTTTTCGACCTTCAGCTCGGTCGGGAGACCGTGGTTGTCAAAGCCCTGGGGAAAGAGCACGTTGTAGCCGGTCATCCTCTTATAGCGCGCTATGATGTCGATCCAGGTGTGGCTGAGTACGTGACCGAGGTGGAGCGTTCCGCTCGTGAACGGGGGCGGGGTATCTATCGCGTAGCTCGGTCTCTTCTCGTCGAGCTCGTACTTGTAGATTTTCTCATCCAGCCAGAACTTCTGCCACTTCGGTTCAATCTCGTTCGGGTCGTAGGTCTTGGGAAG
Organism: Thermococcus indicus; assembly: GCF_006274605.1. NCBI lineage: Archaea > Methanobacteriati > Methanobacteriota > Thermococci > Thermococcales > Thermococcaceae > Thermococcus > Thermococcus indicus. The sequence goes on from NZ_CP040846.1 coordinate 1,405,520, forward strand.
CATGGGCATCACCTTTTCGGTTTTTTGAAGATGGGTTACCCTCAGAAGGGCGGCTTAAAAATCTTAGCAACGCCGGTGGTGCCGGAGTAAAGGCTAACCAAGAAGTGCGGAACGCATGGGATTCAAAGGTCGAAATCGGCGTTACGGTGGACGATAGGCACCACCAGGGTATAGAAATGAGCCCGAGGTTTAAAAAGTTTGGGGTCAAGAGCGAAAGGACTTCTCAATCGCGTTCGGGGAGGTAGGCATAGAACCATGCTCCAATCTCTTCAATCCACTCACTCTCTCCGCTAAAGCACTCTTCAAACCTCAGGTTTCCACACTCAAAGATGCCCCACTCCGGCTCAAAGATTTTGAAAAGGCCCACCAGGCGGTAGCGTGGTGCCGGAACTTCAGAATCCGAGGGTTCGAGAGTGATAATTGGTCTTTCAGCGTTTTTCACGTTAAACACTTCAAAGTACGGTGGGTCGATTTCCACATCAATGTACTGGCCTTCGAGTTTTGAGAACTTTTCAGCCTGCTCCCCAACGGGAATGAAGACGCTTATTTTAACACCCGGAGGTTCCGAGAGGAACTCAGCTTCCCCTGAGTGAACCACTCCGTCGTAGTCCCTAAATGGGGTAAAAGAAAGGAGCAAAAGCCTGCTGAGCAGGATATAAGTTGTGCCGTCCGGCAACAGTAGACACCTCCACGTTAGAGTTTTCCCTGAACTTTAGGCAGTTTTCTGCAAAATGCGAAACAGCCCTCGTGGTTGCCTCTATTTTCCCTGGGGAGTTACATCCACCTGTGCAAGTAGGAGTCTTTTCCCCCTCGCAGAAATCCATCCCTTCCAGGATAGCCCTTCAATCCTGAAAGGTATTCCGAGAACATCCACAAGTGATTCTCCCGCGTGATAGCCCTTCACCGAATAGACAACGTCTTCACTGGAGAGAGAAACCCTGAATTCGTACCATTCATCATCAGAGGCCTCGATTTCGCTGGCGTCGAGGGCAAAAACCGGGAAAAGTTCTTTTTTGTTTTGATATGCTGAATCAACCAGCTTCTTAAACTCCTCTGGGATAAGAACATGAGGAACTGGAATCCACGGGTTCCAGCCTCTAATGGCATCCCGTTTGGTTCTTCCGTGATTCCTCTTGACGAGGAAAACCGCCCTTTTGCCATCAAAATAAGCGACTTTAGCAATGGCCTTAAAGGTCTGGCCCATCAATATCCCCTCCTTTAACGGCCCTCGCATAAAACCACGGAAAGGAGACCGTAATGAAGTCGCCAGTCCGAATTTCCAGTCTGCTGAACTTCTCATAAGGAAGGTCTAGATACATTGGAATTCCTGAGGGACGGATTTCGATGAGTACTCTTTCCCCCGATTGGTTGATTTGAGTAACCCTTCCTTCGACGGTGATTCCCTGCCTCACAAAACCTCTCATTTCCTTCCACTTAACTTTTCTTTTCCATCTGCTGTTTTTTGGAGGGTAATAATATCGGTATTCGATTCTCTCCATTCCTATTTCATTTCTCATTATACTCTCCGGAACGGCCATTAAAGCCAGCTCCAAGGGTTCTTTAGTCTTGAATGAGCGGACGACTTCGGAGTGGAGCAACTCCTCATGGTTTCTGATGTCCGAGAGGACTATTCCTGAGGGGATTGTTAGTAGCACAAAGTGTTCGTCCATCACTCCATGAAATTCTGGCAGATCCAGAACGTCAAGGTTCAAGACGATGCCTTTCACGGGAGCGGGCATCATCGGAATCATCTACGGGGTTGTTTGAACGAAGGGAGAAAACCGTTTTCTTTGTAAGTACGCGAACTTCCATATCTCACCGCCACCAGCCAGTACCTCCTGTCGCTGGGCCTCAGCTCGTGAAGGTCCCCGTAGATTTTGACCCGCCTGAAGTGCTTCTCAGCCAAAAGCCTCATCTCTCTTGGGGTGTAGATGTTGAGCTCATCGTCCACCATGAAGGCCCTAACGCTCCCGTCGGGCTTCACTATCTGCACGAGCCTCTTGAAGCGGAGCTTCTGGAAGGCGGGCTCGACCTCGCGCCAGTCGGTTATGATTAACCGCTCATCCCCCTTCCGCTCGTCCCATACTATCGGGCCGTCCCTCCCGCCGTAGAACCAGCATGGGAAGTCGGCGATGAAAATCCCGCCCGGCCTGAGAGCCCGTTTTACAGAATTAAATAATTCCTGAATTGCAGAATCATCGAAATACATAATGGATGAAAAGAACATCGTCACGGCGTCAAATTCCTCCTTAAAATCAATCTCAAGCGCGTTTCCCTGAATGAACTCGACGCTAAGCCCTTCCCTTTCGGCCTTTCTTCTCGCAACGGCAAGCATCTCTTCGTGGAGGTCGAGGCCTGTAACTTGATATCCGCGCCTCGCGAGTTCGAGCGTTGGGATTCCGGTTCCGCAGGCGAGGTCGAGAACCCGCGTTACTTCCCTCTCTGCCTCGTTCCGGAAGAGCTCCTCCACGAAGTCTATCTCTTTCCCAATTCGTTCGGCCCTTCTCCTATAAATCGCGTCGTAGTACTCGGCAAGGGCCGTGTAGAGCTCATGCATGGTACCACCATAAATATGAATATATTTTCAAACAAAAGGTTTTCGGCGCTCAGAACTCAACGGGCCACATGTTGGTGTACAGCAGGAACCGCGTATCCCCGTCGGTGCTCTCCTTAACCTTTCTAAGCGGCACCCTCTTGATGGAATCCTCCCCTTCTCCCACCCCCAGATTCTTGACGTAAAGGATCACCCTCTTTGGCGGTTCTTTGACTTCTGTCTCTATCCTTACCTCCCGTTTCCCCATTTCACCGCCCCGAGTCAGCACGGTTACTACGAGGTCGTCCCCTTCCTCGATTTTCCATGAATAACTCCTGCCCAGCGGCATTCTGGCTTTGATTACCAGCACGTTGCGCCTGGCCTTTCCACGCCCGAAGATGCCCATGCTGAACGACACCCCAAGCGCGAGGAGGAGAAGCGGAGGGGCTAGGTAGTACAGCTCCCCAAAATCCACCCTTCTCCCGGTGAGGTAATCAATCGCCCACAGGAACACCAGGGCAGACGTTACCGTTGCCACGGCCATCACTAAGAGGGAGGGGTAAACGACGCCCGCAACGTCCCCCGCGGGAATTTCCCACTCACTCATAATCCTCTCCTTCTCAAGCAGCTCCCCGATGTAGTCGTCAACTATCGAGACAACGACGAGCACGGGGATGTAGAAGAACGCCCGTGAAATTGAGAGTAGCACGTTTTCCCTCAGTGCATCCATCAGAGGTGGGTACAGGGTCGGGAACGCTATTTCGACCAGGGGGGAGGCCCTCATTATCAGGTACAGCATGTTCGCGAAGTAAGCGAGGGAGATCAACCATCCGGGGGATTCCCCGTTGAGAACTATAAACCCCACCAACGCGGCCACGCCGAGGCGGATCAGCGTTTCTGGAGCTGCGATTCCGAGTCCACCAAGAAACGCCGTCAGGGGTGCTATCGAGGCCAGCATGTCCGAAACTATTAGTATCATTGGTATCAAAACTGCCAGCCTCAGTGTCGTCAGGACGTGATCCGTTCTCATCTTATCAGCCTCACGGTTTTTGTGACGACGGAGGTCACGTCTTCCCTGGTCGGATCCCAGAGGATTGAGTAAACACCCGCCCTTAGAAGGTCGTGCCGAAGGGCCCACTTCTCCAGCAGTATCAGCGAGCTGACCTCCCTCTCCAGAAGCGAGTACGTGGACACATCGAACACGAGCATTGGAAGCCGTTTATCCCTGTATATCGGACGAAGCCTTCTTATGCCCTCCCTAACCTCTGCCAGTCTTTCGGGGAGCAGGTTTGAGACGTAAATCACCAGGGGTGTGTAGCGGATAAGCACGTGCTTGAGGCCCTCCACGGCGCGAACGAAGTCCCCCTTTTCAACTTCAACCTCTTCAAGCTCCAGGAGCGTTTTAACCAGGATATACAGCTGCTTTGACCCGGTGGCGGGAAGGATGAGCTTTCCGTGGCCCACTACGTAGAGGCCAACGTTGTAGTTTCTCTTTGTGAAGTAGTACGCCAGGGAAGAGACGAGCTGGATGCTGTATTCCAGGGGGTTTTCCACGGAGGAGCCAACTTTGGAGCCTGTTGCGTCTATGATGAAAAGCACCGTCTTTTTGCCCTCCTTCTCGAACTCGTTTACCAGAACCTCACCCTTCCTGGCGGACGCCTTCCAGTTTATGAAGCGGACGGGGTCGCCCGCGCGGTACTCCCTTATCTCCCTGAAGTCCGTGGAGGCCACGCCCCTGATGGAGACGCTCGTCACGGGGATGGGAATCTGGGACTTTGTAACGGGCGTTCTGGTCCTCTTCGGAAGGCTTACGCGCGGCAGCACCGATAGGTAGGTTTCTTCACCAAAAACACCCCACCTGCTCGGTTTGAGCCCAAAGACGTGGTAGCCCATCACCTCACTGCGGCCGATGCGGTACCTGCCCCTCTTCGCGGGTTTGATGACGTACTCATACTCCACCACCAGTTCCCGGGGCCCCTTGAAAAACGCTCGGACGTTGCTCCCATCCACCAGCGCGAACTCCTCCGGGAGGGTGTCCCTTATCACCACGAAGCCGAGGCCGCGCCTGACCTTGAGGCGCACGCTGACCCTCAGTTCTTCCCCCACCCGAAGGTTCGTTTTGACGAGCTCCCGCTCAACCGATATTCCCTCCGGGGGATCGGCCAAAAGACCAACCGCCAGCACCGTCATGGGAATTACCGCCAGGTACGCCAGTCCAGGCATGGAGAAAATTATTCCGGCTGCGATGAACCAGAGGGCGGTGGAGATGAAGGAGCGAGCCGCGGCCATCACTCCTCACGCTCGAACTCTTTGGGAACCGGGACCCTCTTAACCGCCGCCTCGACGATCTCCTGGCCGCTTACCCCCTCAAAGGCGTACTCCGCCCCGAGGACGATTCTGTGGGCCAGCGCATCTATGACGTACCTCTTGACGTCATCGGGAACAACGAAATCCCTGCCGTTCATCATGGCGTTCGCCTTGGAAACCTTCAGCAGCGCCAGGGCGCCCCTGGGGCTCGGGCCCGCCTCGACCCTTTCGTCCTTCCTGACCTCCCTGACGATTCCCGCGATGTATTTGAGAACCTCGTCGTGTATAAACACTTCGTGCTCAACGAACGCCTGCATCTCCAGGAACGTGCCCCTGTCCATGACCGGCTCCATGTCCGCCGTTGGGTCGTCCTTGCCCCACGATATCCTGGCCTTGAGGATTCCGACTTCGTCATCTAAGCTCTTCGGATAGCCCACGCTCATTCTGAGGAGGAACCTGTCGAGCTGGGCCTCTGGGAGGGGGTAGGTTCCCTCGTACTCGATGGGGTTCTGGGTGGCTATCACGAAGAAGGGCCTCTCAAGCTTCAGGGTGTCGCCCTCAATCGTGACCTGGCGCTCCTCCATTGCCTCGAGCAGAGCGGACTGCGTCTTGGGAGGAGCGCGGTTTATCTCGTCCGCCAGAAGGACGTGGGTGAAAACCGGCCCCTTCAGAAGCTCAAACGTTCCGAGGTTTTGCCTCCAGACTTTGGTCCCTATGATGTCGCTCGGCAGCAGGTCGGGCGTGAACTGAACCCTGCGGTACTCCAGGCCGAGGGCGCGGCCGAAGGCCTTCGCGAGCAGGGTTTTCCCCAGACCCGGATGGTCCTCAAAGAGGACGTTTCCATTTACGAGAGCCGCCGCCAGCGTTTTCCTCACAACCTCCTCGTTGCCGATGTAAACCCTGGAAACCGCCGAAACGACTTCATCGCAGAGGGTTGCGTAGGACTCCGCGTTCATCTTTTACCCCCCATATACTCTTCAATCTTTTCGATGGCGGATTTAACAAGTTGAAGGCGCCTTTGGAGGCGCTCCCTCTCCCGCTTCCGGATCAGCCAGTTAGGGGTGAACACCGAGTAGCACTCCTCCTTGTACTCCACGATGGGCTCGGTAAGCTCTCTAACGGCTTCGATGTTTCCCAGCGCTTTTATGCCGTAGTAAGTCAGGAACGTCACGAGCGGGCCCTTCTTTTTACGGAGGACGAAGTCTTCCACCGCTCCCTTCACACGTTCGAACTCCTCGTCCCCGGTTATAGATATCTCCATACTGTGCTTTTTCCACTCCCCCACCAGATAGTTCTCGAGGTTCGCCGCCGAGAGGTGGTTCTGCACGGCCATCGCCGCCAGCAGGGTTGCAAAGCCTATCGTCCCCCACTCCAGGTAAAACACGTACCGCGGGTAGTTTTCAAGCATGTAGGGCCTGAGGCCGGCGTACAGCCCCAGGAGTACAAAAAGCAGTATGATCCCGGCGGCGTTTCTCTCCACGAAACGGCTTCCTATCAGGCCGGAGCGTTCAGCGGCAACGAGCGCGTACACGACCACCGACGCCGCCGCGGCGTAGAGGAACGCGGGGGCTATAATGTACCCCTTAACCAGATGACCGCTGAAGAGATAGAGAGCGTAGAAGACGAGGGCCACTCCCAGGCCCCGGGTTAGAAATCCCGGAACCTCCGGGAGCTCCGGTGCAATGCTGGCTACGGTAACCCCTGCCGCAAGAAGGGCCAGTGGGAGCTGGAATTCCAAGCTGGTGTACGGTTCGGATGGCAGGAGATAGAACGCGAGTGCAAAGCCGGCCCCCTTAACGAGGTTGGAGACAACTTCCCCGTAATTGGGGAGCAGAAGCGAGAGCCGGGAGAGGAGGAAAAACAGCAGGAGCACCTCGATGCTCGCCACGAAATCCCCCAGGTATCCGCTCAGGAGAGGGTATCCTGAAAGGGCATAGACGAGCACCATGAGGATGGGGTAGAGAATCAGAGAGGCATCAATCTTCCTCATAGCAGTCACCTCCCACCAGTCGGGACAGGGACTGGTAGAACTCCATGAACTCCCTCCTTCCAACGGGATAAAGACTGTACCTGGCGACCTCGAAAAGGTACGTGACGGTTTTCAAATCATCCCAGTCGTATTCACCCCGCAACCTGTGGGCAAGTTCCTCCGGGGCGAGGTCTTTGCCCCCCAGCCCTTTTCTCCTGGCGAGTTCGAGGAAGCATCTGTCGTAGAGCCTCATTATCTCCTCCCTGTAGTCCACAACCCACACCTTGACCCATCCCATAACTTTCTCCCCCTTTGCGAGAAGTTCGTGAACCCCTCTGGGCAGCACCAGTTCAAATCTATTCCCCGTTCCAGCGGGCTTGCCGTCGACGAAGAGCTCAACGGGAACGTCGCTCGTGACGGTGATTTTTTCGCCCTCGCCGTAAACCGGCGGCCTTCTGTCGGGATGCAGAATTGGCGCGTAGCGCCTTTTCTCCAGCCCCCTGAGGGCGGAGGTAATCCCAATCCTAAGCGCCGTGAGACCTTCCCTCCTCCGGTAGACGAGCACCCCAGCGGGCAGTATGATGAGGCCCGCGAGAATAAGGGCGTAAGGCGGCCGCCTGGCCACGGAAACCTCGAACTCCGCGGTGGAGGGGAGATAAAACTCATCCCCTTCAAAGACCGCCCTGGCCCCCTGTCTCCCGCTTTCACTCGGCCGAACCGCGAAGAGGGCCGTGCCGTTCATGTCGGTTCTGGCGCTGTGGTTGCCGAAGAGGTCGAGGATGATGACCCTTCCCGGGACCGGATTGCCGAACGCATCCACGAGCCTGACCGCGATCGTGGCGTTCTCCCCCTCCCGCATCTCGCCGAATTCCACGGTCATGTTGGTGGGGGAGGCCAGGGTCACGGGGGTGCTCTCCAGAAGAACGTCCTCGTAGGTAAAGAAAACGTTGTAAATCCCCGGAGAAACGTTTACTGGAACGGTGAAGTTAAAGCGCCCCTCCTCTAGGACGCTGGTGAAGCGGCCCATGGGGGTCGAAAGGGACACGCTGCCGGAGTCGATGCCCAGAATCGAGCCGTTGATCGTGATGTTCCTGCCTATTATCCACCTATCAGGAACGGTTGCATTGAGCTCGACCGCGGTGATGTTTACCGCCGCCTCCGCACCCAGATAGTACCTGCTTCCCCCGTACGATATCAGAACGTGGTGTCCCCCTGGCGTTTCCAGAAGCAGGGGAGCCGTGAAGACGCCGGCGGAATCGGTGGTAACGTTGATGCGAGAGCTTCCATCCAGGTTGACCTCAATCGTGGCGTTGGGAACGCCGTTTCCGGCGGAGTCAATGAGCTTTCCCCCGAGTTCGAACTTCCCGGTCTTCGTCACCACCCGCTCCTCAATCTGAATTGTGGTCCTGTCCCTGACGATTACCTCGGGGTCGCTGTTGGACGGAAGGTAGTAATCGTTTCCCTCGAAGTGGGCTACGATCTGATAGTTCCCCAATGGGAGGTCTGGGGGGACGGAGCACTCAACGCTGAAGCGTCCGTTTACAGAGGCACCCATGCCAACCACCACACCGGGCGAGTCCTTGCTCTCGTTGAGGGTCACGTACACCGGGCCGTCAACGGGCCCTCCGTTCTCGCCGGTTACGGTTCCGTTCACCCAGAAGGATTGGTTCTTCAGTATTTCGGAGGGGTAATCCGTTATCCTCGTCCTGGTGCGCCCGAGAACGCGCAGGGGAACCTGAAGGACGACCGCTGTGTCGTTGGAAGTTCCGGTTATTTTGATGGTGTAGTCCCCGGGCCTTGAGGGCGCCGTTAAGATGAGGTCGGATTCAAAGTCCGGGTTTCCTGACTCCTTCAGGAGCCTGTACCTACCGGGGTACTCCACGTCCAGGTTAACCCTTCCGAAGTACCCGTCCCCTATGACGTGTATCTTTAATCTGCCGAGTTCCCCCGTCACGAGGGTGAGGTTTTCAGGTTCTGCCGTCAGCGAGAACTTCCCGCCCCGAACTATGACGGTGAACCCCCGGGATGCGGTTCCGTTCACGGTACCGCAGTATGAGAGAACGACTTTGACCGTTGGATGATACGTGCCCGGCTCCGGGATTTCCTTCATGAGGAAGGATTTCGTGATGTTCGGCGCAATCGTGGAGCTGACCGAATACAATCCACCCATGCTGATTTTAACACCGAGTTCCGGTTTGCAGCCGTTTACCTCTCTGAGGCCGTGCGGAATCACTGTAATGTAAACCCGGAAAGACTTGTTGACATCGGTGACAACAGGATTCGGGTCGATCAAGATGTCGAAATCCGGGCCGGCAGGGCTCCGGTTCTTCGGTTTCTGCGATTCGCTCATCCCGAAGGTCCCGTTACCTTGTCCCAAGAGACCGCCCGCGGGTGCCGTGGCATCGAACGTAACCCACCCAATGCCCTCAAAGGGCACCTCCGCCCACGCGTGGGCCTGTATCGGGTGCACGGCCTGCTCGGCGGGGGTTTCCTTTATCAGGTATCCTGTAACCAGCCTCGCGGGGATTCCGTTCAGTCTGGCCAGAATCACAAAGGCAGTGTTGAAGTCGATGCAGACCCCTCTCTTTGAGTGGAACAGGAACCATTCGAGGGGGTCGATACCATTGGGAGCGGGGGGCGCGTTCATGTCGAATTCGTAGTGCATGCGAAGATAGCTCTCTATTGCCCTCGCCTTCAGGTAGTCCCCTTCGATCCCCGCGGTTATGTTGCGGGCGAGCTCCAGAACCCTCTCACTCACGTTAGGAGTCTGGAGGTACCGGGTAGAAACAGTGGTTTTCGCTCCCTCCAGGACAGTATTCGGGAATATATAGTGTACGGTTTTGAAGGTGTAGTTCCAGACGATCCCAGAGGCTCCGAACAGGTGGCCTTCATCGTAGTATCTCAGATCACCCGGCGCGCTCACCTCTTCGGTATAAAGGGCTGTCAGGAGGTTGTCCGCGATTATTGGGGACGCCAGAACCACCGTGATGTTATCGGACACCTCCGAATGCTCCACGGAGAGAACTGGAAGATTGCCCCGGTTTCCAGGTACTGAGGTCTCGTTCAGGCGGTACCACGTTCCGTTCAGGTACGTGGCATAGACACCACCCCTGAGGTACGCGGTGTGGGCTGCCCCGCTCACTGTCATGACGATTCTCTCGGTGTCTCCCCTGCAGAAGCCGTTCCTGCGGAGGTCTATGGACTCGGGCTCTGTAAGGATACCCGCACCACCGGAGTTGTTCCCGGCCGGTGGAGAAGGGTAGCTCAGGTTGCTGTACTCCGGACTGAGATTGAAAGAAACGTTTCTCGGGGATACCCCACGTGTGCTGCTGTTTAGCCAGGGATAAAACCGGGAGAGATCGAGGGTACCGTTTTTCATCACAGACTTCTCTACAGACTGTTCGGGACTTTTAACCCCCAGAATACTCTCAATGCCTGCAATTGCAGAGCCATTACCCGCAGAAACCCCCTCGGAGGCGCCATAGAGCCTTGTAGGTATCTGATTTATCGACGCTATCAGGAGCAGGGTGAGCAGGAGGATCAGCGCGGAGGATATGTATTTTCTCAACGGAGACACCACTCTTGACTGTGTCCCGTATTATACCTACCCCACCCGAATTATTTAACACAGGAATTATTTAACCGTTGCCCCCGTGTTTCCACAGGACATCCAACGTGTATCAAAGACCGTTTAAACCCGCTTGAATCCTGCAATCAAAATATCATTCTCCTCAGGCTTTCTGACCGAAAAGCGAACGTATTCCGGCAGGCCGAAGCTCTCACAGTTTCTCACGAGGATCCCGCGCCTCTTGAGGCCCTCAACGAATTCCTTCGCATTGCCAACGCGCTTGATGAAGAAGTTGGCGTCGCTTTTAACCTTTAGCGCCTTTTCCAGCCTCTTCTTCTCGCGCCAGATTAGGGGCAGGGTCTTCCGCAGGTGCTCGAAGCCGTCTTCAATCACGAATTCGAGGAAGGCAACGCCCGTTGAGCCTATGCTCCAGGGCATTCTAACACTCCTAAACGCCTCTGGAAAGCCCAGGACGTAGCCCACCCTTATCCCAGGCAGACCATAGCTCTTCGTGAAGGTTCTGAGCTTCACTATGTTCTCTCCTTCCGGACTTTCCCGCCTTTCAACGAAGTCTATGAAGGCCTCGTCGAGGACAAGGAGGGCTTTTCTGTCCTCAACCGCATCGAGGAGCGGTTTGAGCTCCTTAATTCTATAAAACCTCCCGTCGGGGTTGTTGGGGTTGCAGAAAAATACAACGGAATTTCTCTCGACGAGTTCCGCCAGCCTTTCTGGATCGTTGGGGCCTTTGACGACCTTCGCCCCAAAAATTCTCGCCACCCTCTCGTATTCGCCGTAGGTGTGGCCCGGGATTATTACCTTCCTCCCGCGGAGCGCGAGGATTCCTAGGAGGTAGAGCGCCTCAGTGATTCCAGCGGTCACCGTTACAGGTTGGTCGATGAGCTCTCTCAATTCCTCCTCAAGCCTCTCATAGTATGGATAGCGATCGCTTATCTCTTTGGAGCGCTCAAACATTTCGTCAAGCCATTCCGGAGGATACGGGTTCAGAGATGCCGAGAAGTCGAGCAAACCTTCCTCCCTCGCACCGCCGTGGTAGGTCGAGAACTTCACGGGCTCAAGCATGGGAACACCTCCGTTGTTAGGAGTAGAGCAACGATAACCACCCATTCCGCAACAATCACCCAGTAAACCTTCAAAGCCCTCCCTATGTCTTCGTTCCCCGGTTCCCTCCCCGGAAATCTATAAAGGCCGGGCTTCTCAAGCCAGACGCCGAGGACGGCTGACATCGCCGAGATGGGTTTGTCGGAGTTGAGCTTGAACCTCGCGAGACGGTAGTGTCCCAGAACTTTCCTCCAGCCGAGCGGAATGTAAAGGAGAACCGTCAAGCGGGCCGGGACGAAGTTGAGAACGTCATCCAACCTGGCGGAAAACTTGCCAAAATATTCATAGCGCTCGTTCCTGTAGCCGAGCATGGCATCCAAGGTGTTCACCGCGCGGTAGAGCAAAGCTCCCGGGATGCCGAAGAGGAGGAAGTAGAAGAGCGGAGCAATCACCGAGTCGTTGAGGTTCTCGGCGAGGCTTTCTATTGAGGCGGAGTTTAGGTGGGCCTCGTCGAGGGCTTTAACATCTCTGCTGACTATCATCGAAACGGCCTTCCTCTTTTCCTCGATGTTCCCAGTTATCGTCCTCGCGACGTGCTCGTATAAACTTCTAACCGCGAAGGAGCTCTTGAGGATGTAAACCCCGAGGGCGTAGTCCAGCGGGAAGGGGAGGTAGGAAGGGAGAAGTGAGAGCAGAAGGGCGGTGATTATGACGAGAAGGGCCGTGGAGGTTCCGGCCAGAAAATCGAGGGAGGGGTCTCTTCTCCTCCAGCGTCCCTCAAAAAGGTCAGCTAACCTACCGAACCACACGACGGGATGAACCTTAGCCGGCGGTTCCCCTAAGAGCAGATCCCAGAGCAGTGCAAGGAAGAAAACCGTCAGAACCTCCATTCTCCGAAGGCCTCCCTTATCGCCGAGTATTCTTCCAGCATCTCCTCATTTGGCCCCCTCAGCCCCCTTCTCACGTACCAGGCGGGGTGTCTGAGGTAGGTGAACTCAAAGCCGAGCCGTTTCAGGGCCTTTTCGGCGGTTCTGCCGACCGCGAAGATGGCTCTCGGCTTCACAGCTTTAAGCTCCCTCCCGAGGAGCTCAAGCTCGCCCTCACCGAAGCCCCTAAACCTGTTGTCGGGAGGATTGCACTTGACGACGTTGGTTATGTATAAGAAGTCCGGGTTGATGCCGAGGCTGAAGAGCGTCTTCCTCAGCAGCATTCCCGAGGCGTCGCGGTAGAAACAGATTCCAGTCTTTCCGCAGCCCTTTCTCCCCGGTGCCTCCCCGACGAGAACAACGCCGGAGCCGGGCCAGCCGTTGGAGAAGGGCAGACCCCCAAACTCGCCCACCCGGAGCTGATAGCGGTAGTATTCCTCGCGACAGAACCTCAGGGGGTCTTTGAGGAGCTCACGGTAGAGGGCTTCCAGCTCCCTGGCTTTTCTCCCGTCTTCCCCGTTCACGACGAGGAAGCGCTCGTCGGGGTTGTATATCGTTCTCGCGTAGACCCCGTAGGTTTTCTCGTCTAAGCTCAGAAAATCCCTCCAGTCGCGGAGGACTAACGGGATTACCTTAAGATTGGCCGGGTTTACGTAGATCCCGCCGACCTTTTTGAGGTTCTCAAACGGCAAGAGCATAATGGATAAAAAGTCCAGGGGGTTTATAGGTTTGATGGTTCAGTCCCGGTGGGTGGAAGTATGGAACGAAGGGAACTGGTGGAGAAACTGAAGGAAAAGGGAATAACCCTTGACTCCATGCTCGACACGGCTCTGGAGCTTTACGTGGGGGATGGAAGGGAAAAAGTCCGCGAGAGGCTCGAAAAGCTGATGCTAAGGTATCTCGACGACATCAACATCCAAGCGCTTCTCATGGCGGCGCTCCTGCTTGAGGAGAACTTCAAGGTCGAAGGCGACCCCGTGAACCTTATCGCGGACGAGCTGATTGGAATAGACATCGCCGAATACATAGGCGGGAAGATGGCGCTCTTCAACTTCTTCTACTACGACACAAGGAAGCCCGGGATTCTGGCCGAGCTTCCGCCGTTTCTTGACGATGCGATAGGCGGCTTCATAGCCGGCTGCATGACGAGGCTCTTCGAATCGGAGGCGGACTGGCCATGAGGAACCTCCTGCCGTTCTTGACAAGGATTCCAGTGGAAGGAGACTTCGAGAAAGCCCGCGAGGAGCTCTGGGCCTTTCCACTCGTTGCCTTGGTTAGTTCAGCGCTTCCAACGCTCGTCCTCTACTTAGGGCTTCCCCTCTCGAACGTCCTTGCCCTTCTCGCGCTCTACTTCACCATTGGCCTCCTCCACCTCGACGGCTTGGCGGACTGGGCCGATGGGGTAATGGTCAAAGGAGACAGGGAGAGGAAGATAAAGGCGATGAAAGATTTAAACACCGGTATAGCCGGCATCTTCGCCGTGGTGATGGTTCTGCTCCTCCAGGTTTACTCCCTTTCGCTTGTTCCTTTCTACGCGCTTTTTTTATCCGAGCTGAACTCAAAGCTCGGCATGCTCCTCGCTCTGGCAACAAAGAAGCCCCTCGGTCAGGGCCTTGGGGCGTATTTCATGGAAGGGATGACTGGGAAACGGCTCCTCGGCGGGCTCATTTTCTACGCCCTCCTCCTCGTCCCTCTAATTGCCTATGATCCGAACGTCTTGGCCTCGCTCCTCGGCCTTCTCGCTGGGGGCTATGCAATTCGTATTTCCCTGAAAAACTTCGGCGGAATAAACGGTGACTGCATAGGTGCGATAGCGGAGATAACAAGGGCCGGGACGTTGGTGGTTATGGCGTTTGCGTGGCAATTGATTTAAAGGACAACGACAAAAAGAGTGTGGTGGGAGAATGTAAGAGGTAGAGAGAATATTTGCTAAGCTTCCGCCCGAGGCCCGAAGGGAGCTTTTAGACTACGCGGAATTCCTTCTCCAGAAATATGGAAAGCGAGAGAGCAGAGGGTTTAGGTTTACCTGGGAAGGAAAGCTGAAGGACGTCAAGATGACCTCCGTTGAACTCCAGCACAAGGCCTTGGAGTGGCGGGAGAAGGTATCTGATTGACACGAACGTTTTCCTTGGAGAACCCCGTTCCAAGCTTCTGGAATATTTATGGATCCTCAAGGAGTTCTTTGAAGACCTTAACGGAAATCCCCACCTCCCGAAGAATAGCCCTTAAAAGGCCGGTTTTTAGGCTTTTGTGGAGCGGAACTGTTATCATTTTTCCAGAAGGACCAATTAGGATAACGTGAGAACCTTTTTGGCGGGCAGGATAGTATCCCAACTTTCGAAGGGCTTTAATGACTTCCTCTCCGGAAACGTCTCGTGGAAGCTTTGTCATAGGGATACCTCGACGATGTGACTTTTCTCGGAGCGAATGAACTTTTTCATAGTCTTTCCGAGTTCTTTCTCTTCAAGGACTTCAAGGTAGAGCTCGATAGCCTCTTTTATGTTTTTAAGAGCTTCCTCTTTTGTTTCACCCTGGCTAAAGCAACCAGGGAGGGCGGGAACGTATGCGACATAGCCACCCTCCGGTTGAGGTTCAAGGACGACCTTAAACTTCATCAATCTCTCACCACCAAAAGTTTATCCTCACGAGTTAAATAGGTTTTTATCACCATTGTCCACGCAGTGAAGAAACTGCGGACAGACCGTTGAAAAATATTCCGTCAAGGTTATTTTTCTATAGGCGGCTGAACCCCAGGAATCACATCGAGTCTATCCAGCTCCCTGTCCTCGAAGGCCACGTAGGGGAGGTAACCCCTCTCCCGGGCCTTTTCTATAAAGTCGAGGATTCTTGCGAGGTCTTCATCGCTCCTTGTCCCGTCATCAACATAATCAACAACCAGAACAATTTTTCCGGCCTTAACAACCCCATCGAGGAGTGGAACCTTTTCGCTCACCCAGGGACTCGGCTCAAGGCCGTCGTAAAAGACGTCCTCACTCGCCCAGCCGGAGACTGTTCTCAAAAGGCTCCCATTATCGTAGTCAAGGAGCCACTCCCCGTTCTGGGGGATTATTATGAAGTCCTTGCCGGCTTTAGAGCGGGTGTAGTTGGATATCTGGATTATGAATTCGATCATCTGCTTTGCCGTCCAGCTCTCGTTGTAGCCCTTCTCAGCCCAGAACCAGTACTCATCAACTTTGTCGAGGTAAACGCCTGAAAAACCCTGCGCGATGATTTTGTCGAGATACTCGAGGACTACCCTCTTCCAGCCCTCCTCCCAGTACTTGACGGCGTAGTTGCCCTCCCAGTCAGGATTCTCCGGCCCGAGCCACTCGGGAGGATTCTCTTTCCACTCATCTCTCCAGTAGAAGCGATACTCTTCAGCCTCACCGATGCTGATGTAGGCTATGGGAATCACCCCGGCCCTCTTAATCATCTCGATTTCCTCTCTCGTGTAAGCGGTTTCATCGCCCCCGTCCCTCGAGTAGTCCATGACAACCAAGTCGAAGCCACTATTGGCTATCACCTCGGGACTCGCGTTCTGGAGCCAGTAGGCCCAGCTCTTAGTCGAGGAGAGGTTCAGCGTTCTCTTACCTGGGACTTGGCTTGAAGTCTCACCCTCTGGAGCGGTTTGTCCCGTTGACGTTACGTTTTGCTGGGCTGTTTTGAGCGAGGTGGAGTTTGATGGAGTCGGGGAGGAGGTGTGCGATACGGAGGGAGCGGGAGAAGACGTCGTCTCAGGTATGGGTTGGAGAGGGGGCGAGAACGAAGCCGTACTGGTTTTCTCTCCCACTGGAGCGTCTGAAAGGCAGGCGGAAGCAAAAACTATGAGGAGCAGGAGGAACACACCAGCGAGCCTCATGAATGCCGTTGAGTGGAAGGCCTTTTAACCATTGCCCGCTATCAACTCCCATGATAATCATCATGGCAGGCGGAAGGTCGAGCAGAATGGGCCGGGAGAAGCCCGTCCTGAAGGTTGGAAATAGACCAATGCTCCTGCGCGTTTACGAGGAGGCGAAAAAGGTTGACGAAGTTCTTGTGGCCCTCTCAAGGAACACGCCGAAGACGAGGGAACTTTGCCTCCGCGAGGGAATTCCCTTCGTTGAAACCCCCGGAAAGGGCTACGTTGAGGATCTAATTTACCTTCTCCGCGAGTTCGGGCCGTTCATCAGCGTTTCCGCTGACTTGCCCTTCGTGAGGGCGAGCGACTTTCTGGCGATAAAGAAGGCCTTCGACGGAAAAACGAGCCTGACAGGAGTTCTTCCTCTGAGGCTCGTTCCGAAGGACTTAAAGCCAATCGTTTACAAAGGCTACGCAATAGTCGGCCTCAACGCTGTTGGAACCGAAGGCGAGGAATTCTTCGAGCTGAGCAACCCGCTTTTGGCTTTGAACGTGAACACGCCGGAAGAGTTAAAGCTGGCGAACAGAATAGCCTGCCTGGTGGGAAAATGATTTAAGCATCTTTCTTGATCCTGTGGTGGTGATGGGATGGACGGTGCCGGTCGTTCGGTGGGCGGCTTTGTGGTGTTCATTGCCCTCGCCATAATCGGGGTTATCCTAATACTCGGATTCCTGCTCTTTGCGGCGGCGTTCCTGATAGTCTTGGTGCCACTGGTGATAATCCTCATTGTCGTGGGAGCCTTGAAGGGGTGGTGGAAGAGGAGACACCCACCCAAGGAGCTTGAGGGGCCTGAGGACTACTTTTAGAGTCCCAGCTCCCCTAAAATCCTCTCCACGTCGAGGTTTTTCTCAACTACCTTTGCGAACCTCTCGATTTCCTCCTCTATGCTCCACCTCTCAACCGTAACTGGCTCAAGGCCCTTCTCCGCCCTCAGAAAGTTGAGGAAGCGCTCGGTGAAGGCGAAGTTGTGGAAGATGCCGTGTAGATAAGTTCCGAAGGCCCTCTCGCCTATCGCCCCCTCAGGCTCAAAGGTTTTCGCCCCGTTGATGGCAGTTATGATTGAAAAGGGCCTCTCCGAGGTGCTCCTGCCGAAGCGTATCTCGTAACCCTCAACGGCCATTCCCTTAGCCGGTCCCCACAGAACCTCGGCCTTTAGATGGTTCGTCCTCTTGGTTCTCTCGAAGACGGTCTTGGCCGGCAGTAGGCCAATGCCCCTAACGGTTCCGCGCTTCGACTCAACTCTGTCTGTTATCTTCTCACCCAGCATCTGAAAGCCCCCGCAGATTCCGACGACGAAAGAACCCTCACGGTGGGCCTCTATTATGGCATCTTCGAAGCCGTTCTCGCGGAGCCAGAGCAAATCCTCCACCGTGTTCTTGCTCCCCGGAATGATTATGACGTCGCCCTTTAGTTCCTCCGGTTTGGTGACGTAATCAACGCCGTTGGCCCAGTGGAGTGGTTCAAAGTCGGTGAAGTTGCTTATGTGGGGTAGCCTGATTACCTGGATGTGAAGCTCGCCTCTGACTTTCGGGAACTCTGCTAAGGAGTCCTCCTCCGGCAGGCGGTGGCTGATGTAGGGGATAACACCGAAGGTGGGCTTTCCGTAGCGGTTCTCAAGGTATTCAAAGCCCGACTTGAGAAGGGAAGCGTCCCCCCGGAACTTGTTGAAGATGAAGCCGATTATCGCCTCCCTCTCGCGTTCATTCAAAAGCTCCATCGTGCCGACTATTGAGGCGAAGCTCCCGCCCCGGTCTATGTCGGTGACGAGGATTCCTTTCGCTCCAGCGTGGAGCATTACTCTCGTGTTCGCTATGTCGTAGCCCTTGAGGTTAATTTCAACCGGACTGCCGGCGCCTTCGATTATAACGAGGTCGTGCTTCTCCTTCAGCTCATCCAAAACTTCCATAGCCTTCCTGAAAAGTTCTTCTTTCTTTGAGAGCATGTAGTCCTTGGCGGAGACACTGCCAATCGGCTCCCCCATGAAGACGACCTGGCTTCGCATGTTGCCCTCTGGCTTGAGCAGAATCGGGTTGAACTTAACGCTGGGCTTTTTTCTGCACGCTATGGCCTGCAGATACTGCGCCCTGCTTATCTCGCCCCCCTCGATGCTCGGCGCGGAGTTGAGGCTCATGTTCTGGCTTTTAAAGGGCACCACGTCGTAGCCGAGGTTCGAGAAAACCCTGCAGAGGGTCGTGACGAGGAGCGACTTACCGGCACCGGACGATGTCCCGAGTACCATCAATGCCTTTCCCATTCTCCCACCGTTCGGAGTTGGCCGAAGGGCATATAAACCCTTGGATAAAAAGTCCAGCGGTGGTTGGAATGGAGAGCTTATTCCTCCTCGTTCTGGGAAATACTGAGATAAGTACCGTTCCGGGAATCAGCGTTGCCGGGGCAACTCCTGAACTGACGAAGCTGACACCTGTTGCCGATGCGGAGTACCTCTTCCACGAGAAGCCGTTAACCATTGATGTCATTCCGGTAACTCCAGAGGGCCACCCGACGCCGGCCATAATCACGAAAGCGGCGAGAGAACTGGCGAACTTCCCGGTTCTTGTCGTCAGGGGTGGAACGTATCTCGCTCCGCTCGTCCCCCACGTGCACATCAGCGGGCACGTTGGCAGGGACTTTAGGAAGGGGCCCGCTTTACCCGAGTTCGGTGAGATAATCAAGCGGGCCAAGCTTCTCGGCGAGGAGCTTAACAAGTTGCCACTCAAAGAACTCGTCATTGGCGAGTCAACGCCCGGTGGAACGACAACTGCTCAGGCCGTCCTCTGGGCTTTGGGTTACGATGCCAAGACGAGCTCGGCCTCGCCGAACAACCCCCAGAGCCTGAAGGAGAAGGTAATCAGCGAGGCCTTTGGAAGGGCCGGAATCGAGAGGGGTCAGCTGAAGGACAACCCTCTTGAGGCTCTGAGGCAGTTCGGCGACCCGATGATGGCGACGGTGATAGGTATTTCCCTCGGCTTCAGGAAAAACATCGTCCTCGCTGGAGGAACGCAGATGTTAGCTATTTCAGCCCTTTTAAAGGCCCTCGACGAGGATTTGGGCAGGTTCATGATAGCAACAACCAAGTGGGTGGTTAATGATAAGAGCGCGACCTTCCTCGAAACGGCGAAGGAAATAGGGATAATAACCTACGCCGCAGATCTGGACTTCTCGGAGAGCGAGTTCAAGGGCCTTAAAGACTACGAGAGGGGTTACGTCAAGGAGGGTGTTGGCGCTGGAGGAGCGACGTGGCTGGTCGTTAAAGCCGGCTTCTCGCCAGAGGAAGTGAGCAAAAAGGTCGAGGAGCTTTATGGAAGGCTTATGGAGATGAAGTCGTCTCCCTGAGCAGTTCAGCTTTTATCCCGGCTTTTACCGCTTTTTCGTACATCTTTTTGTCGTCGGTTACCAGTTTGGCGTCTGCTCTTTTTGTACATGCCAGGAAGAGAACATCAAAGCCACTCGTGTCGAGGACGAGGTCAGTAGTCATAGTCCCTCTCCCTCATCTCCCGTATCATCTCGGTTATGTCCTCCACTTCTTCCGTGTACTCCGTCTCCTCTTCCGCAAGTCGAATTAGTTCCTCAAGGGTAACCTTGCCCTTCCGGAGTTCCCTCAGCCGGAGTTTCAACAGGAGGTTCTGCGCATCAAGGAAGAGCCTTTCAACCTGAGCCTCCACGTCCTCCATTCTCTCACCGGCTTTAATAGGGGTTGAAACTATTTAACACTCCTCGTCTTCTCCCACGTTCTCAAACTCTCCTCAAGGGCCTTCCTGACGGCTTTCCCGATGTTTATTCCAAGCTCCGTTGCCGTTCCCGCCCACTCGATTTCGCCTTCGAAAGCAAAAATTCCGATGCCGTCGCTCGTCGTTCCGGTGGCGTTGTAGCCGAGGCTCAGAAGTGTATAGGTTTTGGCTTCGGTTGCCGTCATTATTGCGTTGGCCATCGCGCCGACGGTTAGGCCTTCCTCAATTACGAGGGCGATGTTTATCGTTCCAGGTTTCCACGGTGGTGGCTCTTCGCCAGCTATCGCTGGATTTGTAATCCCCGCCGTCACGTAGGCAGTAACGCTTCCGCGCCTTGAAACCGCGAGCACTTTCCCAATGTCGGCGGCGGTCATGAAGCCCACGAAGTTTTTGAGCCCGTGTTCCAGCTCAAAGGCACGGCAGTCGGCTTTGTAATCCCCTGCATAATCCTTGTGCACCATCATGAAGAAGAAGCCATTTGCTTTCGTCAGGCCTCCTCTGTGGGGTGCGTTGCTTAATGCCAGCAGCGGCTCGTCGAAGCGCTTGATGAAGTGATCAAACCTCATGAATGACCGTCCGCTCCGGGGGATATAACGCTTGCGCCGTTAAACGCTTCCGTTTGCTGAAAGGTTATTAAGGTCGGGAAATATTTTACCCTGGTGATGATATGGGCGCTGAGGAGCACAAGAGGAAGGCCCCACGGAAGTTCAAGTTCGCGGTCATAACGGTGAGCGACACGGCCAGCAGGGGAGAGAAAGAGGATAAGAGCGGAAAGTTTCTCGTCGAGGAGCTTGAGAAGGCTGGACACGAGAGGGTTCTTTACAAAATAGTCCCTGACGAGAAGATGGAAATCATTGGGGCAGTGATCGATGCCTTCAGGGCTGGGGCGGAAGTTCTGGTAACCTCCGGCGGAACTGGAATAGCGAGCAGGGACGTTACGATAGAGAGCGTCAGGCCGCTTTTGGACAAGGAGCTGACGGGCTTCGGCGAGATTTTTAGGCTTCTGAGCTACGAGGAGATAGGCACAGCCGCGGTCATGACGAGGGCAACCGCGGGGATAATAAGGAGCCAGGGCAGGGCAATGGCAATCTTTTGTCTGCCGGGAAGTTTGGGCGCGGCGAAGACCGGGATAAGGATTATCCTCAGCGAAGCTGGCCACGTCCTCAAGCACGGGAGGGAGTAAACTTAAATCGTCCTTGGGTCTAAAAAGGTTGAGAGGTGACGGCTGTGGAGAACCTTAATGAGACAAAAGATGCCGCGGCGGAGCAAAAGGGTGGAAAGCTCAAAGGTATTAGGAAGTTCAGGGGGATTCTCGGAACATTTGATGAGAAAACTATACAGTGGGCCATTGAGGAGGCTGAGGAGATTTGAAGGACGTCGTTTTTATTGACACCTCCATCATAGTCGAGTACCTCCTGAACGGGCCGAAGGCAGATTTTGCGGAAATCGTTCTGAGCGGTTCTTCAACCAACGTGACCTCTACCATGGTTTATAGGGAATCTCAGGGAATAAGTGAACTCAAGACAATCATGAGAAAGTATCGCTTGATGCCCTCTGACGCTCAAATAGTCCTAACCTGCAGGAATTATGGCATTGAAAAAATAGCCACGTTTGATTCCGACTTCAAGAGGGTTGATTTTCTAAAAACAATGGGGGTTTGAAAATGAGGGAGTTCAAACGTCTAACTCCTTATCGTGAGGCATTAAAGATGCTTCTTAACGATTTGAAGGAGCTTAATGAGATCGAGGAAGTTCTCCTTTCCGAGGCCCTCGGCAGGGTTCTGGCCGAGGATATCGTTTCTCCCATAGACAGCCCTCCCTTTAATAGGTCGGCCGTGGACGGCTATGCTTTGAGGGCCGAGGACACGTTCCCTGCGAGGGAATACAGTCCGGTCGAGCTCAGGGTTATAGACGAGATAGTCGCCGGCGAGGAGAGTAAAGCCAAGGTGGAACCCGGAACGGCGGTAAAGCTCATGACCGGCTCAAAGATGCCTGAGGGAGCAAACGCCGTACTCATGCAGGAGATGGCGGAGCGAGATGGGGACATCATAAGGGTCCTTCGGCCTGTTGCTCCCGGACAAAACGTGGCCTTCGCCGGTGAGGACGTAAGGAAGGGAGAGATAATCCTGCGGAGGGGACAGATTTTAAGGCCCCAGGACCTGGCGTTGCTCAAAAGCGTGGGCTTCAAGACCGTTAGGGTCAAGAGAAAGCCCCACGTTGGGATAATCGTAACGGGGGACGAGCTGATAGAGGAGTTTGATGAGGACGCGCTGAAGGCAGGAAAGATTATGGAGAGCAACTCGATTATGCTCACGGGGCTGGTGCGGCAGTACTTTGGGCAACCGGTTTTCTACGGGGTCGTCCCCGATAAGGAAGAGGCTATCAAATCGGCGATAGAGACGGCAAGGGGAGAGTGCGACCTCGTTCTCGTCACCGGTGGTTCGGCGTTCGGCGACCGGGATTTTGCCCACCGCTTCGTTGAGCTGCTCTTTCACGGTACAACCATAAAGCCCGGCCGGCCGGTGGGCTACGGCGAGAGGGTCTTCATAATGAGTGGCTATCCGGTAGCGGTCTTCGCCCAGTTCCACCTGTACGTCAAACACGCCCTGGCGAAGCTGGTGGGGGCTAGGAACTACGAGGTCAGGGTTCGGGCAAGGCTCACCGAGCGCGTTTCGAGCCAGCTCGGGAGACACGAGTTCGTGAAGGTCTGGTATGAGAACGGAGAAGCCAGGCCAATCAAGAAGAAGGGTAGCGGCATAATAAGCTCGCTGGTGGAGAGCAACGGGTACATAGAAATCCCGGAGGACAGTGAGGGACATCTGGAAGGAGAAACAGTGGAAATCGTGCTCTACTGAGCTATGCCTCCTGGAGAAAAGACTCAAGATGGACGAACTTCAGAATGGCTCGGACGTCTTCAGGAATATCCTCAAGTCTGCGGGGGTCTGCGAGCATCTCAAATACCTCGATAACTTCCGTTGTTTTCCTCTCTCTTCTCTTCTTGGGTGAGTATCCCTGCCAGGGGGGATAGTGGCGAAGGAGCAGTTCCCATTTTTTTCTTCCGGATATCCTCATGCCCTCCCCCGGTCAACTTTAGCGTCCATCATAAATAAACTTTTTCTATTCGGATTTTGCATACTATGATTAATAGTTTGCAAAAATCGTAGAATTCCTATGGCCCGCCCGTAACTCCCGCCCTCATCGATGCCAGACGGCGGGCTCAGGCGGGCTAACCCAGGCGGGCCGTCTGTGCCCGGTCTGGGTTTCCCGCGGTCATCGCGCTCCGTAACGCGGAAGGCCCTCCCGCGGGGACCTCGCTGTAAGACCGGGCTGTGGCCCCCGCATCGCACTCTGGTTCATTCGTCCCCAGAGTCCTCGCGCGGGGGCATTAACACGTTGAAAAAGAGGGTATATAAAGCTGCCTCACTCCATAAGCCGTACAAGCTGGGAGTACCTTTGGGGGTCGAAGCTGGTCTTCTCAACAACCAGTATCAGGGTACCATTGTTGATGACAACAATGTCCCGCAGTTTCGAGAGAAATTTCATAAGGCTCTCCCAGGAGTTGTAAACCGCGAGGTATTCCGGGCAGTCAATAACAACAACGCCCCTGCCGCCGGAGGCGGAGACTTTCTCCATATAGCGGTAGGAGATTTCCACCATCTTGGCCAGATCAGTTGGGTTAAGCGTTTTGGCAGCCCTTTCAAAGGGAACCGTTGTCACGAAGTAGTATGTCCACGTCTCCGGAATGTCGGAGACATTGCGTATAAATGCAAGGACCGGGGAGTTCGCAAGGACGGATTTGAGCTGAATGTAGCTCTTCTGATCTATCACCATCACTCCAGGGCTCATGTCTATCTCCGATGGAACGCTTTTTGAAATGTTCTCAAAAGTGTCCATGTGCACTAGACGAAGCATGGCCCATGCCATCTCAACTATGAGGACCGTTGAGAGTGTGAACCCCACAGGCATGTACCAAGTATGGATACCCAAAATTGAGGCGGGAATCAGGTGAAGTCCAAAGAAGATAATGCCCATTGAAAGGTACTTCACGGCACTATGATAAATCTCCCTCACGTCCCACAGCAGAGTCCCCGCCCCAACGACGAAAACTCCGCTTATACCAAAAGAGGCGGCCACAGTGGCGGTCCACAGAGCGTTGTTCGTGTAGTAATATGTGGCGTACATATAAAACATGAACATAACCGGCATGAGTCCCATTTTTCCCAAGTTGCCGTGGCGTATTCCAAGGCTTTCCTCCCCCATAAACAGAACCGAGCCGTAGAACATCAATCCCGCAAATAGGGGCAGTGAGATCAATCCAACAACCTCAAGCCAGCCCACATCCTGGAAGGCACTGGCAAGGACAAAGATAAAATCGAATATCCACGCCAGGGAAAAGGCAAGTACCGACTTCCTGCGGGTTGAGAGGTACTTTTTAAATATCACCGTTGCGGCGGTTAAATCCGCCAGCATAACTATGGACGCCTCAACCACGAGGACCGTTTGGGTACCGTCCATTGGTTCACCCCATACCATATGTAACGTTCAAGCAGTCCCATTTGAAGGAGTTCAAAGGAGACACCCTGGCCACGCCTCCCCTTCTCAAACCCGGCGGCGGATCGCGACGGGTCACGACAGTTTGAAGATGTCCTTATTCCTAG
Source organism: Thermococcus indicus (assembly GCF_006274605.1). Lineage (NCBI taxonomy): Archaea > Methanobacteriati > Methanobacteriota > Thermococci > Thermococcales > Thermococcaceae > Thermococcus > Thermococcus indicus. Next base: position 1,430,165 of record NZ_CP040846.1, read on the forward strand.
GACACATTCTGCAGCCATCGCCACTATTCCTGGTGAGGAAATGCGGTATCGTCCACTCGATGAGCCGTGTGCGTTTCTGTTCGATGCCCGATCTCCGGTAAAAACGAACCCTATTTCTGCAGTATCTGGACACGACCCAGGGCTGCCCCCGGGTTCAGAAGGCCTTCAGAGACTTCGATTGAACTCCTGTCGGAGATTTCTTTAAGATTTTGGGTCGCCATACCATGTAGTTTTTTCCAGTACAGGGTATGTCCAGTAGTGAGCTCAGGAATGTTCAAAGGGCCAGCGTAAACTCCCTCCAGCAAGCTCATACAGTCCATGGCATAATAATAGGCGCCGATGTATAAAAACCTTCCCTATAACAACCCAGCCGAGATCGCATTTTTCCCGTGGAAAACTTGCCCCGGGGGGTGGGAAAGGACCAGGCACGCGGGATGAAAGGCCATAACCCCGAAAAACCCCGGACATTCCCTTTCCGCTATTTCACCGTGCCATTGTCACAATGCCGAAAATTTATTTAAGCCTGTTCTCAAATTTTCAGCGGTGATAGCGATGAATGGGAAAATTATTCACGACGGTATCCACGGCAGCATGAAGCTCACAGGGCTCATTCTTGACCTCGTCAAAACCCCCGAGTTCCAGCGTCTCAGGAATATAAGACAGCTCGGCCTCGCGTACCTCGTTTACCCTGGTGCCAACCACTCTCGCTTTGAACACTCCCTCGGCGCGTGGAGCATAGCCCGAAGACTCGCCGCGGAAGTTGGACTGAGCGAGGATGAAAGTATGCTCCTCCAGGTCGGGGCTCTCCTTCACGACATCGGGCACGGGCCCTTCAGCCACACGTTCGAGAGCATATACAAGCACTACGTTAAAGAGCACGACCATATGCGGCTCGGACAGGATATAGTTCTCGGCAAGATCAACATAACCGAGAGCGAGAACGGCGGCAGGATTCCAGAGATAATTGAGGATTACGGCTATGACTTCGAACCGGCGGACGTGGCGAACCTCATCCTCGGCAAACACGAAAAGCGCTACCTCGGCCAGATGCTGCACGGCGATGTGGACGTTGATCAGCTCGACTACCTGGTCAGGGACGCGCACTACACCGGCGTCGCCCACGGCATAATCGACCTGGAGAGGCTCATGAAGGTCCTCCGGATTCACGACGGCGAGCTCGTTGTCGATGAGAAGGGCATCGAGGCAGTTGAGGGCATGATGGTAGCAAGATCCCTCATGTACTCCCGCGTTTACTTCCACCACACCGTGAAGATAGCGGAGGGAATGCTCACCCGGGCCCTGGAGTTCGCCCTGGAGGAGGGCCACCTCTGGGACTTCTGGAAGATGACCGACTGCCGCGTTCTTGTGGAGCTGGAGGATCTCGAGGGCTTCCCCGCGGAGATGGTGCGGCGCGTGAAGTACAGGGAGCTTTACAAGGCCGCAGTTCTGGCAAACGCCGACGAACTGAGCACCGAGGAGAAGAGGGAGCTGCTGACGGCGTACAGGAACGTCAAAAGGAGGCAGGAGATAGAGAGGGCACTCGCAGATGAGGTTGGTGCGAGGGAAGGGGAGGTGATCCTGGAGTTCAGCATAGCGGACCTCATGCTCAGCGAGCCGAGGCTTAAGGCAACGGAGATAAACGTTCTCCTGGACGACGGAGGGATACAGCCGCTGACCCGGGTTACGCCCCTGGCCAACGCCCTGAAGAGGCGTCAGACGCCGCGCTGGGCCGTCCTCATAGCGTCACCGGGGGAGTACGTACCCAAACTGCGGGAGACCTGGAGAAAGGTGCTGTTCAGCTGAAGGGGAACAGCCGGAACGCGATCAGCCGAAGAGCCCCTTCTTTATCTCCTTCTTCAGCTCCTCTATGAGGTCTATGAGCTCGTCGGCGTCCCTCACCTCGTCGAGGCTGTCCTTCGGGATAAGGGGGACCTCCCCAACGACCTCGGTCCTGGTCTTCTCGAGTATGAAGACACCGTCGCTGTTTATTATCCTGCCAACCTCCGCCACCATCTCGGCGCGCTTGACTGTGGAGCGGGTCTTGCGCTCGTCTATGCCCGTCAGGATCCTGAACTCCTCCTCCCTCGACACAGCGTTGAATGGGGCCTTCTTGACCTTGACAACGCCGAGGCCCAGTTCCTTGAGGCGGTCGAATATCTCCCTCTCAAGCGGTGTCTCGGGGGTAACGTCGAGGTTGGCCTCAACGGTCGAGTGGAGAACGTCGATGGGCTCCGCCAGGGGCTCGTCGAAGAGCTCCTCAAGTCGTATGGCGACCTCGAGTGAGACCGCCTGCTCACCGCGTTCGTAGTTGGTGAGGCTCTTTCTGGAGACGCCGAGGAGCTGCGCCAGCTCGTTTATTGAGTATCCGTACTTCTCCCTCAGTTTCCTCAAGAGGCCGCCGTTTATCCTCACGTAAAAGCCGCCGCGCTCGGCAAATATGGCCGGCATCTCGTTCTCGACGAGGACGTCGTAGAGGGTCTCGGGCCGTAGGGCGTAGATCCCAAACCTCTCGTAAACGACGCCCTCCTCAAGCTCGGCGTTTTTCGTCTTTAGGCCGACGATCAGGGGCGAAGCCTTGAAGAAGCGGGCCAGTCTCTTTAAATCCTCCGCCTGCTCCCCGGTGACGGCATCTATGTTGGTGGCCACCTTTATGAAGAGCAGGAGGAATAACCTGCTCGCCACTATGTCAAAGCACGAGCCCTTAAACTCCATACGCGCCGTTTTATACCCCGTGCCCCTGAGTATCGCCTCAACCGTCCGTATGAGCCTTTCCCTGTCCATCACCCTTAAATACGCAAACGGCTTATATAAAGTTAAGGTGTCGCTATGAGGCCGATCATACTCAGGGGAAGCCTCGTGTCGATAGGCATGCTTCTGAAGGACGACCTGCGGCAGGTCTGGCTCTGGTACAACGACCGCGACGTCAGGAAGTACCTCTCCTTCCCGGAGGAGATATTCTTCTACGAGGATGAGCTGGAGTGGTACGAGGCTCTGAGGCGGGAAAAGAAGCACGAGAAGGTATTCGCAATCATAGAGAACTCCTCGCGCTCCCTCGTTGGACTTGTGGGGCTGCACAGAATAGACCACCACAACGGGCGCGCCGAGCTTGGCTACTTCCTGGCCAGAAGGCACTGGGGCCACGGCTATGCCAGCGAGGCTGTAGAGCTCGCCCTTGACTACGCCTTTGAGTGGCTCAACCTGCGGAAGGTCTATGCCCACGTCTTCGAGACAAACATTGCATCGATAAGGGTTCTTGAGAAGAACGGCTTCACCCTCGCGGGCCGCTGGAGGAAGCACCAGTACGTCCCGGGGGAGGGCTTCGTTGATGTGCTGATGTACGAGAGGTTCAGGGAGACGAAAAAACCAGACGGACGGTAAACTGGTACGCTCCATTTCTCACCTGGGGTGATTCGTATGGTAAAAAACATCCCAACCATACCTATCATTGTGCTGCTCGCGGGAATGCTCGTCCTCTCCGCTGGATGTCTCAACGGCGGCGGAGCCACGCAGACGACCTCAGGACAGTCCAACGAAAGCACCACCCTCCAGGCCAGTGAGACGACCGATTCTCCCCAGAGCACCCCGATGCCAACTAGCTCCATTTCAACGACGGGAACAGCGAGCACCGAAGTACTCGAAGGGGACAATGAAACGACCTCCACCGCTACGGGAACCCCCAATGTGGTCACGGTCACGTTCATCGTCTCGGTTCCTAACTACACTCCGGAAAACGACTCGATTTATATCGCAGGTGACTTCAACGGCTGGAATCCGGGTGATGAAAACTACAGGCTCAGAAAGCGCGACGACGGGAGGTGGGAGATAACGCTGGAGTTCAGGGAAGGAACCGGGATCGAGTTCAAGTTCACCCGCGGCTCGTGGGAGACCGTTGAGAAGGGCAGAAACGGTGAAGAGATTTCGAACAGACACTTCACGTTCAAGGAAAACGGAATCTACGAGTTCACGGTTTATCACTGGCGCGATTACGTGGAGGAGGTAGGGGTCGGCACGCACACGATAGTCGGGAACGTGACGACTTTCAAGATGTTCATGCCCCAGCTCAACAGGACGAGGAGGATATGGGTCTATCTGCCGCCCGACTACGGGAAAAGCGACAGAAGATACCCCGTCCTCTACATGCACGACGGCCAGAACCTCTTTGACCAGGCGACCTCCTTCGCCGGCGAATGGAATGTGGACGAGACCCTGGAGAAACTCTTTCGGGAGAGAAACTTCTCCGTCATAGTGGTCGGCATAGACAACGGCGGTGAGAGGAGGATAGACGAGTACTCGCCGTGGAGGAACGAGGCCTACGAAGGGGGCGGGGAGGGAGACGCCTACGTCCGCTTCATCGTCGAAACTCTCAAGCCGTACATCGACTCCCATTACAGAACCCTCCCGAACGAGACAGGGATAATGGGCTCCTCCCTCGGGGGGCTCATCTCGATCTACGCCGGCTTCGCCTACCCGGAGACCTTCCGCTACGTTGGGGCTATGAGTTCAGCCTTCTGGTTCAACCCGGAGATCTATGACTTCGTGAGGAACGCCCCGGAAGGCCCGGAAAAGATCTACATCGACTGGGGGACCCTTGAGGGAAGCGACCCGAGCGAAATGGTGGAGACCAACAGGAGGATGGTGGAGGTATTGAGGGAGAAGGGCTACATTGAGGACGAAAACCTCCTCGTCATCGAGGATAAAGGTGCAGGGCACAACGAGTACTACTGGTCGAGGCGCTTTCCGGACGCGGTGCTCTGGCTCTTCGGCGGTTGATTTTTAAACCCATTCCCATTTCTTCAACCATGCTCCTTCACATCGGCATCGATGACACCGACTCGCCCAACGGCATGTGCACCACCTACCTCGGCGCGCTCCTCTACCGCGAGCTGTCCCGGATAGCGGAGCCCATCGACCTGCCGAGGCTGATAAGGCTCAACCCAAACATCCCGTACAAAACGAGGGGCAACGGAGCGGTCGCGATGACCTTTGAGGTCGATGAGGAGTTTATTCCAGAAATCAAAAACACGGTTCTCTTTTACGTGAACCAGCTGGCAGATTTCACCCACGAGAACACCAACCCCGGCGTTGTCTTCTTCGAAGGCGAAATCCCCGAAAAACTGACCGAGTTCTCACTCAGGGCGTTGAGGGAGCACGTCACCATAGAGGAAGCCGAGGAAGTTGCAAGGCAAGTTGGAGCCGAGGTCTTCAAGTTCAAGCTCGGTCGCGGAATAATCGGCGCGCTCGCTTCAATCGGCTACCCCCTCGAGCGCTTCACTTACGAGCTGTTGGCCTACAGGGAGCCTGAAAACTGGGGGACGCCGAGGAGAGTCGATGGGGAGAGCGTCTTTTTAGCTGACGGGTGGAGTTATCCATTCACCTACGACAACGTTGACCCATACAAGAGAACAGTTCTGATAACGCCCCACGGCAAGGACCCTGTCCTCGTTGGAATCCGCGGGATCGATGCCGGGAAGGTCCTCCGGACCTTCGAGCGGGTTGAGTTTGAGGAACCTGTCGCTTTCTACCAGCTCTACAAGACCAACCAGAACACCGACGACCACCTAACGCCGAAGAAAATCAACGAGCTGAGGCTCTACGACAGTGCGGTTGTCAGAGGTAAAGTAGCCGGCCCCTACTGGGAGCGCGGGAGGCACGTTTTCTTCGAGCTGGAGGACGAGACCGGGAAAATTAGAGTGGCAGCCTTTGAACCCACCAAAAAGTTCCGTAACTATGTGAGGAAGCTCCTGCCGGGCGATGAGATTATCGCGGCGGGAGGAGTTAAGGAGCACGAGGGCGTTTTAACGCTCAACCTTGAGAAGTTCTACCCGGTCAAACTCGTCCCCAAAATCGAGTATCAGAAGCCCAAGTGTCCGCGCTGTGGAGGGACGATGAAGAGCAAGGGTGATTACCTCAGGTGCAAGCGCTGCGGTTATAGAATGCCGAAGAAGATCATCCCGGTCGAAGTCCCGCGAGAGCTGGAGAGGAAAATCTACGAAGTGCCACCAGACGCGAGGAAGCACCTGTCGAGACCGCTGGTGCTGCCGGGCGGGGAGGAGAGGATTTTGGAGCTTGTGAGCGAAAGGGTTTAAATTGATAATTGCGATTATCATAATCGCAGTTATCATCCCCGATGCGGGAGTTCCAATTTTATTTGAGGGGCGCTGAAGGGAAAGGGGCTGAAGGCTATCTCGTCCTGCTAAACTCCTCAGACTGATTCAGAAAAGGGACGTTGAGGGGATAAGGGAGTTCGCTAAGTAAGGGAGTAGAGGAACCCCGGAATCTCGGAGCCCTTCAGAACCCTGACGTCCCTCAGATAGCGTCCCTTCCTTTCCCCCGACTTGACCTCGACCTTCAGGTTTCCTGCTATCGCATCAACCTCGTAGGAGTTCCGGTAGTAGTAAACCTCGCCGAACTTCCGGTAGAGGTGCTCCTGGACGAGCCATTCGTAGAGAACAGCCTTATCAACCCCCCTCCTCGTCCACAGCTCCATCGCCCTCGCGAGGAGCTGGTCGCGGAGAATCAGTTTTCGTTCCTTCCTCGGATAGACCTTTCCGTCGCCACCGAGGTAGAGAACCTGCAGGAGAACGTGGAACGCCTCGAAGAGCTCGATGTAATCCCTCGCCGTGTGAGGGGAAACGCCGACGGCCTTCGCCACTGCGTTGAAGGAAGTTGGAGAGGGGGCTTTATCAAGCACAGCCCCCACAACGTCCCTCGCGAGGTCGGTGGAGCGGTCTAAAGCTTTCAAATCCGCCTTCAGGAAGCCCACCAGCTCCTCGACCTTCAGCGTTCCGTTGAGGTATGCGAGGTAGCCGCCGGTTTCGAGGTATCGCTCAAAAACCTCCTCGCCCTTTGAGGGAAAGAACTCGTCGTGGAAGAGCCGGTAATAATCGCGGAAGCTCAGGGGCATTACCTCGACGGTCTTTCCCTTTCCCCTCCTGCCCCCGAAGGTCTCGAAGTGCCGTCCAACCGTCAGGGAAATCGAGCCCGTTACGGTAACGACGTCGCCCCTTAGCTCGCCCCTGTCTATGAGGAATTTCAAAGCACGCCACCAGTCATCAACCAGGCTGACCTCGTCGAGGAACACGAAGGCAGTTTTTATGCCTTTCCGCCTCTTCAGTTTGAGGTAGTCGTTGAGGACCTCCAAAAGCTCCCTGTAGTCCTCGAGGACGTCGCAGCTGAAATAAAAGACCGCATAGGGACTATCGACCCGTTTGAGGAGCTCCCTGATAAGGAGCTTTATCCCGAGCGTTTTCCCGACCCGCCTTGGTCCAACGACGAAGTTGAGGGCGAAAGGCTCCGTTGAAAGCTCGTCGAGCCACCTCGGCCTAATCCTGTAGGTGAGCTTTTCAAAGAGCTCCCAGTCCCTGTCCGGCTCGTTAAACCACCATGGGTTTTGCATTTCAAGCATGTGCAGTTATAGTGCAAAGATATTTATAAAGATTTTGCACTCGGACTGCAAAGGTATTTAAAAAGAGTTTGCAGTGGAGGTGCAAACTATTGGGGAAACCAGAACTCGAGGGCGTACCCGTTGAGCTCCTCGGGCGATGCCTCCCCGAACACGCCCATGTAGTCCTCAATCGGGAGATTCTTCCTCCGCTTTCTGGAACTCAGGATCAAATAAACCCGCAGAGCTCTAAGCTTCAACTTTCTGAGTCTCACCCCTTCATCACCTTCCACACCAGCATGGGGAAGACCAGCGTCGCGTCGGCCCAAATCTCAACGTAGTCAGCCTTAGCCCTTATCTTGCCCCAGCTGACACCTTCGCTCGGCGGTGCACCGCTCAGCGAGCCGTCCCATGGAATAGCCGTCGTGATGTAAATCGCGTAGTCGGTTCCTCCGCGGAAGAGGTTGGCGTTGATTATCGCGTGCTTTGGCAGGGAGCCTCCGAGAATTATCGAGGCGGTCTCTTTAGCCGTAACGGCTAGATTGTTGAGCTTGACTATATCGTTGGCGATGTCTATAATGAGTTCCCTGTCCCCGCGCTCCTCCTTGAAGAAGTAGAGCATGTCCCCTATCGAGCCGTCGGTTATGGCGGGACAGAATATCGGGACGTTCCTCTTGTAGGCCCAGTAGATTACCGAGCGCTCCTTCTCTTTGCCGAGCTTCTCGTCCATGTAGCGGCCCATCTCGTGGATGAACTCGCTCGCCGTCAGGGGCTTTCCGGTTTTTCGCTCCATCTCAAGGACCCGCTCGAAGAAGGGAATCATGTACTTCTCGAACTCGATGTAGCGGTCGTTGGGCACGAAGATGTTGCCGATTCTATTGATTCCCTTCTCGCGCATTAAAGCGTCATTAACCTGCCAGTCGCCGAGGATAAATGGCTTCAGGGCCTTTATGAAGTCCTCCTCGATTCCGCCAGCGGTGGTTACGATGACGTCCACCTTGCCCTCTTTGACGAGCCACGCGATTATCTCCCTCAGCCCGGAGGAGATTATGTTGGAGGTGTAGCCAAGGAAAACTCTAACCTCCTCGCCGCTGGCGCGCTTCTCCTCTACCTTCTGCCAGATCTCTATCGCCCTTCCGAGGTGCGTCGCCTGAAAGCCTATGCGCTCGTAATAATCGAGAACCTCCTCAAGACTCGAAACCTCGTCGGGCCAGGGCCCCTCGATTGGAAGGCCCTCGACCTCCTGGCTCTCCTTAAGCACTATATCCTTCGGCTCGGTCATGGTTGGCACTTCGAGGGTGGACGTATAAAGTTTTGGGAAGGTTTTTATCCCTCCCTGCGTAGCTCCAATCATGAGGGTGGAGATAGACCTGAACGGCATCGGCGTCATCGTCACGGCATCATCGCGGGGCATAGGGTTCAACGTTGCAAAGGAGCTGTTGAAGAGGAACGCGAGAGTTGTTATAAGCTCCAGGAGTGAGGAGAATCTGAAGAAGGCCCTGGAAGAGCTTTCGGGCTACGGCGAGGTTTATTCCGTTAGAACCAACCTCTTCGACCAGCGCGATCTGGAGAACCTCGTCAAGGAGGGATGGGAGCTCCTCGGTGGAATCGACGCCCTCGTCTGGAACGCCGGCAACGTCCGCTGTGAACCCTGCCTCCTCCACGAGGCTGGTTATATAGACTGGATTGAGGCCTCTGCTCTTCATACGGTCGCTCCGGGTTATTTAACGACGCTCCTTGTCCAGACGTGGCTTGAAAGAAAAAAGAAGGGCACGTTGATTTACCTCAACTCCGTCTCGATAAAGGAGCCGATGCCGCCGCTGGCTCTGGCAGATGTAACGCGGGCGGGTCTGGTTCAGCTCGCCAGGAGCGTTTCGAGAACATACGGAAAGCGCGGGATAAGGGCCTACAGCGTTCTGCTCGGAAGCTTCGATACACCCGGTGCACGGGAGAACCTCAAAGCCGTCGCCGAGGCGAGGGGAGAACCCTTTGAGGAGACCTGGGAGCGGGAAGTGCTTGGAAGAACGCCCCTCCACAGGACGGGAAGATGGAGCGAACTCGGTTCGCTGGTGGCTTTTCTCCTGAGCGAAGAGGCGGAGTACATGCTCGGCTCAACAGTTGTGATAGACGGGGCAATGACGAGGGGGATAGACATTTAAGCCCCCCATTCCTTTCCAGAACCATGAAGGAGGACTACTTCACCCGGGGATTCATAGCCGAGATGAGGGAGCGGTATTTCAGGCCGAGGAAGTGGGAGAAGGTCAGGCCGTTCCGGAAGTCGGCGGTTCTGGCGATAGACCTTCAGAGATACTTTCTCACGCCGGAGAGCAGGGCGTTCCTGCCTTCCGCGCCTCGATTCGTTCCGGGGCTGGTGGAGTTTTACAGGGAGGTGGAGAAGCTTGGCGTTCCGCTAATCTTCACCCGCCACTCCCACCAGGACGACATCATGACCCGCTGGTGGGGCGGAGACATGCCGAAGAACGACCCGCTAAACGAACTTCTTGAAGAGTTCAAGCCCTTTGCCGGAACAGTCATCGAGAAGAGAACCTACGACGCCTTCCACGGCACTAACCTTGAGGGAAAGCTCAGAAAGCTCGGCATCGAGACGGTAGTCATCACCGGCGTCATGACGCACCTCTGCTGTGAAACAACAGCCAGGGAGGCCTTCGTGCGGGGCTTCAACGTCGTCTTTCCGGTTGACGGGACGCTGACCCAGAACAGGTTTTTCCACGAGGCAACGCTTAGAAACCTCTCCCACGGCTTCGCGGTTACGCCAACGCTGGAGGAGGTGCTCGAATGGCTCTCGTCGGGATAATCGGGGCCGGGATCGGAGGCATAGCGACGGCCGTCCAGCTGGCGCGCTACGGGATAGAGAGCGTAATCTTCGAGAAGGATAGAATCGGGGGACTGATAAGGAACGCCTACTCCGTCGAGAACACGATGTTCTTCCCCGACGGAATCAAGGGTGAGAAAGTTGTTGAAATCCTCGAGGAGTACGTGAGGAAGTACGACCTGAAAATCCTCTACGAGAAAGTCAGAGCCGTGAGAAAGACCGGCCAGTTCTTTGAAGTCCAAACGGATAAAGGAACTTACCGCTTCAAGTACCTGGTCGTTGCGACGGGGACGAGGCCGAGGAGGCTTCCCTTCGAGGGGATAATCTACCACGTCGCTGAAGTCCCGAGGCGGCACTATGGGCGAGTTCTCATCATTGGCGGCGGCGATGTGGCCTTTGACTACGCCTTAACAATGAGCGAGACCAGCGACGAAGTGATAATCCTCATGAGGAGCGAGCCGAAGGCTCTGCCCCACCTCCAGGAACTCGTGAAGAAACGCTCAAACATCAGGACGCTGATGGGACAGGTTCGGGAAATACAGCCCACAAACGGAAAGGGAAAGCTTTTAGCTAAAACCAGCGCTGGCGACTTTGAGGTTGAGATGGTGCTCGGTGCCATCGGCAGGGTGCCGAACATCGAACTGGTTGAGGGCATCGAGGACGATAACCTTTTCCTCGTTGGGGACGTTAAGAACGGAATCTACCGCCAGACGGCCCTGGCGATAGCGGACGGAATCAAAACCGCGATGGTGATATGGAGGAGGGAGAGGTATGGAGATACTGAGTGAGGTTGGCGACCCCAACGTTGCGGTGGTTTACATCGGGAGAACCTTCAAGGGGAACATCGTCGAGTTCGTCGAATCGATTCCGACCTACAATCCGGCCGAGAAGTGGGTGCTCATCGTCTCATCGCTCAACGGCTGTCCGGTCGGCTGCAAGATGTGCGACGCCGGCTTCTTCTACAAGGGAAGGCTGAGCCTTGATGAACTGATGGAGCAGATAGAGTATCCAATCCAGAGGCGCTGGAACGGGAAGCCGAAAACCAGGAAGTTCAAGGTGCAGTTCGCGAGGATGGGCGAGCCGAGCTTCAACATGGCCGTCATAGAGGCAATGCGGCTTTTGGGTGAGCGCTACGAGAACTTCCATCCCTCGCTCTCGACGATAGCCCCGATAGGAACCAACAAGTTCTTTGAGAGGCTCCTCGAACTCAAGAAGGAGATGTTCCCGACCAACTTCCAGCTCCAGTTCTCGATACACTCCACGAATCCGGAGCAGAGGGACGAGATAATCCCGGTCAGGAAGTGGGACTTCGAGAAAATCGCGGAGTACGGCAAAGCCTTCTACGACGAGGGCGGCAAGAAGATTACGCTAAACTTCGCCCTCGCGAGGGAGAATGAGGCCGATGCAAACGTTATAGCCGAGTACTTCCCGAAGGAGTACTTCCTCATCAAGATAACGCCCCTCAACCCGACGGTGAGCGCTCTGAAGAACAGGCTAACCAACGACGTTGACCTCGAAACTGGCCTTCCGATGAAGCACAAGAAGTTCGTGGACGACCTGAGGAGGCTCGGCTACGACGTCATTATCTCCGTCGGCGACACGAGGGAGAACCTCATCGGCTCGAACTGCGGCCAGTACATCCTCAGGTTCCTGAAAGAGAGGCCGGAGCTTAGGGAGGCCTACACCTTCGCGAGGGGCTTTGAGTTTAGGGTGAGCTGACGAAAGGCTTATCTTATTCTTTCCCCATTACCTCTGGTGGTTCGATGAGCCTCATGGCACAGCTCCGCGGGGACTTCAGGAAGTTCAAAGACTCCTGCATGGGGATCCTTCTCTACGGCTCCCACGTCAAGGGGGAAGCCACAAGCAGAAGCGACGTTGACGTCTGCCTCGTGAAGCCAAAGCCCGGTGTATACCGGGAAGTCCTCAAAAAGCTCGGGGGAAAATACGATGTTAAGGTCTTTGAGGAGCTCCCACTTTACGTTCAGATTGAGGTAATCAAAAATCACAAGGTTATATACGGCGACGAGCTTGAGCTATCGGAGTATTTCTACCACTTCCGAAAGCTGTGGAGGGACATGGAGCACAGGATAAAGGAGAACCAGTTCGAGAGCGTAAGGGAGAAGATAAGACTCAGGAGGCGTGCCCATGAGAAGGCGGAGGTACTTAGAGAAGCTTGAGCGGTTTGAAGAGGAATACGAGTTCATAAAAAACCATGAGATGAAGGACGAAGTTACCCAGAGAGCCCTCCTTTACTCTCTCCAGCTCTGCGTGGACATCGCAATGGATGTCGTTGCAATGCTCGTTAAGGACTTGGGAATGACAGTCGAAGACGATTACACAAACATCGAACGGCTCAGGAAGGCGAAGGTTATCCCCAAAGATGAAGCCGAACTTTTGAGAGCCTACAACGGACTTAGAAATGCCATTGTTCACAAGTACGACAGGCTCAACCTCGATACTGTGAAGGAGGGCCTCGATAGAATTGACGAGCTATACGAGATCGTTATAAAGCTCGTGGAAAAGTATGAAAAGCTGGAAGGTCAGTAATCCGCCTCGTGAATAAGCTCTCCCTCCGCGAAGACGTGCGTCGGGTAGTTCTCAAGGTTAAACGGATCGCCGTTCCAGACGACAAGCGAGGCCCACTTGTCCTTCTCTATGCTTCCGAGCCTGTCGTCAACGCCGAGGATTTTCGCGTTGTTGTAGGTTATGATCTTTATCGCCTCTTCCTTGCTCATGCCGAGCCTTATGAAGTGCCTGAGCTGGAGGTAGAGGTTCGCCTGGAGCGTGACCGGGTGGTCGCTCATCAGTCCAAAGAGAGGCCTGACCTCGAGTAAATACCTCGCGTTCTTCCAGTCCTCGTGCTTCAGCTCGACCTTGTAGGGGTGGGCGTCGAAGGGGCCGTAGATTACCGGAACGCCCTCACGCTTTATCTTCTCGAAGGTCTCCCTGCTGTGGACGTCGCCGGCGTGCTCGATGGTAATCTTCAGCCCGAACTTCCTCTTTATCATGAGGAGCGCCGCGATGTCGTCTTCCTTGTGGACGTGGACGCGGAGTGGGACTTCGCCCTTGAGGACTGGTATGAGCGCCTCAACGGTAGGTTCGACCTCCTCTGGGTCCTTCTTGCCCTTCTCAAGGAGCGCTATAGTGTTCCTGGTCTTTATGAGCCAGTTGAGGAGTATCCCTATCGCCCCCATCCTCGTGCTCGGCCTGGTCCCCTTCCAATCCTTCGTCGAGCGCGGATTGTAGCCGAAGGCCACTTTAACTCCCGCGTACTGGATGAAGGCATCCTCTATGTCCCTGCCGTAGTTCCTTATGAAAACCGCCTTTCCGCCGATGATGTTCCCGCTCCCCGGGAGGACGGACGAGTACAGGACGCCGAACTCTATCGAGTGCTTGAAGGCCTTGTCGTCCATGTAGATGGAGTAGAGAGCATCCACGAGCGGTAGAACCGCGTCCATCTGTTCGTTTGCTTCCCCTTCCTGATAAGGCTCTCCGTAGCGTTCCATTCCTATGTGACTGTGGCCGTCTATGAAGGCCGGCGTTACGACGCCCTCGGCTATTATTTCCGCTTCCTTCGGCTTTTCCTTCGTTACGTCCATGATATTCCCGTCAAAGACCACATAGACGTCTTTCAAAACGTTGCCTAAGCCGTCGTAGAGAAGGGTTGCCTTTACAGCTTTCATGCCCATCACCGCTCAGAGATATGCACTAACGTTTAAATGTCTGTCGATACCAGGATTATCGAATTAAACAATTGCATAGTTACTGAATTAAAGAAGCCAGAGCGGGCGGAAAAGGAAATCAGTACGGGAACTCGACGCCCATGTCCCTCGCTATCTCCCTGAGGTGGGCTATCCTCTCCCCGGTCGGCGGGTGGGTTGCGAAGAGCCTGGAAACTTTATCGCCCTCGAAGTGGTTCACTATGAAGAGGTGAGCCAGTCCTGGGTTGCCGAGGGGCTTTTTCTTCTTGGCCTTAGCTTCCTCTTGGAGCTTTTTAACCGCCTCGTCGAGCTTGAGCAGGGCACTTGCCAAGGCCCAGGGCTTGCCGCTGAGCCTAGCGCCGCCCTCATCAGCGGCAAATTCCCTCCGCCTGCTTATCGCCGAGCGGATTATTATGGCCGCTATCGGGGCGGTTATGGCGATGAGGAGGGCGTATATAAAGCGGTCGAGGCTGAGGTCGCCGAAGATGGCCTTGAAGAAGGCCAGGTACTTGGTTATGTAGGCTATGTAGACAACCGCCCCTGCCAACGCTCCAGCAATCGTTCCAACGAGTATGTCGTGGTTCTTCACGTGGGTAAGCTCGTGGCCGAGAACGCCCTCGAGCTCATCTCTATCAAGAAGCTCCATTATTCCGGTGGTGACGGTGACGAGGGCGTGCTTTGCGTTTCTGCCAGTGGCGAAGGCGTTCGGCGTTGGGTCGTCTATTATGGCAATCCTCGGCATCGGGAGGCCCGCTTCCCTGCTGAGCTTCTCGACTATCTCGTAGAGCTCTGGGGCCTCTTCCCTGCTCACTATTCTCGCCTTCATCATCTTAACCACGAGCTTGTCGCTGTACCAGAAGGAGAGGAAGCTCATGCCAACGGCGAACCAGAACATATAGGTCATCCATCTGGCGCCGCCGAGAAGGTAGCCCATGGCCATTAGAAGGCCCGTGAGAAGGGCTATCATGAAAGTTGTCCTTAGGAACAGCATTAACTTCACTTAACTTCACCTTCTGCTTTATACCTCGGCGGGTACCTTTAGAAACCTTTCGGTCGCTTCAAACGAACCATAAATTGAGGTGAAAAGAACCTCAGAAGTAGATTCCCATCTCCTCGGCTAGGATCCAGTGGTAACTGAAAAAACAGTGTGTTCTGGGCAGCTTCCTGTGGCGATCGCTGGGCACTAGATCCTCTATTATCCCTATCTTTGGCATCGAGAGATGGCTTTGGCTGTCCTTTGATTGGTTGTCTTCCTTTCACTGGCTTCTTTCTTATGTAGAGCCAATACTCATCACGATTTTTAACCTTTGCCTTGGCCATCAAATTAACCACCACATTTTCTCTTGTTTTTTCTTTGCTTTCATTTATGACAAATTATGATCAAACCATTAGTTTACAACAATAATTTTACGAAAACATTAAGTTTATTCTTATTGAACAGTAATATGCTGGAGATTATCAAAAATCACATCGCAACGTGGGATATGAAGTCCTTCATAAAAACTTAGGTGGGATGTTAATTGAATAATAACGTCCGCAGGGTTCTCCAGATTGGACTCGCACACAAGCATTACATGGCCCTCCTCATAATCCTGGGGGCAATCTCAACGCTTCTCTCGGCGATGGTGCCCTTCTACCTCAGGGACCTTCTCGCAAACCTTGAAAGACTGGGCACACGGGAAATCCTTGAGTACATCGGGATAATCGTCCTCCTTTACACGGCCTCCACAATTGTTTACCTCTACTCTGGCTTCGTGAGCAACTTTGCCGAGACCAAAGCCGCTGCCTGGCTAAAGAGGAAGCTATTCATCTCAACGCTCCTGGCTGAAGACCTCGACACCGGCGATGCCCTCTCTCGCATCCAGTCTGACACGGAGATAGTTGGCAGGATGGGCATGTCCCTGATTCCGGCGGTCATCATCGAAGCCTTCTCGCTCCTCGTTTCCATCATCGTCGTCTTCAGGCTGAACTTCTACCTCGGCACCATTACGCTTCTCACCCTCCCCGTCTATGGTCTCTCGCTCAGGGCCTTTATCCACGGTCTCAAAACCGCCTCGGCCGAGGAGAGAAAGAGGTACTCAGAGACGGTTGAGTACTTCAAGGGGGGCCTCGACGGCAGGCTCGATGCAAAGTCCCTGGATGCCTTCAGTTACCTGGTGGAGAGGGTTTCGAGGAAGCTAGACGAGTGGGTTGAGGCCTCGAAGAGGGTTGCATTCTACAGCAGCGCCAACTACGGCCTGCAGTCGTACCTTTCGACGATTCTCCCGCTCCTTATCCTACTCTCCGGCGTCGTCCTCGTCAAAAATGATATGGCGACACTCTCATCTTCTGTGGCCGTTTTCTCGTACCTTGGCAGGGTTTACTACCCGGTTGAGCGCTTTGCCTTCTTCTGGAGTAGCTACCATCGCGCGGTTCCGGTTATAGAGAGAATATGGGATATCATCGAGCGGGAGATTCCAAAGCGGGAGAGGCCGGCCTGCCTCCCGGACTCTCACGAAGTCAAGCTGAGGAACGTCTCCTTGTCCTACAGGGATTCGAGAGTCCTCGAAGGAATCAACGGGAAAATCCCCGAGGGCGGAAAGCTCGGGATAGTCGGGCCCTCAGGCGTTGGAAAAACAACGCTCGCCTTAATCCTCGCCGGAGTCGTCGAGCCGGAGGACGGGGAGGTGAGCGTTGGTAACTGCCCCCCGTCTGCCCTGCTCGGCGACTCCCTTATATACGTTCCCTCTCACCCATACCTCTTCACCGGAACCCTGCGCGAGAACCTGACGCTTGGAAAGGAAATCCCTGACTGGAGGCTCAGGGAATTGCTCGGGGCTGTGGAGCTCAGCGATTTTGACCTCGACTACGTGATTGAAGAGGGTGGTAAGAACCTCTCGCTGGGACAGAGGCAGAGGATTGGTCTCGCCAGGGCTCTGGCACGAAACCCGAGGATTCTAATCCTCGACGAGGCCACCTCGGGTATGGACTCAGAAAGGGAGGCAAGGATCCTGAAAAGGCTCCTGGAGAGCGAGATGACTTTAATCATAATCTCTCACAGGCTCTCAACGGTCAGAGAAATGAAGGAGATATGGGTTCTTGACAATGGTCGGATTGTCTGCAGGGGCAGGCACGAGGAGTTGTTTGGGAACTGCAGACGCTACCGTGAGCTGTTTAGGGAGCAAGAAAAAGCAACCAAACCATAAAAGATGAATAGAGACTACAAGAAATCAGAAGGTGGGAGAGTAGCCCATCTCCTCGGCGATCTTCCTGAGCCTCTCTATCCTCGCCTCGGTCGGCGGGTGTGTGGAGAAGAGGTTGGCTATGCTCATGCCCCGGAAGGGGTTGACGATGAACATGTGCGCAGTGGCAGGATTGCCGTTCCTCATGGGCCTGTAGCGGACGGCCTGCTCTATCTTCATCAGTGCGCTAGCTAAAGCCCAGGGCTTGCCGCTTATCTTCGCCCCGCCTTCATCGGCCAGGAATTCCCTCGACCTGCTCACGGCCGCCTGTATGAGCATCGCCGCTATCGGGGCGAGGACGGCTATGAGTATCGCAGTCAGAACGTTTCCGGCATCGTCTTCATCCCTGCCGAAGCCGCCGAATATGGCTATCCACCTGGCCCAGTAGGCGAGCTGGACTATCGCTCCGGCCATTGCAGCGGCAAAGGTTCCGATGAGCATGTCCCGGTTCTTTATGTGGGTCAGCTCGTGGCCTATAACACCCTCCAGCTCATCCCTGTCAAGGATTCTGAGCAGACCCGTGGTCACAGCGACGACAGCATGCCTCGGGTCTCTGCCGGTTGCAAAGGCGTTGGGCGTCTCGCTTGGGATTATCGCAACCCTCGGCATCGGCAAGCCGGCATTCTCGGCGAGCTTTCTGACTACCGCGTAGAGCTCCGGTGCTTCGTTCTCATCAACTATCCTCGCGCGGTACCAGCTCAGGACGATTCTATCGCTGTACCAGTAGGTTATGAAGTTGAACGCCATCGAGAACAGGAACATCAGGAAAGCCACGTTGGGGCCTCCGAAGACGTAGCCGATGGCCATCAGTAACCCGGTCAGCACGGCCATCAGCAGACCCGTTCTGAACCACAGACCAAGCCCCATTCTCTCACCTCCGGTGAACTCTCACTCCCATAAGGATAGATGGATTCCAAAATAAAACCTTGTTGGTACAAGATTGAGTATAAGGAAAGAGAATAGAGGGCATCACATGCCCATGTCCATGCCGCCCATACCGCCCATACCGCCGGGCATTCCACCCTGGCCGCCTTCGGGCTTGCTTATCTTGGCGGCGATGACGTCGTCGATCCTGAGGATCATTATGGCAGCCTCGCTGGCGCTCTTGATGGCCTGCTTCTTGACGCGGAGCGGCTCGATGATGCCCTTGGCGAGCATGTCGGCCGGCTCTCCCTCAAAGATGTCGATGCCTATGGCCCTGCCCCTGTTCTTGTGCTCGCTGATGACCTTGACGAGCATCTCGACGGTGTCGAGACCGGCGTTCTCGGCGAGGGTCTTCGGGATTATCCTGAGGGCCTCGGCGAAGTTCTCGATGGCAAGCGCCTCCTTGCCGCCAACCTGCTTGGCGTACTCGTCGAGCTTGATGCTGAGCTCTATCTCGCCAGCACCTCCGGCCGGAAGGACGTAGCCATCTTCCATGACGTCCTTGACAACCTTGATGGCGTCCTCAAGGGCGCGCTCAACCTCGTCGATGACGTGCTCGGTGCCGCCGCGGATGAGTATGGTGACGGCCTTCGGGTTCTTGCAGCCCTCGACGAAGATCATGCTCTCGCCGGCAATCTTGCGCTCCTCAACGAGGTCGGCGTGGCCGAGGTCCTCGGCGGTGAGGTCCTTAACGTTGGTAACGACCTTAGCACCGGTGGCTTTCGCGAGCTTCTCCATGTCGCTCTTCTTGACGCGCCTGACGGCGAGGATGCCGTACTTGGCGAGGTAGTGCTGGGCGAGGTCGTCGATACCCTTCTGGACGAAGAGAACGTTCGCACCGGTGGCGGCTATCTGATCGACCATCTCTTTGAGCATCTTCTCCTCCTGCTCGATGAACTGGAAGAGCTGATCCGGGCTGGTGATGTTTATCTTGGCGTCGGTTTCAGTCTTCTTGACCTCGAGGGCCTCGTTTATGAGCGCGATCTTGGCGCCCTCGATCCTGGTCGGCATCCTCGGGTGGACGCGCTCCTTGTCGATGACGACACCCCTTATCAGCTCGCTCTCCTCGACGCTCTCGCCGGCCTTCTTCTCGATCTTGATGTTGTCGATGTCCACGGCGAACTTTCCGTCCTTCTTCTCGGCGACCTGCCTGACGGCGTCAACTGCGAGCCTCGCGAAGAGCTCCTTGTGGCTCTCGGCGTTCTTGCCGGTGATCGAGGTCATGGCTATCCTCATGAGGGTCTCTTCGTCGTCCGGGGTGACCTCTATGGCGATGTCCTCGAGTATCTCCTGGGCCTTCTCGGCGGCCATGGTGTAACCCTTAACGATGATGCTGGGGTGGATGTTCTGGTCGAGGAGCTCCTCAGCCTTCCTGAGAAGCTCGCCAGCGATGACAACGGCGGTAGTGGTTCCATCACCGGCCTCCTTGTCCTGGGTCTTGGCAACCTCAACCATCATCTTGGCGGCCGGGTGCTGAAGGTCTATCCTGTCGAGAATCGTGGCTCCATCGTTGGTGACAACAACGTCACCGAGGCTGTCGACGAGCATCTTGTCCATGCCCTTCGGGCCGAGGGTCGTTCTAACAGTCTCCGCGATTATCCTCGCGGCGAGAATGTTGAGCCTCTGAGCATCCCTACCAACGTACCTCTGGGTTCCCTCAGGCAGAATAACAACCGGCTGTCCGCTAAGCTGTGCCATTTGACATTCCTCCTATCAAATTGCTTTTTGCAGAAACGCTTCGTCAGCACTGCATATAAGTTTTTGGGTCAAAAATTTCAATTAACGCGATAAATTTTGGAAAAATGACAAAAATTTCTCCTAGAAATGGGGGAAAGGCCTAAAACCCCAGCGCACAACTGGGAGCGGGTGGATGAGGTGAGGATGATAAAGCAGGGCGCGGAGGCCAAGATATACATCTCCGAATTCGGCGAGTATTTCGGGGCGGAACTCATTCCCGGCGAAACGGTAATCGCCAAGCACAGGATTCCAAAGCGCTACCGCATAAGGGAGATCGATGAGAAGCTGAGGAAGGAGAGAACGGTTAGAGAGGCGAGGGTTCTTCACCGGGCCAAAGAGTTCGGTGTGAACTGTCCCCACGTTTACGAGGTCAATCTGAGGGACATGGTAATTGCGATGGAGTTCATCGGCGGGGAGAGGCTGAAGGAGCACCTTGAGGAGGTCCCGATGGAGGAGCGCCTAAAGCTTTGCCGCGAGATTGGAAGGCAGATTGGAAGGCTCCACGAGGCAGGTATAGTGCACGGCGATCTAACGACCTCCAACATGATACTCCGGGAGGGAAAGGTTTACCTGATAGATTTTGGCTTAGCGGACTTTGACTCTACCCTGGAGGCCCAGGGCGTCGATCTACACCTCCTAAAGCGGGCCATGGAGAGCACGCACTACACATGGTTCGAGAGGGGCTTTGAAGCCGTTCTAGAAGGCTACGCCGATGTCAGGGGTGGGGAGAAGGCCGAAGAGGTCAGGGCGAAGATAGAGGAAATCGAGAGCAGGGGAAGGTACAAGGAGCGTAGTTGGATGGGATGACTCACCACCGGCTGTTCTACATATTTTAGACGCCCAGCAAGCCAAGAACGCGCCTGAGCAACAAAACAAGATGATGGATATCAGAGAAAAATGAGGGCTGAAATCAAAAGGTAGAAGATAAAAAATCAGACCTTGAACTTGTTGGCAACGTCCACAAGCTCCTCCACAACGCGGTCGAAGTCCGATATCGCGGCCCTGACCTCCTCGAGTGCGGACGTCTGCTCCTCCGCGGCGGCGCTGACCTGCTCTGCCGCTGCGGTGGTCTCCTCGGCGCTCGCGGCGAGGTTCTCAAGGAACCTCAGCCCCTCATCTATCTTCTCGCCCTCCTCAAGCACCTTGCTCTTGAGCTCGTTGGCCTTGACCTCCATCTCGGCCATAAGCTCGGCTATGTGGGTGAGGTACGAAACGCTCTCCTTGAGAACCTCCGTTGAGTTGGAAACGGTCTCCACGCTCTTTCCTGTGACCTCCACGCTCTCCTGTATCTTCTCCATGATCTGGCTCACTATGTTGCGTATGTCATCGGCGGCGTTCTTGCTCTCCTCCGCGAGGTTTCTAATCTCCTCGGCGACGACGGCGAAGCCCTTTCCAGCTTCTCCAGCACGGGCGGCTTCGATGGCGGCGTTCAGGGCGAGAAGGTTGGTCTGCTCGGCAATGCCGGTGATAACGTTGGTGATGTTGGCGATGTTCTTACCCATCTCGGCGACGCCCTTGACCGTCTCCTCGATCATGAGCATCATGCTCCTTATCTCCTCTATCTGGCCGACGGCCTCCTCGCCCTTCTGGCCACCCTCCCTGGCGAGTCCAACGACCTCGCTCATCGATCTCTCGAAGTCCTCCATGGTGCTTATCGTTTCCTTGCCTATCTCGTCGATGTAGCGCATGGTCTCTGTCATGTGGTTGATGTTCTCCTGCTCCCTCTGAGCTTCAATGCTGACCTGGTTGATGGCCTCGGCAACCTGCTGGATGGCCTCGCTAATCTGGTCAATGTTCTCCCGTATCAGACGGC
Source organism: Thermococcus indicus (assembly GCF_006274605.1). NCBI lineage: Archaea > Methanobacteriati > Methanobacteriota > Thermococci > Thermococcales > Thermococcaceae > Thermococcus > Thermococcus indicus. The sequence continues at coordinate 1,451,775 of NZ_CP040846.1, forward strand.
TCCTCTCCTGAACCGTGGCGGTGGCGTCCTGGATTTCGATCACCATATCCCTGAGGTTCCTGCGCATCTTCTCGATCGCGTGGCGGATGTCCTCGAGATGCCCCGTAAGTTCGGTGTCCTGGACGGAGAGGTCGCCTTCAGCAATCCTGTCAAGTATGCGGACGATAGCGTCGATCTGTGCCTCTATCTCCCGCTTGTATTTCATAACATCGGGAGGTATTTCCTTCTCCTTCGTGACACTGCTCGTGATCGCAAATGCCACCAGTACCCCCACGGCACCTCCAACCAGTCCGGCCAGGGGGCCGAAGACTGCGGAAGGCACCAGCGTGAAGATAAATGCCACAACCGGGGACAGTATCACTGCGGTTTTCTTGTCCATGGACACCCCTCCGGGGAAAATAAGTCGCGGGGCTACTTAAATGTTTCTAATGTGTAGGAGTAATAACCTGACTTTCTACAGGTTTAGTAACCACCTACACAGGGACCTACACACTGCCGTCTCCAGGGAGCACGATGCGGTTAGGAACGTCCAAACGCCCTCAGAACCCTCTCGAAAATTTCCCGTTCCTTCCCGCGCTTTCTCCTCGCGAGGCTCTCGACTATCAGCTCCGGGGTGCTCCTGCCGAGCTTTCCAAAGGCCGGCTGCCTGTCAACGATGAGGTTGAGTTTTTCGTCAAGGCCCCTGGCCTCTATCCCGTCGATCCTGGCGAAGGGGAGTTCCTTCCTTAGGTCCTCCCCGAGGTGGGACACTATAACGACGTAAAAGCCCTTCTCATGGGCTATCCTGAGAAGCTCTCCGATTATCCTGACCGCCGCACCGGGTTCGGTTATGGCCTCGAACTCGTCTATGAGGATGAGCTTTCTGCCTTCCCCGCGAAGGGCCCTCACGAAGGAGCGCAGGGCCGTCTCAAAAGCACCGGCGCCGTAGGTACTCCTCTTCCTTCTGAAGAAGAACAGCTCATCGAGGGGCTCGACCCAGGCCTTCTCCGCCGGAACCGGAAGTCCCATATGGGTGAGAACCGTTATCTGGGTTATGAGTTCCAAAAGGCTGGTCTTTCCGCCGCTGTTAGCGCCGGTCAGTATGACCACCCTCTCATTGTGGATAACATCAGAATCCGGGACGCCGAAGTTTTCGGGTTTTTCTCCCACGACGTAGCTCACAGGTTGAGGGTTCTCGATGAAAAGGTGTCTCCCATTGATAAACGCGATTCCGCCTTTCCAAAGCTCCGGGAAGGAGAGGCCCTCGGTGAATTCCTTGATGGCCTGAAGGAAATCGAGTTCATTGACCCTCGACAGCTCATCTCGCAGGGCTGGAAGCAGGGGACGCACGCTCTCAAGGATTTCCCTGCTCTTGAGGTACAGCTCAACCTTAAGCTCTCTTTCCAGTTCCTCACGGAGCATCTCGATGCTTTCCGGGGGAACCGCCACGGGGTACAGCTCTTCCCGGGAGAAGAGCTCAACGGTAACACCGAGCTTCTCGCTCAGCTCGTCCTCGGCCTCGTTGATCAGGTCGAGGATTTCCCCCTCAACCCCGCCGAAGTGCCTGAATATCGCCTCGTAGTTCCCGGCTTTAAGCTCGCCGAGGAAGTCCAGCAGCTCCTTCCCGCTCAGAGTCAGGCTGAACTTTTCCAGTTTCTCGGATATCCTCTCGTTCAGCTCGCGCTCTTTCGCGGCTACCAGCTCCTCAAGACCGTCGAGGAGGTTCCGCTTTTCCATAACCTCCCCAAGCCCGTCCAGCTTTCGGAGGATTTCCGAGGCAACACTGCCTTCGCCGGTTAGCTCGCCGATTCTGGCGAGGGCATTAAGCGTTTCCCGGTTCTCCCAGAGGGGCATTATGTACAGCTCCGGCGCTATCTGGGAGGGGAGGAGTTCAACGTCGATGCCGTAGCCGACCGTGCTGAGAACCAGGGAATATCCCTCAGAGTCCTCCAGGCTCGTCGAGACCTCGCAGAGACCCAGGTTCAGTGCCCTCTCGAGCTCGCCCTCATCAACTATCAGAATCCTGTCGTGGAGGTAGTCCCGGCGGAACTTGATTGGCTTGACCCTGGCGATCTGCTCCCTCAGCTCGGAGCGGATTTTGGGTAGGTTTTCCCTGAGATAGTCCTGTCTGCGGAGGATTTCCCCGCGGTCGGAAGTGGGTTCAAACCTGTCCAGCATGGAGGAACTCCCAGGGAGGACTAACCTCCTCCTTATCTCCTCCCGGATTGAGCGGTAGACCGCTTTAGCCTCGGGGTTCAGCTTGAGCGCCATCGCTTAGGGAATGTTTTAGGGGGCTAAAAAAGTTACCTCTTTCCTTTGGCAGAACATGGTTTTCAGCGCTACTTAGGTTATTGTCTTTTCCTGTGCCTCTCGTACCAGCCCCACTCCTTCTTGGAGCCAAAGGCCCTGACCCCCTTCTCAACCAGGGTTATCCTGAGCTCCTTGGCCATCTCGTGGGTTATCTCACCGCGCTCCTCCATCCAGTTTATTATCTCAAGCGCCTCGTCATCAGTACTGCATCTCCTGAGGAAATCTATGACAGTGGGGTTGTAGCCGGAGAAGTCCATCTCCTCCCCCTCGTCGGTGCGGTAGGCCTCTATCGGAACGCCCTCCCCCTCGAGCTCCCTCGCAAGGGCCGGGAAGGTCCGTTCAAACTCCTCCCTCTCGTACTCCTGCCAGGCGAAGTCGTCCGCGGGTTTCTTCTTTTTCTTTTCGTCCATTCTTCACACCAGACTCGGTTTGGGGCCAGGGGTTTATAAATGATGAGTAGAATCCTCCCACCATGAGAGGATCATACCTCCTCGTCATTCTGCTGGAGAACGATAAAACCATCAAAACCAAGGGGCGGGAGTTCCATCTAAGGAAGGGCCACTACGTGTACGTCGGCTCGGCGATGAACTCCCTTGAAAAACGCGTTGCCCGACATTTCAGTGAGAACAAGAGGCTCCACTGGCATATAGACTTTCTCCTGAAGGAGGCAGAGCTCCTGAGGGCGTACCTTATTCCAAGCGAGGAGCGGCTGGAGGAAAAGCTCTCGCTGGAGGTGGCAAAGTACGGGGAGCCCGTTGAGGGGTTCGGCGCGGGGGACGTCATGGTCAGCACCAACCTCTACCGCTTCGAGGGAGAACCTGACGAAACCTTGACGGAAATCCTGCGGAGCCTCAGCTTAAACTGGAAAATTGTTAAAAGCGGGGCCGACGTAAAAGACATACGGTGGTAGTATGGGGACGATTATCGAGGCGGTCTATGACGGCGAGACGTTCAGACCTCTCAGGCGAGTGAACATACCGAAGGGAACAAAGGTCAGAATTATCGTTGGTGAGACTATCTGGGACCTGCTTGATGAGATTAAAGGGATTCCCGTCGATGTCAGCGTGGAGGAAGTGCTGGATAGCCTGTCTCATGATTGACAAGACCACCGAAGAGCTGGAGATTAGAAGCTTTATGGAGGTGTGAACGATGCTGGAAATTGGAAAGGTCGAGCGCTACATTCACGAGAAGCTTGAAAGGGAGAAGCTCCACTTCGTTCTCCTCGATCCAGATGATGTTACGCCCGAAGAAGCCGCCAGGATAGCGGAGATGAGCGAAGAAGTTGGCGTTGACGCCATAATGATAGGGGGCTCGACGGGGGCGGAGGGGGATGTCCTCGACGGTGTTGTGAGGGCGATAAAGGAGTCCTCCAGCCTGCCAACGATACTGTTCCCCGGCTCCCACGGAGGAATAAGCAAATACGCGGATTCGATATTCTTCATGAGCCTGCTCAACTCGACCAACCCGTTCTTCATAACCGGTGCTCAGGCCTTAGGAGCCTTCCAGGTCAAGCGCTACGGCATAGAACCGATACCAATGGCATACCTCATAATAGAACCGGGAGAAACCGTCGGCTGGGTCGGCGATGCCAAGCCGATTCCCAGGCACAAGCCCAAGATAGCGGCGGCTTACGCTTTAGCCGGCCAGTACCTCGGCATGAGGCTCGTCTACCTCGAGGCCGGAAGCGGGGCGAGCCAGCCCGTTCCCCCCGAGATGATAGCGCTCGTGAAGCGCGTCATAGACGTTCCACTCATCGTCGGCGGCGGCATAAGGACGGCCGCGCAGGCGAGGGCGGCAGTGGAGGCCGGTGCCGACATAATCGTCACCGGGACCGCGATAGAAAAGGCTGGCTCCCTGGAGAAGGCCAGGGAAAAGCTGGTGGAGCTGAACAGGGGAATAAAGGGATGAGGCTCAGACCTCGGAGAGAACCCTGAGGGTTATCTTTCCGTTCCTGACTATCTTTTTGAGGTCGGAGAGAAGCTTTGGAGCGTTGTCCTCGACCACTTCCATCTTAATTTCGCTTATGCCCTCCGCATCGGGCGGGAAGAAGTGAATGTCGCGAATCCTGCCCCTAACCTTGCCATACAAACGGCTCAGAATCTTTCCCCTTCCTTCGTAGGGCAATTTTATGTCGAGTTCGACAATTTGCATGCATATCACCGCTTTATTTTATGAAAGAAGGCCTATATAACCCTTTTCATGAACGGGAATTATCGGGCAAGTATGAAAATAGTCTCGGGGGTTATAAATATGGGAGCGTCATCGGCGCCCCTTTAAGTCCTCATCCGTTACCATCCCCTTCGCGTAGGGACAGAGCTCCCTGAGCGGGCAGTTCTCGCACTTCGGTCTTATAGGATTGCATATCCTCTTTCCGTGGTTCACCATCGCGTGGTTCACGTATATCCACTTCTCGCGGGGAATCAGCTCCGCGAGGTACTCCTCGACCTTCTCTGGCTGAACCCTGGGCGGAGCCAGGCCGAGGCGCTTGCTTATCCTGTTCACGTGCGTATCAACCGGAATCGCCTGCCTCCCAAAGCCATAAGCGAGAACTATGTTGGCGCACTTCCTCCCGATTCCGGGAAGCCTCATGAGTTCCCCGATGTCATCCGGGACCCTTCCGCCGTACTTTTCGAGTATTATCCGCGAAGCCTTCACTATCCACTCGCCCTTGGTCTTCCAGAGGCCGACACCGTTCTTTCTCAAAAACTCCTGCATCTCCCCGATCGGAGTGCTGGCTATCACCTGGATGTCCCTGTATTTCTCAAACAGTCTCTCCCAGACCTTGTAGGTTACCTCGTCCCTCATGCGCTGTGAGATTATGCAGTGCACCAGCGTCCTGTACGGGTCGCCTATAAGGAGCTTCTCCCTCGGGTAAGTTTCCATCAGAATCTCGACGATTCTCTCCGCACGCTTCCTCTTCTCCTCCCAGCTTTCATCGAATGTGAACTTTTCAAGGCTTAACGAGCCTGATTTTGCTTTCGCCATGGATTATCACCACCGAGTTTTTGGAGACCCTAACTCCTTTCAGGTCATCAAACTCATCGCTATAAATCTTTTGCCCATCCTGGTTTAGAATTAGAACCTTCCTTTCGAGCACAATGACGAAGCCACCCTCGAAGGATATTACCTCCCTAACTGGCTCGTCGAACTCAAAATCAACCACCTCAATCTCGCCCCGCGGGAACTCTATCCTCGTGCTTCTGCCTACCTTCAGCGGCGAGGGCTCCGCCAGGACGACCTTGAAGCGGAGGGACTTTCCGAGGAGCTCGACTTCGATTTCCTCACCCGTCCTGAGTTCCTTCCCCATAAGCTTGCCCCTTATGACCTCGCTGAAATCCGCCGGCAGTTCGGCCTCGAAGAGGGGCTTTAGAACAACCCTCATGGTATCACTCCCATTCCGCATGGATGATAAGCGTTTCGAAGGGAAGGTTTATAAGGATGACATATCGAACGATATATCGGTGAAGCAAATGGAGCGCCCCAACTTTCGCGGCCACATGAAGGTACTTATCCTCGACCTCCTCAGGAAGCCGATGCACGGCTACGGCATAATGGCGGAGCTGGAAGGGAGATACGGCATGAAGCTGAGCGCGGGGACTGTCTATCCTATCCTCGCGTCCCTGCGGAGAAGCGGCCTGATTGAGGTGGCCAGCAAGGGTGAGAGGGAGAAAAAGACCTACGTGATCACCGAGAAGGGGCTGGACTACCTCGCGGAGCACGCCGATGAGCTCGCCGAGGCAAAGCGCAGGATGCGCGCTTACAAGGCGTTCCTTGAGCTGGGGGGCGACGAACTTAGGACTGCCTTCAGGGAGCTCTTTGACTCGGTGGATGAGCTGACGGACGAGCAGAGGGAGAGGATCAGGGAGCTCTTCACCGGCTGTGCGAGGGAGCTGAGGCTGATTCTTCTTGGAGGTGAAAGGTATGAACGCGATTGAGGTTGAGAATCTGGTGAAGAAGTACGGCGACTTTAAGGCCGTCAGGGGAATCTCCTTCGAGGTTAAAAAGGGTGAGATATTCGCTTTCCTGGGTCCCAACGGGGCGGGAAAGACGACGACCGTTCACGTGCTCACAACACTCCTCAAGCCGACCTCCGGCAGGGCGGTGGTTGCGGGCCACGACGTTGCCAGGGAACCTATAGAAGTTAGGAGGAAGATAGGGATAGTTTTTCAGGACCCGAGCGTTGACAGGGAGCTTACCGCCTATGAGAACATGCTCATCCACGGCAGGATATACGGCGTTGAGAACCTGAAGGAGAAGATAGAGCGCCTTTTGAAGTTCGTCGAGCTCTGGGAGTTCAAGGACAGGCCCGTTAAGTTCTTCTCCGGCGGAATGCAGAGGAGGCTTGAGATAGCGCGCTCCCTTCTTCACGAACCCGAGATACTCTTCCTCGACGAGCCGACGATAGGCCTCGACCCCCAAACCAGGGCACACATCTGGGACTACATAAGGGCCATGAAGGAGGAGCACAACATGACGATATTCCTCACGACGCACTACATGGACGAGGCGGAGCAGCTCGCCGATAGGATAGCGATAATGGACCATGGAGAGATAATCGCCGAGGGAACGGCCGAGGAGCTCAAGAAACTCGTGGGCAGCGACATAATCTACCTGAAGCTCCAGGCAAGGGAGGAACTCAAGTGCCTCAAGGCTGACTTCATAAGGGGCTGTAAGGTTCTTCCCGACGGGAGGGTGAGGCTCGACGTTGAAAACGCCGCGGAGGCGCTTCCAAGGCTCTTCGAGCTGGCTAAGGAATCGGGCATCAAAATCCTGGAGGTCACCTATCACCGGCCGACGCTCAACGACGTCTTCCTGCATCTGACGGGCAGGGAAATCAGGGAGGAAGGCGGTGAGGGGAACGTGGCAAAGATGATAATGAAGGCGAGGATGAGGAGGTGATGGCATGCAGGTCTTCTTCACGATGATATACCGCGAGCTGAAGCGCTTCTCCCGCTCAAGGGCGAGGGTCATCGGAAGCCTCATCAACCCGCTCATCTGGCTCATATTCTTCGGAAAGGGCTGGAGCGGTGTCTTCAACAACCCCGCCGCGGCGCCAATCTTCGGCGGCGTCGACTACATGACCTACCTCGTGCCGGGTATAATAGCCATGACGGTCTTCAACATGAGCTTCATGCAGGGTATAACGCTCATCTGGGACAAGCAGTTCGGCTTCCTGAAGGAGATTCTCGTCGCCCCATCCAGCAGAACGGAGGCGATACTCGGCAGAATCACAGGTGGTGCCCTGATGGCCATGATACAGGGCGTGGTAATCCTGGCCCTCAGCTTTTTCCTGGCCGACCTCAAGGTGAGCGGAATCCTTCCGGCGCTAGGCCTCAGCTTCCTGGTGGGCCTCGCCATAGCCGGAATGGGCGTTGCAATAGCCCTCAAGATGAGCAGTATGGAGGGCTTCCAGATGATCGTCATGATGATAATGCTTCCCATGACGTTCCTCAGCGGAGCCTTCTACCCGATAAAGACGATGCCCGATTGGATGCAGTGGCTGGCCAAGGTGAACCCGCTCACCTACGCGGTCGATGGTTCCAGGTATTACCTAGCCGGAGTCGAGCCGACCTTTGGAATCGTCACCGACTGGCTGGTGCTCATCGGCCTGGCGGCGCTGTTCGCCGGAATCGCGGCGCTGGGCTTCAGGAAGGCCACGATAGACTGAGAGGCACACCCCTTATTTCTCTTTTCAATCGAAATCTTTTTAATCTTTCAGGTTCTAAAAACCTCGATGCGGAATGGGTGATGAAATCCTCGTTGCAATCTTGCTGGGGGTTGGCGTTCCTTTCTTCGGAGTCTATCCAACCTACCTCTTCAGAAAGGGGCGGCTCTCAATGGAGTCCCTGGTAGTCTACCTGGCCTTCACGACATGGGTCGTTATGCTGGCCTTCGGGGCAATCTTCAACAGCGGGCTCCTCATAATCGGCTCCTTCGCTGTTATGCTGCTCACGGCCGGCCTCGCGATTGCGTTCCGAAGGGAGATGCTGAGGGACGCCTACTCGGTGGAGGTTTCCCCGGATGAACCCCTCAGGCTCCGCTGGCTGGTAACGCTCAACTCGTCGTTCTGGGTGTGGCTCGCGTACCGTCGCGGGGCAACGTTGGCGGCGGCCCTCGACGTTCTCACAACCTATCTGGCCGTTCTGGGGACTATAGCCCTGCTGAATCACTTTCTCGGCGGTAACTTCCCCCTGAAATCCTTCGCGGTGCTCTACGCGGTTATAATGGTTTTTCAGTTCAGGGGTGCCTACAGGAGGCTCTACGAGAAAACTGGGATTGATTGAACGCGATAGCCTTAAATTCCGAAGCGCATAGGAAAGACAGTGAGTTCGATGGTGGAAGGGGCCGAAGCGAGGAAAGAAGTCTCCAGATGGGAGGAACTGGAGGAGCTTGAGGAGGCCCTCAGCATAGCCGACCATGTCCACGGCGTCTTCGTGATGGCCCTCATAGTCTCCACCATAATCTCGGGGGTTATATGGATTTACGAAAGGGCCGTTCACTCGAAAGCGATTCCTATTCCCCTCGAGATACAGGCGATGGTGGTTTTCCTCGTGGCCTTCGCCGCGACCTTCTACATAACCAACGCGGGAAAGATGAGGCGCGGCTACGCCATCACAGGGGCCCTTCTGCTGTTTCTGGCCCTCTGGGGGGTTAAGACCCTTCTCGGCAGGGTCGAATCGGAGGAGAGGATACTGATAGTCTCATCCCTCGTCCTTGGAATCATAGGCCACGTCCTCTACTCGAACAGAAAACTTATGGAAAGGGCGGAGTGGCTCCTGATGTTGCTTCTTGGGGGCACTGTAGCCGCGGTGCTCCTCGTCTGGCTGTTCACCCTTTAAGCAGATCCTTGAAGCGTTCGTAGCTCTCTTTGAATGCCTCCAGGACGGGAAGCTTTTCACCGGCGAAGAAGCTGAGCATTGCTCCTCCGCCCGTTGAAACGTGGCTTATGCCCGTTATGTTGTGCTGGTATATGCTCGCTATGGAGTGGCCTCCCCCGACTATGCTGAAGGCCGGACTCCCCCCTATCGCCCTGAAGACGCCGACGGTACCTACCGCGAACTCCTCGCGCTCAAAGACGCCCATCGGCCCGTTGGCGACTATTATCTTTGCCCCCATGAGCACCTCGCGGTACTTCTCAACGGTCCTTGAGCCTATGTCGAGTATGGGATACTCGTCGAACAGCCATTTCTCCTCGCTCAGCAGGTCAACTTCCACCCGCTCCCCCTTATAATCGACGGCAAAATCAACGGGGGTTCTCACGTAGGGGTAGAACTCGTTGAGTATCTCCTCGGCCCAGTCCACCAGTTCGAGAAGGCCCTTCCTCTCCATGAACTCGAGGTTGGCATCGCCGAGGTGGAAGCCCTTGGCGAGGGTGAACACGTGACCGACCAGTCCTCCGGTGAGTATGACCTCGGCCCTGCCGTTCCTCAGCACGTTTTCAGCAACGCGCAGGGAGTCGTCAACCTTCGCGCCGCCGAGCACGTAGACCCTCGGCTTCTCCCCGGTCTCGTAGGCCCTTGTGAGTGCCTGGATTTCCTTCTCCATAAGGAAACCCATTATCATCGGCTTTAGCCTCGCGAACCCGACCAGGGAGGGCTGGGAGCGGTGGGTCGCCGCGAAGGCATCGTTCACGACGTAATCGATCAGGGGCGCGAGTTTTCTCACGAAAAACGTCTTCTCGCAATCTTCAATCGGCTTGTATTTGACCTCCTCCGCGGCAAATCGGAGGTTCTCAAGGACGATGGCCTCGCCGGGCTTTAAGGCTTGTATCTTCTCGCGAGCATATTTTCCAAAGACGTCCTCAACGTATTCCACTTCCTGGCCGAGTAACCCGCTCAGTATCTCGGCATGCTGCTCTGTGGTGATGTAGTCCCCCTTGTAGGGCTTACTCTGGTGCGTTCCTATGACCAGTTTGGCCCCGTGCTCCAGGAGGTATATTATCGTCGGGAGGACCGCCCGAAACCTGGCGTCGCTGATTATCTTCCCGTCAGTGACCGGCGAATTTAGGTCTGCCCTCAGAAAGACGGTTTTTCCGTGATAGTCAAAGTCGGTGAGCCTGAACATTCCATCACCGCGTGGGTGTTAAATCGGCGGGGTTAAAAACTTATTTTGAACACCTGCGGTGATAACAGTGCCTCCGGGGAAAGAGATTTATAAAATAAAGACGAAAGAACGGTGATAATGGACTTCACTTTCATGGGTGAGACTGATGCCGTGGACCCAGGATTTAATAAGACTGGCACCCAGGGAAACGCTTGTTGGAGAGGTAATCGAGCTGCTGAAGAGAATGGGCTTCAGGGACTACGAGAGGGTGGCGGGCAGGAAGGAGTGGGGAATAGACGTCGTGGCAATAAGGGACGACCCCATAGCGGGGATCGAGAAGGTTGTTCTGGCGGTTCATCCCAAGGGACTGGCCTCTTCGAGGGACGTCAACGTCTTCGCTGACCTGGTGAACAAGTACAAGGCGGATAAGGGAATACTGATATCCCCCGCAGGATTCACGAAGGACGCCAAGGTTCTGATATCCAGGGAACACAGAGGGAGGGTGGTTCCATGGGACGGCGAGAAGCTCGCCTCCCTGTTCAACAACTACCGGATGGAACCGCCCGCGGATCTTGTGGAGCGGCTTAAGGCTGAGGCGGAGGAGGGAGAAGAAAAAGGCCCCCTGGAGGAGTTCGAGCTCGATGCCCCGCTTCTCCAGGACTTCTCACCCGAGGCCGTGCTGGGGAAGGTGGCCTCGTTCGCGGCCTCCAAATACCCCGTGAAGCCGGAGGAGGTGAAGCTTGAATCCATCGCGGTCTCCCTGTCCAGTGCGTACATATTCTCCTGGTCCGTCGAGGGGGATGGCGAGAAGGACAGGGCGGCGGTGTTTTCAGAGGACCGTATAGTCCTCAGGGCAACGCAGGACAAGAACCTGAGCGTTCCCATAACCAGGGCCCTCCTTAATGACCGCTCCATCGTACGTGCCACGGAGCGGGAGGTGGAGGTCCCCCTGAGCCCAAGCGAGGCGGTCTTCGTCCTTAAAGCCGTCGCCGCAAAGGAGCTCGGCGTTCCCGAAGGCAGGGTAACCATCCACGAGAGGAAGAAGGTCTACGTTCCCAAAGAGGCCAGACTCGAGGTTCGGGTGGGTGAAAACCTGGCCGGGGCCAGGGTCGATCTGGAGCGCGGAGAGGTAACCTTTGAGATGAACCCCCTGCCGGATGACTACTTCGTTGAGAGGGTCCGAGACATCGTTCGGAAGCAGACGGGGGAGGAAATCGGCGAGTACGAGCTAAAGAGGACAAACGGAAAGGTCAAGATATCGGGAAAGACGGGGCGCTTCTCGTTTGAGGCCCAGTTCAACGGCTACACCGGCAGGCTCCTCGGGATGGAGATTCTCATGAGCGACGATGCCCTCAGCGAACTCCTGAGAAACGCCTATCCTCAGGGCAGGGTCATCAACCTCGAGAAGGGCAAGAAGGCCGCGGTGGCGGACATACTACTGGATGGGGGTGTGGTCGTTGTCAGCGTCGATCTCACCGACGGCAGCTACGAGGAGGCCAGGAGGCTCCCATCACCCGAGGACGCCTTCGAAAACGCCAGGACTGTCATAGAGGACAACTTTCCGCTGAGAGACCTGGTCATGGAATCATACCGTGTGCTGGAGCACAAATACCTGGAGCTGGTTCTTGAGAGCGCCGATGGAAAGGCCATCGTGAAGGTGGACGGCTCGACGGGGGACGTCCTCGACTACCTCGTCGAGGTGACGGCGGAGAGGGCGAAGGAGATAGTCTCCGAGAAGTATCCGGACTTCGAGATAAAGTCCGTCGAGGCCACCGAAACCGAATACACCGTTACCGCCGAGAACGACCGCCACATGGTAACCGTCAGGGTCAGCAGGGACGGCAAGCTAATCGAGGAGGCGGACCGTGTTCTGAGAAGGGACCTCGCCGAGAGGATGGCCGCCGAGGCCGCAAAGGAGATAGATGAGGAGGCTGCGATAAGGTCCGTAACGCTCAACGAGAACTGGGAGGTCGAATTCGCCGGAAGAACGAAGGTTGGAAGGTTCGTCCTTCACAGAACCACGGGGGAGGTTCTGAAGAGCGACGTCCGCTTCACAGAGATGGCGATAAAGGAATCATACCTAACGCATGTGATGGAGAAATACGGGGAAGAACGGCCAGCGGTGGAGCGCCTCGTCCTCTACGAGGAGAGGGGCTACGTCCACATCAAGGTGGCGGGGAAGGAGACCCTTTACTACGCGAGAATAGACACAAGAACCGGGAAGATAATAAGTGAAGACAGGGCGCCGACAAAGGGAATAACGGCAAAGCTGAAGCAGCTTCAGCTGGACAGCAGATACAAGTGATCAGGCCATCAGCATGCTTTCTATCATCCTTATGGCTTCCATTATCTTCCTCTCGGGCTTTTCTTCGTTCTTTGGTATTTCGAGGTTTATAACGAGCCGCTCCTCCTTGTCGTCCTCGAAGTCGTATATCTCCAGCTCCTCCACCTCGACGTCCTCGAAGATGCTCTCCAGCTCCGGGCTGATGATCTTCTTGTCGTTGCCGTAGACCTCGACCCTGACAACGTCGTCCGTCGTTGAGGCGACGACCACTATCTCGTAGGCGCCGACCTTCTTGACGAAGCGCAGCGCACTCCCGTAGCCTTCAATCTCCTCCCTGAAGCCGAGCTGGCGCATGGTGCTCCTTATTGCCTCCGTCTTGCTCTTTATCCTGTTGAGAATCCTCTCACGGAGTTTGTAGCTCTCGAGGAGGGCCTTCTTTATTCCCTCTCCGGCTTCCTCGACGGTACCCTCCCATATGCCGGTAACCCGTATGCCGGATGATGTGGGCTTGAGCTCGATCTTGATGGAATCAACGTCAAAGTCTCGCAGGTCGTCTATTTTAAGCTCGCTGAGCGTGAGAATGTCGAACTCCATCCTCACGATGTTCCCGAAGGCTTTGCCTTTGAACTTCACCTTCATCACCATGGGGGGCTTATGGGGACTCTTTAAAAACTCTTCCCCTGGTGAAGAAACTCGCTGACGGCTTTATCTGACCTTGGCCACCGCCATGGAAGTGCTCTGGAAACGAAAAGGATCCGGTACCCTCAGTTTGGGGCTGGGACTTTTGGAAGAGAAAATTGAAAAGCGGGGGATGGTCACTTCCTCTTCCTGAGGAGAACCGGGAGGAGTGCGAGGCCCACGATGAGGGCCGGGCCGCAGGTGCTTCCACCGCTCTCAGTGGTCGTCTGGCTCGGGCTGCTGGTGCTAGTGCTTCCGCCGACGGTGTAGGTGGTCTCGCAGGTGTTGCCGTAGAAGTCGGTCGCGATGACCTTGATGGTGAACTCGTTTGCATCAACGCCCGGGATCTCGGTGTAGTAGGTGGCCTCGACCTCTGCCGGCTTCATCGAGAACGCCGGGTACTCTGCCAGAACCTTACCGTCGCTGATTATCTGCACCCTCATGTCCCTGATTCCGACGTTGTCGCCCGCGATTATGTAAACCTTGAAGTTCTGCCCGGGTTTTGGCTTGCTGGGGGAGAGGTAGCCGATTTTGACCTCGGGTGCCTGGGTGTCGGCTTCCTTGACGATGGTTATCTGGCTGACGCCGGTCGGGACGGTGACGTTGAGGAGCATGTAGTAGGTTCCGCCGATTTCTCTCTCGCCGAGGACGGTGTAGGTTATGTTGGTGTGCTCCGGATCAACCTTGGCTCCCGCAGGTATCTCGAGGACGAAGGGCCCGCTGACGGTGTTGTCAAGCTCGTTCACGAACTTGACGGCGGTTCCGTCTTCACCGTTCTGCCTGTAAACGATGAACTTCTGCGGTATCGGGAGGGAGCTTATGCCCTCGTGGAGGACGTCCCCCGCGAGCGGGAACTTCACGGTGCCGTTTTCATAGACGTAGATGACCTGCGAGCCGTACCAGCTCGGAGTGGTGTAGCCCCTCTTCTTATCGGTCTCGCTCGGCGGGTTGCTGGTCTTGTCGGGTGCGCCGGTGGTGGTGACGGTGTAGAACCAGTGCTCGTTGCCCTCCTTGTCGATGTAGAGAACCGGCTTGTCCTTGTGGATGTGTCCAGCAAGGACGAGCCTGACGTTGTACTTCTCGACGAGCTGGAGGAAGGTTCTGGCTATCTCATCGTACTCGCCGCTCTTGCCCTCCCAGTCCCAGCTTATGAATTTGGTCAGGGCGTTCCAGTCGCCGTCGTCAAAGGCCGTGTAGCCCTTTATGGTTCCGCCCCACTTGCCGTCGGGGGTGCTGTACCAGAACGGGTGGTGAACGAGGACTATGACCGTCTTGTTGGGGTGGCTCTCAAGCACGTTCTCCATCCACTGGAGCTGCTCGAGTTCGGGGTGCCTCTCCTCGCCGCGGCTGTCCAGGCCTATTATGAGGAAGTCGCCTATGACCTCGTAGAAGTACCTGGGGCCAACGTACTTGTTGTAGTAGGTCGGCGGATGGTCGTGGTTGCCCTTTATGCTTATGAAGGGCATGCCGGCGGCGGTGCCGTGGATTATGCCCGTGTCGAACATCTTGTAGCCCTCGCTGTCGCCGTTGGTATCGACGTCGTCACCGGTGCTTATTATGATGTTAACAACGTTCTCACCGCCCGCTCCCGTCATTGCGTAGTACGTCATGAAGCTGTCGTGGGCGGTGTAGCTGTGCATCGCGTAGGGGTGCTCGCAGTACTTGAGTATCTCGGGGATGCTCTTCTGGAAGTAGTCACCGCAGACGAATCCCGTCTTGGAGCCGCTGGTGACGTGGAGGTCGCTGCCGTGGGCTATCCTGAGAACCGTTGGAGTCTTTTTCATGACCCACACGCCGTTGGGTATCGTGACCTCGCCCTTGTCGCTCTTGACGACGAGGAAGTAGACGTCCGGAACCGCGTCCTCCGGTATCTTGGCCTTGATGACGCCGTTCTCGGTGCCCACTATCTGGAGGTCGTAGGGCCCGTGAAGTATGGAGACTATCTGAAGGGAATCGATAGCAACTCCCTCAACGGGGTGTATTTCAACTATGTCTCCGGGCTTCCCTATCGCTGGAACTCCCGGGAGCGGCTGAACCAGGATCTCCCCCGGTGTCACACTGCTTGAAGCGGCCCAGACCGTGCTCACTGGGACTGCCACTATGGTAAGCAGCGCCACCAAAAGGGCCATAAGCCTGCCTGCCTTCATAGTATCACCAAGAAAAGCTGAAATAAATCGGTTATAAGCTTTCCCTTGTCTGAGGGACGCTCCTTTACCCACTTCCGTCCAGTGCCGCCATCATAGTCTCGGCCAGCTTCGAGCTTCCCCCGAACCGTCTGTAGGAGGAATAGTTCTCGACTATCCTTCCGCGCAGCTTCCTGGCGGCCTCCATCTTCCCGTTCCTCAGGGCCACCTCCAGCCGGGTGAAGTCCACGGCCATCTCGAGGAGGTGCCAGTCCGCCCTGCTGAGGGGCCTTGGGGGCAGGACTCCAGCGATGACTCCCGCGGGTTCCAGCGAACACCTCAAAACGGATGTTTTCCCCAGATTGTCCTCATAGACTTCCTCGGTGAACGTGACCCGTCCGTAAACCCCGGGGAGTCCCCGTATCCACCTGTGCGCCCCCTGTCCTCAAACTCAAGCTCCATCTGCAGGTTGAGGGCGAGCTTTACAATAAGCTCGACATCGTTGGTGACCTGCAGAGAGGCATACGGGTGCTCCCTCAGCTCTCCAGCGCTCTTTCCACCGAAGAGCTTGAAGAACAGCCTGTTCCCTCTTTTTACAACACCCACCGGGGCGGCATTTGATCTCGTGACGAGCAGAACCTCGTAGACCTGCCCCTCGTTGAGGAATTCCAGAAATCCACGCATGCGACCACCTAAATGAAATGGGAAAAGGGGTTTAAAGCTGCTGCTTTGGAAGGACGATTATGTCGTCCCTCTCGACGTAGAACGTCACCTGCTGGAGCGGCCTGAGTCCTGCTATTTCCCTGTCGCTGATGGTTCTGGCGATGATCCTGGTGTCTCCGAAGAGGCCAACGACCTCGATGAAGAAGCCGTAGTACTCGATGAGGTCAACGGTCCCGGTGAATGAGACCGCGTTCTCGACCGGCTTAAGCTTTATCCTCTCAGGCCTGATGACTATGACGACGTCGTCGCTCTTCTCGGTGTAGTAAAGACCGTCGAGCCTTATGCCCTCGAACTCGACGGAAACGCGGTCGCCGTTCCTCTCGACAACCTTGGCCGGGATGACGTTGGTCTTGCCCATGAAGCTGGCGACGAACTCCGTCCTCGGGGTCTCGTATATCTCCTTCGGCGTTCCGACCTGCTCGACGGTTCCGACGTTCATGACGGCAATCCTATCGCTTATTGCCATTGCCTCCTCCTGGTCATGGGTGACGTAGATGACGGTAATGCCGAGCTCGCGCTGGATTCTCCTTATCTCGGAGCGCATCTCAAGCCTGAGCTTGGCGTCGAGGTTGCTTAGCGGCTCGTCGAGGAGGAGAACCTTGGGCTCGACGACTAAAGCTCTAGCTATCGCGACACGCTGCTGCTGGCCGCCGGAAAGCTGGGTCGGGTAGCGGTCCGCGAAGCCCTCAAGCTTGACGAGTTCGAGGGCCCACTCGACCTTCTTCTTTATCTCGTCCTTTGGAAGCTTCTTGAGCTTGAGTCCGTAGGCTACGTTGTCGAAAACCGTCATGTGTGGCCACAGGGCGTAGTTCTGGAAGACGAGCACCGCACCGCGCTTGCTGGACGGGAGGTAGGTGACCTCCTCGTCGCCGAAGTGTATTGTGCCGCTGTCCGGGAAGTCCAGACCCGCTATTATTCTCAGCGTCGTGGACTTTCCACACCCGCTCGGCCCGAGCAGGGTGAAGAGCTCTCCGGCCTTTATATGAAGGTCTATCCCCTTGAGGGCAACCGTTTCTCCGAAGGTTTTGACGATGTTCTCAAGCTTGACGTCAACCATCTCAACCACCTCATGTGAGACCTATGAATGAGTACCTCTGCTTGGTTATCACGTTTGCCAGGACTATGGCCACGATCTGTACCGTCATGAGGAAGACACCGAGCGCAGCGGCGAGGTTGGCGCTTCCAACGGCGCTCGTCATGAGCTCGACCATCCTGGCGGTTATCGGGTAGTACTCTGGGTTGATGGAACCGAGGGTGATGCCGACGCGGGTCTCGCTCATACAGTAGACGAAGCTCAGCATGGCTCCTCCGAGGAGGTTAAGGAGTATCAGCGGTATGAGGATTCCGGTCAGTGCCTTCCACCTTCCTGCGCCGAGGTTGAGCGCCGCCTCCTCGAGGGACACGTGAACCTGCTGGATTCCGGCCGAGATGGAGCGCGCTGCGAAGGGCAGACGCCTGATTGAGTACGCCAGCACGAGAACCATCGCAGGGTTGAAACCGAGCAGGTTCGTGGGGTCGAGGGGCGTGTCCGGGAACACCTTGGCAAAGAAGAAGAAGTAGCTCATTGCGATGACGATACCTGGAACGGCTATCGGGATCGTGGAGAGGCTGTCGAGAACCGGCCCGAGCTTGCTCTTCTTGAACCTGCTGGAGGCGTAGGAGGCGGTGAGGGAGAGCAGGAGTATGACAACTATGGCCGCGGTGGAGTACATTATGCTGTTTATGATGACCCTCTCGATGTCCGGCTGGGTGATGATGCTCTGTATGTGGGCGGTGGTGAAGCCCTGGGGCCAGGTTCCGGCCCAGCTCTCGCTGAAGGCCAGGAGAACAACACCGACCTGCGGGAATATCGAGATGAGGAGCATCGGAAGGACGACGAGGTATATGAGCGCCGCCTGCCAGCCCTTGGGCTTGGCAACCCTCGGCTTCCACCTGCCGCCCTTGCTGAGCATCGCGTACTGCCTCATGCTGACGTACTTCCTGATTCCAAGGAACATCAGGATAGCTATTGTGAGCATTATGAGCGCGAGGGCAGCGAGCTGCGGGCTTCCAACGTTGAAACCGCTCGTGAAGGCGCTGTAAATCTGGAAGGACATGAGCTTCCTGGCGAGCGGGTTGCCCTGGAAGACTATCGGCGCCGCGAGGTCCTCGAGGCTGAAGATTCCGACGAGGGTTGCTCCCGCCGCGATTCCCGGGAGGGCAAGGGGGAACGTTACCGTCCTGAAGAGGTGGAAGCCCCTGCTTCCAAGGTTCTCCGCCTGCTCCTCAAGGGTGGGGTCGATGTTTATGAAGCTCGCGTAGGCGTTGAGGTAGACTATGGGGTAGTAGGTCATGGTCTGGGCGACTATGACGCCCACGAGGCCGTCAATGACTACCCTGTGCGGGAAGATGTGGAGCATGTCGTAGAATATCCAGTTTATAAGTCCGTTGGGCAGGAACATCTTCTTGACGATGAAGACATTCACGAACGGCGTAACGAGGAGCGGGACGAAGAGGAGTATCCTCACGATGTTCTTGCCCGGGAAGTCGTAGCGCGCCATGACGAAGGCGAAGATGGTTCCCAGTATGGTGGTGAGGATCATGACGCTTATGGAGACTATTATGGAGTTGAGGATAACTCCAAAATCAACGCCCTGAATGTAGTATATCTGCTCCCCGTTGGGCATCGTGACAAGCTTGGCGAAGTCTCCGGTGGGCCAGCTTACGTAGTACTCCGAGGTCAGTATGCTGGTGAACCAGTGGAAGGAGAAGTGTCCGTTGTACTCGAAGGCCACCGCCAGCATCGCCAGCACTGGGATTATAAGGAACGCCACGAGGTACAGGAGAGGGAACAGGAACGAGAAAGTCACGACAGGATCGAACAGTGGGGTTCCAAAGAGTCTCTCGCTCCACTTGCTTACCTTCATCGAGCATCGACCTCCGTTCTGCTTCTGACCATACCCGCCACTCTGAGTTGGTCGAGGTGGAGTCTATTTAAAGATTTCCAAAAATTTGTTGATTTGCCGGTATTGAAAAAGTGTCAAAAAAGAATGGAAATTCGCAGGGGGATATCAAACTCAACCCAGCATGCTCTTGAGGTCGTCGAGTACCTTCTGGTACTTGTCCATGGCGCCCTGGCGCCACTCCTGGACGAGCTGGTCCTGGAAGTTCCTGTCCTTGACGATCCTGTCGTTTATCTTCTTGGCGTACTCCTCGGTGAAGGTAACGGTCTGGCCGGTCTCGGGGTCCTTGAACTCTATCGGGGCGGTGAGCTCGTCCTTGAGCTGCTCGAACTGCCCCTTGGTTATCTTGCCGTCCCTGTAGGCCTGGACTATTGCCACCCACGCGTCGTGGAGCTCCTGGTTCGGGTCAACGAGGGTGGCTTTGAAGTAGTACTGGAGGGCGCTGATGGTCTCGAGGGCGCGCTTGTCGTCAAAGGGTATTCCCTCGGCGTTTATGGCGTCCTGGTAAGCCTTCTCGAGGGCAGGCCTGGCCTCACCGTAGGTCTTACCCTCGTTCTCGCCCTTGAAGATGACGTCAGCGTAGGGCTTGGTGATGGTCATGTCGAATATCTGCGGGTTGATCGGGAGCCTGTTCACGTCGGGGCTCATCCAGACGGCCTGGCCCTCGGTGAGAACCCAGTAGATGAAGGCCTGCGCCGCCTCGGGGTGCTGAGCGTTCTTGAGGAGCGCTATCGGGTCGCCGTTTATGATGCTCTCTCCCTTAGGGACTATGTACTGGCAGTCGGGGTTCTGCTGCATGGCGGTGTAGCCGTAGAAGTCGATGGTGTTTCCGGCCGCTATCTCACCGTTTATGACCGCGTCCCTGACGGCATCGCTCTGCATGTAGACCTTGGAGTTGGCGGTGATTAGGGTCATGATGCGCCAGCCCTCCTCCCAGCCGAAGGCCTGGAGGATAATCTGGTATATCCTGGTGTTGGAGGTGCTCCTGGTCGGGTCGGCTATGCCGTACTGGGGCGGATTGAGGGCCCAGTCCTCGCTCGCTATGTCCTCCCACTTCTGCGGAACCGGGAGGTTCCACTTCTCAAGCTGCTTCTTGTTCACGGTGAATCCGAACGACGAAAGGGCCGCGGCGATCCAGTAAACCTTATCGCCGTCCTTCCTTATCATCGGCATTCCTGCCAGCTCGGTCGGAATTGGGTTCCCGATGAGGCCGAGAACCTTCTCGTCGGTTATGGGAGCGAGGTAGCCTGCCTTGTAGAGGTCGTCGAAGAGTGTAGGTCCGCCACCCCAGCCAACGTCGGCTCCTTTCTCGATATAGCTCGGCCAGAGGCTCTCCGGAACCTTGATGAACTTGATGTCCTCGATGTTGTACTGTTTGGCGACATCGCTCTGGAGGAAGGTCTGCTTGACCATGTACTGTATGGTCGCGTCGTGCCTCGTGACGATGACAAGGGTTATTCCGGAGGTTTCACCGCCGTTTCCTCCGCTTATGCAGCCGCTGGCCACGACGCTGAGGGCAAGAAGCAGGATAAAGCCGATTGCCACGGGCTTCTTCATGGTTTATCACCTGGTTATGTCAATCGTGGGTGGTTCGAGAAACTCAATAAAAAATTAATGGTTCAACGGGCAAAAAAATGGAGGAGATCACTTCCTCCTCCTGTAGAGGGCAAGAGGTATGAGGGCAAGGCCTATCAGAGCCGCCGGACCGCAGGTGCTTCCGCCCTCGCCGGTCTCACTAGTCTCGGTCTGACCGAGGTTCTGCTGGACGCTGACGGCCCAGTGAATGAAGTTGGTGACGAACTGCGGGCCGTCGAGGTCAACGCCGTGGTAGGTCGGGCTCCACATCGGCTCGTAGCCGCCGTAGGGGGTCTCACCGCTGACAACGAGGACGTTCTTCTTGTCCTCGAAGAGCTGGACGGCCATGAGCGGGAACTCGCCAACGTCACCGGCGGTGTAAGCCTGGGCCGCCGGGTCGGTGTTCTCAACGATCTGACCGTCGGCGCTGGTGGTGACTATGATGTATATCCCATCGGCTATTCCGCCGTGGAGGCTCTGCCAGTTGCCGTTCTCATCGACGTAAGCAACGACACCCGGTCCGTGGAAGAGGACCTTGCCGCCGTTCTTGAAGTCCTTGGTGAGCATGTCCTTGTCGGGGGTTCCACTGTCCGGGTTGACGAGACCGACGACACGGTAGCCGGCTCCAGCGTTGCTGGTGGCGTCCTCGGCGGAGCACTGGTCGAGCCTGAGGTTGGCACCGATGGCGTCGAGAATGGTGTCCACGAAGTCGATCCTCTGCGGGCCGTCACCGTAGTCGGAGTCGCCAGCAACCCAGAGGATCCTGTTTCCGTCGTTCCACCACTGGACGATGGCCTGAACCTCGTCCGGGCTGAAGGCCTGGGTCGGCTGGCCGAGGATGAGGAAGTCCACGTCCTTGATGGCGTCGTAGGTTATCTTCTCGCCGAGCTGCTTGATTCCAAGCTCATCGGCCTTCTCGGCCGGCCCAATGTATGCCCAGCTGACGTCGCTGATGGTCTTTATCATTCCCTCAGCGAGAACGTTGCCGTCCTTGTCGGTCAGAACTGCCAGACCCTTGTCGCTCTCGCCGTGGGCGAGGTCAACACCGACGGTCGTAGCACTGGCCATGGCAAATCCAAAAACACCAAAGAAAACAAACACCGCAAGTATTATTGCAGCCTTCCTCATGGTATCACCGGGTTATCTAAGGCTCAGGAAGTTATAAATCTTATGAAGTGGGAAGTTTTTCGATTCGGTTAAACTTTTAAGCCATCCCCGAAGCCGTCGGCTGTACTTTCCCTGCAGTAAAACCCTTAAAGGCTTGTGCCGTTCAGGCTTCAGGTGGTGAGTATGGACATCGAAAAGAGGATGGAACTTATCGGGAGAAAGCCAACGGAGGAGCTCCTGACCGCGGAGAACCTCAGACACCTGCTCGAAGTCGGCGTTCCAATGCAGCACTACATCGGATTTGAGATAAGCGGTTACATTCACCTCGGAACCGGACTCATGGCGGGAGCAAAGATAGCCGACCTCCAGAAGGCTGGAATCAAGACGAGGATTTTCTTAGCGGACTGGCACAGCTGGATAAACGACAAGCTCGGTGGAGACCTCGAGGTCATCCAGAAGGTCGCGCTTAGCTACTTCAAGGAGGGCATGAAGCAGAGCATAAAGGTCATGGGCGGCGACCCGGACAAGGTCGAGTTCGTTCTCGCGAGCGAGATACTGGAGAAGGGTGACTACTGGCAGACGGTCATAGACATCTCCAAGAACGTCACCCTCGCGAGAATGATGCGCTCCATAACAATCATGGGCCGCCAGATGGGTGAGGCCATAGACTTTGCCAAGCTCATCTACCCCGCCATGCAGGTGGCGGACATCTACTACCAGGGCGTCACCATAGCCCACGCGGGGATGGATCAGAGGAAGGCCCACGTTATAGCAATCGAAGTGGCCCAGAAGCTCAAGTACCACGCCCTCGAGTGGAAGGGCGAGAAGCTCAAGCCGGTCGCTCTGCACCACCACTTGCTCCTCGGCCTCCAGGAACCGCCGGTCTGGCCGATTGAGAGCGAGGAGCAGTTCAAAGAGCTGAAGACCCAGATGAAGATGAGCAAGAGCAAGCCCTACTCGGCGGTCTTCATCCACGACACGCCGGAGGAGATAAAGCAGAAGCTGAGAAAGGCATTCTGCCCGGCCAGGGAGGTCAAATACAACCCCGTCCTCGACTGGGCGGAGTACATAATCTTCCGTGAGGAGCCGACGGAGTTCACAATACACAGGCCCGCCAAGTTCGGCGGCGACGTCACCTACACGACCATCGAGGAGCTTAAGCGGGACTTCGCCGAGGGCAAGCTTCACCCGCTCGACCTCAAGAACGCAGTCGCTGAATACCTCATCGAGCTCCTCAAGCCGGTCAGGGACTACTTCGAGAGGAATCCCGAGCCGCTTGAGCTGATGCGGGAGATAAAGATCACCCGCTGATTTTCCTTCCTTTTAGCTGGTGAAACCGATGCCGGGAATAGACGAGAAGGACAGGGAGATACTCAGAATCCTCCGGAAGGAGGGCAGGATAACCCTAACCGAGCTCGGGAAGAGGGTTGGCCTATCCCCGGCAAGCGTGAAGAACAGGGTCGAAAAGCTGGAGAAGCTCGGGGCCATCAAGGGCTACTCCGCCATCGTTGACCCGGCTTTCCTCGATGAATACGTCCAAGCGTTCTTTGAGCTCAAGCTTGCCATAGACGACCACACGGTCGACCAGATTCTGATGAGGATTGCCCGCATGGATGAGGTTCAGAGCCTCTACCGGCGCAGCGGCGAGAGGCAGATACTCGTGAGGGCGAGCTTCCACGACACGGATGAAGTCAAGGCCTTTGCCGGAAGACTCAAACGATTCTTCGGCAAAAACCTCGAACGGGTGGAGGTTACGCTCATAATAGACACCTTCAAGGAGAACTGGGTGTCCCGTGAGACGGGAAAACGCTGATCGCTTGGCGAGGGAGTGAGAATGCTCTTCGTCGTGAGACCCGGGAGGAAGAAGAACGAGCTTGAGGCGTTCTTTATCGAGAACGAACCCGAAAAACTCACCGCAATGAAGAACCTGAAGGCTAACAGAATTTACCGCTTCATAATGCGTGAGGGAAGGCTCTTCAAGGTTCTTGAGGGCAGTCAGTACCGCAACCCTAAGGAGATCGAGAAGCTCCTCCGGGGGGCGAGGATAGTCCTTGTGAACGCCGACGAGTGGGAGGACTACTTCAAGCGAAGGCTCCAGAACAAGATGGTTGAACGCGCCGAACTCTGCCGCCTCTGCCTCCTCGACGGCAGGATAACCGTCCTCACAGAGGGCAACCGCATTAGATACCAAGGCGAGTACATCTGCGAGCGCTGTGCGGAGGATGAGCTGAAGAGGGAGCTCCGCTTCAGGTTCAAGAGCGTTGCCATGTTTGACCAGGCAAAAAAGCTCCTCGACAGGTTTAGAGACCTCGACAAGGTTCTCTACGCCTTCGACCCCCGCTTCGATCCGACGAGGCATCCGGAGATAACCAGGTGGGACGAACTGAAGGCCAAACACGTGCGCGTTGAAAAAATCCACCTCGACGAGCTCCCGCTTCCCGAGGAGTTTAAATCCGTTCTCAAGGCGGAAGGCGTTAACGAGCTCCTCCCGGTTCAGAGTTTAGCTGTAAAGCACGGCCTCCTTGAGGGCGAGAGCCTCCTCGTAGTCTCTGCCACCGCCAGCGGCAAAACCCTCATCGGCGAGCTGGCGGGAGTTCCCAAGGCGATGAAAGGCAGGAAGATGCTCTTCCTCGTTCCCCTCGTCGCCCTGGCCAACCAGAAGTACGAGGACTTCAAGCGGAGGTATTCGAAACTCGGCCTTCGCGTGGCGATAAGGGTTGGAATGAGCAGGATTAAGACGAGGGACGAGCTTGTGGTCGTTGACACGGGCATCGATGCGGACATCATAGTGGGAACCTACGAGGGAATAGACTACCTCCTCAGGGCGGGGAGGAGGATAGGGAACGTCGGAACCATCGTGATAGACGAGATACACACCCTCGACGACGAGGAGCGCGGACCGAGGCTGGACGGTTTAATCGCTAGATTGAGGAAGCTCTACCCGAGCGCGCAGTTCATAGGTCTCAGCGCCACCGTCGGGAACTCCGACGAGCTGGCCAGGGAGCTCGGCCTGAAGCTGGTGCTCTACGATGAGAGGCCGGTGGACTTGGAGAGGCACATAATCATAGCGAGGAACGAGTCCGAGAAGTGGCGCCACATAGCGGTTCTGTGCCGTGCCGAAGCGATGAGGAAATCCCGGCAGGGCTACAAGGGGCAGACGATAGTCTTCACCTTCTCGCGCAAGAGGACGCACGAGCTTTCTGCCTACCTCACGAGCAAGGGTCTCAAGGCGAAACCCTACCACTCCGGCCTGCCTTACAGACAGAGGAAGCTCACCGAGATGGAGTTCCTGGCTCAAAGGCTCGACGTTGTGGTCACCACAGCGGCCCTTGGAGCCGGGGTTGACTTTCCAGCCTCCCAGGTAATCTTCGAGAGCCTCGCCATGGGCAACAAGTGGCTGACCGTCAGGGAGTTCCACCAGATGCTTGGAAGAGCAGGAAGGCCCCTCTACCACGAGAAGGGCAGGGTCTACCTCATAGTTGAGCCGGGACGGAAGTATTCTGCCCAAATGGAAAGCTCGGAGGACGAGGTTGCATTCAGGCTTTTGACCGCTCCAATCGAGCCCGTGATGGTGGAATGGAGCGACGAGCTGGAGCAGGACAACGTTTTGGCTCATTCCTGCGTCTTCAACCGGCTCGACGTCATCGAGGAGGTTCAGAGCAAATGCCTCGGTGCCAACCAGAGCGCGGAAAAGGTCCTCGAAAAGCTTGAGGAGTACGATTTCGTCCGGCTTAAAGGCTCCTTGGTCGAGGTTACACCCTACGGAAGGGCCGTGAGCATGAGCTTCCTCCTCCCAAAGGAGGCGTCCTTCATTAGGAACAACCTTGGAAAGAAGCCGGCCCGGTGGATAGCCGTCAAGCTACTGCCCTTCGAGAACCTCTACCTGAGCGGGACGCTCCAGAGGGAGCTTGAGGGCGCAGTGAGGGGGAGGCTGAGCGCCAACGTCTTCTCGCCGAGCTTTTCGTCTATCCTTGAGGAGCTCGACAAGGTCATCCCCGAACTCAGTCCAAACGCCGCTGAGAGGCTCTTCACGCTCTACCAGGAGTTCTTCATGTGCGGTGAAGACGACTGCACCGACTATGCCATGGAACGCGTCAGCGACATGATAATCGAGCTGAGGAGGAACGGAAGGCACCCGACCCAAATAGCGGAGCACTTCAGGAAGGTCTACGGGCTGATAGTCTATCCGGGCGACGTCTTCACGTGGCTCGACGGAATAGTCAGAAAGCTTGAGGCGGTGGAGAGGATAGCCAGGGTTTTCAGAGTGAGGAGCACTGAGAACGAGGCAAAGCTTCTCAGGAGGGAGATTGAGGAGGGCAGAACGATACGCAGGGACCGCGGGGAGGAGAGAAGCCACCAGGGGTTTGCGGGTAGGAGAGACAATGGAAAACCGGAGAAGAGCGGTCACACTCGGAGAAGACCGGGTGGAAGAGGGAAGAGGGGCGGCTGAAGGCTCAGCCCCCTATCTGGAGTACCAGCTGGGCCGGATCCCTTATGGCCGGCCCCAGGCCGAGAACGTAGACCATGAGGTACCACAGGCGCCTCTCCTCCTCATCAGGAACCAGTTTCTGGAGGCCGTAGTAGACCACAACGAGAATGAAGGTTATCCAGGGGTAGTAGAAGTAAGCCCCGAAGTGCTGGACCAGAATGTTCTCCAGCCAGTGTACCTCGCGGTAGCCGTAGAAGTGTATGGCAACGACCGTTGAGCCCATGTCGTAGAGGTGCGCTAAAACCGCGTAGAGGTAGAGCCTGTCGAAGGGCCTGTACTTGTATATCAGTAGCGCCGGAATCCACGAGACGAGCGTGTGCAGGAGCGTCAGCTCGTAGGGCTCCCAGCTCTTCGCGTGAGTTACGAGGAGGTAGTTGGCCCAGAGGGCCAGGATAATGCCCCAGCCGAAGGTCAGCTTGGGGTAGGTCTTCAGCTTCGCGTCCAGGACTATGGCGGGGAGCATTATGAAGAACGTCGTGAAGAAAATTCCCGGAGTGAGTATCAGGGGGTTCTGTGGAAGTATGCCCCCATCGACGAGGGCCCTCACCGTGGAGCCGAAGACGACCATCAGGGTGACCGCGATGAAGAGCGTCCTGTCGATTTTAATCTTGAGGGGTTTCAGTATATACCTATATGTATATATGGCTCCGAAGCCGAGCATAAACGCATACACGAGCGTGTTGATTGGGTTGTAGCCGCTTCTCGTGAACATCGGCTCCCAGAAGTATTTGTAGATGAAGCCCCAGAGCTCGTTCCACAATGATTCCAGCATCTTTCTCCCCCTGCCTGAGTCGCCCTTCTCCTTTAAAGGCCTTTTGGACGAGAACGGGAACTTTAATAAATCGTGCTCTAACAATGGTTGGGGGTGAGAAAATGGTGCATGGACCTGCGATGGTCTTTGGAATCGGCGCCGCGATGATACTGGGCTTTCTGCTGGCGCTGTTCATAGCGGCCCTGTTCCTGTGGATGGCTGCGAAGCTCATCGGCATCAAAAACGCCTCTATAGGGAAGGCGATGATCGCGATACTCGGTGGTGGAATACTGGCCGCCATCGTTGGCTCTCTGGTCGGAGCGGTTTTGGGACCCCTTGGCCCCATAGCGGCGTTCCTCACGAACCTGTGGGTCATCAAGGCGGTTTTTGACACCGGCTGGCTCAGGGCCTTCCTCGCGTGGATACTCTCGGCCGTGATAGCCGGCATCGTAATGGGAATCCTTGCGTTCTTGGGGATATTCACGATCGGCGCCCTCGCGGCGCTCTGAGTTTCTCTTTTTGGGTAAGGTATAAATATCCCCAGCGCGCTAAGCTATGTGATGCCTATGTTTTTCAAACCGGCCGAGCTCCAATCCAGGGAGGTGAAGCCCTTCGAGGGGTTCCCCTTCGGTCTCAGCGAGGGGAGCCTAGCGGGGGTAATCTCAACCGACGAGCTGGCCGAGACGGCTTTTCTATACCACCTCGTAGCGAACGCTCTTAAGGATGGCCCCGTTTACCATATAGGCCCAGGGGCATCGTTTTCGGTCAAGGTTCTGAAGCGCCTCGCGGAGGACGTTTCCAACCTCTACGCCGGCAACGTCTACTCGGTTGAGGAACTCCTCCAGGCTCTCAACGTCGTTGATGATGGCTCCCTAGTGGTGGTTTCTTCGTTCCCTGTGCTCCTCAACCGCTCCGCCGAGAGCGTGGTTGAGGTCAGGAAGCTGGTTGACAGAAAGGGGCTCATCCTGGTTCTGGGACACAGTACCATAGAGCTCAACGAGCTCGACCTTCCCGGCGAGTTTAGGCGCCTCTACGACCTGCCGGAGATATTCGAGGCGCTGGCCGTTCTGAGAACCAGCTCCTACCGCGGTCACTACAGGCTCAACATGACCGTCCTGAAAGCGCCCCCCGACTACGTCTCCGCAGTTGGGGACCACTCGATACCCATAGACTCCCTGATAAAACCCCTTCTCTAGCCGTATATGCTCACGTGGCCGAGTCCCAGGCCGTAGCGGACGTAGAGCGCCAGTCCGAAGAGGATTAATATGATCGCGGTGGCCGCGTAGTCCCTGCCCTTCATCTCGATATCGTAGAGGAACGTTCTCTTTTTGCCCGCCCCGAGCGCCCTGCTCTCGAGTGCTATGCTCAGCTCGTGGGCGGTTTTGAGGGAGGCAACGAGCAGGGGGATGAGAACTGCCGTCATCTTCTTTGCCCTCACCAGGAAATTCCCCTTCTCGACTTCCCAGCCGCGGCTCCTCTGGGCATCGGTTATGTTTCTGGACAGCACGTAGAGTGTCGGAATGTAGCGGAGGGCTATCGAGATCGTCAGACCAAACTCGTAGGGCATGCCCAGCCTCACGAAACCAAGTATTAGGTCGTGCTGGGTCGTCGTCATCAGCAGGAGGAACGTTATCAGCGCAAACGTGAGCAGCCTCATGGCGAAAGAAACACCGAAGAGCAGCCCCCTGAGCCTCGGCTCGTAGATGATGGGCCACACCACGAGGGTTATGATGACTATCGGCAGGAGGGGTTTGAGGAGCTTTATCTGCTCCCGTATCTCTACCCCGCCGAGAAGCCTTCCGACGAGCAGGAAAGCGAAGAACAGGGGTATCAGGATTTTGGGGTCGTTGTACAGCATAATCGCCGCTATCCCGGCGATGGTTCCGATTATCTTGACCCTGGGGTCGAGGGAGTGCAGGAGTGAGTCCTTCTCAGTGTAGAATGGGTAGATCATCTCGCATCACCCGCCAGGGCATCGACCAGCTCACGAACACTTCTCACGAAGCCCACTCCCGCGCCCTCGCTTATCCTGAGAAGTTCGGGCTTCTCAAGTCCGAAATCATGAAGCTCAAGCGAGAAGAACTCCTCCACGGGGCCATCGAAGACCTTTCTGCCGTCGTGCAGCAGGAGGACCCTCTCGGCCAGCTCCAGAACCAGGTCCATATCGTGTGTTATGAGCAGTATCCCGTGCCCCTCGGAGCGGAGCTTCCTCACGGCATCGATGACACTTGAGGAACTCCTCGCGTCCAGCCCGGTCGTTGGTTCGTCCAGGATGAGGTACTTCGGCCTCATCGCCAGAACGCAGGCTATCGCCAGCCTCTGCTTCTCGCCGCCGCTCATTGAGTACGGTGTCCTCTCCCAGTACCCCTCCAGATTGACCGCCCTCAGCGCCCACCGAACCCTCTCTTCAACCTCCTCTTCACCCAGTCCGAGGTTCCGCGGCCCGAAGGCAACCTCGCGGAACACGTTCTCCTCGAAGAACATGTGCTCGGGGTTCTGAAAGACGTAGCCCACCTTTGTGCTCAGCTCGGCGACGGTGTGTTCGCGCGTGTCCATGCCATCAACCGTCACCCTTCCCCGGGTGGGCTTCAGGAGGCCGTTGAGGTGCTTCGCAAGGGTGGTTTTTCCGCTCCCGTTGGGGCCAACTAACGCGACTATTTCCTCCCCCATCTCGAAGCTTACTCCCTTCAGAGCTTCCCTGCCATTCTCATAGACGTGCCAGACGTCTTCAGCCCTCAGCATCGCTTCCCACTTCCGTCCCGGGATTTAAAAAAGTTCCCAGCGAACTCATGAGTTCACCGAACAGAACCCTCGAAACCTCCAGGAGGGACGGTGCGTTCCCGAGTATCTCCGCAACCGAAACTGCGCCCGCCGGCACGGGGTTGGAGACGTTGAGGCCCACTCCAATGACGGCGTACCTCACCCTGTCCAGCTCACCCGCGGCCTCCACCAGCACGCCGGCCGTTTTTCTCCCCTCCACATAGACCCCGCATTCCCGCCGCTCCGCTTCGATTCCATAGCGGGACAGTGTCCGAACAATCGCGTCGAGCGTCGGGGGCACCAGTTCGGACACATCCGCCAGCCTCATCTCCGGCCTGAGAATAACTGAGAAGTACAGTCCTCCCCTCCTGGATGCCCAGCGGCTCCCCCTGCGTCCCCTGCCCGATGTCTGCTCCCGGGCTATGACGAACGTCCATTCGGGCTCCCCCTCCTCCGCGAGCTTCCCTGCAACGTCCATGGTCGAAGGCGTTCTCAGGACGTAGTAGCTCCTCACGTTCAGCTCCCACGGGTACGGCTCTCCTGGCTCGGAGAGGAGCATATAGCCCTTCCTGGAGGAATCTATGGTATAGCCAAGGGCGGTCAGCTCTTTCACATGCTTCCATACGGCGACCCGGGACACCTCCAGCTCCGCAGCCATGGTGTCGCCGGATACCCTCTCACCCCTCCGGAGCATGCCAAGGATGCCCCTCTTAACACGGCTGTCCCTGATGAGTCCCCTCACGGCCATCGATTTTCGTTAACTAAAATATTTTAAAGATTAACGTCTGCCTGCGGGTAACGGGAAGGAGGGTGGCAGGATGGACAGTAGGAACGTGGCGTTTGCGGCGCTCTTTGCCGCCCTTACGGCGGTGGGTGCTCAAATAAGCATCCCTATAGGCCCGGTTCCGATAACGCTTCAGGTTCTGTTCGTTCTCCTCGGGGGACTCGTCCTCGGCGCCAGGCTCGGCTTTTTAAGCCAGCTCGTTTACGTGGCCATGGGTACGGTGGGGATCCCCGTGTTTGCGGGCCTTCAGGGCGGCTTCGCCATCCTCTACGGGCCAACCGGGGGTTACATAGCTGCGTTTCCAATAGCGGCTTTTATAGCAGGATACCTAACGGAAAAAACGGAGAAAAAAGCGGGCATGCTCGCGGGCTCCCTGGGCGGCATCGCGGTCATCTATCTCCTGGGCTGGCTCAGGCTCGCTTTCTTCATGAACGGGGACTTCGAGAATGCTTTCAGGCTTGGGGTGCTGCCCTTCATGCCGTTTGATGTCCTAAAGGCTGCCGTGGCCGTGAGTGTAGCACAGATGGTCAGAAAAATTGTGGAAACGGTGTGATGGCTGATCAGGGCTCCGCCATCGCATCTTTCAGGGTTTTTACTGCCTGCTTCTGATGAAGCGCCGCTTCCCGCATATCAGGCAATATCTGGAGTTTCCTCAGGTTCCCAAGAACCGGTCCGTATCTACTTGCATTGGTGTAGTACTCCGCCGCGGTTGAATTGTAGCCCTGCGCCATCATGAGTGTCTCGTTGTCCAGCCCACCCTCAACGGCCTCGAGATAGAGTGCGTTGTATTTTTCAAGAAGGGCCGTGTAGCGGCGGTAGTAATAGAAGTTGAGCATCATAAAGCTCACTCTCCGGGAGCTTACGACGGGTGCCGGGGTTGAATAACCGAGGTTCAGGGTCACCATTTCCTTATAGAAAGCGACCCAGTCGGATCCCATTCTTGCAACGCTGTACTCAATGGTCAGACCCGTTACTAAGACCTTACCGCTCCCAAGGGGGTACAATACTGTGCTCGGCTTGGTGTTGTCGGGGGCCCCAGTGGGAGCCTGTACGGTTATTATCTCCGCATTAGCGGGCAGGCCGACGAAGTAGCCGTGGCTTGCGTAGCTGCTGGTGAGGGTTGTACCGTTGGCAAGTACATAATCGTGGCTTGAATAGCTCCTCCTTATCTCCACCCCACCGGGAAGCGGTGTGGTCCACAATCCGCCGCCCCATCCCCAGTTGGCAGCGTGTATCTCAAGGACATTTCCGGCCCGTACATATTCCTCAAGTTTGTCCATCTGAGACCCCATCTCATCGTAAAACTGCTGTCCCTGGTCACTGACAATGACGATCATATCGTATGCGCTTATAAGATCCTGGGATGTCCTGCTTTGAAGTTCAGTACTCGTCATAACGTCGTATGGTACCCCCATATCCGTGAGGGTGTCCTCGACAGCGGGCGTACCCCACGCATCAGAATTTTTCAAAATCAGTACGTTGTAATCCGTCAGCGGTTTGGCCGAGGCGGATGGCGGGCCAGCCATGGCCATTAAACTAAACAACACAAGCAGCGATAACGCTGCGCTTAAAATTTTTTTCATAATAATCTCTCCCTTGGTCCGAACCGAGCAGAAGAACTTTAAGGACTTCTACCCTTAATCTATTGTATGCTTTGCACTATTTAAGTCTTTTTACACAATTTTGGAAGATTTACAATCAAATTTGTTTCAGTTCTCTAAGGGTCTCCGCCGCGAACCTGACGTCGAATGAGTTCCTCACCCTGAAAAAGCTCAGCGTCACCTTTGGGTTCCTCTTCGCCAGTTCCTCAATGGACAGAGGCTCGTAGTCGAGGAACTCCGTTATTCGGCTCAAACTCCTGTAACCCTCGGCCAGGGCCGCGTTTATCGCGTCTTCCAGGGCGTCGGGCTCGTAAACCGCGTGCGTAACCTCGGCCGTCCCATCCTTCCAGAGGGGTATCAGCGCCTCCGGCTCGTTCTCGTAGAAGAGCCCTGTCATGTAGTTCACGAGAAAGGGCATTATCAGGGGCATGTTGCCCTCGGCCAAGAAGAACGGCTCCCCGGGGAGGGCTTTCAGGAGGGCCTCCATTTTGCTCTTCGCGGAAACGGGAAGGGGGTTCGAGACGTGTAGGGAATAGGTTTTGAGTTTGTCCCTCCTGACCACCGTGATGACCTCGTCTATCCTCTTGCTCGTGAGGAGCCTCATCTCCGTTAGTCTAACGACGGGATCGTCCGCAACGGGGAGGGTGTAGTTCTCCCACCGCTTCTCCGGAAACGCCAAGATGTACGCCCTCATGGGCCGAAGTAGGGCGGGTCGTTTAAAAACCTTTTTCCAGCTTTCTGTCATTTGTGCGAATTTCTCTCCAAAAATCTTAAATCCTGCCGGTTCTTTGCCACTTTGGTGGGATAAATGATACCAAGAACTATGAGCACTCAGCATCCTGACAACGTATTTATTCCCTTTTTCACGGGCAGTCCGACGATGGGCGGTGAGGACGAAGTTACTGAGGCTTTCTACGCCTTCAGTGTGCTGGGGATAGACGAGCAGATGTGGGACTTCGAGGGCAAGGAGGTTGACGAGTTCGTCGTCAAGAAGTTATTTGAACGCTATGGCTATTTCTTCAAGCGCAAAAAGCTCGGGAAGGAACTCAGACTGACACCGCGCGTTCCCAACCCCAGCGTCGAAAAGGCTGAGGCAAAACTCCTCCTCGAGACCTTAGAAGCCATACCCCGCTCGGCGGACTACGCGAGGCTGTTCTACGGCGAGGAGCTTCCGCCGATATTCGAGGTCATCCTCCCGATGACGACATCTTCCCAGGAACTGAACAGGGTTTACGAGCTCTACAGGCACTACATAGCCGGAAAGCAGTACAAGCGGGTTCACGACATCAAGCTCCATGAGTGGATAGGGGAGTTCTATCCCTCAGAGATAGGCGTCATTCCCCTCTTCGAGAGCAGAGAGGCCATATTGGGCGCGGCGGACATCGTGAGGGAGTACCTCCAAGGGAAAGAGGTCGAAGGTCAGCGCGTTTTCCTTGCCAGGAGCGACCCTGCGATGAACTACGGCCTCATAAGCGCGGTGCTCTACGACAAGCTGGCGCTCTTCGAACTTCAGGGGCTTGAGGAAGAGCTGGGGATTCCAATCTACCCGATAATAGGCGTCGGCGGCGCGCCGTTCAGGGGGCACTTCACGCCGGAGAACGTCGAGGGGGTTCTGGCAGAATATCCAAACGTCCAGACCTTCACAATTCAGAGCTCGTTCAAATACGACAGGACGCCGAAGGACGTCATAAAGGCCGTTGAGCGGATCGGGGAATCCAAAAGAGGAAAAGCTCAACCCGTTCCGGCAGAGGCGTTTGAAATCCTTAAGAAGTACGAGGCCAGATACTCGGAGGAGCTCAGGGCACTCGCCCCCTTCATCAGGGAGGTCGCGAAGTTCGTCCCGTCGAGGAGGCGGAGGAAGCTCCACATTGGCCTCTTCGGCTACTCGCGCGAGGTGAACGGCTCGGCGTTACCAAGGGCGATAAAGTTCACGGCCTCTCTCTACTCCCTCGGAATCCCGCCGGAGCTCCTCGGCCTGAGTGCACTGAGCGAGAGGGAGCTCGAATTCCTCGGCGACTATTACTTGGGCCTTTATCGGGACATCGAGTTCGCCTTCCGTTACTTCAACCCGGAGGCCGCCGAGAGGTTCCCGTTCCTTAAACCCCTCGCGGAAATGGCTGGGGACTACGAACTGGACGAGAGGCACCTCGAACTGACGACAAGGGTTTTAAGGGGCGAAATCGAGGAAACCCTGATAGTAGAGGCGGCCGGGATAAGAGGCTTCTTAGGGTGATTGGCATGTTGATGGAAATGGTCCTGGGCTTCCTCTTCACCGTGGCCTGGGCACTCTCCTACACCCTCGTCATCAGGCAGAGGAGCGCGGCAAGGGCACTGCTTGGTGTAACCCTGCTCTTCGGGGCAATGCTTCTCTTCAACCGCTACCGGTTCAATGGGAGCCTCTCGGGCTGGTTCATCGGCATCTCT
Organism: Thermococcus indicus; assembly: GCF_006274605.1. Classification (NCBI taxonomy): domain Archaea; kingdom Methanobacteriati; phylum Methanobacteriota; class Thermococci; order Thermococcales; family Thermococcaceae; genus Thermococcus; species Thermococcus indicus. The sequence continues at coordinate 1,486,348 of NZ_CP040846.1, forward strand.
GCCGGCTTCTTCGCTGGCCTCTGGCTCGTCCAGCACTACGGTCCAGAAGAACCGACAGAGGAATCCGCCGTGGCGGTATTCCTCATGGGGCCGGTCGTGATGGTTCTCCTCATGGTTCTTGTGCTCCTTCTCTGAGCGAAATTTTTATATACCTAAGGTTACTAAAAACTCTCCAGAAAACCGAGGGGTGGTAGCCATGGCCGAGATGATAATTCCCTATCCGCAGCTCCAGAAAATCCTCGAGAGAACCTGCGAGTTAGCGGTCATCAAGCCGAGGGCAGAGGAGATGATGGAGATAGTGGAGAAGAAGCTGAGCGACCTCTTTGAGGTGGCCTACGAGAACGCCAAGGCCGAGCGCTCGAGCACGATAAAGATGCGCCACATACCGATTACCAAGGGCTTCAGGAACAGCCTCAACCTCTTCAGGGCCGTCATCGAGGACGAGAAGGTTCAGATTGAGCCCATCAGGAAGTACGTCCTCAAGAAGATACCCGGCGACATCCCGCTTGAGGAGGATGTCGTCAACGAGCTCCCCATCATCGCGGGAACCCTCTTCGTGCTCGTCGGAAGGGTCATCAAGGCCCTCCACCCGGAGATCAAGAACGTTTATCCGGAGCACATCGAGGAAGCTGGGAAGGTTCTGGACTATACGCTTTGATTTCCCTTGTTGTGATATTTTCTTTTAAATACTGTTCACAACGAAAAGTTTATATATTATTAAGCAAGTAATTATTAATGGTGATGCTATGACTCGATTGGCATTGTTCTATTATGCTGGAAAGAAAATTACACCTAAAGAACAAATTGCAGAGTTTATAAAATATTTCGATGGAGTTGTGCTATTGTCCACCGACGAAGGAAAATATTCGGATTTTTCTACGCTCTTGGGTGACATGAAAAAGTTCGTAGCAGAATCCGGTTTGAGGTTTGAAATATGGGTGGAAATTCCATATTATGATGCTACTAAAACACCCAGAACTCTAGAGGATATGAAGGATTGGATAATTAAAGTTGAATCCTCTACTGTGGCTAGGAGGGTAACAGGATACTACTTCAGTCTAGAGGGAGCAGGGGCTGTGTCTAGTGATTCTACCAAAATAAAAAACGTTGTGAGTTACATTAGAGACACTTACAAAAAACCTGTACTGTGGATACCCATAGAAAGATGGGAGAACCGTGATCCGTTGTATTTAACAAGAAAATGTGTACAAAAAGTAGGATTTACTCATGTAGCTCCGCAACCTCATTACTACATGGTCACCGACACTAAAGGTGATTACTACAGACCAAATGGTATGAATTATCAAGATTTAAACGAGTTCATGTGGTTCTGCCATGAAAATGGATTTGGTGTCGAGATGGAATGGGACTCAGCAGTTAGAGGGTATTGCGAGCACTGTGGGTACGGATGTAATGCTACAAAGTGTACGGAGCGAGCAAGAGATTATTTAGTGTCACTTCGTGACATTGAGAAAAGGTTCGGGAAGTTCCCATATGTAGTTTACTATTTTAGCACAGACCTCAACGACTATCTAAAAGTGGTGAGGTAATGAAAAGAATCAATGTATTTAGAAGTGTCATTCTCCTCCTGGTTACTTTTGAATTATTTACATTAGGCCTAGGAAATGCAATAAGTGTATCTTGGAACGGAACAACCTGGGCCCTCCTGAGCGAAGAAAACGGGAACTATTACCTAACGATGGTTTCAACTAACGGACATCTCTCAAAGGTTCCGCTCCACCTCAACGGGACTCCCTGCGGTTTAGCGTGGAACGGACGCGAGTGGCTTGTGGAGACGTTTATCCCCGACAGCGTGGTGGTTCAAACCCCAAACGGCTCCGTTCTCTTCAGATTCCACAGCTACGACTGCAGGGGCTTCGCGTACTTCAACAGAACTTACTACGTCCCAATCTCGGAATCAGCAATGATGGGAGACTGCTCTCTTCTCTTGGTTTCCCCGAACGGAAGCGTCGAGAGAAGGATTCCCTGCGGTTTCATTAACGGCGTGAGGGTAAAGATCGTCGGGAAAAAGCTCTACCTTATGAACTGCACAGGAATCTACGTTTACTCCAACGGGGCTTTTAAGAGGGCTCTACAACTTGACAACTGGGCGGAAGATTTTGATGTCCTTAACGACAAAATCCTTCTGTGTTCCAACGGTCTCATCGAGCACTCCAAGAACGGCACGAGGGAGATAACAGATTCCTGCGACGCAATCAGTTGCAACGGGTGGGAATGCCTAATCGCGTCAAATGGGGCGCTCTACATCTACGACGGAAACCTGAGTACTCTCGAGATAGAGGAGAACACACGAAACATCAACCCCAAAACCGTCGCAGTGGGGGTATTTCTCGTTTTCCTAACAATCTGGCTCCTGATGAGGAGAAAATCAGCCTGAGAGCTTCAACTCTCTGAACTTTCCCTTTATCCACCCAAAGTAAAGAAAGGGAAAATCACCCCTTCAACCACCTCTTAAACCACCCGGCAATCAGCTCCAAGCGTTTGACCCTGTGCTTCGGCTTTCCGCCCCTGCTGAGGTCGTGGTTCTCGCCGGGGAAGAGCGCCAGCTCAACGGTCTTGCCGAGGTATTTGAGCGCCGTGTAGAACTGGAGAGCCTCCGGAAGCCAGCAGCGGTAGTCCTCCATGCTGTGGATTATCAGCAGAGGCGTTTCAACGTTCGGCGCGTACTTCAGCGGGCTCTTCTCCCAGTAGCCTTCAGTGTTGCTCCAGGGGTCGCCGCCTATCTGGTCCGGGGCGAAGAAATAGCCGATATCCGTCGTCCCGAAGAAGCTCACCCAGTTGGAGATCGACCTCTGGGTTACCGCCGCTTTGAAGCGCTTCGTGTGTCCGACTATCCAGTTGGTCATGAAGCCGCCGTAGGAACCGCCGGTAACTCCTATCCTCTCCCCGTCAATGAAGTCGAAGCGCTTCAGCGCCTCGTCAACGACCTCCATCAGGTCCTGGTAATCTCTCTCCCCGTAGTGCTCCCTTATGTCTGCGAAGTCCTCGCCGTAGCCGTCGCTACCGCGCGGGTTGGAGAATATCACGACGAAGCCTTTGGCAGTAAGAACGTGGAACTCATGCATGAAGGAGTAGCCGTAGGCAGTCTTTGGCCCCCCGTGAATCTCCAAAACAGCGGGATACTTCTTCCCAGGCTCGAAATCAACGGGCTTCATTATCCATGAGTCTATCTCAACGCCGTCGCTCGCCTTGACCTTGAATTGCTCCGGCTTCGAGAGGGGGTAGTCTTTAATCCAGCCGTTGAAGTCGGTAAGCTTTTTCTCCTTTCCGTCCTTCAGCATGTAGAGCTCCGTCGGAGTGACCGCGTCCTGGGCGGTGAAGGCTATGTGGTCGCCTATCGCGAAACTCTCGACGCTCCTGTCGCCACCGATGACACGCTCGATTTTGCCTTTAAGGTTTACCCTAAAGAGGTTCGCCCTCGGGCCGTCCGTTGCCACGTAATAAACCCAGCCGTCTTTGAAAACCAGCTCGGCCCTTTGAGAGCCACGGACGTCGCAGTTTAGGGAGTTGTATGCAGCCCTGTCGAGTTCCGCGGTGAGCTTCCTCATCTCGCCCGTCTCTGGGCTGTAGTGGTAGATGTGGGTGTTCGTCGGAATCCCGCGCTCGCGGGTGTTGGCCTTGAGGATGAAGGTTCCATCGTCGAGGGGTATGAAGTCCTGAACGCTCCACTCCCCAGGGGTCAGGCGCTTCGCCTTCCTGCCCTCAAGGACGTGGAGGTCGCTTACCATCGGCTTCCTCTCGCGGTCTTCTTGAGCTATGAAGTAAAGCTTTCCTTCATAGAACCTAATCTGCGAGACGTCGAGGTTCTTCGGCGTTATGCGCCTCTTCCTGCCGGTCTCAAGGTCAACGAGATAGACCACGCTCCTCTTCCCGTAGACCCAGCCGACGCCGTTGAACCAGAAAGGAATTTCCTTGATGACGTGGACGTCGTCCTTCGGCTTCTTCTCAACGTCTATTGGCGTAACGACCGCTATGCTCTTCCCGTCCTCTGTGAAGCGGAGGTTCTTGATTCCGTACTTGAACTTGGTCAGAAGCCTCGCCTCGCCGCCGTCGGTTGGAATAACGTACAGCTCGGCCTCCTTGCTCTCCTTATCGCGCTTTGAGGTGAAGGCTATCAGCTTCCCGTCCGGAGAGAAGCGCGGGTTTCCGTCCTTCTTTCCGGAGGTGAAGGGCTTAACCTTTCTGCCGTCGTAGAGGTAGATCCTTGAGAAGTAGTCGTCCTTTTCAACGCTTATCTCCGTTACCTGGAAAACGAGCTTTCTCCTGAAGGCGTCGATGTTCCCGACGAGCTTGAACTTTTCGAGGTCTTTCTCGCTCAGGCCTTTCGCCATAGAAACCACCGAACTAATTCGGTTCTTTTCGTATAAAAGCTTAGCGTTTCGATAGCCGTCTCCGCGGCGTGTTTGCAACTGCGAAAGGTATTTAAAGACATTAACTTTGGTTGTTTTGATGAAACTCTTTACGAGAAAATACCTCGCGGTGCTCGTAATAGTCGGCGTGACCCTCCTGGCCGTCGTCCAGTGGTGGAGCTATCGTCAGGTCGGCGAGGTTCTGGAGGACTGCCCCGCTACATCCGTCGTTGCCCGCTACCGGGCGAACGTCAGCCCGCTTCTGCCCTCGATGTACGTTCGTTCCATTAGGGATTCCATAGTGGGATACTCCTACGAACCCTCTGATGGCACGTACGTTCTCCTCGTTAGGGGAAGGGCTGGGAAGCCCGACGAATACTACCGGTTGGAGCTTCAGTCTCTCGAGACTTCCTACTTGGATTACCTAAACCTCACGGCAGAGTACATCGAACTCTGGTCTGAAACGGGGAACGAATCAGTCCTCATCCAAGCCGCGAGCCTGCTCAGGAGAACCCTTGGGGTCAGGGCCGAGCTGGAGAATTTTAAACGTGGGGAGAACGTGACGGCGGTTTTAATGGAGCCTCCCTACCCGTACAGACTTTTCTACAGGGGGAATCCACTTCCGGGGGAGATTGTGCTTTCCCTGCTTCTCATCGCGGGTACGATTCTTCTACTTTCTAGGCTTGACGTCCTGATTGAGGTGCTCTCGGATTCCAGGAACCTGGCGCTCATTCTTGCCGTTATCGTCGGGGTTTCCCTTGTCTCCTACGGCCTCCTCCAGGAACACGACCCACTCCTCGGTGTCAGGTCAAAATGGGTGGATAGGTTGAATTTCTGCGGCGAGAGGGATTATTACGTCCGTCGCAATGCCGCGGTAGACTCCATTCTGCTCGACGCCATCGGCTCCACGGAGTACGTCCGTGTCGAGAGGTGGAACGGGAGGGTTCTCTCGATAACGCTGGCACTTCTCCTGGAGAGGGCGGAAGGGCTACTCGACAATTTGTCCGAAGAAACCACTGTGCTCTACGTCTATTCTCTTCCTTCGTGGCCCGAAAGGCTGGAAATCGATGACGCCTTGGTATCGCTGGTCCGGGAAGACCTGCTCGGGGCAGGGGAACTGGACGAGGGTGCCGTTGATGCCGTGATGTCCGCTTCCCTCGAGGGGCTGGAGAGGTCATGGAAAGAGTTCAGGTTCTGTGAAAACATAACGATCATGACGTTTGAATTCGGGAGGGGCGGGTGGTGAAGTATGCGTCTGAGGTGCCCGAAGGAGACTGAGACTCTTAGAAAGGAACCGCTCGAAAGGGGCTAACATCAATGAGGGTGACTACAGGAAGCCTGGGAGGAAATAGCAGGGAGGGGCGAGCGGATTCTTTAGATGAACTTCCCGACCCGGTGCGCCATAGGGGTCCACTTCCGCAATCAAGACGGTTGAGCTATCTTTTTAAATCCCCCTTCTCCCCTTTATCCGGGAGGTGGCGGCCGTGACCGTCAAGGTCCGCTTTGATAAGGAAGTGAGAGAATACGCCAAAGGCGAGAAGGTTAAGGACGATGTTCTCAGGCTCACCGAGACTGCCCTGGCGCAGGCGCTTGAGAAGTTCCACAGAAGGATGATTCTGATAGAGGGCGATACGCCGCGAAAGGCGGAGCTGGCCGGAATTCTGGCCGGGGCTTCAGCGCGCGTTTTGGGCGATGCCCTGGAGGAACTAAAGAAAAAGCGCCTCCGCGATGAGAGTGAGGATGGGATACAGGTCCTCTACGCGACGGACGCCCTGGGAGAGGACACCTTCGGGCGGAAGCGCTACGAAGCATTCAGAAAGCACTTTGACGTCTTAGCAGGCTCAAACGCCGATGTGAAGGCCGTGACCTTCAAGCATACCCGCGACATACTCGGAAGGACGTACGACCTGCTCGTCCTGGACATGAGCTACGACTACTCCCCCAACGACCTCGGGAGGATAATCGAGACCGTCCGCGGAGGGGGGCTCATCTTCATCCTGGCCCATCCCTTTGAGAAGTGGAAGAAGATGTGGACGGGCTTCCACAAGAGCCTCGTCACGCCGCCCTACACGATAGACGACGTGAAGAAGCGCTTCAACAGGCGCATCATCCGTAAGTTCACCGAATACGACGGGATATACATCATCACCGAGAACGGCAAGCTCAAGAAGAAGCCGAAGCGGAACAAGACCCAGGCAAAGATTAAGGGCCGCAGGGGCGTTGAGATTCCAGGCGAGACGGTTTTCCCGCGCGAGCTGTACGAGATGGCGCTCACCGAGGGCCAGGTCGAGGTTCTGAGGGCCTTCGAGGGGCTGGTCGAGGAGGAGGGCATGCTCGTCCTCACGGCGGACAGGGGTCGTGGAAAGAGCGTCTCCGTCGGGATAGCTGCGATAGGACTTGCCCTCGCCCTTAACAAGCGCACCCGCATCGTTGTAACCGCCCCCGAGCCGGAGAACGTCCAGGCCCTCTTCCGCTTCGCAAAGCGCGCCCTCGAGAGACTGGGCTTTAAGCCTCACGTCGTGGAGGAGAAGGGCCTAATAAAGGAGCTCTACGCGAGGAAGATTGGACTGCGCTATTACCCGCCGGCCGAGGGATACCGCAAGAGCGCCGACCTCTACATCCTGGACGAGGCCGCTGGAATCCACGTTCCCATACTCCGCAGGTACCTCGACAAGCCCCGCGTCGTTTACTCCTCCACGATTCACGGCTACGAGGGAGCCGGAAGGGGATTCTCGGTCAAGTTCCTGAAGAAGGCCCGTGAGAAGCGCAGGTTCAGTGAGCTTCACATGGACGAGCCGATACGCTATGCGGAAGGTGACCCCATCGAGAAGTGGCTCTTCGACGTCCTCCTGCTCGATGCGGAGCCGGTTGAGCTCACGGAGGAAGATTACAGGCTGATAAAGAACGGCGAGGTGTACTTTGAGGAGCCCGACCTCGATGACTGGTTTGAAAAGGACCGGGAAGACCTCAGGAACTTCGTCGGTATCTACATCCTCGCCCACTACCGCAACAGGCCGAGCGATGTGGCCCTGCTCGCCGATGCGCCGCACCATGAAGCGAGGGTTCTCCGCCTCAAGAACGGCAAGATAGTGACGGCGATTCAGATAGCCAGGGAAGGTAACATCCCCAAAAAGGTCGTCGAGAAGATGGTCAAGGGCTACAAGCCGCGCGGCAACATAATCCCCGACATGATGGTCAAGCACCACATGCTCAAGGAGTTCGCCAAGCTGAAGGGCTACCGCATCGTCCGCATAGCCACGCATCCAGACGCGATGGACATGGGGCTGGGCAGCAAAGCCCTTGAGCTCCTTGAAAAGGAAGCGCGTGAGAAGGGCCTCGACTGGATTGGCTCCGGATTCGGTGCAAGTGAAGAGCTTGCCCGCTTCTGGGTCAGGAACGGCTTCGCGGTGGTGCACCTCAGCCCGGCGAGGAACCCTGTCAGCGGTGAGTTCACCGCGATAGTCCTCAAGCCGATAAGCGAAAGGGCGAAGAGGCTCATTCGCCAGGCCAGCGATGAGTTTAGAATCAGGCTCACGGAGTGGCTGGGCGACACCCACAGGGAGCTTGAGCCCGAGATAGCGCGCTGGCTTTTCGAAACCCCCTTCGGTGAGGCCGTGGATTATCAGATACACCTCACTGACGTCCAGAAGAAGAGACTGGACGCCTTCACGGGCAAGGTTCTCACCTACGACACCGTGCTCGACGCGGTCAAGCCGATAGTGAAGCTCTACTTCCTGGACGGCTGGATGAAGCCCTACCTAGACGAGAGGCAGATAAAGCTCCTGATCTACCGCGTGCTCCAGGCCCACAGCTGGGAGGAGACCGCGAAGCTCATAGACAGAACCGAAACCTTCACCATGATAGAGGTGCGCGACATCATCAGGGGCCTCTGGTACTACTACAAGCGGCTCCTTTAAGTCCCTCTTTTTTGTGCGGCTTGTATCCCCGCACTCGATAACGACATACGATTTCCGGGAATCAACCTTTTTATAGGATTGTCCCGTAGGTAGGGTGTATCACTCTGATCGCGTGATTGATTGGACAATTTCAACGGTGACTCCCTATGGCGGGCAGCAACTGGGAGCGGATAATATCGATGACGAAGGATGGGATGAAGAGCATCGGAATGATGCGGCGAAAGATGAGCCGGGGAAAGAGGATAGCCCTTCTCATTGATGGCCCGAACATTCTTCGCAAGGAGTTCGGGATAAAGCTCGAGGACATAGTCGAGGCCCTTGAGGGACTCGGCGACCTGCGCGTTGCCAAGGTTGTTCTCAACCAGTACGCCCCGCAGGGACTCATCGAAGCCGTCTCGAACCAGGGGTTCGACACCATGGTCGTCTCCGGTGAGACCGGGGTGAAGCTCGCGGTGGAGGCGATGCGCGAGATATACAACCCGAACATCGATGCCATAGCCATAGCAACCCGAAATGCGGAGTTCCTCCCGGTCATCCTCAAGGCCAAGGAGAAGGGCAAGGAGACGATAGTGCTCGGCATAGAGCCGGGCTTTTCCGCGGCCCTCAAGCACGCGGCGGACTACACGATAATCCTGAACCCAAAGGGTGATGAGGAATGAAGGAGACCCTCTTCAAGGTGCTCCGCAGGGGCGAAAAGGAGGTCGAGGCCGAGCCCCCCAAGCACGTGAGGGGCAAGAGCATTGGCCTGATAATCGACGGTCCGAATATTCTCCGCAAGGAGTTCGGGATAAAGCTCGAGGACATAGTGGAAGCGCTTGAGAGGATAGGCAAGATACGCGTTGCCAAGGTTGTTCTCAACCAGTACGCCCCCCAGGGACTCATCGAAGCCGTCGTCAATCAGGGACTCGAGCCGATAATCGTCGCCGGTGACACGGACGTCAGGATAGCGATAGAGGCGATGGAGCTCATCTACAACTCGGACGTCGAGGTCATCGCCCTGGCCACCCGCGATGCGGACTTTCTCCCCCTCATCAACGAGGCCAAACGTAAAGGCAAAGAGACCATAGCCATAGGCGTTGAACCCGGCTTTTCAGTAGCCCTTCAGAACGCGGCCGACTACGTGATAAGGATGGAGGGGAAGGGCACCGAGGGACACGGGTTCAAATAAACTTTTAAGCACTCTTTCCAGTCCTGTTCTGGTGAGAGAGTTGATAGTTGAAATAATCCTCTTCGCCGTGGGTCTGGTCCTTCTCATCAAGGGTAGCGATTACTTCGTGGAGGCGGCCTCCCGCGTCGCCAAGGGGTTCGGCGTCAGCGAGTTCATAATAGCACTCGTCCTCGCGAGCATCGCCACCACACTGCCGGAGGTAACGGTCTCTGCCATATCATCATACCAGGGAAACCCCGACATCGCCCTGGGAAACGCCATAGGGAGCGCCCTCGCCAACATAGCCCTCATCCTCGGGGTCTCGGCCCTGATAATGCCCCTCAGCGTTGAGAGAACCGCCTGGAAAAACGCCCTCTTCATGGTGGCCGTCACCGCCTACGCGGGCCTGCTCATGCACGACGGGACCATAAGCCGGCTCGACGGTGCCAGCCTCATACTCATCTACTTCGGCTTCCTCTACTACCTCTACCGGAAGCATATGACGCTCGAGGAACTCCCCGAGGGCGGAACCCGCGACCCCCGCAGGGATGCCCTGATAATGCTCGGAAGCGGTCTGGTCGTGGTCATCGGCGCCAAACTGGTCGTGGACAGCGCCGTAACGATAGCCAGGGCATACGGTGTTCCGGAAATCGTAATCGGTCTGACGATGGTGTCCATAGGAACCTCCCTGCCGGAGCTCACGAACTCCCTCATGGCCACCCTCAAGAGGCTGCCCAACATAAGCGTCGGCAACATAATCGGCGCCAACATACTCGACGTGCTCATGGTCATAGGAATAGCGTCCCTGATAAACCCCATAAAGGTGGATGTGACGGTTTACACCTTCACCCTGCCGCTGACCCTCCTCGTTATGGGGCTCCTAACCGCCGTCCTGAGGCTCACGGGGAGGATAGACAGGGTTACCGCGGGTGTTTTTCTGGCTGTGTACGCCTACTTCCTGTACGCCTACACCACCGGGGCCGTAAGCCTTTGATCCCTTTCTCAACTTTTTCCGACTTCCCGAAACTGGGAAGCAAAGATTTATTAATCCGGTTATTACCCCATTATTGGGAATCAAAACCGAGTATTTGGAGGTGTTGTCATGAGGAAGCTTGGTGCGTTCCTCGCCGTGCTGCTGCTCCTGGGGCTCCTGGTTCCAAAACCGGTCGCGGCTGAAGAAACGCTGACGGTTTACTCCTACGACAGTATCGAGTGGTGGATGAAGGAGATAGTGCCGATATTCGAGCAGAAGTACGGGGTCAAGGTGAACCTCGTCCTCATCGGTGACGCTGGCGAGGTTCTAAACCGGCTCATCCTTGAGAAGGACAATCCCCAGGCCGACGTCGTTGTGGGCATAGACAACAGCTACCTGGCGAAGGCCATAGACGCGGGTGTGCTGGAGCCGTACAAGCCGGCCAACGCCGACGTAATTCCGGACTGGATCGTTGAGAAGTTCGACCCAACCTACCACCTCACGCCCTACGACTACGGCTTCATAGCCATCAACTACCGCAAGGACATGGTCCAGAACCCGCCGACCAGCCTTGAAGACCTCACCAAGCCGGAGTGGAAGGGCAAGCTGATAATCGAAGACCCGCGCACGAGCTCGCCGGGAATGGCATTCCTCCTCTGGACGATAGCGGTCTACGGCGACGACTGGCTCTACTACTGGGAGAAACTGAAGGAGAACGACGTTCAGATAGTCAAGGGCTGGAGCGAGGCGTGGGGTGCGTTCAGCGAGGGTGAGTACCCGCTCGTCCTCAGCTACGCCACCTCCCCCGCCGCCACTGTTTACTACGACAACAACACCAACGTCGGAGCCGTCGCCTTCAGGGAGGGCAACTACCTCCAGATAGAGGGTGCCGGAATCGTCAAGGGGGCCAGGAACAGGGAACTGGCGGAGAAGTTCATCGAGTTCCTCATCAGTGCCGAGGCTCAGGAGAAGCTCCCCCTCAACCAGTGGATGTACCCCGTTAACGGGGACGTTGAGCTCCCTGAGGTCTTCCAGTACGCGGTTAAGGTGGATAAGCCCGTCGCAATAGACTCCAGGGAGATAGAGACCAACTACGAGACCTGGCTCACGCAGTGGACCCAGCTCATGGTCGAGGGCAAGAGCCCGGATGAGATACTCGGGAAGACGACCACCGAAACCGGCGGAGAAAACGACAACACCGGCATATGCGGACCGGCCCTGATGGTTGGCCTCGCCGTGCTCCCGCTCCTCCTCAGGAGGAGGCGGTGAGGTTTCTTCCTTTTCTCATTTAGTGTTTTGTATCTACAGTTCAGAATGCCAGGTCACAGCCTACAAAAACCTTTATTATAAATCCTTCCGCAAGAGACTATCGGTGGGAGAATGGCCAAATTTGACGGTTATGAACTCATACTGGAGACTCCGGAAGAGCTCCAGAATTTCGTAAAGGCACTCGAAAAAGCCAAGGAGCGAAATCCCAGAGAGGTAGAAGATACAGTCAAGAGAGCCTTGGCTATTGTGGGTATTGTCTGAATTCTTCAAGCCTTATACTTCCGGTTAAGGCTCTTCTAACAGCCTCGGCCTCAGTGACTTTTCTCTTTTTCAAGCCTCGCCGTTCACGGCGGGGTGCATTGTTCGAAAATTTAGTGGTTGAGCAGGAAAGCAAAAGAAAGGTTTAAATACTTGTATGTATTAATACTTAATGGTGAGAGCATGGGAGTCATAACTGTTTCCGTTGATGATGAGGTCGAGGAGAGGTTTAGAAAGCTCGTGGCAAAGAAGTATGGACGGATTAGGGGGGCATTGGGAGTGGCAATTACTGAAGCTATGAAGCTCTGGATTGAAAAAGTTGAGCGGGAAGAAAAATGAAGCGGACAGTAACAGTAAAACTACAACCTTCAAAAGAGCAGGAAAAAACACTTTTTGAATTAGCCCACGCTTCAGCAGTAATCTGGAACAAACTCAACTACCAGAGGCTCAAACAGTTCGAAGAATTCGGCAAAATAGACTTTTCAACAACTGAAAAAGAAGCCTATCACGAGTTAAAAAACTGGATTGGTGGCTCGACAGTTCAACAATTGGCCAGAAAGAACGCTGAAGCTTGGAGGAGTTTCTTCTCACTCAACAGGAAGAAAAAGAATGGAGAACTCCCCGAATGGTTCAAGCCAAAACCACCAAAATTCGTCAGGGAAAAGAACGGCAGAAAACTCTTTGTAATTCCCCTCAGGAACGACCAGTATCGGATTAAGGGAAACGTTATCGAATTGAGACGCCTCGGCAAATTTGGGAAACTTGAAATCCAGTTCAAAGGAAGAATACACTTGAAGGGCAAGCAGGGACGCTTAGAAATCACTTATGACGAGGTAAAGGGAAAGTGGTATGCTCACATTAGCTTTACGGTAGAGGAAAAACTTGAGGGTAACGAATGGGTGTGCGTTCCGAGGCAACCAAAAGGAAGTCTCTCAGCAGGGATAGACTTGGGAGTGAACAATTTAATGGCAGTTTACGTTGAAAATGGTCAGAGTTTCCTCGTGAACGGAAAGCCTCTCAAAAGCATTGACTTCTACTGGCGGAGGAAGATTGGTAATTACCAGTCCAAACTTAACAAATCTGGAGCCAAAACGGGTAGAAAGCTCAGGAAAATGCACGAAAAGGCCAAACTTCAGGCCAAACACTACATTAACACTGCCGTAAGGCAAACCGTGAGAAGGCTTTACGAGTTGGGCGTTTCTAAAATCGTCGTGGGTTATCCGAAAGGCATTGCAAGAAACTCCGACAAGGGTAAAAAGCAAAACTTCATCCTCTCCCATGTCTGGCGGTTTAATTACGTAATTAAACGTCTCAAGGAAGTTGCGGAGGAGTATGGTATTCAGGTTTTGGTTGTGGATGAGGCTTTCACTTCGAAAACTTGCCCCCTCTGTGGCCAACGCCATGAGAGTGCTCGCTTTGTTAGGGGTTTATTCAAGTGCCACAGAGAGGGCGTTGTTATGAATGCCGACCTTGTTGGGGCGTTTAATATTTTAAAGAAGGCGGTAAAAACCATAACCCCGAGCCTTCCGATCTTATCGGGAGGTAGGGGTAACGGGGGGAAGACCCTCCCTGAGGGGCTGAAAGCCCACTTTTTAGTGGGTTTGAATGAGACCCCTCAAACCTCCCTGCCATTGGCGAGGGGTTAACTCGTTGGAACCCTCGCCCTTCAGGGCGGGTAGGAGGTCAGAAAGGGATAAAACAGTTCATAGGTGCTACCCGCGGAAACAATCTGAAACCCCGCTGCAAGGGGATTCTTTTTATGGTCAAGGTAAAACTTCTTGGCAACTTCCTTTTTTGCATGGAGGGACAAACCAATTCCACCGATTTGAGCAGCATAAAGAACTGCATAGGGCTTGATGACCTTCGCTAGTATTTCACCACCCACACCCATTCCACGGTATTCCCTCTGGATGCCAAACTGTCCAAGGAGTATTGTGGGCACGGAAGAATATTTAATATCCATCCCCAAAAGCTCCACAAGCCGAGTCCGTAACTCTTCAACGAGCATCCTTTTGTTTTCGGCGTATTATCGCGGATTTTAAGGCTAACAATAAACGGGGAAAGCGTGAAATATGATATCAGAGAATCCTCATGCAGGATGACAAAGACGGTAGAAAGACACCGCTCATGAGATTTCCATGCCATATTCCTTGCAAACTCCGTCTGTTCTTCCCCACCCTCGCCGGAGTCAAAAGACCTTATTAACTCCACATGGTCCGTTCTCAGAAACTCAACGCGAACTATTCCTCCGAGTGTCTCTAATTCAACCTCGTATGGCTTTAGCATCATGACACCGGATATTACAAACCACTTCCCATTTAAGTAAATTACGGAGGGAGATGTTACTTCACTCCAAGTTTACTATCAATCAAGAATGGCGGGCCCGGCGGGATTCGAACCCGCGACCTTCGGCTTAGAAGGCCGACGCCCTATCCTGCTAGGCTACGGGCCCTCGGGCTAATGGTCTTGGGAGAGTTTTATAAAAGTTGTGGTGGGAGCAGGCTCACGGATACAGCCTGCTCGGTGTCCTCGGGAACAGGGTTGCCCAGCGGACGTGGTCGAGCTTCAGCACCCAGGCGACGAGCCTCTCAAGGCCGAGGCCGAAGCCGCTGTGCGGAACGCTGCCGTACTTCCTGAGGTCGAGATACCACTCGTAGTCCTCCGGCTTCATGCCCTCCTCCAGAATCCTCTGCACGAGCTTGTTGTAGTCGTCCTCACGCTGGGAACCGCCGATGATCTCGCCATAGCCTTCTGGAGCAAGCATGTCCGCGGCGAGAACCTTGCGCGGATCCTCCGGGTCCTCCTTCATGTAGAACGCCTTAATGCCCTTTGGATAGCCGTAAACGAAGAACGGGGCCTCGAACTCCTGGGTCAAAATGCGCTCCTCGTCTGCGCCCATGTCCTCGCCCCACTCTATCTCGACGCCCTTGCTCTGGAGGATGTCTATGGCCTCGTCGTAGCTCACCCTCGGGAAGGGCGGAACCGCGTTCTTGAGCGTGGTCAAGTCCTTCCGGAAGGTCTCAACTTCGCTCCTCCTGAGCTCCAGGGTGCGCTGAACCATGTAGCTGACGAGCTCCTCCTCGACCTTCATGATGTCCTGGAGGTCCATCCAGGCGGCCTCGAGCTCAAGGTGCCAGAACTCGGTGAGGTGCCTCCTGGTCCTGCTTTTCTCCGCTCTAAAGCTCGGCGTGAGTGACCAGACCTTTTCGAGGCCGAAGATGGCGGCCTCAAGGTAGAGCTGGGCCGACTGACTGAGGTAGGCCGTCCTGTCGAAGTACTTGAGCTTGAAGAGCGTCGCTCCTCCCTCAACGGCACCGGTGACGAGTATCGGCGGGAAGACCTCGTACCAGCCGTCCTGGAGGAGCCATTCTCTAGCCGCTTGCATCATTGTCGCCTTGACCTTCATTATCGCGGCGACCTTGGGTGAGTGAAGGTGCAGGTGCCTGACGTCGAGAAGGAACTCCTCGCTCGCGTCCTTCGTTATCGGGAAGAAGTCCACGTTCTGCACGATCTCAATTCTGTCCGCCTGAATCTCAACACCGGTGGGCGCGCGGGGGTCGGCTTTGACGGTGCCCTCGATGATGACGCTCGACTCTATGCCCGCCTTTTTGGCCATTTCGTAGGCTCCCTCACTCAGCTCTTTCTTAAATATTGCCTGAACTATCCCGGTCGAGTCGCGGAGGACTATGAAGACCTTCTTTCCCACTTCCCTCTTTCTGTAAACCCATCCTGCGAGCTTGACGCGTTTACCTTCCATATCGGGCTGAACATCGACACAGTAAATCTTATCAATCATCCTTACCACCTCCAGAGGCTTTGAAGGGGGCTTTATAACGGTAGCGATTTGGAGCAACGGCTCCCAGAAGAGCGTCAATTCGGCCACAGGGTGACCGTCCCAATCCCGAGTCTGACGATTATCAGTAGTGGCATGGGGGATATTCGGAACGTTCTCCATTTAAATCCTTTGGGCAATTTTATGTCGATATGTCAAAATATTTAAGTATCTGCGCGTCAGATGTCCAAAAGGTGATGGGATGTTCGCACTTATAGGAACCGCCGTCGATGTGGAGTCCGTCAGAAGGAACGCCGCGGTGATAGTGGAAGACGGGTTCATCCAGGACGTCATCCCCCAGGAAAGGGTCGGTGAATACGCCGTTGATGAAGTTTACGGGGGAGACGGTTACATAATCCTGCCCGGCCTTATCAACGCCCACACCCACGTGGCGATGGCGCGCTTTAGGGGCCTTGGCGAGGACATACCCATAGAGAGGTGGCTCAGCGACGTTATATGGCCCGCGGAGCTGGAGTGGGAGCCCGGGGACGTTCGCCGCTGGGCGCTCCTCGGAATGGCTGAGGCGCTGGCCAACGGTTCGACGACGATAAACGACCACTACTTCTTCGCCGACGAAATAGCGAAGGCCGCCCAGGAAGTTGGAATAAGGGCCTTCATCGGTCAGACCGTTATGGATACGATTGACTTCCCTATAGCCGCGCCCGAGGGGGGCTTCAGGTTCTTTAATGACTGGGTGGGGAAGGATGAGCTCGTTACCCCCACCCTCGCGCCCCACGCCACCAACATGGTGTCCCTTGAGCTGATGAGGGAAATCGGCGAGTTTGCCCGTGGTAGGAACGCCCTGATTCACGTTCACCTCTCCCAGAGCATGGGGGAGGTGCGGGAGGTCAAACGCCGCTACGGTCTCCCCCCCGTGGAATACCTCGAAAGGGCCGGCGTACTTGGGGACAACCTTATCGGCGTCCACGGTATCTATCTGAGCGATTCCGAGGTTTCCCTCTACGCGAAAAGCGGTGCGACGCTCGTCCATTGCTCCCTGAGCATGACGAAGCTTGAGGGAAGGATAGCTCCGATAATAGAACTCTTTGAGAGGGGAACGAACATCGCCCTCGGAAACGACTCCCCGAATCCGGTGGGCCTGATGGACATGTTCACGGAGATGCGCTTTGCGGCGGTTCTGAACAAGGTCTGGAGGAGAAGAACCGACGTCGCCTCTGCGAGGGAGGTTTTCCGCTGGGCCACGGTCGGGGGTGCAGAGGCCCTTGGGCTGAAGGCGGGCCTCATAAAGCCCGGCTACCTCGCGGATCTAGTCCTGATAAACGCCAGAAAAGCCCAGTTCCTTCCCGGGGAGAACCCGCACTCCCATGTGGTTTACTCGGCCCGGGGAAGCGACGTCGAGCTGGTCATGGTGAACGGGGAGATCGTTTACAGAAACGGCCTGTTCACGAAACTTGGAAAAAGGATGGAGGATCTGTGGGCGGAGTTCAGACCTTCCGGACCATGAGCTTGACGCCGTCCACATCGACGACCTCGACGGTGTCGCCGATCCCCGGCTTCTTGTCCCCCTCGGCCAGCGCTATCCACCTGTCCCCCTCGAGCTCCACTATGTAGTGCTCCTTTCCTATCTCGACGACCTTCCCGCGCTTGCCTTTCAGCTCAAAGGTGTACTTGCCCTTTCCGGCATCCGGGACGTCCCTCCGTATGTACCTTTCAACGAGAATGTAAGTCACCACAGCGGAGATGAGTGCCGCGACGAAGCTTTCGTTGAAATTGACTCCAAAGCCGAGCAGGACACCCATAACGACCATGGCAACCCCTATGGGGGTTATGAAGACGGCCACCATCATGTCGAGGGCTATCACGAGCAGTCCAAGAATCAAAAGGGAAATGGGGAGTAAGTCCATCTCCACCACCGGAATAATTCACTCCACCAGATTCTTAAGCTTTTTCAGTTCGTCCTCTGAAAGATTGGCCGATGCGCTTTTCTCTTTGGGGTCTTCTCCCTTTGGAGGGCTCTGTAGTGGCGTCTCCTTGACCTTCTGGAGTATCCTCAGCAGGCCGATCAGTGCCTCGGTGTCGTACGGGACGATGAGGTTGCCGTACTTGGCCAGCTCGGGCATCTTCTCTATGTACTGGAGTGTTAGGTACTTCTCGTCAGCTTGGCTTAACGCCTCGAGAACCTTCCTTATCGCCTCGGCCTGGCCCTCAGCCACGAGTATCTGCCTCTGCTTCTCTCCCTCTGCCTTGAGTATGGCAGCCTGCTTCTGGCCCTCCGCCTCCTTAATGGCCGCCTCCTTTTTACCCTCGGCGAGGAGTATCATCGCCCTCTTCTCCCTTTCGGCCGTCATCTGCTTGGCCATTGCGTCCTGGATGTCCTTGGGCGGGTCTATGCGCTGTATCTCGACGCGCGTTATCTTGACACCCCAGCGGTCGGTTATCTTGTCAAGCTCTTCCCTCAGCTTGGCGTTGATTATGTCCCTTCCAGAGAGCGTCTCGTCGAGCTCCATCTCACCTATGATGGCACGCAGGTTGGTCTGGGCGAGCTTGATGATGGCCATGAGGAAGTTGCTGACGTTGTAGATGACCTTTACCGGGTCGAGGATCTGGTAGTAAACCACCGCATCGACTGTAACCACGACGTTGTCCTTACAGATGACCTCCTGGGGCGGCACATCGACGACGTGCTCGCGCATGTCCACGACCTTGACGCGCTCCATGAAGGGGATTATGAAGTGTATTCCCGGCTCTAAAATCCTGTTGAACTTTCCTAGCCTCTCCACGAGACCCTTCTGGTACGGGCGGATCACCTTCACGCTCAGCAGGAGCATTATCAAAAGAAAAATCCCTATGATGACCAGCGCCGCTCCGGCAAAGGGCATTACCATCGCCTCCAGTTGTTACTCAAACTTGGAAAGATAAAACTTCTTATAAATATTTTCGTTCAATAATTCACTGAAGAATGTAAGAAAAATGTCCGAATCTAAAATATGGAAAATAAATGTCGGATATGCCTTTGCCCAAACTAAAAATACGAGCCTATTAGACTTCAATTATGCCTCCTTCTCAATTTTGTGCAGCAGGATTCTTAGGGAGTCGATAAACCCTTCAGGTATAACAAGCCCCTCCTCGATGAATAATTGTACCTGCCTTATTGCCTCTTCAAGTTCGGCTCTGTATTTCCTTGTAAACGGTATCAGGTCATAGAGTGCGTTCAAGACTTCCTCCTTATCATTGATTCTCGCTGAAAGTATCGTGTTTTGGATTAGCAGTCTCAGAAGTTCTGAATTAAGTTTCTTAACTTCCAGTTCATCTCTTGTCTTAGTTATCGTCTCTTTTGTGACTCTAAGACTCTCTTTAAGCTTCTCCCTCTCTTTGAGGAGCTCGACCAGCCCTCTGAACTCCTCTAGGAATTCATCCAAGCTCTGATACCTCTTCTCCTTCTGCTTTGCGAGGAGCTTCCCAAACATCTTATCATACTTAGCCAGCGTTAGGTTATACATGGAGGGTGGCTTAGGCTTTATCTCGGGGGTTGTGATTTTTGCCAGGACAACAACGTGGGAACTTCCCTCGTATGGCAATTTGCCTGTTAGAAGCTCGTAAAGAATCACACCGAGTTGGTATATATCGGTTCTGTGGTCTGTATGGCCGTAAGTTCTCTCGTCAATCTGTTCCGGAGCCGCGTACAGCGGTGTTAGGGCCTTCGTGGTTGTAGTTGTGCTTTTTGAGCCGATTTTGGCCAGTCCGAAATCGGTTATCTTTGGCGTCAGATCGCCCTTGAGGAGAATATTCGATGGCTTCAAATCCCTGTGGTAGACCTGCATTGAATGTGCATGTCTCAATCCCTCGGCAATCCCCTCGATGAATTTCAACGCGAGTTTTTCATCAACAGGCTTTGGATAGTGCTCCAAATCCCTGATGAGCTTTCCGTCCATTGTGTACCCTTCGACGAACTCGATTTCAAGGTGAGGTATTGGTTTGTCAAAGGCATTATACAGCTTAACTATGTTGGGATGATCGAGGAGCTTCCAAGCTCTGACCTCCTTAGTAAAGAATTTCTTGGCTTTTTCGTCAGCTGGGAATACTTTGAGAGCTACGATTTTCTTGTCCTTTTTTCTCTTTACTTTGAAGACCTTAGCGAAGCCGCCCTCTCCTAGGAATTCAAGGGGTTCGTATTTTTTCAAAAGCTGAGGAGGAAAAGTTGGGATTTGAAGTTTCTTTCTACGTTTTTTAGATCGGATTGCAATCAATACAAGAAATAAGAAAAACAGAGTGCCTGCATAGGGAATGTAGGAGGATGAGATGTACAGTGCATTTGTTGTCAAATACGATGAGGTGGTTGATAAGGTGGAACTCAAAGGTAAAAGCTTTGCATTTATTGTGAGGTTTTCCTGGGGTCTTATCACTATGGTCTGAGAAAATACTTTATGCCCACTTGCTTTGACTTCGAGAGTATGGTTTCCTGGGGTGATTTTATGTCTCTTTAAGGGGGTTTCCCCAAGATATCTTCCATCGAGATAGACATTTGCGCCCACGATATTTGAATAAACATTTATAAAAGCATAAATTGGTGAGAGATTTGCGGTAATTTTCAACTCTTCTCCAGGATTTATCGTTATGTTTAGGAGAAATGGTGAATACCCTTCTTTGGTTACTTTGAGGGTGTGGGTTCCAGTTAATAGTTTATAATTTTCAACTGGAGTAGTCCCTATTTCTTTGTCGTCTATGTACACTTTGGAGTCAGTTATATTACTTTCGATGGATAGATAGCCAAACTTTGGTATTAAAGTCGCATTTATTGTTACATTTTTTCCCGCTTGGATAGATATGGAGGTTGAGTACACTTCATATTCGGGTTTTGCCAACTTGATTTCATGTTCTCCTTCAGGTAGCGTTATTTCAAGGGAGTATCTCCTGCATATTCTCCATCAACATATACCGCCGCACTAGTAGGATTGGAGATAACGTTAAGTTGCCCTTTTGATGGAGTTAATATAACTGAAATATTTATGGGGGTATTATTGGTAACGTGCAATATGGTGGTATACTCCTTAAATCCATCTTTGGAAATGGAAAGTATGTATGTCCCTTTCTCGACCATATACTTCAGCAAAGGAGTTTTTCCAATGTAAGTTCCATTTAACAAAATGTCTGCCCCTATGGGACTTGAATTTATATTTAACGTGCCTTTGCTCTCCAAGAAGTTTACATAAATCTTTTTAAGAAGTCTTTTTTGGATGTCTTCAGAAGTTATGGAGAGCTTGGTAGTGTACTCCTTATCTTGATACCTACATTAGTATGTAGTAATCACCGACACTGGCAAGATAGGTCAAAGGAGTGTACCCCACTCTTTCCTGATTTATGTAGACCTCCGCTCCAATGGGGGTAGAGTTTATTAACAATGAGGAGTACCCTTCAACAGCACGTAGGCCATAAATTAAAAATATGGCAATAACCTTGCCATTAATAGCAATATAAGTATCTTTTAGTGTCACTATCATAGTGCCTAATGACAGTTCCTGGTTTTTTGCCAGTGTAGTAGTTTGTGAGTTACCACTTGGGTATACTATGTGAATTAATGCTTTTCCACTGCCAACATTTACGTCTATAACTTTTATTTTATATTCATCTCCATTTTGGTCTATCAGTGTTTTAATTTCCCCGACTGAAACTGGAAGAGTGTATCCAAGCTCATCCTCTGCTGAAACATATGGATGAGGCACTTCCAAGAAGAAGAGTATGCTTACAATAATGATCATCATAACAAATGCCGAACCCACACTCTTATCTTTCATACAGGCTCCCCCCGAACTGCCTGGCCCACTTCTCGTACCTTTCAATTTCTTTCCTCGTCAGCGGGCTTTTAATCCTCTTAAACGCCTCCTCAAAATCCTCCATCTCCAGCGGTCTGACCTTGAGCTTGAGGCCCTCAACCTCGATGCTGGAAAGTCTTTCCAAGTCGGCGAGCTCGGGGTTCTCCTCTTCGAGCATGTGATGTATTGCCAGGTTGCACAGGTTCGCTATCTCCCTGCCTGAATACAGGCGCTTCACGCTCTCCTCTGCTATAGCCTCGAGGTCGAGCGTGCTTGTGTCCAGACCCCTGGTGTGTATCCTCACGATCTCCTTGACGGCCTCCTTGTCTGGCAGTGGCACGTAAATCCTCAGTGGAAACCTCGAGAGCAGCGCCTCGTCGAGGTCCCAGGGAGTGTTGGTTGAGGCCAGCGTGAGGACGAACTTTTCTCCCCCTCCTTTGAAGCCGTCTATCTCGGACAAGAGGGTTGCTAAAGCCCTCCTGGTGGCCTCGTGGACGTTCTCGCGTCTCAAGCTCAATGCATCGACCTCGTCGATGAAAACTATGCTGGGGGCCTTCTCCCTCGCCAGCCCGTACAGGGCTGTTATCAGCTTTGAGGACTCGCCGTAGTACTTGCTGAGTACGTCTGAAGCTTTAACATTGAAGAACGTGGCCTTCAAGCTCCCAGCCGCCGCTGAAGCGAGGAGGGTCTTACCCGTCCCCGGTGGACCGAAGAGGAGGATTCCCTTCCACGGCTTTATGGCTTCGGGCCTCTTTGCAAAGGCTATGGCCACGTTCTTGGCGAGCAATCTCTTGACATCATCCAGCCCCCCTATGTCCCTCCACGTGACGGTGGAACTGGTTATCAGCCCCTCCACCTGTGCCCTGTACTCATCGGCGGGTGCTCCTTCCCTGGGACTGGCTCGCTCTTTGCGCGATGATGGGATCTTGAGTTCCTCGGCTACCTCTTCCCAGCGCTTTGCCTTTTCCAGGTAGAATTCTCTCCTGTCGGGCGCCTTCTCCGCCAGTGCCTTCAGGATCTCCGCGCAATTGAGGGCGTACTTTCTGGCCTCGTCTACCTTGCCCCTCGCCAGCTCCGCCTCGTACCCCTTTCTGCATTTCTCAAAAAGGGAGAGGTAGAGTGACTGCATCTCAACCCCTCATCATGTCCTCTATCTGCTTCAGCCGGCTCTTCGGCTCAAGGTCGGAAGATGCCGAGGCCTCAAAGAGAGATGCCGCTTCTTCGATAGTTTCAGCGTCAAAGTCCCCCGTCAGAATGCTTTCACTCGTCAGGTCAAGCATCGTGCTCAGGGCCTCGTCGAGACCTTCCACCTTCGCCATGGCCTTCTCGAACTCCACCTGCATCTTTGCAACGTCTTCAGCACCGGGTCCTTCTGCAATACTCTCCACGATGTCCCGGCTAAACTGGATGAAGTTTGCCGAGACCTTCACCAGCTCCCGCTGGATTTCTGCTTCTTCCATGAGGAGGAGAAGCCTCTTGGCTTGCTTTATCCTTTCCTCAAGGGCGAGGTACTTCATGGCGCTCCTCTTTAAGAGGGCTTCATCACCGATTTTTGCCGCTTCTTTTCCCTGAAGGAAAATTTTACGCTTTAGGTTTTCGAGATTGCTAATGTATTGCTTCAAGGCCATCTTGGCCTTTCTCATCCTAACTTTGCGTTCGATTTCTCTTTCCTCCTTGGATTTCCAAAACTTGACCACAGGGATCACGCCCCGTTTTCCCTCTTTATGTTGTGCACCAAAACCTTAAGCCTTTCCATAAAGTCGTCACTGATGGGAACGTTCTCCTTAATGAGAATCTCCACGGTGCTTATCGCGTTGGTTAGATCCGTCAGGTTCCGAACTGTGTAAAACTTCAGGTCGTTGAGCGTGTTCAACAGTTCAGCCTTCCTGTTAAGCTCAGCATAGGTCAACGCCAGTTTTCCAAGGGTCTCAACAACAATGCGCCTGTTCCTCAGGGTTTCCTCGGCCGTCTTGCTCCTCTTTAACGCTTCTAAGCTCCTTGCCAGGGACTTCTTCAGCTCCTCAACTTCCTTCTCGAGCTCGACTTTTCTCTTCTCAACTTCTTGAAGTATTTCCAGGCCTTTGAGGAACTCCTCAACCGATTGATAGCGGTCTTCCTTTCTCTTCGCGAGGAGCTTCTCAAAGATCCCATCGTACTTCGCCAGCCCCGGATTTATCTTTGAGGGCGGAGTGAACTTGTAGTTCTCGTCAACTATCTTGCCGAAGACCTCCTCATAGGTGTAGCCCTCGAAGGGCAGTTTACCAGTTAATAGCTCGTAGAAAGTAACCCCCAGCTGCCAGATGTCAGTTCTATGGTCCGTGTGCCCGTACTTGCTCGGCATTAAGTGCTCCGGAGAAGCGTAAAGCGGGGTATAGCCCAAAACACTCCTGCTCGAACTCATTGTTCCGAGCTTTGCCAAGCCCCAGTCCGTTATCTTCGGCGTTAGGTCTGCCTTGAGGAGGATGTTTAAGGGTTTTAGGTCGCGGTGGTAGATTCCCTTACCGTGGGCGTGCTTGAGTCCGTCGGCAATGCCTTTGATGAGCTTTAAGGCGGTCTTCTCATCGAGGGGCTTCGGGTAGCCGTCGAGGTCCCTAACGGTTTTTCCGTTGAGTTTTACACCTTCGACGTACTCCATCTCGAGGTATGGAATCGGGAGAATGTCCACGTCGTAGAGCCTGGCGATGTTCTCGTGGCTTAGGTGGAGCCAGGCGGAGACCTCCTTTATGAACGTCTTGCTCGTCCTTTCGTCTATGCGCGGGATTTTTAAGGAGACGACCTTGCCGTCTTTCTTCCGCTTAACCTTGAAGACCTTTGCAAAGCCTCCCTCGCCGATGAACTCAAGGGGTTCGTAGCGGGAGAGCAAGGCAGGTGGAAAGCCCGGGACCGGAGGTTCGGGAAGGTCGGGCTTCTTCACTTCTGGCACAGCTGGTTCTTCGGGCTTTTCAGCTTTAGACTTTTTGACTTCTACCGGCTTTGGTGCAGGTTTTCTGGGTTCCGCCCTAATTTCTTGGGCTGGTGCGGGCTTTTCTTCCGCTTTAACCTTCGCGCTCTTCGGTTTCTTCCTGGACTTTCCGCCCTTGGCTTTTGCTACAACTTCACCAATGACAACAAGGGCTAAGAGCGCACCGATGATGTAGGCTGTGTTGATTCCTTCCGCCTTCATTTCTCCCCCGCCCAGAATCACACTACCCGATACCCTGAGGGGAAACTTGGAGACCTGGATTCCCGTGGAGTCGGGAACCAGCGGCGGCACCGAGGGCTGGTCGGGTTGAAGGAACCTATCCGAGCTGATGGATATAGAAGCCTGCATCCCGGAGACGTTGGAGTCCCTGCACCCTCTGCATTCCCTCGGCATTGCCCCCGGATCCAGGGTTAGGAGTGCCACTTGCGCCAGGCTCGTGTTCAGGTACGACCTCATGGCTATCGTTAGCGTTTCGTCTCCCGGCGACGCGTCAAGCACGCGACCGCTCAGGGGGGCGGTGTAGGCTGCCTGTTCCTTGATCTTCCCGCTACCGTCCGTCAGGAGGACTACGATGTCTCCGGAGTTGAAGATGCGCGTTGCGGTCCCTATCAGCACTAGGTTTTCTTTCCCTGGAAGAACCCGTTCGATGGATAACCTCACGTCCCCCCAGGAGTACGTTTCCGCCGAGGCCACCGCGCCGTTCGGCCTCAACTTCACCAGGAAACCCTTCTCCCCTCCACCGGATTCCACGTTGCCCACGAGAATGATTCCATCGTCCGTTATGGCCACGTCCCTCAGCTCCGCCCGGGAATAGATGCCGTACACCTTCCCCCACATCACGACGCCACCGGGGGAGAGCACTGCAACCGCTGGGCTTTTCCCCCTGTTGCCGGCCAGCAGGAGGTAATCGTTTTCCAGTGGCTCTATCTTCACGAGCTTGAGGTCGTATGTCCCCTTGTACCTGCGAACCCACTCCAGACTTCCAGAGGGATCGAGCTTGAAGACGAGGTACTCGTCCTGGGATTTCAGTCCAACCAGCCCGAAAACGTTCCCATCTCCGTCCACCCCTATTGCAACCAGATCCTTACCCTCAAGCGATAGGTAAACCCTGGACCACACAACCTTCCCGTTTTCGTCGAGCTTGGCGAGCCACACTCCCCTGCCGTCCCCAACGGATCCCCCGATTATGATGTGCCCATCGGGTCCTCCTTCCAGTGCTTCCCCTTCTAGATCATAATCACCCTTGATGAGCTTGGACCAGGCGACTTCCCCGTTTTCCGTTATCCTCGCTATCACCACGCCCTCCCTCGAGTTTCCAAGGAGAACCGAATCGCCATTTAGATTGACTACCCTGACTGTTTCCTCGGGGTCGATGTCAGAGTAAGCCTTTGCCCACGATTCCGTTACAGCCTGTGAGATTGAAGCCGCAAAGAGAACTGCAATGATTCCTAGGAGAACGCCCATTTTTAACGCGGCTGATCTCATTTCCACACCACCACCGTCACGTTATCCCTTGTGACGGGCAGGGCCTCTTCAATCAGCTCCTTCGCTATCTCTTCAGCGTTCTCGCCCCGCGAGGCTATCTCGACTATTCTTTCTTCGTCCACGTAGTCGTGCAGCCCGTCGGAGCTAAGCAGGAGAACGTCCCCGTGTCTCAGCTTCCATTCGTAAAAATCAACCTCAAATTTGGCCCCAAGGGCCCTCGTTATGATGTTCCGCATCGGGTGCCTCCTCGCTTCATCAGGAGTTATCTCACCTTTATCAACGAGCTCCTGGACGAGCGAGTGGTCTTTCGTCCTGGCGATGATCCTTCCGTTCCTTATCAGGTAGGCCCTGCTGTCGCCAATGTTGGCTACGAGAACCCTCCCCGGGGAAACAAGGGCGGACACCAGGGTTGTCCCCATTCCCTTCCTCTCTCCCGTGGCGTTCTCCACTATTCTAGAGTGTGCCAGCTCGTACGCTTTCTTGAGAGTTATCCGGGTGAGATACCGGGGAGCGCCAGGTTCGTACTCCCCGAGAAACGTCTCTTTCAGAACCTCTATTGCAATCCCGGAAGCCACCTCGCCGGAGCTATGACCCCCAAGCCCATCGGCCACCGCCAGGAGGTATGCGTCGGGCAGTTTCAGGATTAAGAAGTTATCCTCGTTGTTGTATCTTCTCCCAACGTGGCTTATGCCGGATAAAAATGGAAGAAAAATTGCCATCGTTCCCCCATTGGACTCGGCCATTAGCCCTCAACCTCCCTCTGAACTTTGTGAAGGAGAACCCTCAGCTCATCCAGCGTTGACTTGCTTATCGGAACGCTCTCCCGCATCATCAGCTCGAACTGGCTTATGGCGTTCTCAATTTCGTCTTTGTGCTCTTTAGTGAAGGCCCTTAAGTCCTCAAGCGCGTTTATTAACCCCGCCTTGTCGTTGAGCTGGGCGTGGAGCAGGGCGTTCCTGCTCAGCTGTTCCACGAGCTGGCGCATGAGCTTTTTAAGCTCTCTGCTGTCGGTTGTCATGCTCATCGTCGTCTTCGTCCTTTCAATCTCCTTTTCAAGGGCTTTCCTCTCCTCGTCGAGCTTCTTCATCAGCTCAAGATCGCGGAGGAACTCCTCAACGCTCCCATAGCGGTCCCCCTTCCTCTTAGCTAAGAGCTTCTCAAAAATGCCATCGTACTTCGCCAGGGCCCTGTTGAAGTGGCTCGGCGGCTTTGGCTTCACGGCGGGATTAATAACCTTGGCCATCACCACCGCCGGAGAAGTCCCCTGATAGGGGAGCTTACCCGTTAGAAGTTCGTAGAAGATGAGGCCGAGCTGATAGATGTCCGTCCTCTGGTCGGTGTGGCCGTAGGTCTCGTCGTCGAGCTGTTCTGGAGCGGCGTAGAGAAGCGTTAAGCCCTTTGTGGTTGTCGCCGTCGTGGAGACGGCGCCGACCTTGGCCAGCCCCCAGTCCGTTATCTTGGGAGTCAAATCGCTCGTTATGAGGACGTTCTGGGGCTTCAAATCCCTGTGGTAAACCTGCTTGCCGTGGGCGTGCTTCAGTCCTTCAGCAATACCCCTGATGAAGCTCAACGCCTTCTCCTCATCGACGGGCTTCGGATACTTTCCAAGATCCCTTATGACCTCACCGTTAATCTCAATACCATCAACGAACTCTATTTCAAGGTGTGGTAGTGGTTCATCAAAGGCGTTGTAGAGCTTGACGATGTTCTTATGGTCGAGCAGGCGCCAAGCTTTAACCTCCTTGAGGAAAAATCGTTTGGCCTTCTCATCCAGGCGGGAAACCTTGAGGGCTATCACCTTTCCGTCGGACTTACGTTTAACCTTAAAGACCTTTGCAAAGCCACCCTCGCCGAGGAATTCGAGGGGCTCGTATTTGTCTAAAAGCTCTGGCGGGAAGTAGGGGACGGGGTTTGACGCGGGTTTTGGTGCTGGTTTCTTTGCTGGGGCCGGAGTCACGGCTCTCTCCGCCAGTGGAGAAGGCTTGGGCTTTCCGCCTTTAGCTTTAGCGGCGATGCCGCCGACTGCAATAAGACCGATGAGGGCGGCGATGAGATAGGTAGGGTTCAGTCCCCCGTCAGTCCTGCCAGCTTCCGTCGGGGATGATTGTTTGGTTTGTGAGTACACGGTTTCGGAGTGAGTAGTGGTTGTTTCCTGTATTGTTTGAATCGCCACCAAGCCCGCAGAAACGCTGACGCTCTTTCCGGCCTCAACGCTAACGGTCTTCGTATATTCTTCGTATCCGTCTTTCTTGATTCTGATGGAGTGTTCTCCGGGGGAGAGTTTGTAATCGGTTATGGGGGTTGTTCCGATGTAGTTACCGTCGACGTAAACCTCGGCTCCGGAAGGATCGCTTTCAACGCTCAGATAGCCGTAGGCGGGCTTTAAGGTCGCGGAAAGACTTTTGGTTTCTCCCGGCGAGAGGGTCACGGTAGTGGTGTAGTCCTCGTAGTCCTTCATGGTAAGCTTAACATCGTAAGTTCCGGGCGCTAAATTGAGTGTTAAGGGTGTCGTTCCCTTGTAATCGCCACCTATGTAGACCTTCGCTCCGGAGGGTTCTGAGGTTATTTTAAGCGTTCCTGGCTCTTTTGAGAGAGTCACCTCAAGCTTCTCAGTTTTGCCCGGTTCGATGGTTACCGTTGTTTCGTAATCCTGGTAATCGTTCTTCTTCACCACAACGCTGTGTTCTCCAGTGGAGAGCTTGTAATCCTCCAGGGGTGTTGTTCCAATGTAATTGCTGTCAACATAAACTTCAGCTCCGGAGGGAGATGATGTGACGGTTAGGTAGCCGAACTTCGGCGTGAGGGTTGCGGTAAGTTTCTTTTCACCTCCTGCTTCCAAGGTTATTTTGGTTGTGTAATCCTCATAATCCTGTTTTGTTATCCTTATTGTATAAGTTCCAGCTGATAGAGTGGTCTCAATAGGTGTTGTACCGTAATAGTCACCATTAATATAGACTTCTGCTCCGGATGGTGTTGACTCTATTCTCAAACTTGCTGGTAGCTCGTTAAGATTGACATTGAGGGTTGTTGTTTCTCCTGGGTTTATTGTGACCTTTTGTGTATATTGGGAGTAACTCTCCTTTTTGATTTCAATTTCATAAGTTCCAACATCAAGTTTGTGGTTCTCTACGGGTGTGGTTCCTATGTATGTTCCATTAAGATAAACCTCAGCTCCAGAAGGAGAAGAATAAATTGTTAAATACCCAAAAGTTGGCGTTAGCGTTGCTGAGATAGTCTTAGACTCCCCTGCATCCAGCGTTACTGTTGTCGTGTAGTCCTGGTAACCTTCTTTAATGATCTTAACTTCGTAAGTTCCTGGGTCAACTTGGTAGTTCTCAATGGGAGTTTGGCCTATTAATCTGCCATTTAAGTATACTTCTGCCCCTGATGGATAAGACCGCACTGTTATATGTGGGGGTATGATAGTATACATCTGTAGCTCCTCCTCATTAATTACAGCAAGATTATTGCCATTCTTCGTTATTGCTACATACACTGGTCCCCTTCCGACATCACCCTTTAGTAATTCATTTCCTCTGATATCCAATATGACTACACTGGTAAAGAATGTTGCCGCTATCTTATATGGAGGTCCAGATATTGACACAGAGTGTATACTTGATGAATAATGATATTCTCCCACGAGTAGTAGGGTACTCCTGTCTAATATCAAGAGATCTCCATTTGTTAGCCCCACACTTATATACTTACCATCAGGTGAGATGTCAATTGAATCTACGTTTGCTGATGTTATATATTGGTTTATTATATTTCCACTTTTATCTAAAATGTAAATCTCACCACACTGTGAACTACTAATCTCTCCCGTTCCACTTAAACAACCTGTGCCAGCCACAATGTATGATCCATCATCACTAATTGCTACTGCAGTGATAGATTTACCATCAATGGTTTTCTTCCATGTTATACTTCCACTTGAGCTTACTAAATATATTTCTCCCCATTGTTTTGGACCTTCATTTGTATCTGCCATGATTCCTGTTCCTACTACAGTATATTCTCCGTAAGATGTTGTGTCAACAGATACATAATCACCGCCCCATATAGACTGTTTGTATAATGTCTTACCTTGAGGCGTTAACGCAACTAGCTCCTGTTGGCTAATTGCTACAATGATATTATTCTCCGAAGAAATTGCAATGTCTATTAAATATGAAATATCCTGAAATTGATAGCTCCAAAGCATATTTCCCGTGATATCCACTAGATATATCCTTGAAATCCCTCCTGTAATCCAACCATCTTGGCCAATTGCAATGTATTGATCGTTCATTGCTATGGCACAACCAGCAGGGTTATCCCGTTGCCATAACAGATAATTGCTGAGATTACTCGATGCACTGGATACATTATTTGCTGAAAGTATTATTGCTAAAAAAAACAAAATTACAGCGCATAGTTTTTTGTTTTTCATAAATACTACCCCCCAAACTCCTCCGCCCACTTCTCGTACCTCTCGATTTCTTTCCTCGTCAATGGTGATTTAATCCTCTTGAAGGCCTCCTCGAAGTCCCTCATCTCAAGCGGTCTCGTCCGGAGCGAGCGCTTTCTCAGCTCGTGGAAGGGAAGTGAGGCCAGCTTGTGAAGATCCCTGTTCTCCTCGCGTATCATGTTCCATATCGCCTCCTGGCAGAGGTTCTTTAAATCCCTGCCAGAGTAGAGCCTCCTGACGCTCTCCTCGGCTATCGCATCGAGGTCGAGCCTGCTTATGTCCAGCCCGCGGGTGTTGATTTTGATTATCTCCTTGGTTGCCTCTTTATCGGGCAACGGCACGTATATCCTGCGCGGGAACCTCGACAGGACTGCCTCATCCAAGTCCCAGGGAGTGTTTGTTGCCGCCAGCGTCAAGACCAGAATGTCGCTCTTCTTGTCCTGGAAGCCGTCGAGTTCGGTGAGGAGCGTTGAAAGCATCCTCCTCGATGCCTCGCTCTGGTCGCCGGAGCGCTTGGTCGTTAGGGCATCAATCTCGTCCATGAAGACTATGCTCGGGGCCCTCTCTCTGGCCACTTCGTAGAGGGCCGTTATTATCTTGGTCGACTCGCCGAAGTACTTGCTGAGAACGTTGCTGGCCTTTACGCTGAAGAACGTTGCGTTTAAACTGCCCGCGGCGGCCGAGGCGAGTAGTGTTTTACCCGTTCCCGGCGGGCCGAAGAGGAGGATACCCTTCCAGGGCTGAATCGATTCTGGCCTCTGAAGGGCCGAAATCACGACCGTTTCCATCATGAGCCTCTTTACATCATCGAGACCGCCTATGTCGCTCCACTTGACCTTGGACTTCGTTATCAGGTTCTCGACGTATTGCTTGAACTTGTCCTCCTCTTCGCTCTCCGTCCCGGCCTCCTTTCCACTTCCACCTTCCTTCATCGGTCTGTGCTTTCTCTTTACCCCGTAGCGGCCGGTCTCAACGTCCCTCGCTATGGTCTCCCACTTCTTGGCCTTCTGGAGGTAGCTCTCGCGGTTGAACTCGTCATACTTCGCGAGCTGCTTCAGTATCCTGGAGCATTCGAGAGCCTTTTTTCTGGCGGTCTCCCTGTCGCCCTTCTTTATCGCTTCCTCAAACTCCTTCTTGGCTTTCTTAAAGGCCGACATCAGGGGACCTGAAAGATCGACGGGCATTTCAATCACCACCATAGGTTACTCAAGTTTCATTTGCTTTGAGACTCCTATAACAAAAGGAAAGAACGGCATCCCACACGTTGAGTGTCGAGACTCCGTATGCAGTGTTCATGTCGTTTAAGCTCAGACCCATCAAATGTCCCCCCGACGGAGTTTTATTTTGTGTACTATTAACTCAGCCTTATCGACGAGCTCTGGGGGGATATCCAGTCCTTCTTCGAGCCTCATCTTAAGCTGTTGCACCAGCTGTTCCAGCTCGGTTCTAACTTCTCCTTTAACGTACTCCAGTAAGTCTGTGGCATACTTGTACGAGTCCACCTTGTTACCGACTTTCATGCTCATCAGCAATAGGTCACCCAGGTAAAAGGCTACCTTCCATTTATCCCCAACTGTTGTACTTTTTCTGAGTTCTTCCTTCATCGACATCCCGAGATATATGGCAAGGTCTCTCTGGAGCTCAAGCATGTTCCTGTACCTCAGTTCCTTGTCCTTTGATAGCATCTTCATTATTATATGTTCCACATCCTTTGCCTCGGGATTTATGTCACTGGGCGGAAGTGGGTCCTCTGTGGTTATTTTTGATGCCAGTTCCACGAAGTCCCTAGCCTCAAATGGCAGTTTTCCGGTGACGAGCTCGTAGAACACAACACCCAGCTGCCAGATATCCGTTCTCTCGTCAGTTTCTCCAAACTTTTTGCTTATCTGTTCCGGGGCGGCGTAGAGCGGCGTAAATCCTGCCATTGTTGAGCTCCTGCTGCTGGTCATAACCTTACTTAGTCCCCAGTCCGAAACTTTTGGAATGCCCTGCTTGAGGAGGATATTGGAAGGCTTCAAGTCCCTGTGGATTATACTCTTCGAATGTGCGTACTTTAATCCCTCTGCAATATTAAAAATCAGCCACGCAGCTTTTCTAACATCCATGGGCTTCTCTTCTTTTTCCAGGTTCCCTTCACAGTATTCCATTTCAATGTAAGGTACGGGAAGTATGTTGTAGTCGTAAATCTCAACTATATTCTGGTGTTTCAGACCGGCCCAATTCTGGAGTTCCTTTACGAAGCTCTTACCAGTTGCTTCGTCGAGGCTTATGGGAACTTTAATCGCCACGACTTTTCCGTCGTTTACCCTTTTTGCCTTGAAGACCCTTGCGAATCCACCTTTACCTATAAATTCAACGTCAGTGTATTTGTTTGAAAGTTCTTGAGGAAACGTTGTTTGAGATGTGGGGCGTGGAGCGAATTCTTCAATGGCCTTTCCGGTCGTTTTTTCTTCTATTTCCTTGAATTTCCTGTTCATGAACAGGACAATCAGGGCTATCGCGAGCAGTACTCCACCACCCAGATAATAGAGAGTTTCAGTGCCTAACGTGGTCCCTCCAACCTGAATTCCCCCGACCATATTCTGGGAAAGGGCGCTTAACTTAACGTTGATGCTTGTTTTCTCGCCACTTTTGACTGTTGTATTCCTGACGGCATCCTCATAACCGTCTTTTATCACTCTGACGGTATAGTTTCCAGGAGGTAAAGTGAGCTGTAGTGGTGTTAGCCCGCGGTAATCCCCGTTTACGTATACCTTTGCCTGGTCTGGTTCAGACGTTACCTCGAGGATACCATTGGCCTCACTGAGAATGGCGCTTATCTTCTCAGAGGAACCGGCGGTTAGGGAGACCGTTTTAATCCAATCTAGGTATCCATATTTGACTAGCTTTACTTCGTAGTCGCCAGCTTCAAGCGTTAGGTTTACGGGGGTGACCCCGGCGTATTCTCCGTTTATATATACCTTGGCCCCGCTGGGAGTCGAGTCCACTTCAAGAGTTGAAGCGGTATCTATTGCGACTTTATTTAGTGTTACGTTTAAAGTCTTAGCTTCACCCGCGAGGAGTCTGATCGTTGATGTCCAACGGGAATAGCCTATTTTTTCAATTGCTATCGAATACGTTCCCTCTTCAAGCTTAAGTGTCAGGGGAGTGTTGCCTTTGTAGGAGCCATCTACAAAAACTCTTGCATTGGTGGGGAAGCTGTGGATTTCCAGGGTTGCCATGGAGGCGGGTGATACAAAACTGCTCTCAATCTTGTAGTACTCCACAGTTCCGTTTTCATAGCCAAGGAGGAGGTAATTATTCCAGCTAACCGCAAAATCTGATACTAATCCTGGGAATGTTGCTCTAAGAACCTCTGTACCGTTCTTTATTGAGAAAACTCTGAGGGTGCTTATCAGCCTGTTGTCATCCCGTAGACATGCCACTAGGAAGTCCCTCGAAAATTTGAAGCCCACTACGACCCCTGATACTCGCTTAGTCCATAGGACTCCCCCCGTTATGTTTTGAACGCGAATAATACCGTCTCCTGGTAGGGGGAGATATACCATAATCTTGCCGTTCTTGTTGATGTAAATGTATCCCCTTTCTCCGCTCTCCCACAGGGCTTTACCGTTCGACGAGAATATTAACGTGTTGTTGTATCCCCCATCTACACTCACGGCCAGAAGATCGCCTCGGTAGTCCATGGAAATTCCCCATACTCTTGTCCCCCAAGTTGGACTGGGAAATACTCTTTTCCACCTCTCTCTGAGGGTTGAACCATCAAACGTAAAATAGTGAAGGCTGGCATTTGCTACCTCTGTCATACCCTTGTCAGTCCAACCCGCAAAGGTTCCGACGGCTATTCTACTGCCATCTTCCGAGATGGCGACGGTATAGGCTCCGCCACTGTAAAAGTCAAAAAATCTGTTCGCAACTTCGTCGCCTTTTGTGTTGAGCACGTGTAGGTAATGATCATCTCCCGTGATGGCTATGTAGTTTCCGTTACCACTGACTGCAATGTCTCTGAGAACGTGGTTAAACGTTTTTGATCCAGTCTTTCTGCCCGCGCTGCTCAATATGGCGGCTTCGCTTATGAAGTCAACCGAACCTCCAGCGGGATTTAGGTAGTAACTTAAAACCGCAAGCACGGTTCCATCATCGTTTATATCAACGGCATTAATTGTTCCTTCAACTTTCGCCGTAAAAAGTTTAATTAGTTCCGCCCCGTTGTCCTCAACGCTGAACTTCACGGTAGGCACAAACTCGTTGATAAAGATCACCGTCTTATCTTCAAAGGCTACTGCTATGTACCTCCCGCTCCGTGATATTGCAATATTCTTTACCGTTCCAAAGTTATTCCTGAAGGAGCCCTCCCACAGGACATTTCTGCTTCCGGAGAGAACGGTAACCCTTCCATCCCTCTGTCCGACTACTATATACTGCTCCCCCCAGTCAAATGACATAGACACGGGGTCTCCAAGAAGGGGAGTGGAAAACTGATACTGGCCGTCCTTCAAGCTTAATCCAATCACCATTGGAACCTCCCCTGAGAGGGAGATGTAAACCTTGTCGGTTCCTACAGTTAGGGACTCCACAGTACCATTTAATTCCCTGCTCCACACTTCGCTTCCCGTTGATATTTTCTTGACATTGATTTTGCCTCCGGAACAGATAATGATATAGTTTCCGTCATACGTCATTCCAACTATCGGTCTACGTGTTCCCAATGGGAGCTTTGCGTAAACCTTTGTGAACCCCTTGTCTGTGATATACACGTAGTAATTGTTACCATCACTCAGAAGGAGGAGAACTCTATCAACCCATGGAGCTGGCTGAACTTTGAGAACATTTAACGAATCCGGAGCGGCAAATCTGGCGTACCTGCCATCCCTATAAAAAACATGGATAAACTTCCCAGAAGCGACGTATAAATTCAGTTCCCAGGAATTACGCTCCAGTTCAACATCCTCTATAGGATATCCTAAATCTCTAGACCACAAGAACTCTCCGTTTAGTGTATAAACTGTTATTACACTCCCTGAGGCCAGGATAACCTGATTTAGGGCCTCCCTGATAACCACATGGGAAGCGGATTCCGCGGACCATAGAACATCCACTGTCTTTTCGGCAGCTGTTTGTGTGACAAAGCTTAAAGTCAAAAGGACAATGAACACGTAGACCGCAAATTTTCTCATTATTGTCCCTCCAATGGTCATAATGCTTGCCTCTTGTAGGTACCTGAAAACAGAAAAATCAAAACTCCTCAATCCACTCCTCCTTTTTCTTCTCGCGTTCCTCTCCCGTTACCTTTTCCGCCGCAACTTCGGGCTCCAGCTCGCCCTCCTTGACGGCATGTATCGTCCTCATTATCTCCGCCAGCTCCTCGTCCTCCTCGAACTCAACTCCAGCCCCAATGGTCTGGTCTGTCATGCCCAGCATCTGGTTGAGGTTTTCGTTGAAGTTCTGAGCATCCAACTGCAGCTCTGTCAGGCGCTCCTCAAGCTCCTCCGGCGACATGTTCCTGAGCAGGTTCCATGTTGGGGTGTCCTTCAACAGGGTCTCGTTCTCCTTGATTATCATGAGGTTGCTGATGAGCATCAGCTGCTTGTTGAGCTGGGCGTGGGTCTTTTGGAGGTTCTGCTTTCTCCTGTTGAGGGTCTTTATCTTGGTGGCTATCGTGAGTTCCTCGCTCTTGGTTCTGGCCATCTTGGCCCTCTCAAAGAGCCTCGCTATTTCCTGGTCTATCGAGGCTATCTCCTTCTCCACCTTCTCTATCTGGTACTCCAGCTTGATCCGGCTCTCCCTGAGCTTTGGGAGGGGTATGTCAAGGGGGTTCTTTCTTCCAAAAAAGCGGGAGAGGACGCTCATAGCTCCTCGTCCTCCAGCTTCCTGTCTATGGAGACGACCTTCTCGGCGACGTCCTCGACGTCAGCCTCCCCCGCCTCAACCTGGCTCCAGGCCTTCATCAGCTCCCTCTCGGTCTGGTCCTCGGTCTCCTCGAACTCCGCGACCTCCATCTCGAAGACTCTGTTCAAGCTGTCCACCATCTCGTCGAACTCCTTGCCGTCGAGGTTTATCTTTATCAGCGCCTGCTCCAGCTCCTCCGGCTCGACGCTGTTGAGCTTCTCCCAGACCCCGGTCTTTCTCAGCTCTTTCTCGTACTTCTTCACGATTATCAGGTTCTTTATGAGGGTGTACTGCTTCTGGGCAGTGGTGAAGTCCTTGAGCTTGAGCTTCTGCTCCATGTCGAGGCTCTTGATTTCCTGGGCGAGCATCTTCTTCTTGAGCTTGTCAGCTCCAATTCCCTCCTGGAAGAGCTGCTTCTTCTTCTTTTCAATCTGGTTGATGTCCTTCTTGAGCCTCTCGAGCCTGTTCCTCAGCCTTATCTCCTCGGCCTGAAGCTCCCTAAGGGAGAGCTTCTCTATCGTGTTCTTCCTCCCAAACATATTGCGTATTCCCATTTCCAAACACCTCCGTGAGAGTTAGAGGGGAAAACGAAAGGGATTACATCGCGAGGATCTCTCTCCTCGCGATCCTTTCCAGGGGTTCGAAGTCGAGGTACTCCTCAACGGTTCTTTCGATGAACTTCAGCCTCTTCTCCTCGTCCCTGCTGAAGATGACTTCCCCCCTGCTAACGACCCTGTACCTGAAGGAAGGTGGAGCGTCGTTCAGGGTTCTAACGTCCACTTCCTTTCCAAGGTACCTCTCGAGTTCGGCCGAGAGCGAAAGCTCATATTTGAGGGGGTTATCAACGCCCTCCACGTACACCGCCACGTCTATGTCCCTTGGGTGCCCGGTCTCAAGGACGCTGCCGTGGAGGTAGGCGAACACCACCTCCGGATGCCCCTCGAGTGCCCCCCTGAGCTTTTCCTTAACTTCCCTGACGTTCAACATACTTCCCCACCGCCCTCACGAACTCCTCGAGGTCCCTGATGTCGTTCTCCATTATCTCAAAGACCAGCCCGTCGTCTATCCTCCAGTACCTGTGGACGAGCACGTTCCTGAACTTTGCCATCCTGGCGAGCCTTTCGGCGAGTTCCCCGTCAATGGCTCCAATATCGGCGAGCGTTCTGAAACAGTCGGCGTAGCTCTTGGGCACCCTCCCCCTTCTGACGGAGATGTGGTTGCAAACCGAAAACGCCCCCTCTATGGCCGTTATCAGCAGGTACTTGGCCGCGTTCCTCAGCAGGCTGTTTGAGAGGAACTCCTCCCTTCCGGCGTTGACTATCTCTCCAAGCTCCACGAGGGTTTCTTTTATTTCTGCAAGTCTTCTTTCAACGAGATCCCTGTCTATCTCCACCCCTTCCACCTCAGAGGAACCCCTCCTTGACGAGGACGTAGCCCACCCCTTCAACGAACTTGGTTATGTAACCCTTCTCCCTGGACAGCTCGTGGAAAGCCCTCTTTACCGTCTCCTCCGCGAAGTGCTCTAGGGCCTCTTCGAGCCTCACGTAGCCCCTCATTATTATCTTCTCCTCCAGGAAGTCCTTGACCTTGGCGAGAAGCTCCTCGTCCCTCTCGAGGCGGAGCATCGGCTCGAATGCCTTTGCGTACTCGTCGTGGGGGTTGTATATCAGCTCGCCGCTCTCAAGGTCGAGCAGAGCTAAAGAGACGTTCTCGGATATGAAGTTCCTGTGGAAGTCGCCCGAATTGACGTAGTTTGCTATCCTCCTCTCGAAGCCCGTTGGGGAGGCAACGAGGAGGACGATGCGGCCGTTCTTGGCCTCATCACGGGCATCAACCAGGAGCGCGTTGATATCTGCCAGCTCGAGGGGGTCGGTGTCGAAGCCGACCTCGGCGTAGCGCTCGGGCCTTCCATAGAAGAGCGCCCTTACGGTTATCTCCTCCTTCTTTCCGAGGAGCTTCTTCTCCTTGAGTCTGACCTCCACCAGTCTGTTGTCGGGGACGTTCTTGAGGTCCCTCTCGCTCAGCTTTCCTGTGTAGCGGCCCTTGTCAAAGGTCTTCCTCTCCTCGACGGACTCCACCTTGAAGGTCCTGCCCAGGAGCTTCACCTCGTCCCTGAACTTGCTCCTTATCCTCCCGACGAAGTTCATCTCGAGCATTCTCGCCTCGTCGAGCCTGACGAAGCGCGAGCCCTTCTCGACCTTGCCGGCCAGGCTCATTACCTCCTTTATCTTTCTCGAGACCTCGTCCTCCTTTTCCTTCAGCTCAAGCTCCCTCTTCCTTAGCTCCATCTCCTTTTCCTTAAGCTCCAGCTCCTTCCTCCTTATCTCAGCCTCCATGGCTTCAATGCTGGCCATCATTTCCCTCTGCATTCTCTCCAGTTCCGCCTCGAGGGTTCTTCTTGCCTCTTCGTCCTTCATTCTGCTTATCTCCTCGATGAGCCTCTGCCTCTCCTCCTCGAACTGTCTTCTCATCTCCTCCTTCTCCTGAATGAGCCTCGATATCTCGGCTTCCTTCGCAGTTTCAAGCCTTCTCCTGAGCTCTTCTTTCTCCCTCTCGAAGTTCCTGCGCATATCCTCCATCTGTCTCCTCAGCTCCTCCATCTCCCGCTCTTTAGCTTCCAGTCTTCTCTGGTACGTTCTCTCCACCGCCTGCGTCTCCTCTCCGGCCATCGTGAGGAAGTCCCTGAACCAGTCGAAGCGCATCGTTGCTTCCGCTATGGCCGCGTTTATCTTGCCCTTGTAGGAGTCCCACTTGGTCTTGAGGAACCCCCTCAGGGGAAGCTTTATCGAGGGGTCGTTGAGGGCATCATCAATCCACCTGTCCACGCCGTGGTAGTACTCCCTGAGGAGGCCAAGGACGTTGTTATCCCTGTGCATTATCTTCTTCATTATGTCCTCCTTGGAGTATATCTCGAAGACGTTGTAGCGGAGAACCCTCTCGAGGGCCTCCAGCTCCCTGTCCCTGTACCTCCTGCTCGCCGGCAGGTAGGTTTCCCCGTTCTGCCTGAAGCTCCATGCGAGTATGGCCAAAGCTCCCTCGAACTTGCCCCTGAAGTGCATGTCGAGGTCCTTCAGGAACTCCCCGCACTCGCCGTCGAGGTAGCGGTCGTAGTTCTCCTCTATCTGGAGCCAGAGCCTTTCCCTTCTGGAGAAGCTCTCCACGCCGATGTCGAGGCCCTCCTTCAGGACGCGCTCGGCGGGCTTCAAAAGCTCCTTAACACAGTCGGTTCGTCCTTCCTCAAATACCCCCATCTCAACCACCCGCGAAGAGCTTAAGCTCTTCATCTATCCTTTCGGCGAGAAAATCAACGGCATCGCCGTAGCCTTCAATCTCCAGGGTTACCTTTGTCCTTCCGTTTCCTTCGATGGTGGCCCTTATGGTGGCCCTTCCCTTTCTGGTGTACACGCTGTAAACCTTCGCCTCGTTCTCGGAGTGGGAGTAGCCGGCGTTCATCTTGGAGAGCAGGTAGTCGATGAACCTCTCGACGACCTTCTTTTCCTCGGCTATGGTGTATTCAAGGGTCCTCCTCTTTGCCCTGACCCCCTTCTCGACCCTCTTTGCGCTGTACACCTCGACCTTCTCCTCGGCGTTGCCCTCAAGCCTCGAGAAAAGCTCCTCCAGGAACTCCTGGGGCTCGTCCGTTTCGATGTAGAAAACCACCCCTCTGGGCTTTTTCACGGTGGCTCGTGAGGACCATTTGTCCAAAAGATAGTCTATGCGCTTTCTCTCGGCATCGTTATCGTACGTGACGAAGATTATGTAGCCCATAAGCACCACTGCGATGAATTAGTCGTTCATCTTATTTAAAGTTTTCTCCGATTTGGAGGATACTCTGTGCCTCTGTAATGCCCTTGACTGGATTTAGCTGGCTCAATCATAACGAAGTTTTACCGTGTTTGGCGGACTGCTGGAACCTCCCGTGGTGACGTTGCGTTTCCCAGACGTTAGGGCGTTATGGAATAAATGGTTTTCGCCCCATGAAAAGTTCAGCTGTTATAGAGTCCACAAAACAAATAAATACGTTTTGCGAGATATAAAATGCTTTCGCACCCCACCCACAGCTTTCCGGGCTGGTGTCCATGAGGTGCGTCCACGGCTACCGCCACAACCCCATCAAGGAGTGCCCCAGAGAGGCGGAGGAGGACTCGGCATTCTGCCCCTTCCATGAGCCCGTTGGCGGGAAGGATTTTGAAAGAGCCGACCTCTCCGGCGAAGATCTGGAGGAAGCTTATCTCTCGGGCGCCAACCTGAGAAAGGCCAACCTGGAGGGCAGCAACCTCCGCTATTCAGACCTCAGCGATGCCGACCTCTCACACGCCAACCTCTCCTGGGCACATCTTGAGGGCTCGGATCTAAGCGGCGCGGACCTCTCCCACGCCAGCCTGGGCAGTTCCCGCTTGGACGGTGCCGACTTAAGCGGAGCAAAACTCATTCACGCCGACCTTTCTCTCGCGAGCCTTGAGAACGCCACCCTTGCCAGCGCTGACCTCCGGGGTGCGGAGCTCTACGGGGCAAACCTTAACGGGGCGAACCTCTTCAGCGCGGACTTCAGGGGTGCGAAGCTCTACGGGGTCTCCTTGACCGGCGCCAAGAACCTGCGCTACGCGAGGTTCGACGAGATCGTCGTTGAGGAAGTCATCGGCGACCGGCTCGTTCGGCAGGGTAAGTATTCGGAAGCCCTCGAATCGTACAACCGGGCGATAGACGTCTACCTCCTCCTCAAGAAGCTCTTCGCGGAACAGGGAATATACGAGGCCGCGAGCAGGTACTCCATAGGCGAGTGGCGCGTTCGCGGGAAGATTCAAAGACTGGCCCACGAAGCTCTGGAAAATGCTCACGTCGAGGCGTTTCTTCCCCTCACCGCGAGGTTCAGGAAGAGGTGGCTGGCGTTTCTTGAGGGAAAGTTGAGATGGCTCGCCAACCGCTTTCTCTGGTACACCTCCAGCTACGGCGAGAGTCCCTGGCGGGTCTTCCTGACGACGGTGGGAGTTATACTCGCCTACGCCGCCCTTTACAGCCATCTCGGCGCGGTTGAGGGAGCGGAAAGCTTCGCGGAGAACCTCTACTTCAGCGTGGTAACCTTCACAACCGTCGGCTACGGCGATTACGTTCCGAAGCCCCGCTACCACCTTCTCGCGGTAAGCGAGGCCTTCCTTGGGGCGTTCATGATGGCCTTCTTCGTCGTCGTGCTGAGCAGGAAGGTGATAAGGTAAAAGAAGTCAGACCTTTTCAAAGCCCACCCTTACCTTGTGCACCATTATCTCGGCCTTCCCCATGATTTCTTTCAGATCCTTCAGCTCATAAGCCACCGTCGGTTTTTGCCTGTTATCCCCTCGCTATGAGGGTTTGGTCATACCCAGTGGAGTACTATGCCTGCCATGAAAACACCCCATTGCTTGCCGGTTGAGAACCGGCTACTCTTTAAAAACTCTTGCCGATTACCATTCGGCAAGACCTTATAAATCCCTGCCGAACGCCGTTCCGCAAGGCCGACCAATCGCCTTTATAAACCCCCGCTCCCTTTTCGCCTCAGGTGAGAGAAAATGGGAAGGCCAGTCTTCCTCGGTAAGGCTTACATAAACTGGTGCGAGAAGTGCAACGTCCCGCTCATCGGCGATAGCTGTGCCGTTCACGGAAAGGAGGGCGTTTTCCGCCTCAACATCACACCTCCCGGCGATTTGAGATTCGCCTTCGAGAAGGACATCGAGTTCATACGCTCGGTGTTCAAGGAGCACTACGGCGTCGATATCGGCGAGCTGTTCGAGGGGAAGGTGGTTCTCCTCAACAAGACCCCCGGGGAGGACGACTCCTACGAGATAATCCTCGACGGCTACGTCTTCGGCTGGATACGCTTCGACCCGCTGGAGCTGAAGTGGAAGCCGGGCTTAAAGGTCGAAGGAGCGATAGCCCTCTGGAAGCGCTTCGGAAGGTCCATGCGCAAGTGGATAATCGTCGATGAAGGGGCCATAGAACCGATTCTGAGCGGCTCCAACCTCCTGCCGGTTGGTATAATCGAGGCCGAGGGGAGCATAAGGCGGAACGACGACGTAATCCTGGTTTCGGAGAGCGGTGAGGTCATCGCGACCGGCATAGCGAAGAAGGACTACGAGGGGCTTGCCAACAAGGAGCGCGGAACCGGCGTCAAGGTCAGGCGGCAGAAGAGCGTGAACTACCGCGAGGGAAGGAAGGCCACTATGGAGGACGTGCTGAGGGCCAACTCCATCGAGCTTGAGAGGAAAGTGATGGAAGCGAGGCGCTTCATGAAAAAGGTTGCCGCTAAGTACTCCGACCTCCCGATAGCGGTTGCCTTCTCGGGAGGGAAGGACAGCTTAGCTGTTCTCGGCCTTGCTCTGGAGGAGTTCGGCGACGAGGGCTTCACCGTCTTCTTCAACAACACGGGCATAGAGTTCCCCGAAACGCTTGAATACGTCGAGGAGCTGAGGAGGGAGCTTGAGCCGAAGGGGATAAAGTTCATCGTTGCCGACGCCGGCGACGCATTCTGGCGCGCTCTCCACGTCTTCTCCCCGCCGGGCCGCGACTACCGCTGGTGCTGTAAGGTAACAAAGCTCGGCCCCATAACGATGGCGATAAAGGAGAACTACCCCGAAGGAGTTCTCATGTTCGTCGGTCAGAGGAAGTACGAGAGCATAAAGCGCTTCAAGCAACTCCGCGTCTGGAAGAACCCCTGGGTGCCGAACGAGACCGGGGCATCGCCGATA
Source organism: Thermococcus indicus (assembly GCF_006274605.1). NCBI lineage: Archaea > Methanobacteriati > Methanobacteriota > Thermococci > Thermococcales > Thermococcaceae > Thermococcus > Thermococcus indicus. Next base: position 1,529,393 of record NZ_CP040846.1, read on the forward strand.
TTCCACTGGCGCGCGCTGGAGGTCTGGCTCTACATCTTCAGCAGGAACCTCAAGTACAACCCGCTCTACGAGGACAGGCTCGACAGAATAGGCTGCTTCCTCTGCCCGAGCGCCTCCTTAGCGGAAATCTACACCCTCAGGGAGGAGAAGCCAGAGCTTTGGGAAAAGTGGGAGGGCGAACTTGAGAGGTGGAAGAGGCGCTTTGGAATGCCCGACGAGTGGATAACCTATGGCTTCTGGCGGTGGAAGAAGCTCAGCAGGGGCGAGAAGGCGATAGCGAGGGAACTCGGAGTGGAAATGCCGGAGGAGCGCTCCTGGGAGCCCGTGAAGTATTCGATGGTGGAGAACGACGACGGCACCTTCACGGTTCGCTTCAACACCGTCGTGAACCTGAGGAGGATTAAAGAAGTTGCCCCGATCCTTGGAGAGGTCGAAGAGGGCGAAAACTACATAAGAGCGGGGGAGGTTACCTTTAGGGAGGACGGCGCATACACAGGAGACTTCGGCGAGGGAGTCCAGGCGTACTACCTCATAAAGAGGGCCTACGAGTGCGTCGGCTGCGGCGTCTGCGTCGGTAAGTGTCCGGAAGGGGCGCTCAGTATCGACCCGAGGAGCAAGAAGATCGTCGTGAACGGTGAGCTCTGCACCCACTGCAGGGAGTGTATGGACGTATGCCCTCTGCTGAAAATCAAAAACCCCGAGGAAGGAAGCCAGCTTTAATTGGGTTAGTCTCCATTCTCCTCTTCCTCTCCTTCGCGCTCCACGGTGTGGGGGCGCAGGAATACGACTACGAGATAAACGCCTACGCGGTCTATTTCGACGTGGTTACCCCCAGCCAGGTGGAAGAGACAATTGAGATCGATTTAACTTCCCACACAAACCTCAGCCAGTATGTTATCTACACGGACTACCCCGTGGAGGATCCGCGGGCCGTTCTAGACCTTCCGAGCGGCGTGAAACCGGTAAACGTGACGGTCAGGGAGGTCCTGGGGGGAACGAACGCAATCTACATGTACTTCCCAACCCTTGGTCCGGGCGAGAGCGCGAGGATACGGCTGACTTTCACGACCAGGGGCATGATAACAGAGGACGAAGGGAAGAAGCAGTTCACCTATTACATACGCTTCAGCCAGCCTGTCGGGCTGTTCCACATGCAGCTGGTCGTTCCCAGGGGCTACGCGGTACTCTCCCCGATAATTCCATCGCCGGACCGGGTCGAGAGCTCCACAAGCCGGCTCCTGCTTGAGTGGACGCGCCGCGACCTCCGCGCCGGCGATGAGTTCTACTTCATAGTGGGATTCTCGGGCGAGATAACGGCCCCTTCCCAGCCATCCCCGCTCATCTACGTGGGAACCTTCCTGGCGGGCCTCCTCATCGGCGGCGGCTCCGTTTACGGCTACATCCTCTACCGCGAGAGGAAGCGCGAGGAGGAGAAGGCCCACCTGAGGAGCGATGAGGAGAAGATACTCGCCCTGCTGAGGGAGGGCCCGGTTCTCCAGAGCGAACTCGCCGATAAGCTCGGCGTTTCGAAGGCGAAGGTCAGCATAATCCTCCGTGAGATGGAGGAAAAGGGCCTTATCACGCGCGTGAAGGAGGGAAGAACCTACAGGGTCTTCCTGAGGGAGTGAGGCAAAAATGGTAAAGTCCACTTTACCAAAATCCTTAGATGTGGTAAAGTTTAGTTAGACAATTCCCGATGCTCCGGCGGATTCGCCTCGAAAGAACACCTTTATAAACGCCTCCCCTCTTCTTCCCACTGGTGAGAGACATGGAGGAGTATTTCATCTGTCCGGAGTGCGGTAGCGATGACGTTGAGGTCATCAAGGAGAGGGGGAGGGAGCTTACCCTTCGCTGCAACGAGTGTGGCAACGTGTGGCACGTCACGCTTCCAAAGCTCATTAAGGTCCCGCTGATAGTCAGCAAGCACGAGAGGAGTTTCAAAACCTCCGTCGAACTGCCGGAGGGCGAGAAAATACGGGTGGGTGACGTAGTCGAGACCGAAGACGATGAGGTCAGGATAACCGGCATAGAGCTTGATGGGGACAGGCGCGTGGAAAGGGCCGAGATAGGCGAGATAAGAACCCTCTGGGGCGAGAGCTTAACCTATCCTAAGGTCATCAAGGTCTCCATCTATCTGCCGAAGGGCGTAACCCAGGCCTTCAGGGTCAAAGTCGGCAGGGACGAGGAGTTCGTCGTCGGAGAGGTTCTTGAGGTCGGCGGCTACACCTTCCGGATCGAGAAGATAAAGACGGAGACCAAGATGCTCCGTCACGGTGGAGCGAGGGCCGACAAAATCGTCTCCATCATGGGACACTCGATCCCCCGTGCCCGCGCAAGGAGGAGTCTGGAGATATACAGGGGCTATGGCAGGGAATCCCGGTGAGAACACCGGAGATGATGAGGTTTTCTTTCCTTTTCTGACCCCTTTGGGGAATGAAGAGCTTGGCCGCTGCTGACTTTTATCTCCAGAAACTTTTTGGGCATAATTCTACAACACCGGACACATTCTGAAAATCTTTATCCAGAGTTGCCAGTTTGTCCGCGCCGTTGGTCAGTAGCGTTGCAAGGATGCGGGCATCATTCGGCAGCAGATGGTACTTTTGGGCTAGTATGATGGTGTCCTCCCAACTGACGTTTTCGGGTATTGTCACAACGTTGTGGAATACCAATGTTGCCTTCACGTAGCTGTATGACTTTGAAAGGATCTCTGGAGAAACCTTGTTGGATTTCAGAGCTTCTCTTAGGCTTTTTGTCGAGGTTATCCCGTACTCGTCTTTGGCAAGTTTTCTGAGGGTTACGAAAATGGCCTCACTTATGACAGTGTCGGAGATGATCTTTGGCTCCGGGGTGGAAAGGACCTCGGTGGCGTACTTTGTTAGTTCCGTTTCAAAGATATAATTGCAGATTATGTTGGTGTCCAGATATATCAAGACTCATACACCTCATCGGCGTACTCATCAAGTTCTTTTGAGGTAGATTTTCCCCCAAATCCGGGCTTTAAAGTCTTAATGAGGTGATTTATCTCCTCCTCCAGTTCTGCCTTCATGATGTCTGCCTCAAACCTTTCCCTGAGTTCTGGGGGGAGGGTCTTAAGGAACTCGTACATCTTTATGACCTCAGACATGGTATTTGCTTCGGTTTAAGGCTTAAATCGTTTCCTATCGAAATCCTTTTAAAGCCTCCCCCAGAATCGAGCATGCACAACTCGATGAACGATGAGGATTCCGGAGGGATGAAAAATGGCCAAGCCAAGCTACGTCAAGTTTGAGGTTCCGGCTGAGCTTGCTGAGAAGGCTCTCGAAGCTGTTGAGCTCGCTCGCGACACCGGAAGGATAAGGAAGGGTACCAACGAGACGACCAAGGCCGTTGAGAGGGGCCAGGCCAAGCTCGTTATCATCGCTGAGGACGTTGACCCCGAGGAGATTGTTGCCCACCTCCCGCCGCTGTGCGAGGAGAAGGAGATTCCGTACATCTACGTTCCGAGCAAGAAGGAGCTCGGTGCTGCTGCCGGGCTTGAGGTTCCAGCGGCCAGCATAGCCATCGTTGAGCCCGGCAAGGGCCGCGAGCTCGTTGAGGACATCGCTATGAAGGTCAGGGAGCTCATGAAGTGAGCTCCTTTTCCCTTCATTCACGGAAAGGTTTAAGTTCATCCGTGCGAGGGATTTTTAGGTTAAGGGGTGTGAGAAATGAGCGACGAAGGATACCCGGCTGAGGTTATTGAGATAGTCGCCAGGGCCGGCGTCACCGGTGGCGTTACTCAGGTCAAGGTTAGAGTTTTAGAGGGCCGCGACAAGGGCCGCGTCATCAGGAGAAACATCAAGGGCCCGGTCCGCGTCGGCGACATAGTCATCCTCAGGGAGACCGAGCGTGAAGCCAGGGAGATCAGGACCAGGAGGTAATCGCGATGGCCAGGTGGAACGTCTGCTCCTACTGCGGAAAGGAGTTCGAGCCGGGAACGGGCAAGATGTACGTCAGGAACGACGGCAGAGTCCTGTTCTTCTGCTCGGGCAAGTGCGAGAAGTACTACTTCATGGGCAGGAACCCGAGGAAGCTCAAGTGGACCAAGGCCTTCGAGGAGGCCCGCCTTCAGAGGGCCAAGAGGAGGAAGTGATTTCTTTCTTTTCTTATGTTTGCCGGCTTCCGTTCTAATAACTTATATTGAATATTCGCAATTGTTATAAATCCTTCAATACACTTTAACCCGGGGGAATCCTATGATCCCGCTGGGAATAAAGCGCCTGGATGAGGTACTGGGTGGGGGTATTGAAGAGGGATCCAGCCTCGCATTTGTAGGTTCGATCTGTCGAGACAACATTGTCCTAATGCATCAGCTTGTTTTCAACCTTCTGAAAGAAGGATACAGGGTTTTGCTCGTGGAGTTCCGGCAGTCTACCGACATGCTTAGAAAAGAGCTCCTTCACTACAATATAGACTACTCCCTTTTTGTGGAGAACGGTCAGCTGCGTATCCTCGATGGTTTTTCAAACCTCTACGGGGTTGAGAAAATTCAGGGAGCCAACGTTCTCTCCAACCCCCTAGACCTTGGAATAACGTCCGCGGTGATAAGAGACACAATGTCCGGAGGGGGGTTTGATTTCCTCGTTATAGACGACCTAAACGTTCTTTACACCCTCCAGTCCAACTCAAAGGCGTACCTCAGGGCAATCGTGAGGCTGGTGAACTCAATAAAGAGAAAGGGGTTCCAAACCTTCGCGGCTTTTTCCGAGGATGTCTTTGAGAGAAGCGACTTAACTGCCGGTTTAATGCCCTTTGATTATGTGTTTGAGGTCAGGGACGGGTACATAACCCTGCGTCGTTCTCTCCAGCCCCTCAAAATACCCTCCCCAAGGATGCCGTATATAAAAACCGAACGCGGTGTTGAGGATATTCTGGAGAGACACACAGCCCTTGAATCCATAAAAAGGGACCTCTGGCTCGATGAGGACGGCAATCTATGGCTGGGTGATACAAGGGTTCAACTCATAAATGAGGACAGCGAGGCGTCGCTGGTTGAGTTCGTCTACGAATACCTCGGCCCGGAGGACGGAAAACGCTTCCTTTACCTCTGGGGAAGAAAGGAGTTCATAGGTATCGGCAGAGCAACACGGAATCAGTACGACAACCTTCACGATGCCCTGATGTCGGTTAAACTCGCAACTGAATCCAGCGGAGGCGGACGGATAGAAATTGTGGAAATTCAGGAGGATTTCGTCGTTCTCCGGGGCAGAAACCTGTTTCCATTCCGGAAGGGCTATTCGTACCCTTTCCACATTAACTATGTGGGAGAACTTTCCCAGTTTTTGACGGAGTTCACAGGCGAACAGTGGGAAGGGGAAGAAATCAAGTGCCAGTCAATGGGTTCTGAATATTGTGAATTCGTGTTTAGGCGTAAAAGGTGAAGTCCAAAAACCTATTAACACTGTTCCATGTATATTCATCGAGGTGTTGCCGATGGCGGAGAAGAAGATAGAAAGAACACTCGTTATACTCAAGCCCGACGCAGTCGTCCGCGGGCTGATGGGCGAGATAATCTCCCGCTTTGAGAAGAGGGGACTTAAAATCGTCGGGATGAAGATGATATGGATCGACCGCGAGCTGGCGGAGAGGCACTACGAGGAGCACAAAGGAAAGCCCTTCTTTGAGCCGCTCATCGACTACATAACCAAGGCCCCGAGTGTCGTCATGGTGGTTGAGGGCAGATACGCCATAAGCGTCGTCAGGAAGATGGCGGGGGCGACCGATCCGAAGGACGCCGATCCCGGAAGCATAAGGGGCGACTACGGCCTCGACGTTGGGGACGCCATCTACAACGTTGTCCACGCCTCAGACAGCCCTGAGAGCGCCGAGAGGGAGATAAACCTCTACTTCAAGCCGGATGAGCTCTACAGATACTGCAAAGCCGCAGACTGGTTCTATCACACGCACGCCAAGGCAAAGAGGGAGTACCTCGACAGCATGGACTGCCTTGAGCGTTAAACTGCCACATCAATCTTCCTCTTTCTTTTCCTGAGGAACTCCCTGTACTCCCTTGCGACTTCGGGGCACGGCGTGGGGTGCCCTTTTGTAACAAACGCGGCCCCAATGAGCGTGGAGAGATAAGCCGTTGTCAGGCCGACTATAACGGTGAGGTCTCCGGGAGGCAGCAACACTGCTAGAAGGGGCAACAGGGAAACCAGAAGCCCCGTGGCTTTTCTTAAGCTCGAGGGCTTTCCGGCGCGCTTCATGCACTCCACGAGCTCCCTGGCTCTTGGGAACTCCTTCAGCGTCCTACCGCCTATGAGGACGGTATCCCTGATGAGGGCGCCCATAAGGCTGTCTTCGTCGGTCATGCAATCCCCTATCTCCTGTGGGCACGGCTTCACATTTAGTCCTCTGAGCGGGTTTTTCAGGGATAGCACCACCACAATGCCTATCAGCACAATTCCGATTGCCAGAAATCCGGACCAGAACTGGGACGCCAGAGCAACCCCGAGGGAGATGTAGGGCAGTGTGATAAAGCTGATCTGGATGAAGTCGTCGATTCTCAGTCCTTTTCTTGTCCTGAACTCCACATACGCCAGCGCCACGATTAGCCCCAGGAATGTTTCGGTTCCCGCTATGAATTCTGGAGAAAATCCATCCATTGAGACATTAAGGCCGGCGAAGAGCCCGAGCTCGTGAAGGGCGATGGCATAGGTTACGAGTGGAACTCCTATGATGGCGATGAGAACCTCGCTGGCCTTTCCGAGGAGCTTCCCTAGAATAAGGGCTGTTGGAATTCCTATAACCACTCCCATTACGAGCGCTATCATGCAACCACCGCTGGACTTTACTACGGAGCTTTTTAATTCTTGCCCCGAACCCTTTAAAAACCTACGCCGGATTTAACCCCAGAGGTGAGGAGAATGAGGAGGATAAGACAGCCCATCATAGCGGTTCTCGGTCACGTTGACCACGGCAAGTGCCTGCTTCCGAGTGAGACCGTGGTGGTTCCAGAGCTGGGCAGGATAACCCTCAAAGAGCTCTTCGAGCTCGGTGGGAGGGTCATCGAGAGTGACGAGGAGAAGGAGATAAGGGAGCTCTTCCTCCCGGTGACGTCCGCTGGAGCTAACGCAAGAATATCGGTCGGGACTGGAACCCACGTGTGGCGTCTCAGGCACAGGGGAAGGATGGTGAAGGTCAGGCTCAAGAACTGGCACTCGGTCGGCGTCACGCCGGAGCACCCGTTCCTGACGACAAAGGGGTGGAAGAGGGCAGACCAGCTCAGACCCGGTGATTACGTTGCTGTTCCAAGGTTCCTGCACGCCAACGAGAGCAGGGACATCTTCGTTCGCTTTGTGAGAAAGAAGCTCTCAACGCCGGAGCTGATAGCGAAGCTCAGGGAGGATGCTCTTGAAAAAGTCAAGGAGAAGTTCAGGGGAGAGAAGGAATACAAGGTTCGGTCAAACGTGTTCCGGGCCGAGGATCTTGACGGGCTCTGGGATGCCGTTGAGAGGATAGCGTTCACCCCAAGGATACACCGCTCCGGAAAGCCCCTGCACTACGTAAGGCTACCGGAGACTGACGAGGAGTGGAAGGCGCTCTTTTACTTCGCCGGCGTTATGTTCGGCGATGGAAGCCAGGACAAGATAGCCAACAACGACGTCGAGGTCTTCGAGAGGCTCAAGGCTGTGGAATCCCTCGGGGTCGAGCTCTTGAGGGTTAGGCGCAGAACGTCCTGGGAGATTGAAATCAGAAACGGTAAGAACGCCCTGATAAGGCTCATCCGCGTTCTCTTTGATTATCCAGAGAGACAGAAGGCCAGGAGCATAACGGCTCCGGATATCCTGTTCATAGCCCCGAGGGAATACGTTGCGGAGTTCCTCCGCGGATACTTTGACGCGGATGGCCACGTTAGCCTCAAGGATGTCAGGATTGAAATAACCAGCGCGTCGCGGGAGTTCCTTGAGGAGCTCTCCCTCGTCCTCCTGAGGTTCGGCATAGTCTCAAAGCTCTACCGCTCCGACTACACGACCCTCGTGATTTCCGGAAGAAGGAACCTTGAGGCGTTCAGGAAGCTGATCGACTTCACGGTTAAGGAAAAGGCCGAGCGCCTTGAGAGAGTCGTTGAGAAAAGTAAAAAGAGCGAAACCTATCCAATATTCGAGGAACTCAAACGCCTCAGGCTACTCTTTGGATTCACGAGGACGGAGCTGAACTCGTTCGTTCCGTTCTACTCAAAGTATGAGTCCAGCGAGGCGCCGAGCTACGAGACCCTAATGAGGATTCTCGACGCTATAGAGAGGGGCTCGCCTACGCTCGTCAAGAAGCTTGCTGTGCTTGAGGGAAAAGCCAGGAACCACAACTACCTCCTCGCCCTCGAAAAGGACGGCCTAATAAAGGGCGGAAAACTCACCGACCTCGGAAGGGAGCTCCTTGAGGTCTGGCGCAACAGGGAGTTCGATTCGAGAGATGTTGCCTACGTCCGCAACCTCGCGGAGAACTTCGTGTTCGTCCCGGTTGAGGAAATTGAGGAGTTCGACTACGACGGCTACGTCTACGACCTGACGACCGAGACCCACAACTTCGTCGCCAACGGAATCCTCGTGCACAACACAACTCTCCTTGACAGAATCAGGCGCACAAACGTCGCCGGCAAGGAAGCCGGTGGAATAACCCAGCACATTGGTGCGACTGAAGTGCCTATTGAGACCGTCAAAGGGCTCGCCGGCCCGCTGATGAAGCTCTGGAAGGGTGAGATAAAGCTCCCGGGACTGCTCTTCATCGACACTCCCGGTCACGAGGCCTTCACGAGCCTGCGCGCGAGGGGAGGGAGCCTGGCCGATCTGGCGGTTCTCATCGTGGACATCAACGAGGGCTTCCAGCCGCAGACGATAGAGAGCATCGAGATACTCAGGAAGAACAGGACGCCCTTCATCGTGGCCGCCAACAAGATAGACAGGATAAAGGGCTGGAAGGTGGAGGAGGATGAGCCTTTCCTCGTGAACATCAAGAAGCAGGACCAGCGGGCGCAGCAGGAGCTTGAGACCAAGCTCTGGGAACTCATTGGAAAGTTCTACGAGATGGGCTTCCAGGCAAACCGCTTCGACCGCGTCCAGAACTTCACCCGCGAGCTGGCGATAGTCCCGATATCCGCCAAGTACGGTATCGGCGTCCCCGAACTTCTCGTCCTCATCGCAGGTCTCAGCCAGAAATACCTCGAGGAGAAGCTCAAGATCGAGGTTGAAGGGCCGGCGCGCGGCACCATACTGGAGATACGCGAGGAAGTCGGCCTGGGAACCACGCTTGACGTCATCATCTACGACGGAACCCTCAGGAAGGACGACACCATCGTGGTTGGGGGCAAAGATAAGGCGATAGTTACAAAAATCCGCGCCCTCCTCAAGCCGAAGCCCCTCGACGAGATACGCGACCCGAGGTTCCGCTTCGACCAGGTTGAAGAGGTCGCCGCCGCGGCGGGTATAAAGATAGCCGCCCCGGGACTTGAGGAGGCTTTAGCCGGCTCGCCAGTTATAGCGGCCCGCTCGGAGGAGGACGTTGAAAAGGCCAGGCAGGAGATCCTGAGCCAGATACAGAGCGTCGTCATAAGCACCGGCAAGGTGGGCGTCATAGTCAAGGCGGACACCCTCGGAAGCCTCGAAGCCCTCAGCAAGGAGCTCCAGGAGAAGGGGATCCCCATAAGAAAGGCCGACGTAGGGAACATCAGCAAGACCGACGTGATGGAAGCTTTAAGCGTTCGCGAGGAGGAAGAGAAGTACGGCGTTGTTCTGGGCTTCAACGTCAGGGTGAACGAGGACGCTGAGGAGGTCGCCAAGGCCAAAGGCGTTCCCATATTCACCGGCAACATCATCTACAAGCTCATCGAGGACTACGAGGAGTGGATCAGGGCTGAGGAGGAGAAGAAGAAGCGCGAACTCCTCAGCAAGGTCACCTTCCCGGGCGTCATAAGGCTCTACCCGGACGAGAGGTACGTCTTCAGGAGGAGCCACCCCGCGATAGTAGGCGTTGAGATCGTGGAGGGCCGCATAAGACCCGGAGTGGCGCTCATCAAGCAGAACGGCCAGAAGATCGGCGTCATCAAGTCCATCAAGAACAAGAACGACTTCGTCCAGGAGGCCAGGAAGGGCGACGCCGTTGCGATAGCCATCGAGGGCGCGATGGTCGGCAGGCACATCCACCCGGGAGAGACGCTCTACGTTGATCTGAGCAAGAACGACGTCATAATCCTCGCCAAGCAGCTCAAGAACGAGCTGGACGAGACCGACATAAAGGCGCTGAAGATGACGGCGAAGGTGAAGGCTCAGCAGGATCCGTTCTGGAAGGCGGTTTGAGGTATCTTACATCCCCATTTTATTTTGTATTGAACTGGGGTTCTCTGACCTCCTCCCCGCCCTGAAGGGCGAGGGTTCCAACGAGCTAACCCCTCGCCACAGACAGGGAGGTTTGAGGGGTTTTCATTAGGGAACCCGTTAGAACGGGTTCTTCGAACCCCTCGGGGAGGGCCTTCCCCCCGTTACCCCTACCTCCCGATAAGGCCGGAAGGCTTGGGGCTATCGTTTTGAGAGCCTTCTTCAAAATGTTGAAGGCACCAACCAAGTCAGCATTGAAGATAAGTCCCGTTGCGGGACACTTAAATAATCCTCTAACAAAGCGAGCCCCCTCGTGAGGCTTCCCGCAAACGGGACAGGTTTTAGAAGTGAAAGCCTCATCCACAACTTCAACAATAATACCATACTCCTCGGCGACTTCTTTGAGTCGTTTGATGACGTAATTAAACCGCCAGACGTGGGAGAGGAGGAAGTTTTGTTTTTTGCCCTTATCAGAGTTCCTTGCGATCCCCTTAGGATAACCCACGACAATCCTCGAAACTCCCAACTCGTGGAGCCTCTCTACGGTTCCTCTTATGGCGGTGTTAATGTAGTGTCTTGCCTGAAGTTTGGCTTTTTTATGCATCCTCCTGAACTTCCTGCTCGTCTTATAGCCGGAAACGTTGAGTCTCAACTGGTAATCAGCGATTTTCTTCTGCCAGTAGAAGGTGATACTCTTGAGTGGTCTTCCGTTCACGAGGAAGCTCTCACCGTTTTCAACGTAGACCGCCATAAGGTTGTTTATCCCCAGGTCAATTCCAGCGGAGAGGTTCCCTTTAGGCTGTCTCGGGATTTCAACCCATTCTTCACCCCTGAGTTTTTCCCCGACAGTGAAATTGATATAGGCGTACCATTTCCTTCTTGCATCGTCGTAAACCACCTCGAGGCGTCCCTGCTTACCCTTCAGGTGAATTTTCCCCTTGAACTGGATTTCGAGACGTTTGAATTTGCCAATACCCATCAAGATGAGTTTATTCCCCTCAATCCGGTATTGAGTATTTCTCAGGACAATGAACGGCGTTCTTTTCCCGTTCTTTTTCAGGTAACCTGGTGGAGAGGGTTTGTTATACCATTCGGGGAGTTCTCCGTTTCTCTTCTTTCGGAGAAGGGAAAAGAAGCTCCGCCAAGCTTCGGCGTTCTTTCTGGCGATGGTTTGGACTGTTGCGGAACCGATTTCCCTTTTGAACTCCTCGTAAACGATTTTCTGAGTCTTCAAGAAGTCTATTGGTTTTCCTTGGAAGTACTCCTGTCGCCTGAGGTAGTTTACTCGGTTCCAGGCTCTGGCTCCAGCGTCGGCTAACTCAAAAAGGAGTTCTTCCTGAGTTCTGCTCGGTTGGAGTTTTACCGTCGCCGTTCTCTTCATTTCAAGTCCTATTATGGTTTTTAGGGTTTAAAAGACTGTTGCTTCCCTATTCAACGACTCGTTGGGGCGTTTACTACATCCCCGCCCTAAAGGGCGAGGTTTTCGGAGGAAAGTATATAAAAAGCTAAACCCGTAACTCTCCGTAGTTTCGACGTTGAACGTCTCACCTCCCCAGCCTCAGCCTTATCCTGTCCTTTATCTCCAGCAGCCACTCCAGGTAGAGCCAGACTGACTCTCTGAAGGCCTCCCAGCGAAGGAGCTCGTTGAGGGCCACGCCCATGACCACCGCCGCGGGGGGAACCAGGGCGGTTGCGTAGAAGCTGAACTGTGTCGTGCCCCCGAGTGCGTACTGCAGGAGGAACACAGCCACGGTGCTCCAGAACACCCCGAAAGATGCCAGGATTCCGGATTTTTTCCTGTAAAGCCATGGGAGGGCAAGGATGAAGAGCACCATCGCCAGGAGGAGGAAAGGATCGGTCTGGGCGAAGATGTCCGGGTTGTAGTGCAGGGCGAAGGCCTTCTTGTTTATGAACCACTCCCAGACGGGAGAGGCGGCGGGATGGCTGCCTTTGTTGGAGAGATGCCATCTGAAGCTTCCGAGGAATTCGTCGAACCACTTCTTCGGCCCGATAGCCGCCATCGCCGGAACGTTCGGCAGGAGGAATCCAACCGCTGGAAGAACCGCTATCGTCACGAGAAAGCTGATGAGGTTCCTCTCCCTTTTGAGGGCCCTCCCGAGGAGGACGGGCCACCCAAAGGCGCCGCTGAGCTTGGTGGAGCCGGCGAGTCCTATGGCAAAGGCCGCGGGGCGGTCCCTGTCGTAGGCCAGGAAAAACACGAACAGGGCGACGAACAGGGCGACGTGGATGTCAAGCATGGCCACCACGGACATAGCCTGGAGGGTGGGGTCCGCTACGGTGAAGGCCAGGGCTATGAGGGCCGCCAGATAGCTCCCGCTTACCCGGTAAGTCGCGAGGACGACGAGGAGCTCGATGAGGGCGAAGGCGATGATGCCGGGTATGCGCCAGTTTATCGGGCTGTCGCCGAGGAGAAGCATGCCGAGCATTATGAGGTCCTTCCCGAGGAAAGGATGCTCGGTGTTGAGGTAGTTCTGGATGTTGTCCTTGTCGGGATACCAGTAGCCGGGAACCGTATAGTAAGCCTCCTCGGGTATTTCCCTCCGGACCTCTTCAAGGAAGGGCCCGAACTCGTCGGGGGGGAGCTCAAAGTAAACGCCCGGGAACTTGAGGTACTCCCTCTCGTAGGTTGCCCCGTGCCCCATGGCGATTTTCTCCACCCGGTATTGGTATTTTATCCGCATGCTCTGGTTGGAGAAGATGACGTTTACCCCCCGGGAGCCCGTGGTCTCGTTCACGTAGGTCAGATCAACGCCGAGCCTGTGGAGGATGTTCCTGCCCGCGGGAACGTACCAGACCTCATCCCCCACGTAGTCACGAAAAACGGGCTGAGAGGCAAAATCGTAGAGATACCACAGGGAGCCGATGATGGTGACGGCAACTATCAGAATGAAGGCTATCCTTCGCCACTGCATTCTACCACCAGGCAGGAATATCGCGGGCAACGTTTTTAAGCCTCTCCCCTTAGGCGAAAACATGTTCGAAGGGATAAGCGAGGAGAAGGTCAGGGAAGCTGTGGAGCTGATTAAAAAGGGCTATGACGAGAGGAAGCTCCGCGCAAGGCTCGGCAGTGACTGGGAAATCATTGCGGAGATAGCCAGGGCACGGATCAGGGCGAAGGACAAGTTCTCGCGAGACGACCTCTGGATGGACCTTGAGGGCCTGCGCTACTCGACCCATGAGATAGTCGCGAGGTACCGCTCGGAGCGCCTTGAGAAGGCTGGCGTGAGGAGCGTAGCGGACGTTTCCTGCGGTATCGGAATTCAGCTTATATTCTACGCCATGAAGGTTGAGAGGGCATACGGGATTGACATAGACCCCGCAAAGGTCGAGTTCGCCAGGAGAAACGCCGAAAAGTACGGTGTCTCGAACATCGAGTTCATCAACGCCGACTCGCTCGCCCCCGAGACGGTCGAGAGAATCGACGCCGAGGTGGTCTTCTCAGACCCCGCCAGGCCCCCGGAAATGCCCGAAAGGCGGCTGGAAGACCTCCTGCCCAGTCCGCTGAGAATCTACGAAGCGTACAAATCCAGGGCAGATGCGTTCATCTTCGACCTCCCGCCGCAGATAAGGCGCGAGAGGATACCCTGGAAGGGGGAGTTTGAGTACATAGACCTCTTCGGGGCCCTCAACAGGCTGACCTTCTACACCGAACCCCTCGCCGGGGCGGAGAGGAGCGCGGTTGTTCTTCCCGCGGGGGCAAGGCTGGAGAGCAATCCAGACCTTGAGGACATCCTCGAATGGACAGAGGAGCCCGGCGAGTACCTCTATGAGGTTCCGCAGGCCGTTGACTACGCCGATCTGCTGAACGAGCTGTTCCACGTTCTAAATGGGGAGGCCAAAATGCTCCTCCGCGAAAAGAGACGCGTTCTTGCAACGGGCGACGCGCCCCTGAAAAGCCCGTACCTCAAGAGAACCTACGCCGTGGTCGGCGTTGTCCCGTTCCACCCGGTGAGGATAAACGATTTCCTCAGGAAAGAGGGCTTCGGAAGGGCCACGCTCAAGCTCAGCGTCCCCCAGGAGGAGTACTGGCAGGTTAGGAAGAGGATAGAGGCCAACCTGAGCGGGGACAGAAGGGCCTTCGTCTTCAGGGTCGGGGACATGGCAGTTATTGCGGAGGCCTTATAATTCTTCTATCCTTGCGTTTCGTATCTTTTTCGACCCTATGCGGAGCCCCTTGAAGTAGTCCACGTATTCCTGTGGAAGAAAAGACTCCAGACTGGTTGATTTCAGCCGCTTCTTTTTTCTCCTCCGCTCCCCAGGAACCTTCGGGGGAGCCGCCTCGAGGAACTCATCGAGCGTCCCCTTCATCCAACCACCCTGAATGGGTAGCCCAACAACTATAAAGGCTTTTTCCCAATCGACGGATGAACCAAAGGACATATTAATGCCTGAAAATAGCCCCCCTGAGAAAGGCTTTTAACTCTCGACGGTTTATCAGGGAAGAGAGTAATAAAGCGGGTGGTTGCCGTGTGTGGAATAATAGGCTACATCGGAGATAGGGCCGCGTGCGAGGTAATAGTCAAGGGGCTCAAGAGGCTCGAATACAGGGGGTACGATTCCGCCGGTGTTGTAACTGAGGACAAAGGAAAGCTCTTCATAAAGAAGGGGGCCGGCGCCATAGACGAGCTCACCGAAAAGCTCGGCCTCCTTGAGATGCCCGGGAAGAGGGGAATAGGCCACACCCGCTGGGCCACCCACGGCGTTCCAAGCGATGTTAACGCTCATCCCCACACCGACTGCACCGGGAAGATAGCGCTCGTTCACAACGGTATAATCGAGAACTTCGCCGAGATTCGCGAGTACCTGCTCTCCAGGGGGCACGCCTTCAAAAGCGATACCGACACCGAGGTTATAGCCCACCTGATAGAGGAGGAGCTTAAGAGCGCCCCCAGCTTCGAAGACGCCATGAGGAATGCCCTCCTGAAACTGAGGGGCTCCTTCGCGCTTGGCATAATCTACGCCGGGGAACCGGACCGGCTCTATTTCGTGAGGAACGAAAGTCCCCTCGTCCTTGGAATAGGGGACGGCGAGAACTTCGCGGCCAGCGACGTGCCGGCCTTCCTCGAGTACACAAACAGGGCCATCTTCCTCGACGACGGTGAGTACGCAGTCATAGGAAAGGACTTCTACGTTATCAAAAAGCTCGCAACCGGCGAGGTCGTTGAAAAGCCTGTCCAGAGGATTGAATGGACGCTGGAAATGGCCGAGAAGTCCGGCTATCCACACTTCATGCTCAAGGAGATATACGAGCAGCCGAGGGCGATAAAGGACGCAATCCACGGCAACATCGACGCCGTGAAGAGGACGGCGAAGGAGATAGCCCGCTACGAGAAGATATTCATAATCGCAATGGGCACCTCCTACCACGCCGGTCTCGTGGGCAGGTATCTCTTCCAGAGGCTCGCGAAGAGGGTTCCGATCGTTGAAGACGCAAGCGAGTTCCGCTACGAGTTCGAGGATCTGATAGACGAGGACACCCTCGTGATAGCGATAACCCAGAGCGGGGAAACCGCCGACACCCTCGCGGCGATGAAGCTGGCGAAGAAGAGGGGTGCCAAGGTTCTCGCGATAGTCAACGTCGTCGGCAGCATGGCCACCCGCGTGGCGGACATGACCCTCTACACCCACGCCGGACCGGAGATCGGCGTTGCCGCGACCAAGACCTACACCACCCAGCTCACCGTCCTGACCATGCTCGCCATCGAGCTCGCGAGGGTTCTCGGAACGGCGGATGAGGCGTATCTCTCCTCCCTGGAGGACGGCCTTCAGAGGGTTCCCGACCTCGTGGAGAGCGTCCTTAAGCACGACGCTGCCCTCAGGGAACTCGCCGAGAGTCTCGCGGATAGGAGGGACTTCTTCTACATTGGAAGGGGCATAAACGTGCCAACCGCCCTCGAAGGGGCTCTCAAGCTCAAGGAGATAAGCTACATCCACGCCGAAGGTCTCAGCGCCGGCGAGCTGAAGCACGGACCGCTGGCCCTCCTCGAAGAGGGCGTCCCGGTCGTCGCGGTGGCCCCGAGCGGGAAGACCTTCGACAAGATGATGGGCAACGTGGAGGAGTCGAGGGCGAGGGGAGCGTTCATAATCGGCCTGGGGGACAGGGAGGAGCTGAGGCGCGTCTCCAGCGCCTTTATCGAGATGCCCGGCATCGACGAACTGCTAACCCCCATCGTGTACATCATACCGCTCCAGCTCATCGCATATCACCTGGCGGTTTTGAGGGGCAACGACCCCGACAAGCCGAGGAACCTGGCAAAGTCCGTTACCGTTGAATGAGGTGATCCGGATGGTGAAAACAGAGATTAAGGAAAAGCGGAAGAAAAAAGGGGAAACCACTCCCCTCCCTGGGTACTATCAAAAGTTCAAGAGCTACGGCCTTCCGCTGATAGCACTCCTGCTCGCATATCTGGGCTTCAAACTGAGAAACATAACCTCGAACTACAAGACCTTCCTTGACCCAGATACGTTCTTTCACTACGAGATGTACAGGCAGGCCATAACCGAGTGGATTCCCAAGTATTTCGCCTACGCCGACCCGCCGGCAGGAGTAAAAGCAGGCGGCTACCTCGGTCTCTACACGGTCCAAGCAATATTTTACAAAATCGTATCCATATTCGGCTACGACCAGCTGGGAGCGTTCAAGCTCTGGCCCCCGTTCGTTGGGGCAATGACCATTATAGCAGTTTATTTCCTTGGAAAGAAGCTCCACTCCAGCTGGGCCGGCCTCTGGGCAGCCGCGTTTATGATGTTCTCCTACGCCAACTTCAGCAAGACCTACTCCGGCAACAACCGCGGTGAAGGTCCGTTCATGATGTTCTTCCTCTACGCGGTGCTTTTCCTCCTGATATACCTCGATGAGAAGAAGTGGAACTGGAAAAAGGTAGCGGGAGGGGTCCTCTTCCTCATAACTAGCGTTCTCTACATGGCGGTCTGGACCGGAAGCCAGTTCGGTGTCGGAATTCTGCTCCTCTTTGCAGGGCTTACAGTGGTGGTCTTTTTCACCTTCGGAATGATGGACGCCCTTAAAAGGTTCGTGGGGGACTTTTTCCCGCTCTTTGGGCTTTCCCTTGTTATGGGACTGGCGTTCTCGTACACCAGGCTAGTGGGCATCAGAAGCTTCCTCGTGTTTGCTATTGAGGGCCTTGTAGCCCTGAGCGCTCTTGTCGCAATAATGATCTACGGCGAGCGGATAGGCCTCAACTACTCCGACAAGAAGCACCGGTTTGGAACCATCATCGCCATAGCAATCCTTGGGTTCCTGGCTTTCTATGGCTACTTCGGCAGAGACCTGCTCAAGTTCCTCGGAAGCGCCTCCCAGTCCAACCCCCTCTACCAGACGGTTGCTGAGCTCGCCAGGACGGACTGGAAGACGATAGCAGCTTACTACAGCGTCAAGAGCAATGACGCCATAATCTTCATACTATCCGTCGCCGGATTCATTACAGTGGCTGCGAGGTTCGTGAGGAAGCTCGTTAAAAACGACCTGACAGGCCACAGGGAGATATTCATGGTGTCATACTACGCCGGCTCCCTCTACCTGCTCCTGCTCGCGGTTCGCTTCGTGTTCCAGGCTTCGGGAGCCATACTCCTCATGGCAGGCGTTGCGATAGGCGAGGCGTTCCTCTTCGTGGAGAACATGAAGGAGAGCGCCACGACCAAGGCCCTCTACGCAATCCTGCTGATAATCCTGTTCCTGCCACTGCCCATAATCGGGGCCCAGTACACCGGCAACATCGCCAAAAGCACGGCCAAGGGGCAGGGTTCCGTACCCGCGGACTGGATGAACACCCTCAACTGGCTGAAGGAGAACAGCCACCCGCTCGACAGCGCAACGAGCTGGTGGGACTACGGCTACTGGATTGAGTCAAGCCTCCTCAGCCACAGGCGCTCCGCCACGGACGGTGGTCACGCCTACGACAGGCGTTACATAGTCGCGGACTTCTTCTCCCACTACGGCAACGAGAGCGAGCAGGACTTCGAGGCCTGGGAGCTTAACTACCTTATAGTCTGGCAGCAGGACATATACAAGTTCAACGCCATAAGCTACCTCGGTGGTGCCATAACCTACGGAGAATACCGGAACGCACCGATGTTTCAGGTTGTACCAATGCAGTACATTCAGTATGCCAATGAGAGCGGAAAGATAGTGGTGTACATAAACACCGGCCAGGCAGCATATCAGCCCGTCATGACGGTTGATCTCTTGGACGGCAGGATAATAAACGGCAGGGGAGACATACCCTACGTCCTCTATCTCTCCGGCAACTACGGCCTCCTGGTGTACCACAAGATAGCTTTCAGCAACTTCGTCAGGCTCGCCTTCCACATTCCGTACTCCTTCGAGCCGTGGGACGCTCAGAAGCTCTTCGCCAACTTCAAGCCGGTCCACAATGACGGTGGAGTTTCCACCTACGAGTTCAGGCCGTTCGCGGTTTACAGAATTGACAAGTACGAGAACGGCACCTGGAAGGCCTTCTACAGCACGACTGGAGGAGGAAAACTCCCGCTCGGAGAGCAGAAGCTCAGACTCTGGATTTCGGCCTTCGGCAGGGACGTTAAGGACGCGACGCTCATCTTCGAGGCCTACAACGGAACCGAGCTCATCAAGAGGGAGACCCTCGCCGAGGGCCTCAGCATAAACCACCTCAACGAGAGCCCGGTCGAGGTCAGCCTCTTCGTGCCGAACGCCACGGGCTACCGCTTCATCCTGGTTCAGGACGGCCCCGTTGGGGTGCTCAACGGCGAGCCCAAGGTGGACGGGAAGGTCGCCAATCCGAGCTACATACTCGACGAAGGGCAGAGCGGCCAGCTCGAGCTTAAGGCTGCGTTCAGGAAGGACTACAGCGACGTGGAGCTTGCACTCAGGGCGAGCATAGTTTACTACGTCGCCCCCAACGGCAAGGACATAGAAAAGGACGAATTCTACCTCGAGCCCCACCAGGACATCATAACTTACGTTCCGGTCAAGGAGCTGAGCGTCAAGGCCGGCGACAACGTGATAAGGGCGCAGGCATCGATGCCGTCCGATGTTTTCAGTGCGTACATCGAGAAGCTCTACCAGGAGTACGGAGAGGACAAGGTTGTCATAGTCAAGAAGCGCGTGGAGCCGGTGTTCATAACGAAGAAGGAGTACGTAATCTGGGAGGGCTGAGCCCTCCTAATCCCTGACTATTTTTACCCCTCCAAGGTCCTTAAGCCCGCTCTTCTCCGCGGTCCTCACAACCCCCGGCAGGAACCGAACCTTCGGCCTTAGCACGAGCGCCTCCACCTCCCTGAAGCCCAGCTTCCAGAGGGCAAAGGCCCTGTGGTGGCCGTCGAGGATATAGTAGCGCCCCCCGTAGGGTATGACCGTTATCGGGGCATCGTACCCGTGTTTTATCTCCTCCAGCACCACGAGAAGCTTCACCTCACTGAGCTCCGCCTGTGTTGGGACGAGAAGCTCCACAGGTAGGAAAGAATGCTCTATCTCAAAATCGATACCGTAGGCCGCCCTGTATTCGTTCATTATGTGCTCCGCGCGTTTAAACGCCTCCTCGCGGGTTATGAGCCGTATTCTCCTCAAACCTTCCTCCCCCTGACCGCCACGAACGCCGCGAGATTCTTGCATTTCCTGTGGCACTTCCTGTCCGTTTTCTCAGCCAGCCCCGTGAAGGGCCAGAACGATGGGAAGAATATTACCCCCGCGCTCTCAACTTCCCCGAATCCCGCCCCCAGGAGGAGCTCCTCAAGCTCGTCGGGAGTGTAAAAGCGAGCATAGCGATAGGCGGTTTCAACGAAGAGGCTCTTAAGCCGTTTGAAGAGGAACCATGCGCTGCGTCCGTTCATGGTGCCGATGACCGCCTCACCCCCGGCCTCAGGACGCGGTAAATTTCGGAGATGACTTTTTCTGGCTCGTGGATGAACTCGAACATCGTGACGCTCAGAACGAGGTCAAAGCTCCCCTCCGGAAACGGCAGGCTGTAGGCGTCTCCCCTGACGCAGTTCAGACCCTTCGAGCGCGCTACCCTCAGCATTCCCTCGCTGGCGTCGAGGCCGACGACGTCGAAGCCCATTCTTTTGAGTTCCAGGGTGTAGTTCCCGGTCCCGCAGCCGAGGTCGAGGGCCCTTCCCCTTCCGGTCCGCAGCATGGAGAATATCAGCCATTTCTCCGTTCTGTCCACGTAGCGGCCCGTCTTCGTCCGGTACCACCCATCGTAGCGTTCGGCTATCCTGTCAAAGTACTCGACCATTCAGACGCCCACCTTGCCCTCGATTGTCAGCGGCTTATCAACGCGGTCGTCGATTTTGAGGCTTATCACGACGCGCTTTGCCCCAGCTTCCAGAATCGCCCTGTGGCATCTTTTAACCAGTTCGAGGATCTCATCCACCGGACCCTCCACCACCGTCCCCATCGGACAGACTTGGTACTTCAGCCCGCTGGAGGCTATAACGTCGATAACCGGACGCAGGTACTCCCCGACGCTGGGACTCTCCGTGCCGAGCGGGAAGAGGCAGAGCTCCGCGACCGCCATTCAACCACCCCCCGCGGGAGGGAATATGTGAACCACATCTTCCTCGTTCAGCTCGGTATCGAGGCCCTTGAGGTGAAGAACGTTGTGACCGTTGACGAGGACCATGCCGTCTATGGGCTTATCCGGGCCGACGCGGGGCGTTCCAAGGAGCTGCCTCTTTATCTCCGGAGTATAATGCTCGGCGAGGTAATCTATGAGCTCGTGGACGGTCCTCACCCCGTGAACCTCAATCTCCTTTTTCCCAATTATCTCCCTGAAGGTTGCGTAAAACTTCACCCGCATTAGGTTCACCGAAAGGATTCCGATGGAAACCCTTAAAGTGATTTCGCCGTAGAATCATCAAATGACAGCGCTAACCGTTGAACCCCCCGAGTACTATCCCGTGGTCGAGAAGCTCTTCGCGGGCCCTATACAGGACGCCCTCGAAACCCTAGGTGTGGAGCTCGTTGGCATGAAAGTCGGTGTGAAGCCGGTTGGGAGGGTTATAAAGCTGGCATTCCTCTTCGAAATCCGCAGGCCCGAGACGTTTCTTCCCGGCGAGCTGGACTCGATAATATCGGGCCTCCTTGAGAAGCTGGCCGAGGACGCCACCCGCACGTTTGGGAGGCTGTACGACGCCAGGTTTCAGGTGGCGGGATTCAGAACCATAGAGGCGGCCAGAAAGCCGCGGAAGGAAGAAGAAATCAGCCTCGTGGTGAACTGTCCCGATGATATCCGGAGAACGATAGAACGGCTGGGGAAGGGACTTGTAATCTACCTGAAGGACAAGCGGGTTGAATTTTCCACCATCACGTTAACAATGCCAGTGGATGGAAGGCCCAAACTGACGATCACCTTGCTCGTTCCGGAGAAAAAGTCACCGCATGATAAGGAGGCCCTAGCAAAAGAACTTGAACGCAAGTCAACCTCATACCTCAGGACCCTCAACGCTGGATACATATCCGTAGAGGCCAAGGTTCTGGACCCGGGCGACAAAAAGATAGGAGTAATCATGAAAAAGCTCGACGAGATAGAAAAGGAAGCGGAGGAACTCTCAAGGATGGACGACATAAGGGAGCTTATGAGCGTCCTTGGAAAAGGGACTCCCGAGAACTGATGTAATCCAGTAGAGGACGTATCCTCTTCCACACCTCTTCCACTCCCCCGTTCCCGTCCACTCTGACGTATATTCCCTTCCCCCTGTAGAACTTTATTATCGGTTCCATGTTTTTTGCGTATATGCTGTATCTGCGCTCGACGATCTCAGGCATGTCGTCCTTTCTTTGAACAAGCCGTCCCCCGCAAAGGTCACATATACCTTCCCGCTTTGGTGGATTGAACCTAACGTGATAGACGGCACCGCAGCTGGAGCATATCCTCCTGCCCGAGATCCTCTCGATGCTTGTTTTCAGGTCTACGAATATCTCCATCGCAAGGTCCAGCTTGATTCCATGATCATAGAGGTAGTTCTCGAGGGTTATCACCTGTTCGGGAGTTCGTGGGTATCCATCGAGGATAAAGTTGTGTCTCTGCCTGCGGAGCTTTGATATTATCAGGGTGTTCACTATCGTGTCGGGTATCAGCTCACCCCTCGACAGGTAGTTGTCCATCTCAACGCCAAGGGCGGTTCTCTTTTCGATCTCCGAGCGGATTATGTCCCCCGAGGAGATATACGTCAGACCGTAGCGCTCGACTATCCTTTTGGCATGGGTGCTCTTTCCACTCCCAGGAGGACCAAAGAGGAGTATGTTCACGGACACCACCAGTGATTTTCTCTGTACTTCTTCATTGAAATATTTTTTGAACCTCCACCCGATAAATTTAAATCCCCGATAGTGTCTCCATACTAATGAGCTGAGTACTATGATAATCTGGAGGTTCCTGGGCCCGAGCTATCACATAAGGGTCCTCAAACTCGACAAGTTCAAACCGGAGGAGATAGTTGATGGGTTCCGCCGGAAAGGAGCATACGTCTTGGAATTTCAAAGGGACATTGATATCGAGCTCGCCATAGAGTCGTTCATAGCCTCGAGCTACGGGGACTACGTTTACGTGCTGAAGTTCCCGAAGGGCCGGCTGTTCTTGGCGAGGCACACCAAACGGCTCCATGAAAAGAAATGGCCAAGCTCAGGGCGCTACATCGCCCGCGATGAGAACGGGCTTAAGCGCCTCCTTCTGAGGGAGGTCTCCAGGAAATCCATGGTCGTCATGGAGGTGCCCCGCATCATAATCTGGGGCACCGTGTGGTGGCTCGTCTGGAGCTACTTCAAGGAATATCCGCTCGGAACGTTCCTGCTGTTCTTCCTCGGTTTCCTCCTCGACGACCTCTCGAAGGCCCTGGAGTACTTCGTCCTCGGCTACTGCAGGGATTGATTCGTTCCTTTCACCTTCTCGACCACGTGAATGCCCTCGATCCTCGTGAACGGATACTGGCCGTTCTCATCCTTCTCGACGGCTTTTACCATGTCCCAAATCGTCAGCAGGGCGGCGGTAACGCCGGTTAGGGCTTCCATCTCAACCCCCGTCTTGTAGGTGGCGCGAACCTCGCAGGTGGCCTCTATGTAGTCATCACCGAACTCGAAGGAGATATCAACCCCAGTGAGCGGTATCGGGTGGCAGAGCGGAATCAGCTCGGGCGTTTTCTTAACGGCCAGGATTCCCGCTATCTGGGCGGTGGCTATGACGTTCCCCTTCTGCGTCTTCCCGGATTTTATCAGCTCGATGGTCTCGGGCTTCAGTTTTATCCTGCCCCTGGCGGTGGCCTTCCTGAAAACTTCCGTCTTATGGCCGACCTCCACCATCTTAACGCCCTTTTCATCAACATGGGTCAACTCCATGGTCTCACCACTCCCCCTCTGTTCGGGGAGGATATAAAAGTATGTGGAGCATGGCTAAGTTTTGTTGTTGAAGTATGCGAATAACAGCCCGGATATCCTTGAGAATAAAACCCACCATAACCCAGGGAAGCGCATCCCAATGGAGATTTTTGGGATCTTCTCCCCAGTCAACCGGTAGCCTGCGAGGACTATCAACGCCAAGGTAGCCATTTCTAAGATTACCACCATCGAAAACCTGCACAGGAGGGTATATACCCCTAACTACTTTCAGCTGCTTCTTCTCATTGAGACACCTTCGGAGTCCTCGAAAATGATATTGGTGAAGCTAACCCCCGGTGACAGATCAGCGTGGCCCGAGTGCGGCTGCCATTGCCCCGGCAGGTTGTGCTCCTCAACATTTCGGGGCTCTTAATTATGTGCACTCAAACAAAATCCACAGGAAACCGACCAAAGCTCCAATACTGAGTTTCGCGAGCTCCGTACCAAGCTCCTATTCACTCATCCCGGCTTTCGACAATTCAGGTTAAGATTAAAAATGCCAGAGAAGCTATGACCTCAGTTATACCTGCAATTTTTAATACCACTGGTTTCTTGGGTCCACCGACATCCTCTCCCTAAACGCAAGGTATCTAAAAGAAAAATGGTGCCAGTAAAAGTTGGTCCCCCAGTAGACATTAGTATTGCATTGATTTTTCCAAACATTTTTCTCTCACTGCCATTAACACTAAATTAGTGTCTGGTCATTATAACAAATCCTATTCCGAGCCTTCTTCCACATTCCAATCACGCTAAGCTTTCGGCGATTTTAAGTGTTATCGTGCTCTCAATTAGAGCAGCGATGAAAATCAAGACTACTGAAATCGCCACAAGCTTGAAGAACTCTTTAGCGTCTTCTTCGCCAATAATCTCTTCCTTCTTGCCCAAAGCAAACCTTAACAGTTCGCAAGGAATTTTAAAACCAGCAGCACCAGCAATAATTAAGGCTGGAATCTCAAAAATGCCATGAGGGAGGATTAGGAGTAGGTTTTTATTAAACCTATCTGCTCTATAGTAGTTTTAACGGCTGAACCTAAAATCATGCCGTTAAATGCTAAATCCAGCAAAGTTATCCCTCCAAAGGTTAAAGCGCCTGACCAGAGTAAAAGTGCAACTTTAATGTTGTGTTTGAAGAAGAACAAAAAGCCCGGATTAGAATTATCAAAAGGATCAAAGCCAAAATAAGCGGAATAATCATTGTGAGAAGCTGAAAATAAACCAGAAATAATTCCAAAAATAAAGAAAAGCATGGATGCATAAATCAATCTTCTAATCATTTTATCACACCATTCTGCATTATGTGTTTGTCTCTTTGCCTTTGTAATGTTTTAATATGACTGCTCCCCCAACGGAATGAAAAGCTAGTACTGGTAGGAGCACCATTAATGCTACCTTCGTCATGTCTTCAGTGGTGTAGCCCTTGATCCTCGTTAAATATAGAAAAATCGTTATTGCCATAATCAAACTAGCCCCGTAGAGTGTCAGGAATGCTTTCTTCTCATCCTTCATTGACCTTCACCTCAAAGACTAAAAAAGTTAAAAAGTTGAAGTCACAACCCAATCCCTACAGCTGCTACAATGCCTACTCCGGTTGCCCCAAGCAATGCAAGACCAGCAAGACTACTCTTAGAAATAGCAGCGGCTATTATGGCCCCAGAAGCTCCTGTAGCTGCAGTTCCCATGGCTTCTGAGTGTGTGATTTTCCATACTATAAAGCTTTCATGCTCAGCAGCTCCTCCAACTACCATCCCAATTGCCATCAACACCAATCCTATAACTAAAGCCTTCCTCCACATTTGAGACACCTCCAATTTTCCATCCGCAGATACCATATATACTATTTAAAGTTTCCTCCATAATTATTGTCGCTGTGTTTTTTTTTCTTATAATTTTGTTTGAACAAGTGACAATATACAAAAGGTAACTATTTTAAACAAATTAATCGCCATTCAAGAACCGGTGATGAGTGTGAAAGCCATCAATATAGCGATGAAGGATTTCGAGGTCAGTATCAGAACAAGAAAATTTCAAATAATAATAGCTCTCTTTGCAATAATCTCTCTGGGGATGATTTACAGCTCAAAAAGACTTGGAATAAGTGCGGACTTATATAAAACGCCTTTCCAAATGCTCTTTCTCTCAAGCTTCTCCAATGCGTTCAACTACTCAGTGGCTTTGTTGGGAATTCTCCTCGGAGTAACTGCAATAAACGAAGAAATTGAAAAAGGAACCCTGAAATTGGTAGCTTCAAGGCCAGTATATAGGGACGAAATAATTGCTGGCAAGCTCCTGGGGGGTTTGTTAACCCTTAGCGTAGCCCTAGCGTTGTTCTATATCTTAACAGTGGCTTTTGCACTAATCTCAGGAGTTCCAATAACCAGGGATGACCTGATGAAGTTTTTAGCAACTTTTCCCTTCAGCACGCTCTATGGATTAGTTTTCTTGAGCTTAGGGCTGTTAATTTCAACGCTCATTAAAGAATCTAAAAATGCTCTAATAATGTCAATTTTCCTGTTTGTCTTCTTTGGCTTTTTACTTTCAGTAATCGCTGGGATAGTAGCATTTGCAGTGGCTGGCTTGCCTCCAGTTCCCAACATCCCGGAGAACACTACAGATCTAACCGAAGATCAACTTCAGGAGATATTCCTTAAAGACCCAGCATATCAGGCATGGTTAACCAAACTGACAATAACAGCGGAGAGAATCCTTTATATCTCTCCAAACTATCATTATCAGGAGATAATCAGGATGCTCTTTGGAGGAAGGCCTCAAATTAGCGATATAATATCGGCCTTAGCTTATGAGCAGAGTGTCGTGGAGGAAAGGTCAATCGTAGAGAGCCTTGAACTGGTGTGGGAAAATATCGCCACACTACTTGTTATGCTCATTTTGCCTTTTGCAATGGCTTATACAAAGTTCATGAAAGCTGATTTGAGGTGATAGCATGTACGCTATAGAGATTGAAAACCTCGCGAAGAGTTATGGGAATTCTAAAGCTGTCGACGATTTAAGTTTGAATGTGCATCAGGGAGATGTTTTTGGATTTCTTGGACCAAACGGCGCTGGAAAAACTACGACGATACTAAGCATGTTGGGTCTAGTAATCCCTGACAGTGGAACAGTAAAAATATTGGGATACGACATCTTTAGAGATCCCATAAAAGTTAAGGATAGAATTGGGTTTCTCCCGGAGAATGCCACTGTCTATGGCGAGCTCACCGCTTGGAAGAACCTCGAATTCTTCGCAAACTTTTACAGAATGAGCAACGCTGAGAAGGAAAAGCGCATAGGGGAGCTTCTCAAGCTGGTCGGTCTGTGGGACGCCAGGTACAGAAAGGCCAAGACTTTCTCCAAGGGTATGAAGCAGCGCCTTCTCCTCGCGCAGGCGCTGATAAACGAACCGGACGTGCTCATCCTCGACGAGCCGACCAGCGGACTCGACCCGGAGGGAGCGTATCTGGTGAAGAGCATAGTGAGGGAAGAAAGGCGCAAGGGGAAAACAGTCTTTTTCTCGTCCCACATACTGAGCGAGGTTGAGGAGCTGAGCGACAGGGTGGGGATCATCGTCGGTGGCAAGCTCAGGGCCGTTGGAACGCTGGAGGAGATAAAGAGGGAGTTCATGGAGCTCGAGGGCTACGAGATAAAGGTTGAGACCAAACAGCCAATTCCGGAGCTTGATCTTGACGGAATAATAAGGATGGAGAGGATTTCCAACAACAGGGCCATAATATTTGCCACGGACGATATAAGGGAAGCCGTATCCGAGTATCTCGCCGGTAGGGGGATAACCATTGTCAGTCTTGAAATAGAGGAGCCGAGCCTTGAGGACGTGTTCCTGAAGACAATCTACCGGAGGGGGGAGAAATGAAAAAGGTTGCGCTGGCCGTTTTAATGCTCCTGGTTGTTTCAACCCTCCCAATGGTCAGTTCCGAGCCGTGGATAAAGGTTTTTGAAGGCCGGGTAAAGGTGGGGGAGAGTCTGGTTATCGGAAATTACACTATTGAGGTTACGCTGGAGAAACCCACCATGGAGCCGTGTGCCATAGTTTACCGGGGGAAGGATATTCTCGACATAGCAAGGCAGTACGAAGTTAAAACCACAGGGGATCTAAGGGTCGTGGTGGGGAGCCACGACAGCTCCCGCGATGATGTTCTGTTGCTGGTGTACTACAAATCCACTGAGGTTAGGGAGCTTAAACCTTCTCCGGGCGGGGTCTTCAGCGTGAATGGATACAGGGTAAAGGTTGTATCCTCAGCCGAGAATGAGGTGGTTCTGGACATCAACGGAAGCCGTTTGAGCGTTGGTTCCAACTCCACCAGAACTTATGAATCGCTGGCCTTCGCCTACAACAATTCAATACTTAAAGTGTACGCCGTGACTGTAAAACCCACCCTTGAAGCGAACGGGGATTACGAGGTTTACTATCCGTTCAACGAGGTAACCCTTCCGCCCTCGGGAGAGGCGGACATTCCCATCACCGTTCACAATACCAGAAATGAAGAGCTCACGCTCCTCGTAAATGTTCTGGAGTTCCCGAAGGGATGGAAAGTTACTGTTGTTGGGGGCAACGGCTATGCGGTTGGCTCCATCAACGTTCAGCCAGGAGGATCCACAACCCTCACCCTCCACGTTGAAGTTCCGGATTCCTACGAGGGAACGGGAAGTGTGGTCGTAACAGTGGGGGACCATGTGGTAACCCTAAAGATTTCCGTCGTTGCGGAGGGCTCCCTGAAGGTTGATGTCCCCGTAACCGTCGTGGAGGTGGAGGCCGGAGAGACCGTCGAGTTCCCTGTAAAAATCACCGGGGGAAAGGCTCAGCTGGTTAGCCTGAGCGTCGACGGGATGCCATCTGGATGGAGCGCCTACTTCCTCTTGGGGGACAAGAGGGTCAGAACGCTGTCCCTGGACGGTGCCGTCCAGGTTTTCCTGGTGGTGGAAGTTCCCAGGAATGCGAGCGTTGGAAACCACTGGGTGGACTTTTCAGTTGGTGGAAACGAAAAACGCGTCGGAATCTACGTCTACAAAACCCACAGGGGAGAGCCGGGAGAAATCGAGGTAACGGTCAGGGACGAGGAAGGAAACGCCGTGAAAGGTGCGAAAATAGTGGCCGGTGACAAGAAGATTCTAACCGATGCCTACGGAAAAGCCAAGCTCAAAGTGCCTCCTGGGAAATACGAGCTGAGGGTGGAAAAGGAAGGCTACGAAGGCACCACCGAGGCGCTGAGCATTGACGATGGGGAGAAGAAAAGCCTTGAAGTGACCCTGACCAAGTTGCCCTACTACTTCCAGGTCGAGGGCGAGGGGGATACACTCACTGTCTCCACTGGATCCGTAGGCTCGTACTCGCTGACCATAAAGAATCTCGGAAAGAACGAGGATACCTACTCCTTATCGGTTAGGGGGCTTCCCGAGGAGTGGTCCGTCGAGTTTTACTACGCCCAGAGTCCCGTTAGGAGTGTGAGGATAAATCCTGGGGAATCAAAGGACGTGACGCTGAGGATAATACCCCCTTACAACGCCCTCCCAGGCGACCACAACCTCACCGTCGTCATCAGGGGTTCGGATGGCGAAAAGACGGTCGAGCTCCTTGTGAAGCTCATCGGTGAGTACGAATTCCACATGTACCCCGACAATCCAGTGGTGAGCATAAAAGCCGGGCGCGAGGGAGTCACGTACGTTTCGTTGGACAACACGGGCACTGCTCCAGTAACCAACGTGAAATTCGAGGTCAGCACTCCCCAGGGATGGGAGGTGAGGGTGGTTCCGGAGGTTGTTCCGGAGCTGGGCTCGATGTACATCAGTCGCCCAAGCGGTTCAGAGGTGATTTCGAGCACCCAGAGAATAACGCTCACCATAAAGGTTCCAAAAACGACACCCGCCGGGACGTATCAGATCACCATCACGGGCAAAGGAGATCAGGCGCAGGCCAGCACCCAGATAACGGTAAGGGTGACCCAGAGCTCAAAGTCCGCCTACATCGGAGTCCTGATACTCATCCTCACTTTCGGCGTCGTGATATGGATGATGAGGAGGGTCGGCAGGAGATGAGCGTCGTCAATATAGCCACAAAGGAGCTTTACACCGCCGTCAAGAGCAAACGTTTCGTTATTTTAATCTCCATATACGTCCTCTTTCTTCTTTTGCTGGCCTATTCAATCAAGGACGATGTGACGAGGTTCACCGAGCCTTCCGTCGGTTACAACAACCTGGGACTGTTTGGGGCTGGGGGCAACATGTACATGACCCCCCTATCGTTCATGCTCTCGGTGAACTTCACCTTCTTCACGATACTCGGCGCGATAATGGGGGCGGCCCTGGGGGCGGATGCAATCAACAGGGAACTGGAGACGGGAACGGTTCGCGTGTTGCTGGGCCATCCGGTTTACAGGGACGAGGTCATAAACGGGAAGTTCCTCGGCAATGCCATTCTCCTTTCCGTGGTCGTGTTCTCAGGTTACGTATTCACGGTGGCCTTTTTGATGATACTTGGCATTCCCCTGGACGGTGAATCCGTGTTCAGGGGTTTTCTGGCTTTTCTGGTCACGCTGATATACACCCTCGTGTTCCTGAGCTTCTCACTCCTCCTCTCGACGGTGTTCAGAAAGTCCGAGAGCTCCATGCTTGTGGCAATTGGAACCGCCGTTTTCATGACGATGATATACGGCCTTCTGGTATCGCTGATCGCGGAACACCTCGCCGGGGAGATGCCCCCGTATGGAACCCCGGCTTTTGAGGCCTGGAAGGAGGGGGTAAAACTGTGGGAGGGGCGACTCCACTTCATAAACCCCGCCCACCATTACGCTTCCCTCATGATGGCAGTGTTCTCAGGCGACCCCGCCGCCAACTACTACACTCCCATGGGGGAGGCATTTGCACTCGCCATCAACAACCTGGCCATGCTGATGGTCTTTCTGCTTCTTCCCTTTGCAGTGGCGTACGTCAGATTCATGACGCAGGATCTTCGTTAGAACTCTGGAATTTCTACCTTTATTGCCTCAATAACGAAATTTGAACAGAGGAGAAACGTGAAATGGGGAATCAGCCCTTGGCGACGCCCATCGGGCGCATCCTCGCGACGAGCTTAGCTATGCCGGCCCGGTGGACGACGTTGACGACGTTGTCAACGCTCTTGTAGGCTCCTGGAGCCTCCTCTGCGACGACCCTCAGTGAAGCCGCGCGGACGTAGATTCCCCTCTGGAGGAGCTCGTTTCTAAGCCTGTCACCACGGTACTGCCTGGTTGCGGCATGCCTGCTCATCAGCCTCCCCGCACCGTGGCAGGAGCTGCCGAAGGTCTCCTTCATCGAGCCCTCCGCACCGGCCAGGACGTAGCTCGCGGTTCCCATCGAGCCTGGAATCAGGACCGGCTGTCCGACGTCGCGGTAGGCCCTTGGAACGTCGGGGTGGCCGGCAGGGAATGCCCTCGTTGCTCCCTTCCTGTGGACGACCACCTTGACTTTCTTCCCATCGACCTCGTGCTCCTCGACCTTGGCTATGTTGTGGGCGACGTCGTAGACGATGCTCATCTCCATGTCTTCAGCCTTCCTCTTGAAGACCTCCTCGAAGCTCTCCCTGACCCAGTGGGTTATCATCTGCCTGTTGGCCCAGGCGAAGTTGGCCGCTGCCTTCATCGCGGAGAAATAGCGCTGTCCCTCTTCGGTCTGGAAGGGAACGCTCACGAGCTCACGGTCGGGCCACGGAACCCCGTACTTCCGGTTGGCCTTCTCCATTATCCTGAGGTAGTCGCTCGCCACCTGGTGGCCGAGGCCACGCGAACCTGTGTGAACCATGACAACGACCTGTCCCTCGTAGAGGCCGTAGGCTTTGGCTGTCTCCTCGTCGTAGATCTTATCAACGACCTGAACCTCGAGGAAGTGGTTTCCTGAGCCGAGGGAACCGAGCTGCGGAGCACCCCTCTGCTTCGCCTTCTGGCTAACGGCGTTGGGATCGGCGCCCTCCATCCTCCCGCCTTCCTCAAGGTGCTCGAGGTCCTCCTTCCATCCGTAGCCGTTGTCGACGGCCCACTTGGCTCCATCCGCCAAAACATCGTCGAGCTGGGTCCAGTGGAGCCTCACGCGCCCCTTGCTTCCAAGACCGCTCGGAACGTTCCTGAAGAGGGTATCGACGAGCTCCTTTATCTTCGGCCTCACTTCCTTCTCGGTGAGGTTCGTTCTGATTAGGCGAACGCCGCAGTTGTGAACTACCACACCGTTGGCTATGAAGTTGTGGGCACCGTGATAGACGCCGATATCGTAGAGCTTTTTGGAGTCGCTTTTTATCTTCCTAATTTCGATTACCCTATCAAGCACGAAGCCGCCTTCAAGCCCGTAGGTTTTGAGGAAACTCTCGAAGTCAGGTAGAAGTTCTCTCATCTTTCTGTTTCTCCGGACTAAGTTGCTCTCTGAGATGTTTTCTCCTATCACAATTTTTCTTCTCAAGTATTCCGCGAAAATCAGTGCGTAGGGTTTCTGGGCGGTGTATTCGTAGCCAATCTTGGATAGGAAGTTGTATATCTCTCTTGTGTTGGAGTATATTACAAGCCTGTACATTACCCGATTGCCGTATTCTTTGACTTTCCTTACATGCGAGGTAACCCCAAACTCTGCCAGCAGTTCTTTAATCGAATTCATGAACTTTACAAGGCTTTCTTCAAGTTCCTTGGTCTTAACTGCGGTTAAGGATATAGAATTCGGAGTGTACTTGTAATCGCTGGATATTAATCTTGGCTTGCTTCCGTCCGCGCCGAAAAGTCCTGCCAAGAAGTTCCGCTTAATCCATTTGGGAGCCTTTTTAACCCACTCTGGGACGTCGAAGTCAACATCAGTTTTCTTGCCCACAGGGGCACCCAGCTTGATAAGAAGCTTTGAAAACGCCTTTGATGTAACCTTTATTGAGTACTCAGTTCCTGTGGTCTCAAACTCCCCCCATGCAGTCTTGATGTTTTCCTTTCTGGTTCTCTTGTAAACTCTGGATGCCTTGATGTTAAAGTAGAACTCAAGATCCTTCCTAAGGGCCTCCAGCCCTTCCTCGTCTCCGTAGAAGACTGTGACTATCCTTTCCCTTCCATTTTTCTCACGATAAATGTCAAAGGATCCATCACCTATAAAGTATCCCAGTATCCTCGCCAGAATACCTATCCTTGGGTCGTCCATCCTCAGTGGAAGAAGTTCCCTCTCTTCCAAGTACCTAACCAGCTGCCTGCCCTCGTTTTTGAAATCTTCGTGAGTTAAAAGAACCCTTGGTTCTGGTTCTTCGTACTCGACTCCTTCGAATGGATAGACTGCTACCAAATCACCGGGCTTTAAGTCCTCTGCCTTTATGTAACCATTCTCAGTAAGTATAGGGTGGTCTCCTGAGGCCTTAAGAACCCTCCCACTTGCGAGTTTTATTTCATATATCTCCTCGTCGCTATCCCTTTCCGCGACCAACATTATTCTGGAGTGGTCGTTGTGGCCTTCTTTTGCGTCGTAAACCTTTAGTGGAACCCTTTTGAATGATTCGGGAAGATCCTTTACCTGAATCTTGAACCCCAAATCACTTATGACCTCGGTTTCTTCATGGAGACAATTCACATCGTATCCCACACCCCCGGGGCTTATGACGCCCTCTTTCGCGTCAAATGCCGCCACTCCCCCAATCGGGAAGCCGTAGCCCTGGTGACCGTCGGGCATGACGATGGAGTACTTGTAGATGCCTGGGAGCATCGAAACGTTCGCTGCCTGCTCAAGGGTTCTGTCTCCCCTCATCTTCTCTATCAGCTGGTCGTCAGCGTAAACCCTTCCCGGAACCCTCATACGCTTGTCGAACTTGGGAATCTCCCAGCGTATTTTATCTATCCTCTTCAGCGGCACCATCCTCCCACCTCCTGTTTAGATTACCCTAACGTTATTTTAAGCTTTCGCGGGGTCTTCGAGCTTCAGCCTCCTCTCCTTCGGCACGTAGTTGATGAGCCTGCCTTCCTTGGCCTTGGCCGAGCCGAGGTAGTAGGAGCGCCACTTGACTATCACCCATCCGTGAAGGTTCTTATCATCGATCTCCACGCTCTCGCCGGCCAGATACCGCTTGGCACTCCCGTCGTCCAGCTCAACGACGTTCTTTGTGGCCTTCGGCCCAACGAGGAAGGAGCCTTCGATGCTCAGCCTTATCCCGTCGCTCTCCACCCTGCCGAAGTACACCCCGTTTCTGTCGGGGCCCCTGATTTCAAGGGAGCAGGGCTTCCATGCGTAGACCTTGTGGTACCTCCCTCGTATCTCATAGCGGAGATCCGGCGCATAGCCGTAGTTCTCGATTAGGAGCCTTTTGACGAGTTCGGCGTCATTCGTCTGCCCTATCTCCGCCCTCGGATTGTCACTCATGCTCCTCCCTCCGGCTTTGCAATCTTTGCGATGAAAAACGCCTCGGTGTCGTTGTCGTTGGGATGAATCCTCAGGGCCTTTCTCAGCTCCTCCGAGTAAGTTCTCCCCTCCCACTCAAGAACCGGCTCGCTGGTCTTCACGGGCAGGTCTATACGCTCGAGCCTCGCGTCGGTCTTCCGGAGCAGGTAATCGACGACCTCCTCGTTCTCTATGGGGTCTATGGTGCAGGTGGAGTAAACCAGCGTTCCACCGGGCTTGAGCGCCCTATAAGCCGCCATGATGAGCCTCTTCTGGATGTTCATGTACCTGACAACCTCTTTCATGCGCCACTCCGTCAGGAACCTCCATTTCTTCCGTATCATGCCAACCGAAGAGCACGGGGCATCCAGCAGGATCCTGTCAAAGCGGTTCTCAAAGCGGGCAAAGTAAACGCCGTCCTTCACACTCACCCGGGTGTTCAGAACCCCCATCCTGTTGAGGTTCGCTATGAGAACGTTCGCCCTGCTTATTTTGGGGTCGTTGGCAATTATGCAGCCCTCGTTATTCATGTACTGGGCCATCTGGCCCGTCTTCGAGCCCGGCGCGGCGGCCATGTCGAGAACCAGCTCACCAGGTTTGGGGCCGAGGACGACGGGGGGTATCATGGAGCTCGCTTCCTGACCGAAGACGAGGCCCAAACTGTGCTCCGGCACCTTCGCGAGGTTGTCAACGTTGATGAAAAAGCCCTCGCGGACCCAGGGAATTTGCTGGAGTTCAAACTCCTCCTCAAGCCTCTCAACCACCACTTCAAGCGGTGCCTTGAGGGTGTTCACCCTTATGCTCTGCCGCAGGGGTCGGATTATGAACTCCCAGAACTCATCGGTGTCTTCGAGCATCGAATAGCGCTCGTAAAAGGCGGGATTGGTCTCCTTAATCCTGTCCCTCGCGCTCATGGAACCACCTCAGATGTCCGGAACCAGCTGCGCCATCCATCTCCCGTCCGGCAATTGCTCTATCCTCATCTCGTGGTAGGTTATCGCCTTCACCTCTTCCTTCGGCCCATGCTTCTCGTAGTCGAGAACCTCGCCGCAGGCCTTCGCCCTGAGCCGGTAGCCTTCCTCGGTCTTCTCTATCTCGACGTCAACGTCCCCGAAGACAAGCCCCTCCATGTCATGGAGAACCAGGAGCTCCTCAAGGAAGTTGTAGAGGAGCGCCATCAAGTCTTCGCCCTCAACTTCCACCTCGCGACATTCTCTGCTCTCGACCTTTTTCACGTCAACCATCACGTCAAAGAGCGCCAGGGCAACCGCTTCAAATGCCCCCTCGAGGCTCTCGCCGTAGCCGCGGATGCCCACATCGGCCGTGTGCTCGTAGTGCTCCCACTTTCTCATGTCCTCCCCCCCACGAGAAGTATTGAGTTCAAACCCTCTTTAACCGCCGCTTCATGAAGCCTCTTATCTGCGGTGTAGAAGCTCTCGGCTCCCACGTACTTTGCGGACACTATCTGCAGGGCGTCGGCTTGGTACAGGTGGTGCCTTTCAATCAACTCCCACGCATCGGCCAAGAGCAGGGAATGAACGGGGACGACCTCCAGGACACCTAACCTCGTGAACCTCTTTACCTCGGCCAGAAAACCCCTCTTCAGAAAGTCAAAGTCCTCCCAGCTGAGATGACCCCTCCTCATCTTCTTGTCGAGTATCCCGATTACCTCCCCAATGTTCCAGAAGCTGAATGCCAGCTTCACCTCACCCCTGTAGGCGTCCCTGAAGGCTTTCCTCACGACGTCGCTTCCCTCTTCGTTCAGGTACCTCTTCAGGATTGCGCTACTGTCCAAGTAAACGCTCTTCCCGGTCATCTCTCATCTCCCTCAGGAGCTTTTCACTGCTCTCTCCCCCCACGTCGAGTGGCTCGAACCACAGTGGGATTTCGGAGTCGTCAATGTCCCTCAGAACCTCGTTTATGAGGTAGTTCATCAGCGCCTCCTCCAGCAATTTGCTGACCTCGCTTCCCTCCCTGATTGCCAGCTCCTTGAACTCCCTCCACAGTTCTTCATCGACGTAAACGCTCGTCTTGACCTTGCCCATGCCACCACCTGTAGGTAATTACCGACGTTGGTATATAACCCTATCGAAACCGTTAATTAGATTGCCGCCCGAGTGTCCACGGTGGTGTTATGAGGGAGGTAACGCCGAGGAAGATCCGGGAGATGAAGGGAAAGGAAAGGATCACGATGGTGACGGCTTATGATTACCCTTCTGCGCTTTTAGCCGATAAAGCAGGGATTGATATCGTGTTCGTTGGGGATTCTATGGCTATGGTGGTTTATGGTGGGGAGAACACGCTAAATCTCTCCATAGACACGGTTGCCATCCACACGAAGGCTGTGGCAAGGGCCGTTAGGCGGGCGCTTGTTTTGGCGGACATGCCCTTTGCAAGCTATGAAATCAGCGTGGAGGATGGGGTTAGAAACGCCGTTAAGCTGATACAAGCTGGAGCCGACGCCGTCAAAATCGAAGGTGGCGCTGACCACGAGAGGCTCGTGAAGAAGCTCGTCCGCATGGGGATACCGGTAATGGGTCACACCGGCCTAACGCCGCAGCGTTATCTCAGGCTCGGTGGGTACAGGCTCGTCGGTGAGACGGAAGAGGAGATAGAAGAGATCCTCCGCGACGCGAAGGCCCTGGAGCGTGCAGGAGCTTTCGCCGTTGTCCTTGAGTTCGTTTTGGCGGACGTTGCAAAGCTCGTAACGGAGGAGGTTTCGATCCCAACGATAGGTATCGGAGCCGGTCCCTACGTGGATGGACAGGTCCTAGTCTGGCACGACCTGCTCGGCATCTACGAGCGCTCGCCTCCATTCGCAAAGCGCTACGTCGATTTAAGGGGGATGATCCTGCTGGCCCTCGAGAACTACCGTGATGAAGTTAAGAGCGGTGCCTTCCCGTCTGGCGAGCACTACTGGGAGTTCCTCGATAAGGATGACTTCAGGAAAAAGGCCGCGCGTGCCCTGGAGAAACTAAGCGAGGAGGATTGAATGCTGGATGGAAAACGGGTAAGCGTTGTGATTCCAGCGTACAACGAAGAAAGGCGCCTTCCCAGCGTTCTGGATAGGGTACCAGGCTTTATCGATGAGGTAGTGGTCGTGGACGATGGCTCAAAGGATGGGACTTACGGGGTGGCACGGGCGTTCTCAGAGAGGGACCCCAGGATAAAGGCGATTAGACTCGAGAGGAACTGCGGCAAAGGCTGCGCAATGAGAAGGGGCGTTGAGGAGGCCTCTGGGGACGTGATAGTTTTCATAGACGCCGACGGGCAGCACAGGCCGGAGGAGATAATAAAGCTCGTCGAGCCCATAGTCCGCGGTGAGGCCGATCTGGTGATCGGGGCAAGGAAGGTTGAGGAGGCTGGAAAAAGGCCGCTGCACAGGAGAATCAGCAACATCCTGACGACACGGCTTATACGCCTCAAACTGGGGCGCTATGTCTATGACACCCAGAGCGGGTTCAGGGCCTACAGACGGGAGTTTCTTCCGGAAATAGAGAGCGACCGCTACGAGGTCGAGACGGAGATGCTCCTGAAGGCTGCAAAGATGGGCGCCAGGATAAAGGAAGTTCCTGTGGGCATGATATACGACCCCTCGAGGGAGGGCCGCTTCGGGGTCAGGGACGTGTTCCGCTTCATCAAGGCGTACCTTCGGTTTTGATTGCACTTTTAACCTTTATCGCCGTTCTGGTTATCCGCTACTTTTGGAACTTTCAAACCAATCGTAGCGGATAACCTTCCCCACTCCCGTCTTCATCGTGGGGCTTTCGGGGGGAACGGGAACTCCCCACATCTTCAAGGCCCTCAAGCGAATATTCCAACTTCCAACCATATCACGGTCGGCTTCAAACCCACACTTTGAGCACTTCAAAACCCTGCCCCCATTCGGGCTTAACTTATCCCCACATACCGGGCACAGGGAGGAAGTGAGAGCGGGATTAACAAAAACAACGTTTATTCCTCTCAACTTCGCCTTGTATTCGATAATGCTTTGAAGCTTCCTAAAACTCCACCTGTGAAGCCTTCCATTCAACTCAGCCGAATACCTGATTGAATCCCTGATTTCCATCAAATCCTCCAAGGCAATTCCACCGTATTTTTCCGCCAGCTCAACAATCTTGTTCGCCAGCTTGTGGTACAAGTCGTTCAGCCTGTTCTTTTCCCTCAGCCCATACTTTTCGAGGAGTTCTTTTCTCATCTTCCCAACCTTGATTTTCTGCTGTATTCTCCTCCTCTTCACGAAGTAACCTGTCCTAATCTCCCGCTCGTGGGTGATGAACTGGACAAACTTCCCGTTAGGAAGAGAAAGCGTAACGTTGTTCTCGTTCAAATCCACTCCGACAAAAGCTTTCAGCTCTTTAACCTCAACCTCCCCGGAGAAAACAACGTTTAGAAAGACGCCTTTTGACGTTCTAACCAACCAAGCCTGCCCAACCTTCCACTCCCTAAACTTCTCGTGATACTTGGCAGGATAAAATTCCAACTGGACTCTTCCTTTGGGAGTGGAGAGTTTTACGGTTTTATTCTCCAAATCGAGTTTGAAGAGATGGTCGTCGAGCATAATGACGTCTTTTTTGAATACCGGCTTCCCCTTGGCTCTGCCTTTCTTCTTCCTTTTCCTAAAACTCTTGAAGATGGCTGTTGCCATTTGGCAGGCCGTGTAGAGGTAATGGCTCGGGAGTTCTGGATATTCCTTGCGTAAGCCTTTGTAAGTTTCTTTCTTTAGCCGGTAAAAACTGGTAACGTTGTTTTCAAAAGCGTAAGTGATGAGAAGGTTCACGATTTCTCGATAGGTTTGGAAAAGCTCATCTAATCCTTTGAGGGTTCCCTTGAGCTTGAATTTTGCTGTTAGTTTAATAGTCTCTGAGGGCATTCTTTACCGCCTCAACGAGGCGTTTTTTCTTGTGCGAACGCATACCATAAAGCTTTCCAGCGAAGGAAGTTACTATGGCTAACAAGTCCTCCACGAGTTCCTTTTCTGGTGTTTTCTCCTCATCATCGAAGATTACTTCAATTTCCACCCCGTGAGAGTTAAAGTATTGTTCGAGGTATTTGAAACCGAAGCGTGTAATTCTGTCCCTGTGAGTTATGACGACCTTGGTAACTTC
Source organism: Thermococcus indicus (assembly GCF_006274605.1). Lineage (NCBI taxonomy): Archaea > Methanobacteriati > Methanobacteriota > Thermococci > Thermococcales > Thermococcaceae > Thermococcus > Thermococcus indicus. Next base: position 1,568,584 of record NZ_CP040846.1, read on the forward strand.
TCCGCTTTCGATGAGTTTGAAAAGCTGTTTTAATCCTTTCCTGTTCTCGTTCAGGCCGGAGGAGATATCCGTGAGTATTTTGGCCACTTGGTAACCTTTTGAAGAAGAGTAATTTTTGAGGTATTCGACTTGTCTTTCGAGGTCTTCCTTCTGGTCTCGGCTTGAGACTCTAGCGTAAATCACAACCTTGTTGGGGATTTTGCCCTCAAGAATTCTTGTGATTTCACTTTCAGGGACTCGGTATTCTTTGCCGATTCTGTGGGCTTTGAGTTTGCCTGCTTTAATCCAACGGAGGACTGTCATCTTGGAAACTCCAAGTTTCTTTGCGACTTCACCAGTCCGGTAAAGCTTCACCCCTCTCGCCCAAAAAAATTAGTGCCAAAAATATTTAAAAGTTTCGCTTGTTACAATTTATGGAACAACCCAGAGTCCCAGCGGTTATGAGGGCGAAACCAGCGACGTGATAGAGGGTCAGCGTCTCCCCCAGCAGCACACTGACGCCTATTGCAACCGCCGGGGCCGGGGTTATTATGGCCGTTGCCTTGGAGAGGTTGATGCGCTTTATCGACCCGTACCACACGAGCTGGCCAGCCGCTATAACCAGACCCTCGGCGATTACAAAGCCTGAGAACTCAAGTCCAGACGCAGCCGCCAGAGGCAGGAGAAGGAGGAAGCCGAAGGTGTTCCGCAGGGCCGCTATCGTCTGAGGGCTGTAGGGAAGCCTCTTGGCTATAACGTGACCCAGCTGCCAGAAGAGGGGCACGAGGAGGAGCAGAAGATCACCCAGCCTGAGCTCAACCGAATGTCCGGGAACCATGATAAGAACCAGGCCAGCCAGGATAACGAGGGAACACGCCACAAGGCGCTTCGTTATCCTCTCTCCCAGGAGGAGCCACGCTAGAAGGAACGACCACAGCACCTCGCTCCTCGTTATGAGGGCGGCGTTTATTGCGGTGCTCATCCGGGCCCCAAAGGAGTACGCAAGATAAGCGAGCGCAGTTCCGAAGAAACCGACCAGAAACGCCGGTTTTATTCCTGCGGGATTTTCACGGATCTCATCCAGCCCTCCACCCCAGCCGACCGCTGTCCAGAGAACGAGTGACGCAACGAGGGCCGAGAGGGCGGCGAAACTGATGGGGCTGGTCGGGTTGGATTTTATAACAACTGGCTCAAGTCCGTATATCCCCATCCCCAAGAGCGCCAGGGCGGTCCCCAGAGCTTCGCGCCGCATGTTCAGGTTTTGGTTCCGGGAGTTTATAAATCCCCCAGTAACTCACATGAGGCCGACCGCCAGTCGATGGTACCTGCCGCCGCGGTGCTCCAACATCCTGGATTTTGTCCAAGTACGTGATAAAACAGCAAAAATCGAGAATATTAGTGATAAAATCGTCTAAAATCAAGACCTTGAGTCACAATGTTTAAATAGGGCAGATACTATTTTGTAAATCGAGGGAATGAAGATGGCCGCGATAGCCGTGAGGCCCCTGACCCTGAAAAAAATGGAAGCTCTCGGTTTCTCCCTCATGATAGTGGTAGCCGTGCTTATGGCCGCCGCGGTGTGGGGGGGCTCTCACAGGTTCCAAGAGGACGTCGTGCTGAACTCCGGGGAGTACTATCTTTACACGCTCAACGGCCATCAGTGGAGCACCGTGTACTTCTCGATAAAATCCACGGGGCCGGTGACTATCTGCATCACCGATGGAACCGGCGTTGAAATGCTCAAATCCGGAGAAGGCCCCCTGTGCTTCTTTAAGGCGGAGGGCTTAACCAGCATTGAGAAGATCTGGAGGTTCCCGGAGAAGGGTCCGCTCTACCTGGTGCTAGTCCCGGCCCCAGGTACTCGGCAGGCCAGGGTCTCAATTACGGTAAAGAGCGGGCTGGTTCTGTGGTGAGATTCAGAGTTTTGAGTAACGGCAATCAGAGGGCAAACTTTTGAAAATCATGGGTACTTTCCAGTTAACGCTGAAACTTTGTCAGACAAAGTCAAGTTAATGATTCCTCAACAAAGAGTCAAATGAGAAAAGTTTGCGATCCCAATAAGAGTTTCAAGCAGGAATCCACTTTTAGAGCTTTCTGAAATGGGGGGTTTAACTTTAAAAGTGCTCCACGGGAGCACAGGAGAAGCAACCCACTCAGATAAAACAACTTCAAAATGGATTCTCCATTAAAAGACCATTCAACAAGGCAAACTTTCTCAAAGGAGCACCTCAAAAAAGAATCACAACTTTTGATCAAACTTTTGCTTGGCAAAAGTTTGTTGTGGAGCCGGGAGCGGGATTTGAACCCGCGACCTGCGGATTACGAGTCCGCCGCCCTGCCGAGCTAGGCTACCCCGGCACCCGATGTTAAAGACCAGCGGGGAGTTTATAAGCTTTTCTCAGGGGGCACCGAGGAGCCCCCCGAAGATGGCCAGGGCCCTGGCGGGATCGGCCGCCACTATCAGGACTATGACCGCGAGGAGGAAGTTTAAGACTGTGACCCTCTGGAGCGAGGAAACCTCCCACCGGTATATGCTCGCGGATATCCTCGCGCCCCATTCCCAGGAGGTTCTTGACACGGCAATACCCAGGAGAAAGCCTGTGAGGACATCATAGATCCAGTGGTGCCCCAGGAACACCGTTGCGAGCGGTATGAGGCTGTTCGTGAGTATCAGGGCCTTTCCGCCAAGGCGCTTCCGGTATTTCCACAGGGTGATTATGTTTATCATTATGAACGTGTTGTGAAGGGAGGGGAGGACAAATTCCTGCCTCGTTAGGAGGGTATTGGTGGAGGTGTAGCCCGGCAGGTTGTAGACTATATGCGGGGCGTAGATGTGGGCTATCAAATATACCGAGCCCGCGACGGCATACGCCATCAGATACCGGGCAAGCAACCGGTCGGACGCCTCCAGATCCCTCAGGTACAGCAGGAGGTATGCAACGATAAGGGCTATGGAACCGGCAAAGCCGAGATAGTACACGACGGTAAAGAGTGCGTGGAGGGGCGGCACGCTCTTGGTGAACTCCACCAGGCCAACGACCAGATCCTCCGACGTGAGGGGGAGTCTGAGAAACTGTGGCGTCAGGTCCAGGCTCCAGCGCCCGATGACGCCGTACAGAACGCCGAAGGCAACCCATCCAAAGTAGCTGAGGAAGAACGCGTTCAGCCGTACAAGCACCTCCGGATCTTCAAGGCGCCGCTGGAGCATATTCATAACTTCTACCCCCGAGTAGTCAGGCCCTTAACTCCACCTTCTTGAACATTGCAGGTTTAACTCCAAGCCTTAAAAACCTTACACTCCAACCTGTGATGGTGAAAGGGTATGGAGATTCCGAACTACGGTAACCTGGAGATAAATGCGGTACTTTTTGACCTGAACGGCACCCTGGCGGAGGGCGGAAGGATCGATGCCGAAGTTAAACACCTCCTGGAGAGGCTCGCGGATAAATACACGGTCGTGGTTCTGAGCGCGGACACCTTTGGAACGCTGGAGGAGGAGTTCAAGGGGCTTCCCGTGAGGATAGAGAGGGTTTCGAGCGGTGCCGAGAAGGTGGAAATCGCGAGGGGCTACGAACCGTACATAGCCGTTGGAAACGGAAACAACGACGTGGCCATGCTAGAAGGGGCTGAGCTGGCCTTCTGCGTGATAGGGCCGGAGGGAGCGACAACCGACGCCATCCTCGCCAGCGACGTGATTGTGAAGGACGTTAAGGACGCCATAGGCATGCTCCTCGACGAGAGAAAGCTCATCGCGACTCTCAGAGGGTGAATTCCCTTGGACGGCTACCGGACGCTGAAGGGAATTGGAACGGCGGAGCTGGTGATCAAGAAGTCGGTCTTCATAGGCTATGCCTCACCTGCCAGTACAGAGGAGGAAGCGAAGGCCTTCATAACGAAGATAAAGACCTACCACAACGACGCGACCCACAACGTTTCAGCCTACCTCATCAACGACGGAAAGAACTTCGCGGTTCGCTACGATGACGACGGGGAGCCGAAGGGCTCCGCTGGAAAGCCCGTGCTCAAAGTGATCCAGAACAGGGGGCTGAGCAACGTTGTCGTGGTCGTTACGAGGTACTTCGGCGGGATAAAGCTCGGCTACGGTGGTCTGGTCAAGGCTTACAGCGATGCCGCCAGCTTGGCCATCGAAAACGCGGGCATCGTTGAGGTTTACGAGACGGAGCGCTTCCAGGTCACATTCCCCTACGGCCTCTTTCACCTCGTCAGAGAGACCGTTGAGAACACTGGAGGACGGGTCGTTGGGGAGGACTACGGCGAGCTGGTGACATTCACCATTGAAACGAGGAAAGGGGAGGCGGAGAAGCTGATGGAGCTTTTGACGGAGAGGACAAGGGGAAGGGCAAAGCTCAGGGCGCTCTTTTGGAGGTCCGCGGGGAGGGTTTTTAAGTAGGCCCGCTCCGGCCATTTCTTCCCAATGCCCTTAGCTTCAGGTAGATCAATGCCAGCGGGTAGAGGAGTTTGGGGACAGCATAGAAGACTGCCCCCTCCGGGGTTTTAAGGGCGACGAGCTTGTAGAACCGCGGATTTAGCCCCTTCGCCTGGAGGAGTTCCTTCTCGTACTCCATGTGGGCCTCTATGACCAGGTCAAGGGCCCCCTCCGCCGATACCCTGCGCTTTTTGAGTGCCTCCACAAGCTCCCTGCAGGTCGATATCTCCCCCTCGATTTCATCGTTGGGGATAGTTTCCCTCAGCACATCCCGCCTGGTTTTGCTTCCCATGGCCTCACAGGCCCTCTCGGCGATGTCCCACTGTTCCAGGTCCCGGGCCTCGTTGAAGACCATCTCCAGTCGCCAGTCCCTGTTCGAGCGGCCCCTAACGTGTCTCGCCCACTTCAGCGCCAGTTCCAGTGCGTTCCGGGCGAGGTCGGGCTTCTCTTCCCCGGCACACCTTGCGATGTCCAGGAGAACCTCTGTCTTGCTCTCGGGTTTTATGAGGCGGTAGTGCTCTTTGAAGGCATTCACAGCCTTTTCAGGACTGCACTCGTCGAGGTATTCCCGGAAAACGCGCCACAGGGCCCAGTCAAATTGCTCCCCGTCCAGGATTCCCACGAAGTCGAGGGCCCCCTTGAGGTCACCCCCACTTGCGAGGGCCACAGCCGTATCAACAACCTCGTACGTGAGTTCCTCGTTCACGTATTCCCTCGGGAGGCCTTTTATGAGTGCGATTGCTCCATTAACCTCCCCCTTCTCAACCATCTCCCCGATTCTGCTCCTTAAATCCTCGGGCAGTTCGTTATTCGCCTGCATAGTTTTCGAAAAATCAGGAGGAATAAAAGTTTTTCGCTGAAATTAAACCCTACCACTTAAAAATTAAGTAAACCGGGCGGCCCCACCTGTGCGGAGACAGCGCCAGGTAAAGCAGGGCCCTCCAGAACAGCTCCATACGTGCGGCCCTCAGGACCTCACCCGGTCGTTTGAAGAACCCCCTAAGGAAGTAGGCCTTGAGCGCCTCGACGGACGCTCCGTGAGGGTCTCTGACAAGGTCTAAGGCCTCGCTCAGCTTACCTTCCTCGGCGAGCTCCACGCACCTGTTCCAGAACCCCTCCTCCCGGTTTGCCTCGATAAGGGCCTCGGCAAGCTCCCTGCAGCCGGTTGCCCTGAACTCGGAGAGGAGCTTCATTCTCGTTGGTTTTAAAAGGGAGGAGCAGGCCTCTTCAATCAGCTTTTTGTCCCCTAAGAGAAGGCCGTAACGAACAACGGCGAGCCTGCAGAGTTCCCTGGGGTAGTTTCCCCTGGCCAGGGAGCAGAGGTCAAGCACCTCCTTAGGGTCAAGGTATCGGAAAGTCCCGGCCACGGTGCTGAAGACTTCCTCTGGCCCTTCTATGAGGTGGAGGGCCTCAAGCGTACCAACGACGTCTCCGGTGTTCCACAGGTATTCCAGGACCGCCCTGTTTCCGGGGAGGTTGCAGGCTTCCAGTACTCCAAACGCCCTCCTGTCGCCCGTTTTGGCGAGCAGTTCGGCCTCCCACCCAATTGACACCTTCAGCCCTTCAGGACAGCCGTATCGTCTTAAGAGCCTTATGAGTTCGTCGTACTGTCCCTTCCTCATGAAGCGCCTCGCGAGCTTTTCGATGATGGGGTCCAAATCTGCCTCAGAGATGATTATTTCAGGCAGTAGAATCCTCTCCATCACCGATGGTTGGTCCCATCGAATTAAAACCTTTGCGCCTTTCCCGCTGTGTACCCTGTTTTCTGCCCAGAAACCTTTAAATTTACATGGCATGTAATTTACATTGGGTGTAAATTACATGGGGTGTAAAAACTTCTTCTGGACGAGGCCCGTGATGGAGGAGGAGTGCCTGTGGGGGGAGGGGCATAAAAGGGCCGTTGAAGACCTTCTTAGAGCAGTCCTTCGAGGCAACACCGCGGTTCTCCTCGGCCCGAGAAGGGTGGGGAAAACGAGCGTGGTCAGCGTGATGGCGGAAAACTGAGGAGAAAGAGGGGACACCACTACGTCTATTTCAACTTCTCCCGCTTCATGGGCTCAAGGGCGATTTCAATATCGGACATAGAACCAAAGAGGGCATCGCTGAAGATGATAACGACGAGCAAGAGCTATACAATATCCTTCAGGGGTCTCAGCGTCGAGGTGAGAAAGACGAGCATCGAGGAGTTCAGCAGTGACTTTTCAACGCTGGTCAGGGCCCTATCTCAGAACGCCAAACTGGGTGTTTTGATATTCGATGAGGCCCAGGTTCTGGCGAGGCTGAAGAACCTTGACTTCAGGGGCCTTCTCCAGGAGATAACGGACAGTTATCCGAACATCTCCCTCGTTTTCACCGGCTCAATGCCTGGTATGCTGGTCGAATACCTGAATCCAAGCGCTGAAAAGCCCAACTTCATGCGCTCGGCGGAAATCTTCACCCTTCCGAGGTGGAGCATCGAGGAGGGGAAAGGTTACCTCATGGAGGGGTTCAGAAGTTATGGAATAACCGTGACAAACGAGCTGGAGCTATCGAGGGCCGTTGAAGAGCTGGGAGGGGTTCCAGGGTTTATCTCCCACTACGGTATGACTGCCGTTAACTTCGTGAGGGATGGAAAAAGCCCGGAAGAAGCGCTCCCCATGGCCCTTGAGGAAAGCAGGAGGTATGCCCTTGAGGAATGGCGGAAGGACATAGAGGCCTTTCTAAACGTCTACAATAGTGATGTTTACTTAGGAGTCCTCAGAGTTTTAGCTGAGGCTTACCCCAGCGCCCTCAGGGGGGCTGAGATATACAGGAGGCTTCAAACCCTCGGTCTTGCCCCCACCAGGGTGCAGCACGTCTATAAATACCTTGAAACGCTGGAAAAGATGGGCTTCGTTCGTTCATCGGAAAGAAGGTACTGGGTTGAAGATCCACTCCTAAGGGAGGCAGTTAAGGAATTCATTCCCTACTGAGGCCCTCTTCTTTGTTTTCCAGAATCTTTTCCCACACCCTTATCGCGGTCCACTTGTCTAAAAACTCGTTGAAAGTGCCGCACTTCGGGGAGAGCGTGCAGACCGGACAGCCGTCCTGGCAAGGGCAGGAACGGAGGTGCTCAAGGCTCTTCTCCATCAGTCTCTCGGCGTTCTCGTAGATTATCTGCGCGAGGCCCGCCCCTCCTTCGTTGCCGTCGTAGATGAACACGACCGGCCTTCCGACGTGGGGTAAGCCCGGGAAGCTCGCGTAGCTGTAGCCGCCTAGCTCCCTTGAATCCACGTAGGTGAAGATGGGGGCGATCTTTATCATGTTGTGCTCTATCGCATGCAAAGCGGAGCCGATTCCGTCCTTGCTGTCAACCATCTTCTTTATCGCAAAGGCCAGCTCCCCGTCGCTGATTCCGAGCCTCTGGAGGGTATCACCTATGGTTTTCCTTATGACGTAGGTGGTCGTCCCGAGATAGAGAGGGAAGAGCTTCCTCCTGTCGAGGTTGCTGTAGAGGGTGAAGGCGGGGTCTTCAAGGCCCTTCTCAACGGTCACGTTGAAGAACTCCCTGAATTCCTCGCTCGTAACTTCCCTTATCGAGTCCGGAAAGACGAGCCATATTCCCTCCGTCTCGAACTCCCGGACGTAGGGCTCCTCGAACTTCACCTTCGCGAACTTCTCCCAGTTGAGGATCGAGAAGTCCTCCTCCACATCTACACTCTCGCCCGTCATCGGGGAGTGTATCTCTGCCCTGAGGATTCCACTCTCCCTCAATTTCAGGAGCTCCTTGACGTAGTTCCCGGTGTCTGCCCCTTTGACGGCGAAACCTGTATAGACATGCCTGACCCTCAGCCTGCCGAGGTGTATCTCAACTCCCCGGTGGGTTTTCTCCTCCCTGCTCTCCAGTATCTCGACTTCCTCCCTCTTGGCCACGAAGGTCTCCACGTCCCAGAAGCGGTTAAGTCCCCTTGCGAAGACGAAGTGGAACTTTCCGAGGGAGAGCCTGTCCCCGGCCATGTAAAGCTCTCCCCGTGAGAAGTAGGCCATTCCCGGGAGGAGCGAGCGGTGGTACTCGTCGGAATCTACCTCCTCGATTATGTATCCCTTGAGCTTGAGCCAGTTGATGAAGTTGAGCAACTCTCTGAGTGAAGACTTCTCCATCAGCCTGCCCCGCATCCACGGCTCGTCCCTAACGAGGAAAAAGGTCTCGTCGCTCGCCGTTCTCAGGGAAGAGTAGCTGAAGGCCGGCTTCCTGAGGCGGAGCTCCAGCTTCCCTGTGATGGGGTTCTTCCGGAGGTCGGCCTTCCGCTCGATGACGAGCCTCTCTGCAATCTTCCTCTCGAACTCGTCAAGCTCGTCCCAGTCGATTATTCCCAGCTCGGTGAGAAGGTAGTGGATGTGCTTCTCGGCTATGCGCTCGTTCTCCAGGTTAACCGGCATGTACTCGATTATTCCGCGCTCAAGCCTCCCGATGAGCTCCTCAAAGTGCTCCCGGTAGTAGTAGTCGAGCCCGTTCTTCCTGAGGACTACGGCGTTCAAGGCTTCCCTTTCCGTTTTTCTCCCGGCCCGGCCAAAGCGCTGAATCAGCGAGAAGAGCCCGTCCGGGGGAATTCCATAGTTGATGACGGCATCGAGGTCGCCGATATCTATGCCGAGCTCGAGGGCGTTGGTCGTTAGGAGAACGAGCAGCTTGCCCTCCTTGAAGTCCCGCTCTATCTCCCAGCGGACGTTCTTGGGCAGGGTTCCCTTATAGGTGGTCACCTTCGAGAAAACCTTCGAACCGAGGAGGAAGCGAAGGAGCTTTTCAGCCCCCCTGCGGCTGTCGAAGAACACCAGCGTCTTAACCTTCTCCCCGGCGAGTCTCTCGATGGCCATCCGAAGGAGCTGCCTCTCGTCCAGGTTCCTCGGCTCGAAGAGGACGAGGTATCTACTCGGAAAGGGGTTGGTGGCGTGGCTTATTGCACTGAACCTCCTCCTGAAGAGCTTCTCGGCAAACTCCCGGGGGTTCCTCAGGGTTGCCGAGAGCGCTATTATCTGGGGCTTTGCTCCAAGCCTCTTCAGCCTGAAGTCAAGGCGGCGGAAGAGGTACGCGAAGTTGCTCCCGAAGACGCCCCTGTAAACGTGAAGCTCGTCAACAACCAGGTAGCGGAGGTTCCTGAGGAGCCACTCGTAGTCTCTCCAGCGACGCAGAATGTTGTAGTGGAGCATGTCCGGCGTTGTAAAGATAACCCTCGGCTTCTCGCGGATTAAAGTTCTCCTCTCCTCCCACGGGACATCGCCTGTCAGGATTCTCGCGCTCACGAGCTTTCCGGTGAGGCGGTAGAAGACGAGGTTCTGGATGGAGAACTTTTCAAGCTGGTTGTTTATGAGGGCCCTCGTGGGGTATATGAGCAGGTAAGTCGCGCGGGGGTCGGAGAGGTAGGAATCGAAAATGGCCAGCCGGAATATCTCGCTCTTGCCGCTGGCGGTCGGGGTTGTTACAACGATGTTCTTCCCGGAGTAGAGCTTCTCCAGCGCCTCAACCTGATGGCGGTAGAGGGTGAAGCCCAGCTCGTTGAGGAGCTCGTTTATCTCGGGGTTGTTGAACCGAAAATCGGAGAACTCGCCTTCCTTGGGCGGGAAAACGTGAACCCTCGCTATCTCCGACTTGAGGGGTTTGAGCGTCTCGAAGAGCGACATGGAGATAAGTTCGGTTGGATGGCTAAAAAAGTAGCGGACTGACGTTATGGCCTTTTCCTGTTTCGTTGCTCCATTTTTCTTTTAGCCTTGTACTTCCGGGCGGGGGATGAAGCCAGTGGATTCAGGAACCCAAAACCCAGGGAGTTCAGCTCGCCTATTCCGGTGTCCATGAGGAAGGCGTAGAAGTCCCTGTTGTCCGGAGTTATCTTCTTCTCAAGGAGTCTCCAGGTGCTGCTGGGGATTAAAAAGCTAGAACCGTGCATCCTCACCCTGACGTAGATGTCCACCCTGCCGTTCTTCCTCACCCTAGGAATCATTCTGTCGAATATCGGCCCGTCGAGCTCGAAGTCCTCCCCCGTGAACACTCTGTACTTCTTCAGGGCGTTCTCGGTGAGCCTGGTTATGAAATACTCCAGGCTCTCCTCGTGGTAGAATGAGAAAAAGCCCTTCCTTTCCCTGTTCATCGAGCGGACGACGACTGGAGAGCCGGTTATAAACCTTCCCGTTGGCCTGAGGGAGAACCTCTTGAGCTTTACAACCTCAACCTTCATCTTTCCAAGGTAGAGACTTTCCCTCTCGTTAAACCTCTCGTAAAGCGTCTCTATGAAGTTTTCATCGGGGGAGCTGATGATAAAGCTCTTTTCCTCGCCCGTCCTGAAGTCCTCAGGAGGGAAAATGTCTGAAAAGCAGAAGAACTTGAAGCGGGCCTCGTCGTGCCTCCTCCAGTATTCGGTGTCCCAGAGGTGGGAGTAGATCAGACCTTGGACGGTGTGCTTCGTTACCGCATCGGCTGGAAGGCTTTCGACTGGCCGAAAAGTGAGAAGCAACCTCATGCTTGACGGGAGGAGTTGGAGTTAAAAAGGCTTTCGGGAATTTTGACTCTCGATAATTGTAATTCTTTTAGCAGAATCTCGATTACAAATATTGGGATTGGAGCCTGTTTTCGGTTTTTGGAGTCGTTTTGATTTAAACTTTTTTAGAAAGTAAAGTGCTAAGTCTTTAAAAATTGTAAAATTTCAGACATTTTGGGAAACGCCTTCCGGAACCTCTTCAAACCAAATCAGGTTTCTAAGAGCGTTTTCGGCCCGGTTAATCGTTCTGATCCGAGCTTTAGAATCCGGACTTTTTAATCCCTTTTTGAGGCTTTTCAAGGCTTTTCCAGGAATCCCGATTACGAATTTCTTGAGGCGGAAGTGTGTTGACGGTTTAAGGCTTTTTCCTTCCGGACTTTTGTTGTTCGTAAAGCGCTTGATCAAAGGCAGTATTAAAATCTTCGATGGGGCTTTGTTTGGCGGTTCGGAAATTCTGGGTGGTGTTCTGGGGTTGTGGGGCTTTTTTATTCCTTTGTTTTATTCGTTGGATCCTTTTCTCTCTCCGTGATGCCTTTGGGGTTGTTCCAGTTGAATTCCTTTCTGGAGAGCGCAAGTTTTTTAAGAGGTTGTTTTGTATTTTTATTCGCCCGAAGGGACTTTCGGAAGTATGGTTTACGCAGAACATAGTTGTTTGGAAACTACTGTACCGTCTTTGAGTAGTCCAATGTTCCCATTGTATGTTTACGCAGAACATAGTTGTTTGGAAAAAGCGGGCCAAGGTTAGCTACTATTTCGAATCCCCACTGGGGAGAAACAGGTAAAGCCAGTTGCCCCGCTCTCAAGAACCCCTGTCCCCGAACGTGCTACCGAGTTCTCTTCTGTTCCTCAGTGCCCACACTCAGAAAAATTTATATATCCTAATCTCTGCCTTATGAAGAGGGCTTCCGCGATGAAGTATCCCCTCTTTATAACCCAGCATGGTGAACTGAGGCGCGAGAGCAATGCCCTCATCTTTTCGGGTGAACTGGTGAAAAGACCAATCCCACTCGCCCAGATTAACGAAATCCACTGTTTGGCCAGGGTCTCACTGACGAGCGGTGCCATCGACCTGCTCAGCGAGAAAGGCATTCCCGTCCATTTCTACACCACGAGGGGCGACTACAAGGGGCCGTTCATCAACGACGCCTCACCGAGGGGAAAGCTCCACCTGAGCCAGGCCGAGCATTACCTGAACCCTGAAAAGAGGCTTTACCTGGCTAAAGAAATCGTCGAGGGAATCCAGAACACGATGGCCTTCGTTCTCTCGCGCTGGGGTGTCAATCCGGTAAAGCTCAACTCCGTAACTGTTGATGGAGAGAGCGTCGAGGAAATAATGGGCAAGGAGGCCGAGCTGTGGAGCCACTTCTACCGCTACTTCGGTGAGGCCATAGAAGTTGATGACTTCAGGAGAACCAGGAGGCCTCCTGAGGACGAGGTGAACGCGCTGATAAGCTACGCCAACGCCGTAACCTACGGACTGGCCTTCTCCTCCAGCGTTAAGGCCGGCCTCGATCCTTCGATAGGCTTCCTCCATGCTGTGAACGACAGGAGGCATTCCCTTCCCCTCGATTTAGCAGACATCTTCAAGCCCCTCTACGTCTTCTCCACGGTCAAGGCGATGCTGAAAACAAACGGGCTGAAAAGTTCCGACTTCTCGAAGAAAGGAAAAGCCGTCTACCTCTCCAGGGAGGGCAAGAGAAAGCTCCTATCTGCCCTGACAGACACCCTCAGGAGAACTGTCTACTATAAGCCCTGGAAGAGGAGCATGAGCTACCGCTTCATGATGGATTACGAGGCCCGAAGACTGAAGAGGCATCTCCTCGGAAGGGGTAAGTATAAGGCCTTCAGGCCGTGGTGGAGATGAGGTACTACATAGTCGTCTACGACGTCAACGAGAAGAGGGTCGTGAAGGTGCACCGCGTGCTTAGGGCTTACCTCCAGTGGCGCCAGAGGAGCGTCTTCGAGGGCTACCTGAGCGACGACGAGCTGGCGGAGCTAATCCGGAAGCTGGACAGTATAATCAACGAGTCGGAGGATTCCGTTGTCTTCTACTCCCTCCCGAATGATAAAATCGTCAGGAGCTTTCACATTGGCGCTCCTCCCGATAGGTTTGAGAACGTCCTGTGAGGTGTTCGCATGTATAGGGCCGAGTTCGAGCTCGAAACGATTACGCCCCTTTTCATGAGGGGTGCCGACCAGAGTAAGGCCGAGTTCCGTCCAGCGAGCGTCAAGGGAGTGATGCGGTGGTGGTTCAGGGCTCTCACTCATGCTGTTCTCCTGGGCAACGTCGGGGAGAAGGATGCGCTTTCCATTGTGAAGGGCCTGGAGTCTAAGCTCTTTGGGAGCACTGGCCAGAGGTCTCGTGTTTTGATCAGAACGTCATTCAAAAAGAAAGGGGAAGTTGATGTTCGGGAACTGGGGGCGAGGTATCTGAGCTTCGGCCTCTCTGGCGGGGGGCTCGTTGGAACGGCAAGGATCGAACTTCTCTCCCACAAACGCGAATACCTTGAAATGGCAAAGGTAGTTGCGGAGGTTGCCTTTGCCTTCGGTGGACTGGGGGCCAGAACGACCCGTGGAATGGGGAGCGTTCAGCCCCTCGGTGAGGGAGTAACACCATTATACCTTAAGAATGTTTATCAATCGGCCGTTGAGGTCGTCGGTGATTACTTTGGGTATAACCTGAATAGAGCATCCAAGGCTGAGCTTCCCGAGTTCCCTGCGCTCCACCCGAGGTTCTTCAGGGTTAAGCTCGGCTCGGAGAAATACACCGTCCCCTACGGCAGTGGCAGTGCCCTCTCGGCAATAGAAAGAGAGTTTCACAGATTCAGGCACAGTGGTCCAGAGCACGAGAGAATGATTAAGGGTAGATGGATATCGTACAGGATCACAGCGCAGTATGATGCGGTTAAGAAAGCTTATAATGGCGATTCCAATGTTGAACTTCCCTACTCAGCCTTTGGTCTTCCCCACCAGTACAACTTCTTTTCCTCCAATGTTAGGGGTCTGATGATAGAGGGTGAGGTTCATGGAAGACGGGCCTCCCCGGTCAGGTTCAAGGTGGTGAGGGACTCTAACGGAAAATACCGTGTGATGATCATCTACCTTAAGTACAGGTTCCTGCCTGCGGATGAAAGGTTAAAGGTAAGGATTAGGCGGAATACCTTGGCAAAGGGCATCCCACAGCCAGATTACAGCGCAGTCGAACGCTTCGTTGGTAATTTTTCAGGTTTGGAGGTGTTCCAATGAACCCCTGGAACTCCTACGCTCGGGCCCTCAGGGAGGTTGCTCCTTCAAAACTTCTCGGGAGCTTGATTGGGAGAAACGACCTCCCAGAGGAGTGGAGGCACCTTTCAAGCTATCCGGCTCTGGAAAACCCAGAGCTTGATAAGTTTGTTCTCAAGCACCCCATAAGCGCCGACGGGAAGCCCCTTGAGAACCTCAGCGTTTTCTGGTTCAATGCCAGCGATGAGCAAAGGGGGCGCTTCTTGGAAGCAATATCGAGGGCGGAGGAAAGAATTGCCACCGAAATAGAGAACTCTTCCTCTGTCGAAAAATTTGCAAAGCTATGGAACGGCCTGCCAGCGAAGCTGAAGGAGGAATACAGGAAAGTTCTTGAAGAGGGGAGATTTAAAAACGCCGATGCAATCGCTGAAGAGCTCGTTCATTTTCCAGCCGAGCCGGCTTTACCCGACCACGACTGGCTGAGCAGGCTGGACGTTTACGCCCTCGTGAGAACAGGAAAGGTCAAGCTTCTCCGCTTCAAGCTCTCGCCGGTTCAGGGGTTCATAGCCAACGCGAGAACCGAGCGGGACCTCTGGGCCGGCAGCCACATGCTGAGCCTGCTCACCTATCTCGCCATCTCGGAAATCTGGCGCTCCTTTGGACCGAACGCCCTTGTGATCCCCCATCTAAGGGGCCAACCTTTCTTCGAGCATGAGCTTGATCTCAAGTCCCTGGAAGAGGAGCTTCACGTCGCCAACATGCCCAACAAGATCCTGGCTATGGTCCCAGAAAGTGCCAATATTGAGGCATTGAGGCACAGGATAGAATCCAGGCTCAGGGACTTCATGGAGACCATCTTCCGCTCCGCCTGGGAGTTCTACGACATGGACCTGGAGTTCAAAATGGAGAGCGTTTACCTTGACACCATTAGGGGACACTTCTCCGTAACCGTTGAGACTGTTCCTCTGGTGAAGCTCAATGAAGTCATAGAGGAGCCTCTTCGAGCTTACCTTGAAAAGCTCCCCGACGAGTTTGAGGGAGACGTTCACCATTACCCAGAGCTATTTGCGGTTCTTGACCAGAAGACCGATTTCTCCTCCCTCAACCATGAGAAACCTGAACAGCCAATGGGATTCCGGTGCACGCTGTGCGGTGAGCACCTTGCCATAGGGGGAAGAGCCAACTACAAGGCTGTCTCAAAGGCGTGGGAAGAACTCAGGAAGCGCCTCACGATCAGGAAGGTTTACGACATCAAGGACAAGGAGCGCCTCTGCCCCGTCTGTCTCGCAAAGCGCTTCTATCCGAGGTTCTACTCCCTGTGGGTAGATGACTTCTCATGGGTTTCACGGGACTTCGGAGCGATTGCCAAAAAGACCAAACAGTCCGGGAATCTCAGGTTGAAGCGCTTCCGCTCGGTCAGTGAGGTTGCGATGAGGAGGCCAACGGAGAAAGCCTGGAGGCTCTTTGAGAGGGGCGAACTGGAGGTAAACGGAAGGCCCGTTACCTGGTACGATGTCTTCCTTTATATCGCCCTCGACTTCGTCCAGGAATGGCGCGGAACCTTCTCAAAGCCTACCTTCTCGGGAACCATTGCGGGGGAGTTTGAATCAACGCTGAAAAATCTGGAGAAAGAGTTTGAGCCACTCTTCAGGAATCTGTCCCCGAACTCTGAGGCCCTCTACGTGGAGAACATCAGAGACACCGAAGCCCTGGCCAAGGTATACGGGGTCGGGATTCAGGAGTTGCCTGAGAACGTCAGCCTGGACTCAATAGCAGCGATAATTTCCCGGATATCTGAACTGATAGGGGAACCCCCCAAGTACTACGCGGTTCTCAAGATGGACGGCGATAACATGGGAAAGGTTCTCAGTGGTTCAAAGGCTGTGAAGGACGTTGGGGAATACTTTGTCAGTGAATCTAAAGTCGGCGCACTCAGACCAGTCACACCGGTAATCCACACAGCGATAACCCGTTCCCTGAGCAGGTTCGCCGTTGGACTGGTGCCGAACGTTGCCGAGACCCACGACGCGGAGCTTCTCTACGCGGGTGGCGACGATGTTCTGGCTCTCGTGCCCATTGACAGAGCGTTTTCCCTGTCCTACGATGTCCGGGGAGAGTTCAGCGAGAACTGGATTGGCCACGAGCCCCTCCAGGGCGACACAAGAAGCATGAGCGGCGGGCTTTTAATAAGCTATTACAAGGAGCCTCTCTACGCTATTATCCCGGATGTTAACAAACTCGAACACCTCGCCAAGGAATCCGGGAGGAACGCCCTGGCCATCGGCTACAGGAAGCACAGTGGAGCGTTCTACAAGGTGGTCGTGAACTGGGAGACCTTCGAGAATGCCCGCTACGTCTATCTCCTCGATGCCCTTAGGAATGGAAAGCTCAGCAGAAAGCTGGCGTACGAACTGAACACGGAAACGTGGCCCAACGAACCATGGGCCGTTCTCAACCTGCTGAAGTACGAGTTCAGTAGGCACTCGAATTACGGGAGGGACGAAAGAGAAGAGTTCACCAAGATCCTGGCGTCTTTCCTATGGCTCGTAAAAAACGTGAGGGTGGTTCTAACGAGGGAGGAGCTGGGGGCAACAACGGAAAAGTCCCCCGAGGAAGTGAACAAGGAGATAGCGAAAGTCGTGGCCAGCGACCCGGAGAGAGAATTCATCAGCCCGTTTAATAGCGTTGTCAGCGTTGCCAGGGCGCTGGTGGAGAACAGAATGCCAGAGGCGATTGCAGAAAAGCAGTGGTTTGACGTGCTCTCCGAGAAGGTAGGGAGCAGAGTAGCTGGGATGGTGGTGAAAAAACAGGTCGCCGGAGCGGCCGTGCTCCTCAAAGTTCTCCTCGAAACGGGGGTGAGGAAATGATTGAGATAATCCCCAACGACGTTCTCTTCTTCAGAGAGAGCCGGGACTTCACAGCCGGTCAGAACCACGTGGGCAGGACGATTGAGCCACTCCCCCACACCGTTGCCGGAGCGCTGATGGGAGCGCTCTTTGTGAGGGATCATCTGGAGATTCTCAACCTGGAAATCTCAGACGGTAGGATCGTGAAGGTTTCGGAAAACGGGGGCAACTGGCATCCAGGCTTTTCAATAGAGGGAGTTTTCTTCCACGACGGCACGGGACCACTCTTCAGAATTCCGATGGACATCGTTGAGACCGAGGGCGGCATCGCCGAGCTGAGGCCATATAATCCCATTGAAGGGGAGCGTGCCGTTTTCGCCCGCGGAAATGATGGTTCCAGAACTCTGAGGTTCTCACCGCTCAACGGCTTTACGAGCTGGGATTTTATCAGGGGATACCTTGAAGGAAGGCCAAACTTCGATGGAATTCACGCCGAGATACCATATGTGAAGGAGGAACGCGTTGGGATAGCCCTTGACAGATCAAGAACGACGGTGCGAGGGTTACTCTACAGGGCCGAGTTCCTTAGACTCCTTGAGGTGGAAAGAAGGTTTAGAATAGCTGTTTACCTTTCCCAAGGTGACGAAGAGAAATTGATGGAAGCGCTAGGGAAGGAGGGGAAGCTGAAGCTCGGGGGCGAATCGAGGTTCGCGGGCTTCAGGTTCACCGACGGAAAATTGCCCGCTGCCATGGGCAGAAGCGTCAATGCAGGCGACATCATAAGGGTTTATCTGGCCACGCCCGCCGTTGGAAAGGTGGAGGAACTGAAGGAAGGGATAACCTCCAGGCTGGGAGGTAAGGTCAGGTTCCTTAGGCTCTTCACAGGACGGAGAATACTGGTTACAGGATGGGACATGGTTGAGAGGATGCCAAAGCCCCTCAAGTACGCCCTGCCAGCAGGGACGGTCCTCTGGTTCGAGGCAAAGGAGCCCCTTAACATTTCCGGAAAGCTCCGTATCGGCGAGATGACATGGGCCGGTTACGGTCTTGTCTTCATGGGGGTGCTAGGTTGAAAAGGGTTCTTGTGGCTACCTGGGGGAACCCGTTCCAGTGGGAGGCCATAGAATACAGCGCTGATTGCAAATCGCTAGGACTCAGCGACTGTCAAAATGTGAAGGAGGAAAACGTGAGCACGCTGCCTGTTCTTTTGAAGGCCTTGAAACCTCAGAAAACCATAATACTCGTCCTTGACACCCTGGCGAACCTGACGCTCAGGAACGACGTCCCAGCTAGGAAGATGGAAAGCTACGATAACGTCAAGGCGGACGTCGAGGAAAGGGTCAGGTGGTTCATAGAGAACCGCGTAAATCCATACATGAGTGAAGAGGACCGCGCCCTGCTCGATGACGTCGAGATAGTGGTTCTGCCTGGTGTTGGAGAGTTCAGCAACGTCAGCGTGGAGGGCGACGTTCTTGACTTCTACTCCTCTGTCCTGAAGGTTCTCGCCGAGAGGCTCCCGGTTGAGGACACCGAAGTAATCCTTGACTTAACCCACGGGATAAACTTCATGCCTGTTCTGACTTACCGGGCGCTCAATGCTCTGCTCGGTATACTAGCTTACCTCCGCACCGCGAGGCTGTACGTGGTAAACTCTGAACCCTTCCCTCAGGGAGAAAGGGAGTGGAAGGAGAAAATAAAGCCCCTCTCTGTTCTCAACATGAAGCTCGTGGAGTACCTTGAGCTGAGGCCCAGACCGCTCTACTCGACGATTTCGAGCAGGCCAAAATGGTCGGCCTTCATAAGCTCCGTTACCAACGGTTTTCCGCTGGCGTTCGCAACTTTCTATCCTTCGCAGAAGGAGGTTGAGGAGTACTTGGAGAGAGAGCACCTCGATTTCCTCAACAACATTGTGGTGTCCTTTAGACCCGATCCCACTGGGGTAATGAAGCTCCACGTTCTCCGCGGAAAATCCCTGAGCAAGGACTTCAGAACCGCTGTAAAGCTCCACTACATGTTAAGGGTCTTTGGAACGGAGTTCAAAGGTTACCCGAAGAAAGAGGTTACCCTCGACGAGCTCGTGAGGATAACGAACAGGCTCTTCTCCAGGATGCCCAGGATTGGCATAGTCGTTGGAGACCAGCTGAGGGAACTCTGCAGGCTCATCAAAGGAGGCTATGAATACGTTAATGGCACGAGCCGGTTCAGGCCGGGGGTTCTCGACAGACTTTCGGGGAAGCATGTTGATAAGCCATTGCTTCCCCTCAAGAGGGGCAAGAAAATAGCCCTTGGGAAACTGAGGAGTGCCATGCGATTAACTTCCCCGTCGGTGGGTTCAGTGAACCCCACCCCTGACATCAGGAACTTCATAGCCCACTCCGGCTTTGAGTACAACCTGGTCTTCGTGAGGTACGATGGAACGGACATCTACTGGTCATACGGAAAAATGGGGTGTGGCAAGCTCGTGAAGGCCGATGAAAACTGCGAGAGCAGGTGCGCGAGAATTGACGAAACCCTCTCCACGTGCTCCTGCTCAGACGACGTTGTTGTTTGCTTCCTCATAGGCGCGCTCAAGATGAAAAATTCAAAGGGGGTGGTCTGCTGATGAAGAGCCTAGTCTTGGGTCTCTACGCCGTGACTCCCCTGCACCCGGGGAGCGGCTCGGAGATAAGCGTTATCGACCTGCCGATACAGAGGGAAAGACACACCGGCTTTCCCGTGATATGGGGTCAGAGCCTCAAGGGTGTTCTCAGGAGTGCATTCGGAGATTATGAACTTGAAAGTAGGGAAGAAAGCGGACAGAAGCTCCGGGAGATCATTAAAGCAGAGCTCTTAGAGATAGAGAAGAAACTAAAATCTGACATACCCGAAGAAGAAGTCAAGGAGCTGATAACAAGGAAAACCGAGCTAGAAAATCTCCTTCTCTCACCACCGATGACGACGGCAATATTCGGACCCCCAACCAACAGAGCCAGCGAACACGCGGGAGCGATAGCTGTCGGCGACGCGAAGATACTCCTCTTCCCTGTCAGGAGCGCAAATGGCGTCTTCGCCTACGTCACCAGCCCGATGGTGCTTGAGCGGTTTAAGAGAGACCTCCAGCTCGCGGGCCGCAACGCTGATTTTGAAGTCCCTGCGGTCGGGAAGGGCAAGGCGCTCGTTACCGGTAATTCCGACGTTGAAAACAACGGCAGGGTAATTCTTGAGGAGCTGGTTCTCGACGTTGAGGACAGGGTTGACGAGAAGGTGATAGATGCAATCAAACTCGTCCTCCCGGAGGGCATCGACGTTTCCAGGAGGATCGTCATAGTGGACGACGACGTCTTCTCAACCTTCGTGAGGCTCTCCACCGAGATAGTGGCAAGGGTTGCGATAGACGCCTCGAAGGGGACGGTAAAGCAGGGTGGCCTCTGGTACGAGGAGTTCCTACCCAGCGATACGCTGCTCTACTCTGTGATAATCGTTGGCAACCCAAGGGGAGGGGCGCTGAAGAGCGAAGAGGAAGTAGAAGAGACTCTGAGGGGATTCATCACGGATACCAGATACCTCCAGGTCGGGGGCGACGAGACTGTTGGGAAGGGCTTCGTTCTGGCGAAGCCGGGGTGATGAGGATGGACATCAAGACGCTTGACCAGGAGCGGGCCGAGTTCGCCTACAGGAGCGTTCTTGAAGTTGCAAACCTCTCAGTAAAGGACAGTAAAGGCAATGATAGAGGCTCTGAGGTTGGGAGCAAGTACCGCTCTTACGTCAAGAGTGCCCCTGTGCTGATCCTCACCAACGGCCTTGGGCAGGCGCTGGCCTTTTACAGATCAAAAATAAAACCTGAAGCTAACATTGTTGGACCTAATGAGAACACAGACAATCAGAATAATTCAGTACTCTACACTAAGCTTCCAGAATGGATAATCAAGATGATGACTGAGACCAAAACTGATAAGACACCAAAGTTCTCAGCTGACAGACTTGCTTATGCCTACCTCTACAAGCACATAGCCGAGTGGCTCGGCGAGAGGGGTCTCACCGACGGAAAGGACCCGCTGAAGGCCTACACCGAGAAGAACGCCCTCAATGCTGTCCTTTTGACCGAGGAGACCATAGCCTTTCTCAACTGGTTGAGACGCTTCGCAGATGCGATGCTGGAGGAGGACAAGGAAAGCGGTGAAGGGGCATGAGGAGAAACTTCAAAGACAGCGCGTGGGGGAACAGGAGACCCGATAGAAAAAGCCGAGGCTTCCACCGTAAGGTGAGGAGGAAGGGGGAAAGCAGGAATCGAAACGCCTGCTACTATCTCCCAAGAGACACCTTGAGTGCCCTTGAAATCTCCAACCCGAGTGAAAAGTTCCTAAACACCAAAGACGTCAAAAACCTCTCCCTGCTCCTCGACAAGTTTGCCCCCTATTCCAAAGAAAAGGGCTTAGTAAACGACTGCCACTCCGAAAACCCCAAGGCCAGCGGGAACGTTCTCAAAACCCTCCTCGGGGAAATAAAGGTGCCTGGAGAAGCAGTCTCGCTGTACAAGGACTACTTCAGGCTCTATGAAATGTTTGTGAACAGTATCGGGGCGGAAAAAGAAATCCTTGCTTCAAGGACGAGGCTCGTGGTTGGCCTCGGCGATGAGAGCGTCTATGAGACCAGCATAAGGCTCCTCAGGAACTACGGCGTTCCCTACATCCCCGGCTCGGCACTGAAGGGAATAACGAGGGCATGGGCAACGGAGATGATGGCGGAGCTGTTGGATGGGGCCGGTGGTTTCAGCGGGGACTTCTACGAGCGCGCGGGCCAGGTTCAGAAGTTTCTCAGCGAGGGAAAAGCCGGGAAATTTCCGGAGAATTCTGAAGTAACTCCCTCCGGAGAGATTGAGGAGTTCGTGAACACCGTTGGGGTCGGAAATAGCCCCAGAAGAATAGCAGAGAAACTCGTTGAACTCTTTGGAACGACTAAAAACCGGGGCAAGGCCATCTTCCTCGATGCTCTGCCGGTTCCTCCTGGCAGGGGCGACTGGCACCTTTTCGAGTGGGACATAATGAACCCCCACTACGGGCCGTACTACCAGAGAGGTGAACCTCCAGGCGACTGGCACAGCCCCGTTCCGGTAATCTTCCTGACGGTAAAGGCCAAAACGCCGTTCCTCTTTGGAGTCGCTGGCGAGATGAAGGAGACCGCCTGGGAACTGCTCAAACTGGCCATCGAAAATCACGGCGTTGGGGCTAAAACGACCCTCGGCTACGGGCGTTTCAACGTTCCCTGAGGTTTCCATCAATTTCCCCATAACGCCAGCATCAACGAAACCCAGCGTTGTTGCCCTGTCCTTCTTAACTTTTCTTAATTGTAATTTATCTGGTGGGATCCCGATTATGGATGTCTGGGTTTGGCCCTGTTTCTAGATTTTAGTATTTTATTGGCCTAGACTTTTTGCTATAGTAAAGCGCTGAGCTCGGCAAGATTGTAAAATTTTGGAAGAGCTAAAAAACATCTTTTTAGGACTTTTTGGGCTGAAATGAGATTTTAAGAACGTTTTAACGTGAGTTGGGAGTTTTACTCATAGTTTAGAGATTGAGGGATTTTTGTCCCTTTTTTCAGACCTTGAAGGTTTTTGCAGGAATCCCGATTGTGGATTTTTGAAAACTTCGGAGTTTTTGGATTTTGAGACTCTGTACCTCTAGACTTTAGGCGCTCGTAAGGCGCTTGATTAAAAGCAGTCTTAAATTTCTTGGGAGGGATTCTCTCGGCTGTTTAAGGATTCCAGTCGAAGTTCCAAGTTTGTAGGCTTATAGTTTCTTCCCGTTTTTCATACCGGTTCCATTTCTTCTTTCGTGTCCATTTTAATGTTTCTTCCATTGAATTCGTCTCCCGCAAGCGTAATGTTTTTAAGAGGTTGATTTGCATCTTTACTTACCTAAAGGGGTCTCCAGAGGCATGGTTTACGCAGAACATAGTTGTTTGGAAACCTCGTATGAGATCGTTTTTGGGACAGCAAAAACATGTCTTATGTTTACGCAGAACATAGTTGTTTGGAAACCCAACCCTGTAAAAGTAGCCATTCATCAGTTTCTCCATCCCATGGTTTACGCAGAACATAGTTGTTTGGAAACAAAATATCCTTGTCCAAGGCCACCATGATTATTTTGGCTTTGATGTTTACGCAGAACATAGTTGTTTGGAAACCTTCTCTGCAACTCCAGGAATTTTCGCACTCACTGGTGAGTCAACATGTTTACGCAGAACATAGTTGTTTGGAAACCTCTATGTACTCCCGGTCACAGCTTAAGAGCCACTTTGCCCGTTTACGCAGAACATAGTTGTTTGGAAACGCCTTTGAAGGAACTTACGGGCCATTTGAACTTGGGAAGTTTACGCAGAACATAGTTGTTTGGAAACCCCCTCCGGATCAAAAAATACGTAAATCCTATCACTTTCTATTTTCACGTTTACGCAGAACATAGTTGTTTGGAAAATGCCGATCATACGCGATAAGCCCCAGTCTGATTGCTCTTCAGTTTACGCAGAACATAGTTGTTTGGAAAAGTTTGCTTCCGTTGGCTCCTTCAACGCGTCCTCCATGAGCTTCGTTTACGCAGAACATAGTTGTTTGGAAAAGTCTTATTTTTTCGGTGAGATTTCTCGCTACCTCCTCCGCGTTTACGCAGAACATAGTTGTTTGGAAAAGCATCCCATTCCTTGTCCGCCCACCTTCTGCTATCTTGTCTGTCGTTTACGCAGAACATAGTTGTTTGGAAACCTCCTTGGCAGGCTTTCCAGAATCATAGCAAATGTGGTCGAAAGTTTACGCAGAACATAGTTGTTTGGAAACACCCATGTGCCCTTCTCTGGGAGCTCCGGGGCTTCTGTTTCAAGTTTACGCAGAACATAGTTGTTTGGAAACTGCAAGCCTGTGCAAGTCGGCGATATGCCTGCCCAACTTCCATTGACGTTTACGCAGAACATAGTTGTTTGGAAAGCTGCTTAAGAACCCGTCAAGAGTCTTTTTAACGATCTCTTGTGGAGTTTACCAAAGACATGGTGTCCTTTAGGCGGGGAAAGCATTCCTCCCCAATGGACGCTGGGAGGGTTTGAGGCTGTGCTCCAGTGGGGTGGTGCTATGAGGGCCTACGTTACCGTCGTTGGAACGACCCCCGAGGCGGTCTTCAACCCCCTCTGGTATCTGGCCGAGGTTTACTCGTGGATTCCCGAGAGGGTCTACCTCCTCTGGAACGATGACGTAACCGAGCAGCTTGAGCTGGTGAAGAGACTTATCGGGAAGCTTTCAGAGGCCTACAGGGTTTCTATTGAGGTGATAGCCGACGAAGGCATGAGCTTCACCGAGGAAGACCCCGTCCAGTTCAGGGAAAGGGCTGGGGAGCTGATAAGAAAGCTGAAGGCAGAGGGGCACGAGGTCGTCGTTGATATAACCCCCGGCAGAAAGTTCATGAGCGCGCTCCTCCTCGGCGCGGCGATCTCTATGGGCGCGGATGAAGTTACATACCTCCACCTGGGGAACTTCAGGAGGTACGCGGGAAGGCTTCTCTTCGAGGTCCCGATGGCGGAGCAGAGGCTCTTCCGGAGGGAGGAACTCACCGGGAGGAAGGGCGCGCTGAAACTCGGCCGGCGGAAGAAAGATTCCCCTAAGAGCCTGGTGGTGAGCAGAGAGAACCTAATGGCCCTCCTCAACTCCCTTTACCTCGACGGTCAGCGGAGGTTCAGGCTGGCAGTCAGGAGCGAGGAGATAGCGTCCGTGAAGCTGGGCGAGCGGGCGAGGATACGGGTCGGGGAGTACATAACCCTCGACAGGGAACTCCACGGCGGGCACTCGATGGTGAAGGAGGCCATAATAGCTGGAATGGGGAGCTTCCGGAACTGGGACGGGCTGAAGGAAGAGGTTAAAGCTCTGCTCCACTCGGGAAGGCCGCTCTACATCGGCTTCGACACCAACGCCCTCCTCTTCCGCGTTCCATCGAAGCTCTTGGCCGAAAATGACTTTTACCGCAACGGTAACCTGGTCTTTGACTTCGTTTACTCCGACGAGGTTCAGGTCGAGATAGGGAGGCAGGTGAACGAGAAGTTACCCTTCGATCGGGAGCTTGGGTTTTACTCCAACCAGCCGACGCCAAGGGCGAGGTTGGCCTCTCTCGGCAGGGTGGAGCTTTACAGGCTGAGGGAGATGGGTGCGGAAAGAGCCGACAGCAGGAGGGGCGAGAGGGGCGACACCAAGATAGCCCTGGACTACAAGTCCTTCGCGGAGGAGAAGGATGCGAACGTTCTGGTTATAACCCTCGACGACAGGGCTTATGCGGAAATGGACGCGCTCAGGGGGAGCGGGCTGGTTCCCTTCAGGCTGGAGTGGGACTTTTCCTTTGGGGGAACCATTGAGGGGACGTGGGAGGGGCTAAGGGACACGCTTTACACGCTGGCGTCGGTTCTCGGGGAGCTGAACGTCCACACCTACAAGCTCTACGGTCTCTGGCACGGAAAGAATTCGGAGGACTGGAAAAGAGAAATGGTGAAGCTGAACGGCTTTGAATATGGCAGGATTTTCAGGGTTCTCTAAGCCTTTTCAGCCTCTCGTTTATTATCTCCACGTGGAGGCAGCCGTCTATCTCCTCCGGCCCGGTCTGGACGTCGCGGCACCGGTTTCTGGGCAGAATGGTTGAAAAACTCGCCAGCTTCACGCGGAAGAGCTTGAGCTGAAGCTCAAGGTCCCTTGGAAGGGCATCGTCGCAGTTGAGCTTCTCAATCCCAGCCATTTTCAAGTTTCTTGCTGTCGAATTAAGGAGTCCCTCAAACTCGTCGAACCACCTTACGACCTTAATCATGAGCCTTTCGGCCTCCTCTTGTGGCAGCAGGCAGAGGGAGCAGAAGCCCCGGAACTCCCTCAGTCCGCCGAGATACTCCCTCGCCTCCCTGCCGAAGAAGGTTCTAACCGCGGGGTAATCGGAGATGGAAAATACCATAACCGAGTGCTTGAAGACGAAGAAAATGTCGCCGCCGACCGATCTCTTCCGACAGTGGCCGACCAGCAAGGCACCACCCCCGGATTTGGATTGGAGCGCGTGATTTAAGAAAAGAAAGGGGTCAGCGCCTGCGGAGCCAGCGGAGCAGGAGAAAGTCCCTGGTGAAGTCGGCGTCGCTGAGGGGCGAAGCAACGAAGAACCGGAGCAGTCTAAGGAGCCTCCTAATCCCCATCACCTCCGGGCGGTTGTCTCACACCTTCGCCCGGAGGCGATTTATCCCTGACAACTTTTGGTTTTATAAGTTTTTCGGTTCATAGGATGGATATACCGAACAACCCCGATAACCATATCCCAGCTAACAGGACTTCAGGTATCCCCAGGAAAGAGATGTCCTCTTTTTCAATCCTAGAGAGCAGGAGGACCCAGAGGGAAAAAGTTATCGCTATAACGGGGACAATGAGGGTAGCGTGTTCGAGAACATAGGGTATTGTTAAGAAAACCGCGATGCCGTCAATTAGTGCCCTCAGCTCACCCGGCGTTACCGTGCTGAATCCATGGTAGTGGAGGAATCCGCCGGCAGTCTTTCTTACCGCAATCATCGCAATTCCAAAGGCCGGAAGGAGTAGTGGTATTCCTCCGCTTATCGCCCACAGGGGAAGGAACACAATGAAAGTCAAAAAGAAAAAGGAAAAGAGCATCGCCCCCTGTCCGTATCTGGAGATGTAGATCAGCGCCAACAGGCCGACAACTGCGGAAAGGGCCGTAAGCGTATCGTTTGGATACCCTAAAGAGACAGGGCCCGTTTTGAGAACTGGGACCGAGAGCACGAACATAGCCGCCCCCACAGGATAGAAGCGAATCCCGTAGGAATCCTTCAAGAAGAACGCATAACCTACGGCATCCCTCGCGGCATATTGGATGACCGCCAGTGGACCGAGAAGCGCGAAATACAGGGCGGTCAGGTATATGTCGCCCTCCGCTGTGTCCTCCATCACGACGTTCTCCGTGTAGCCGATCATCAGTCCGACAAGCATCCATGAGGCAGTCTGTGAGGCGGGCCAGAGTCTTGAGCTTATGAATGCCGCGGGCAGGGCTATGACGGTGAGGGCATAGGCGATCCTTTCCTTTCCAGATGTCAGCGCCAGGGTGAATGCCCAGAACAGAGGGAGCAGAAAGTACGAATGAAGAAACGATTCGAAGCTGATTATGGACATCGAGATGAACGCCGCGTAGATGATTTTCGTGGGAACTGCTTGGTTCAAATAGTCGCTCCATGCCGTTGCCGCGATTACCAGAACTGGGAAAATCGTCGAAGGGGATCGCCAGAAATGGGGTTCAAGGATAACCCACAGGCTTGCAACGGCCATTATGATGAAAGAAACGTAGCGCCTGTAACCTATGCCCCCCATACAACACCCCCATTAGTGAGCCATCGTTACCTCATAGGGATAAATAAAGTTTTCGGGGATGTGGAATTTCCCGCTACAGCCTCCGGTTGAGATTTCTCGCGACTTCGTTCAGAAGGTCCTTAAGGGAGTGTACGTCAAGGTCAACGCGGTAGAGGCTCTCCTCCGGTTCAACGTCTTGAACGTCTTGCCTCGTGTACTCCGCCTGGCAGTCGCCCTTTATCGCTTCAAGAACCATCGCGGCGCTTACCAGGGTCTTTCCGCCGGTTATGTCAAATGTCACCTCCCAGCTTTCCTCTTCGATGTGCCCTCCCACCGCTTCTTTTATGGCATCCCTGCACTCTTCAATGTCGTTGAAGTCCCCCGCGGAAACCAGTATGAACTCAATGACTCCTTCACCACTCCCGAGGCTCTCCCTCCTGCCATCGGACCATCTGACGAGGATAGGCCTTCTGATGCATTCGGAGAGCTTTGTGAGAAAGGCCTTGAACTTGGTCTCGAAGGGGGACCTTCCGGTGTTGATTCCCCTCTCTTTGAGGTAATCCTCCTCGAACGAGACGTTCCCTCCCCATTCTAAAATGGACTTGGACACGAGGAGATAGACCCGCTCAAGCTTGGGCAGGTGATAGCTCACCGCTTGGAAAAGAGGCACTATGTTCTGTCTCCTTTCGTTCTCGTTCAACTCTGCGCTGTTCCTCCTGAGCTTTTCGCAGTTCGCGTTGAGAACAATCCCGGCGTTCCAGTTCGGCATGCTCAGCGCGGTTACGAGGTACTTTGTCCTCTTTAGCTCCCGGTTTTTGGTCTTTCCGGGGACAGGCTCCACCAGCCAGTATGTCAGCAGGAGAACCGAGAGTGTGTAAAGAATCGTCCCCGCGGTTTTCAGGGGTTCGCCATCGGAGATGCTGTCGGGAAGCCAGGCAGTTAAAACCCCCGCAAGGAGTATGAAGAGCAGGACACCCATGAGGCTCTCCACCTGCCCCAGGATCAGACCGATGAACTGCACCGAGAGAAACGTCTCAAGGCTAACGTCAGACCGCTTTCTGGCTCTATGATACAAGATCACTGAGACGAGAAAAACCGCCATCGATGCTATCAAAAACGGTAGATACGCTATCCTCTCCAAGGGCACGTAAAAAGCAGCTGGGGGAATCAGCAGAAGCACCGTCCAGAGGAGGGTTCTCCTGTCAGGCCGCATGGATTAGAATATCCCGCAACCCTTTAAAAGGGCTTTCGGTAGGCTAAGTCGGTGGTGAGTGATGAGGATAGCGGTCATCGATTACGACAGGTGCAATCCGGACAAGTGCGGCAACTTCCTGTGTGAGAGGGTTTGCCCCGTCAATCGAATGGGCGGAGAGGCGATAATCATAGACGAGGAGAACTACCGCCCGGTGATTCAGGAGGCGAGCTGTACCGGCTGCGGAATCTGTGTGCATAAGTGTCCCTTCAACGCGATAACCATAGTGAACCTCCCTGAGGAGCTTGAGGAGGGCTGTGTGCATCGCTACGGAGTAAACGCCTTCGTCCTCTACAGGCTTCCGGTTGTCAAGGACGGCATGGTGGTCGGTATCCTCGGACCGAACGGAACCGGTAAGACTACCGCGGTTAAGATACTCTCCGGCCAGCTCCTGCCGAACCTGTGCGGCGACAACGAGGACTGGGACAACGTTATCAGGGCATTCCGCGGCAACGAGCTCCAGAACTACTTCGAGAAGCTCAAGAACCGGCAGATTAAACCTGTGGTCAAGCCCCAGTACGTGGACTTAATCCCCAAGGCGGTCAAGGGCAAGGTTCGGGACCTGCTCAAGAGGGCCGACGAGGCGGGCAAGTTCGAGGAGGTCGTAAGGGAGCTCGAGCTGGAGAACGTCCTCGACAGGGACATAAAACACCTCTCCGGCGGTGAGCTTCAGCGCGTGGCCATAGCCGCGGCGATACTCAGGGACGCGCACTTCTACTTCTTCGATGAGCCGTCCAGTTACCTCGACATAAAGCAGAGGCTCAAGGTGGCCAGGATAATCCGCCATCTGGCAGATTCGGGCAAGGCGGTTCTCACCGTTGAGCACGACCTGGCGGTCCTGGATTACCTCAGCGATGTTATCCACGTCGTCTACGGTAAGCCCGGCGCCTACGGTATATTCTCCCAGCCGAAGGGCACGCGCAACGGAATAAACGAGTTCCTGCGCGGCTATCTGAAGGACGAGAACGTCCGCTTCAGGCCCCAGGAGATAAGGTTCACAAAATCCAGCGAGAGGAAGAGCCAGGAGGGCGAGATACTGGTTGAGTACCCGAGGCTGGTGAAGGACTACGGCGGCTTCAGGCTCGAGGCCGAGCCCGGAACGCTCTACATGGGCGAAGTTGTGAGCATCGTCGGCCCCAACGGAATCGGTAAGACGACCTTCGTGAAGATGCTCGCGGGCGTCGAGAAGCCCACCGAGGGAGAGGTCGATTGGGAGCTGAAGGTTTCCTACAAGCCGCAGTACATCAAGGTTGACTACGAGGGGACCGTTTACGATCTCCTGAGCAAGATAAACGCGGGGAAGCTCCTCAACAGCTTCTACAAGACCGAGCTCCTGAACCCGCTCGGCGTCCCGGACCTCTACGACAAGAAGGTGAACGAACTCTCGGGCGGTGAACTTCAGAGGGTTGCAATAACCGCCGCCCTCATCCGCGACGCGGACCTGTACCTGCTCGACGAGCCCTCCGCTTACCTCGACGTCGAGCAGAGGTTGGCGGTTTCGAGGGCGATAAGGCACCTGATGGAGAAGGAGGGCAAGACCGCTCTCGTCGTCGAGCACGACGTTCTCATGATAGACTACATCAGCGACAGGCTGATGGTCTTCGAGGGCGAACCCGGAAAGCACGGCAAAGCTTTGCCGCCCACCGGGATGCGCGAGGGAATGAACCGCTTCCTCGCGGGGGTCGGCATAACCTTCCGCCGCGACCCGGACACGGGCAGGCCCAGGGCCAACAAGGAGAACAGCGTCAAGGACAGGGAGCAGAAGGAGATGGGCGAGTACTACTACGTCGCCCCGTGATTCTTTTTTCTGTTTACTCCCCTTCACATCCTCCACAGCCAAAACCACCGGGTTCTGTACCTCTGTAAACTTAAATAAACGTTGGCTAACGTTGTTTAACGATAAGCTATGAAAAAGCCCGCAAAGAGGGACTATGCTGAACAAACATGAATCTAAGACTACGATTTCGTGAAAAAAGCTTAAATATGACTGTCTTCAAAAAGAAAAGCGAGGTGAAGCGCCATGGTATGGAAAAAAGCTATTGCATTGCTCTTTGGTTTGATGATGGTGGCGACGACCGCCTCCTTCGGCCACGTGTCCGCCGCAGATACCAGCGTGACCGTCATATTCGTCAGCGACAACGAGGCTGACTGCACACTGGCCCAGTACCTCGCCAACATGACCGGTGCGGTGGTCGTGACGACCCCCTGGGGTGTCTATGACCCGAACGTCACGGCGAGCGTGATGAGCTACGGCCCTGATAATGTTATAATAATCGGCGGACCCGATGCCGTCGTCGACAGGTACCTGGATGATCTTAATGAGCTCAACATCACCGTCGAGCGCTGGTGGGGCAGGAACAGGTACGAGACCAACCTGGCGGCCATAGGAAACGCAACCGCCAAGCTCAGGATAAAGTTTGAGAACCACGTGATAGTGGTTCCCGGCAACGACACCGCCGCGATCAGGGTCGCCCTCAGGAAGGCCGTGAAGGTTCACGGGGTGATAATCTTCGCCAACGACACCACCAACGTAACCCGGGTCATGATGAAGATAGAGGCCCACCCGAAGAGCATGACCCTAGTCAGGAGCCAGGTCATGAGGGGAATGGCCTGGCGGCTCGGGGAGAGGTTCGGGGCCAACGTCACGGAGGTCAATGTCAACATAACCCCGGAGATGGCGATGGAGGCCATCAACACGAGCGAAGAGCGCATTGCATCCGCCGAGGAGCTGCTCGCGAACGTTACCCTGCCGCCTCAGATGGAGCGGGTCGCGGGGAAGATGCTGGACCTTGCCAAGAGGGAGCTTGAAAGCGCCAGGGAAGCCTATGACGAGGAGAGGTATGGAAAGGCCTACGGACAGGCCATAGCCGCCAAGGCCCACGCCGAGTTCGTCATAAGGATGGCCTCGAAGGAGTGGCAGAGCAGGGTAAGGCTGGACGCTACCGCCATGGCAACGGTGTTCCTGCACCGCGTGGAGATACAGCTCAGGATCATGGAGAAGTCGGGGATGAACGTCACCAAGATAGAGGCCCTCGTTGACCAGCTCAGGATCGCCATCGAGAACAAGGACTACGACGCTATCGATGCCCTGATGGGACAGATCAGGCAGGAGCTGCTCCAGATGTACGCCCACGGAAAAGGCAAGTTCAGGGAGCACATTCGTCTTCCGGACCGTGCCGGACGCTGGCAGCCGTGAGGGCTGCCTCTCCCGTTCTTTCATATTCTCGCCGCTCCGCCCGACAACCGCCTGTTCTGAAACCACGCATCCCCGGGCAAAGTCTTTAAGCATTCACCCGCTATGTCGTACAGACACAGCGAAATTCAGGGGGATCAAGATGCTGCCTGCGGGTAAAATTCCACCGGAAAAGCTCAGAGAGATTGTTTTCAACCGCCTCGGGGCCAGGGGAGAGAGGGTGATAATCGGAGCCGACCTCGGGGTGGATGCGGCCGCGATAGACTTCGGAGAGACTGTTCTCGTTGCATCGACAGACCCAATAACCGGTGCCGGGGAGGGAATAGGTTTCTACGCGGTTCACGTCAACGCCAACGACGTGGCCACCTTCGGGGCCAGGCCGAAGTGGTTCCTCGCTTCAATTCTCCTCCCCGAGAACTCCGACGAGGCCATTCTCTCGGGGATAATGGAGGAGCTCCACAGGAGTGCCGCAAAACTCGGCGTCGCCATAGTGGGCGGCCACACGGAGGTGACGCCGGGCCTCGACAGACCGATAGTCGTCGGGACGATGCTCGGAGAGGTGCAGAGGGAAAAGCTCGTGACGTCGAACGGCTCGAAGCCCGGGGACGCGATAATACTCACCAAGTGGGCCGGCCTGGAGGGAACGTCGATAATAGCGAGCGAGAGGGCGGAGGAGCTTGAGGGGGCCTTCGGAAGGGGGTTCGTCGAGAGGGCAAGGAAGTTCATCGAGATGATAAGCGTCGTGGAAGACGCCCTCACGGCCAACGAGGTCGGCGTTCACGCCATGCACGACCCGACGGAGGGGGGAATAGCGAACGGCCTTCACGAGATGGCCGACGCAGCCGGCCTGGGCTTCAGGGTTTACGCCGAAAGAATACCCATACGGGAGGAGACGCTGGAAATATGCCGCTTCTACGGTCTAAACCCCCTAGCCCTGATAAGCTCCGGGGCCCTGATGATAGCCGCCCCGAGGGACGGCGTGGATGATATCCTGAACGCCCTTGGAGAGAAGGGCATAAACGCCTCCGTCATAGGAGAGTTTGTGGAAGACCCCGGCGTCAGGGTCATCGTTGAGAACGGCGAAGAGAGGCCCCTTGAGAGACCTGAGAGCGATGAGCTCTGGAAGGTGGTCTGAACAATCAAATCTCGACAGATATCCTGAGCTTTTCCTCTTCCTCCAGCTTTTTGAGTACCTCCAGGGCGGTCTCGGGGCTGAGCGACATTCTCCTGATGTGCTCGTAGGCCCTCCGTATCTCCTCCCGCTCGTACCCCTGGGCGCGCTTCTCCAGATACAGCAGGATGGAGAGAAGAACCCCCTTGATGCTCCTTTCCTGGAGGGGAAGGAGCTTCCATCCACCGTCATAGACATAGGCCGCCCTGGGCGTCTCGTCCCCTTTCAGCTCCCCAACGGGAACCGTGTTCATGCCCTCCCGCGACGTCAGGTACTCGATCAGCATCTCCTCGGAGTAGCCCTCTCCCCTGAGCCCCAGAAAGCTCAGTTCAAGCGCCCTCAGAAGGGAGGCAATCCGCTCCATCTCGGTTATCCTGGACTTCGAGAGAATGGACAGCTTCAACACGGCCTTCTCAATGGGCTCTTCCTCGATGTTGACGGTGACGAGAACCCTGTCCCTCAGGCGTGAGCCCTCTTCAAAGGCCTTCACCGCTATCCACACGGCACCGTTCGTGAGGATGCCGTATTTAACGCCGGAGTTGAAGCAGTAGCGCGCCAGCTGGCGGAGGGGCTCGTCCCGCTTGATTATGTTGACCCCGAGGTTCTTGGCCTCGACATAGGCAAAGACCTCTCCGTCCAGGATGAGCGCGTAGTCCGCCCTCCCGTCCTCCGTCCGCTCCTCCGGTCTGACCTCCTCCGGGTTGTTCCAGTCCCATCCCAGTGCCTGAAAGACCTCCCCGATGAGGTGCTGCTTCACCGCCTCCTCGTTCTTGGCGTAGAGTTCCCGGTGTGAACGGATTTTCCTCCTGACGCTGGCCACGGCCTTGGTAAGCCCCTCCATGCCCATACCCCCGACCGCTTTAGTGCTCTCCCCACGACCTAAAAGCTTTTGGGCGGTGGGTTCAAATTGCTCCGGTGGGACACATGTGCAGGATAATGTTTGCGGCGGGTGACGGAAAGCTGATTCGTCCGCTGCTGGATGCCCTGGTAAAGTCCTCCGAAAATGACCCGTACAAGGAGCGGAGGGGAAGGGGGGATCAGCACAGGGACGGATGGGGGTACGTCCTCCTGAAGGAGGGTTCGGTGAAGCACTACCGCTCGCTGAGGCCAATATTTGAGGACGCCGCCGCCCTCGGCTCCCTCAGAGAGGAGCTTGAGGGCTTCACCGTTCTGATGGCCCACACGAGGGCGGCCAGCCAGGGGGCCAGGAGTCTCTTCAACGTCCACCCCTTCGCGTTCTCGTCCAGACACGGCTTCACGTTCTGGCTGCTTCACAACGGCGACCTCGACAAGGAGAGGATTATGGAGCTCGCCGAGCTGGACGGGAAGGAGCTGGGGAACACTTCAGACACCTACGCCTTCGCCACCTACCTGTGCAGGAGGCTCCCCAGCCCGTCGCTCGATGACGTTCTGGAGCAGTACAGGATCATCAACGGGACGGTGAAGTCCCTCTTCAACACCGTCACCCTGTTCCAGGATTCCGAGGGAAGCTTCTCCGCGTTCATAACCGCCAGCATGAGCGAGAAATATGCCGAGAACCAGCTGAACTACGACTACGGCAGGCTGCTCCTCGTTGAAGGTGAGGACCTCTTCGCGGTGACGTCCTCAACCTTCGAGCTGTACCACCCCGCGGACTACCGGGTAATACCAAACGGAACCGCGTTCTACGTCAGACTTGGTGAGGACGGCTTCGACGTTGAGACCGTTCACCTGTGAAACGTTATATACGATGCCGTCCCACTTTTATTTTGGGTGGGAATATGGAGGGGGATGCCCCGATCAAGGTTTACATGACGAGAAAGCTGATAGGCGTTTCTCCGGACGACAGCGTAAAGCGAGCCTGCGAGGTTATGGTGGAGTTCGACATAGGCTCCCTCGTTGTCGTTGAAGAAAACAGGGTGGTGGGATTCTTCACGAAGAGCGACATAATCCGACGCGTCGTCATCCCGGGGCTGTCGAACGGCACCCCTGTCAGGGAGATAATGAGCGGGGAGCTGATAACCGTTAACGCGAACACCCCCGTGAGGGACGTCCTCGACCTGATGGCCAAGAAAGGGATCAAGCACATGCTCATAGAGGAAGAGGGAGAGATAGTCGGAATATTCAGCCTGAGCGACCTTCTGACCGCCAGCAGGCGGCGGCTTGAGACAGCAATAGCGGCCGAGTGATGGCTATGATACGGATAGCGCACATAAGCGACACCCACATAACCGGCGAGAGCGCCTACAAGGGCTACGCCTACGACCTCATAGTCAACGACGTGAACCGCGGGGACTTCGACTTCGTGATACACACCGGCGACGTGACCAACCAGGGCCTCCGCGAGGAGTATGAGCGGGCCTCGTACGAGCTTGGAAAAATAAAGAAGCCGCTCGTTGTCATTCCTGGTAACCACGATGTCAGGAACGTCGGCTACAAGCTGTTCGAGAAGTTCATAGGCCCGCTTAACGGCGTTTACGAGTTCCGTGATGGGGTCGTCATCTGGGTTGACTCGACCATACCCGACCTGAGCGACGGCAGGGTGGGCGGTCACAAGTTCCGGTGGCTCAAGGCGAGACTCGAGGAGTACTCCGAGAAAAAGTTCAAAATCGTCGCCGCACACCATCACCTCGTCCCGCTGCCCGACACCGGGCGGGAGAGAAACGTTCTGTACAACGCCGGCGACGTCCTCGACCTCCTCCTCAGGCACGAGGTGAGCCTCTACACCTGCGGCCACAAGCACGTGCCCAACGTCTACCGCATCGAGGATATGGTGGTTGACAACGCGGGGTGCACATCCTGCAGGAAGACGAGGAAGGGGGACGTGAACAGCTACAACATCGTCACCATCCACGACGACGGCAGGATCGAGGTTACGATAAAACGCGTGACCGGGGACAAGGTGCGGAAGGAACACAGACCCATAAAGCCGAAGATCTTCGTGCCCCGCGGGGAGCGCCTGCTCCGGATAGTCCAGATGAGCGAGAGCAACGTCTCGGAAAGGATGTACTTCAGAAGGAAGGTACTTGAAAACGCTATCAGGACTATAAACGAAAAGCTGAGGCCCGACATAGTGATCCACAACGGTGACATCGTGGATATGGGGATAGAGCGCTACTACGAGAAGGCCTACGAGTTCTACGAGAAGATCAAAGCTGAAAAGCTCGTCGTTCCCGGCCACAACGACATAACCTACCTGGGCTACGACCTGTTTCTGGAGTACTTCGGCGAACCGGAAATCGTGGAGATGAAGGGATTCACGTTCCTTCCGGTGATAAGCGCCCAGTACGAAACTCCAATAGGAGTCGTCGGGCGGATAGGCCAGCGAAAAATAGCGAAGCACCTCGAGGAGTATCGCGAGAACTTTACGGTGGTCGTCCTGCACCACAACATCGTTCCGATTCCACGGAGCAGGGAGGTGGGATTCCTCGAAGACGCTGGCGACGTGCTGAGGACACTGACGCGGGGAGAGGCCAACCTCGTGCTGACCGGCCACGGGGGCAACTCCTTCGCGGTCAAGGTTGAGAAAACACCCATAGTCAACGCGGGCTCGATAAGCTGGGAGCTCCACAGGAATCCCTTCGGAAACAGCTTCAACCTTATAGACGTATACCCCGGAATGATAGTCGTCTTTGAGGTTCAGGCCACGTGGGGGAGCGGAAGGCTCCTTGGAATATGGAAGGTAAAGGGCCCGTTCACCCCCTGACGTCCCTTCCCACCTTTCTCATCAGCCGCTCCATCATGTCCTCCATTATGGCATCCACCGTGCTCTCGAGTTCGACGTTGTTTATCACCCGAACCCCGTGCTCCCTTGCCATCTCCACGATGAAGTCCTGTATCTCCATAATGGCGTCTATGTGCTCGATGTAGTACTCGGCGGGCCTCCTGCTGTAGCGCGCCCTTTCGTAGAATCTGGCCTCCAGGTCCCGCTTGCTGCCCACCGTTATCACGTACATGAAGTCCCTGTCGTCCAGCTCCACGTAGCCGGGAACCAGGTGTATGCCCTCGATGACCGTGTTGAAGCCCTCCTTGTGGGCCCTCTCAAGGACCGCCTTGAGGCCAACGGATACGTGACGGACCTGCTCCTCGAAGCCCCTGATCAGGGGGGAGTCCTTTCCCTTCACCCTGCCAGCGGCCGTCCAGGCGAGGAAGGACGACGTGTGGAGGTCGGGGAGAAGTTCGGGTGCTATTATCTTCCTCATGACCTCCCTTACCGTGTCCGTCCCTATAACGCTCCTTATGCCGAGGCGGAACGCCAGCTCGGTCGCTATCGTTGACTTACCTACACCCGTTGCCCCGCCAAGGAGAATAGTTATTGGCACCTTCAGGCGGCGGAGCTGGCGCCAGAACAGGTAGCGCTTCGCTGCCTCCCTGAGGCCGTGGTCAATGAGCTTCCTGTACGTCAGTTCCCGTATCTCCTCCGTGGTGACGAACTTGGCCTTCCTGGAATTCAGCTCCTTCTGAACCTCCGTGGCTATACCGTAGGCGATGCCAACGTCAACCCCCGCAAGGGTTATGGAGCGCGTGAGGATCCCCCTCGAGAACGGGAGTCTGGCCCTGCTCTCGGGGTCGGTTACGATTATCATCCTCTCCCCTCCAGTATCGAGTGGCCGAGCCTCAAAACGGCCCCTCTCAGGTCCTTCCCATCGATGTTGACCGGCTCGTTGTCCAGGTAAATCACCTCGATTCCCCTCTCAAGTGCCCACCTGGTAACAACGTCCACTGCGGCTGCCTTGAGCTCAACGGCCACCGCGTCGATGCCCTCGAATCCCTCCAGGTCCCTTCTCAGTGCGGGCCTTCTAGACAGGTTGCCGGAGGTGTAAACCACATCCGCCCCCATATCCTCGATGTACCTCCTTGCCCCCTCGAGGGCCAGCCCCGACGTCATCACGAGGGCCAGCCTCTTCCCGGAAACGTCCCCGAGGGGCCTTGGTCTGAACGCGGTCAAATGCACGTCCGCGTCGGGGTTCGTCTCCCGGATTATTCCCTCAAGCTCCCTCAGCCGCTCCTGGGGTACCGAGTCGGCCATCGTGACGACAACTATGTCCGCCAGAGAGAGCCTGAAGGGGCTGAAGTAGCCGCCTATGAAGTCGGGCTTCTGGGCGGCGCTGACCATGAGGACGTACCCATCCGCACGGTAAGCGGGAAACGTTGCCCCGCTGCCCTCGAGGATTATGAGGTCGTTTGGCAGGCTCTCGGCCAGCTTAACTCCCTCGTCCACAACATCGAAGAAGGAAAACCCCGCCATGCCTCCCCCACAGCGGCGGCACCCGATGGTCACCACGCGTGAAGTGAGCGCGTTCTCAAAGTGGTCAGAGGCGGCGTGCTTCCCGCTCTCAGCGAGCTTGAGGAGGAACTCGGGGGTTATCTCAAACTTGTCCCCCTCTATCAGCTCCGGCTCTTCAGGACCTCCGCGGCCCATCGTGACTATGACTGGGTTGGCTATCTCCTTGAGGGTCCTGGCTATGAAGCCGCTTACGGCTGTCTTGCCGACCCTCTTCCCCGTCCCTATGACGGCAAGGCTCGGCTTTCCCGTCCTCTTCAGCGGCCTGGGGGTGAACGTGAAGTCCGCCCCCCTGTAGGCCACACCGTGGAGCATGCACAGGGATGCAATCCTAAACCTGTCCTCGTAGTTCAGGACGGGCTCGTCGCTCAGGTCAACGACCTCGCAAACGTTGTTCTCCCTGAGGGCCCTCGCGAGGGCGGCAAGATAGTCCCCCGCGTAATACACGGGGATCCTTAACCTCTCCTCGATGTCCCTAATGTCCCCAATCTTCTCGCTTCCGCCCAGAAAGACGGCGCAGCAGACACCACCGAGCCTTTCCACCGCCCACGCGGTAACGTCCGGATAGTGCTCGCCGTCGATAAGGACGAGCCTCCGATTTTTCATGCCACCACCGTAACCACTATCTTCATGGAGCATTTAACATTTTGGAGTGTGGCTCCAGTGGCACCTCTCCGTAGGGGATAGGTACACCACCCCGGGAACCGCAGGAAGGGTTATAAACCCCAAGGAGGTATGATTATTGGCGGCCGCCCAAAGCGGCCCCGCTGAAAGGAGGTGTGTGGAATGGCTGAGATGATTGTTAAGAGCAAGGTTAAGGAGGCCATTAAGGCCATCGACCCCGAGATGAGGGTCAACCCGGAGTTCTACGAGGCCCTTGAGGCCGAGATCAAGACCCTCGTTGAGAAGGCCGTCAAGAGGGCCAAGGACGAGGGCAAGAAGACCCTCTACCCGAGGCACGTCTGAGGCCTCCCCTTTTCCTGCTTTTTCCATTCCATCGATGGCCTTTTATTCTCCTTTTCCTAACTTTCGCGGTGGTAACATGGCGCTCAGAAAGCTCGGAGATTCTACCTACCTGTACCCGGGCAGTCCCTCCACCATGATAAAGGTTCTCAAGGAGGGGGCGGTTCTGATCGACCCCGGCCACGGGAGCGGGCGGCACAAGGATCTGAAAAGGGAGGTTCGGAAGCTCTGGGTCGAAATAAAGGCCCAGCTTGCGACGCACGGCCACGCAGACCACATATCGGTTGCGCCGAGGATCGACGCTCCTCTGTTCATGCACCGCTTCGAGTTCTCGGTAGCCGAGAGT
Organism: Thermococcus indicus; assembly: GCF_006274605.1. Taxonomy (NCBI): domain Archaea; kingdom Methanobacteriati; phylum Methanobacteriota; class Thermococci; order Thermococcales; family Thermococcaceae; genus Thermococcus; species Thermococcus indicus. Next base: position 1,608,087 of record NZ_CP040846.1, read on the forward strand.
CCGCTGAACAGGGAACTGCTCACCTTCGGCTCGAAGGCGCCGAAAGGGTTCCTCGTCTTCCAGTTCCCCGAGGAGGTCAAGGTTCATGCGGTTTTCGAGTGGGGTGACAAACCATTTGGCTTAAAGGCCATCAAGCTAAACGGCCATTCGCCGGGGATGACGGGGTTCTTAGACGGAGAAAACGGGGTTATCTACGCGGGGGATTCTTTCTTCGGGGAGCGGGTCATAACCTCGGTCGGCCTGCCCTACCTGGTCGATCCAGAATTGTTCAAAGCTTCAATTACAGAATTAAAGAATTATGCAGAGGACGGCTTTCTCCTGATACCCTCCCACGGCAGGCCGGTGGAGGGGGAGGAGGCGCTCGAACTGCTCGACTTCAACCTCAACCGTGTCGAGGAGACCGAAAGCCTCATCCTGGACATCCTGAGGGAGGGCCCGATGGGCATCGACGGTATCGCCTTCCGCATAATGAAGCATTACGGGGCCGAGGTCACGCCCCAGAAGCTCGCCCTCAACCTCGTTCCGATGAGGGCATTCATTGCAAAGCTTCACAACGAGGAAAGAATAGAAGCGGTAATAGACGGAGGGCTGAAGTGGAGGATCAGAAGGGATTGAAAACCGTGAGGAACTTCCAGAGGGGGACCACGTCTATTTTAACCCCTTCCCTGGTTATCTCTTCTTCATCTTCCCACGTGACAACCAGACCCCTCCTCATCCCGAGCGATTTTGCCACGCGGATTATGTTTCCGACCTCCCTATCGGTGTTTCCGTCCAGTTGGTACGTCACTTGAATTGGGAGAAGCTCACCGTTGCGTTTAAGTATGAAGTCAACCTCGCCCCTCTCATCCCTCCAGTAGAAGATCTCACCGGAGGTGAATGAATAACTCATCCTTCTCATCAGCTCAAGGTACACCGCAAGCTCAATTATCCTGCCCCTTTCCGGATGGGCTTTCATGGATAGGGTTCTGGCGAGCCCAACATCGACGGGATAAACTTTACGGGGAGAATTAAGCTGGGCCTTTGGCTTGAAGGAGAACCTCCTGACCTGAAAGAGCAGATAGGCTTCTTCGAGGTATGATACGTAATCTCGAACGGTGTGCACATCCCTAATGCCGACCAATGACCCGAGTCTGGAATAAGTGAACTCGTTGGAATAGTTTGACATAAGATATCTGGCCAGCTCCCTGAGGGCACTTCTGTGCCTTACCGAATGCCTGAGCATGATGTCCCTTTCGACTATATCCCTGTATATAAGTGACAGGTAGACCTTCCCGAATCTGACAGACTCGGGGAATCCACCGGCCTCAAGGTACTCTTCGAGCAGGGAAATTACCCTGGATACCATCCTGTCGGAATATGTCCATCCGAGGTCCAAATTAAAACCTCTGAAGAGCAGGAACTCCCTGAAGGAGAACGGAAAGAGCGTTAAGTCAATGTGTCTCCCAGTTAAATACGTTCCCAACTCTCCGGATAGAAGCCTCGAAGAGGAACCGGTCACTATGACTTTATAATTCAGCCCCAACCTCGAAACGAACCGTTCCCATCCAGTTATCTCCTGCACCTCGTCGAGGACTATGAACTCCGGCTCTCCCCAGAGCTGCCTCGCCGCGTTTAAGAGCCTTTCAAAATCGCTTGCTTTAAAGTTGGACAGTCTCTCATCAAAGAAGTTCACATAGAGCTTCTTCTCCCCACTTGCCCGCCAGGAGAGAACGGACTTCCCGGAGCGTCTGACGCCAAGGATAGCAAGAATGCCACCGGAAGAAATTAGGCTCACAACGTCATTTTCAGGCTCCCTTGAGACTATCCGTTCCCTTCTCACGAACTCTTCCATCTCCTCCCTCTGAGAAACCAGCACCCTCTTAATCTCCTCAACCCGCATGATTTGAACTTGGCTTTGAACCTCTTAAAGTTTGTGATTAGCAACCACAAGCTTTTCCAAAAAGTTTGTGATTAACAACACCAAATACCTCACTCCTCGTCGGGATAGCACAGGTAGCGGTAGGGGCAGAACTTACACAGGTAGGAGTACTCCCCCTTAGGGGGCTTTCCCCTTTCGTAGGCCTTCTTGACGGAGTAGAAATGCTTGAGGGTCTCGCGGAAGAGCTTGCCGTCGTAGGGGACTTCAAAGGCCCTGAAGTTCGGCCCCTTCACGATGGGGAAACGCGAAAAGTCGATCTTGCTTATCACCTTCATGGGTTCCTCGTGGAGCTTTATGTAGTAGAGATAGCCGTACTCCGCCTCCGCCCAGCGCATGTAAATGTTGAGCTGGGCCATGTGGTAGTCGTAGGGTTTGCTGGGGAGGCTGGTCTTGCCCTTTATCTCGATCGGGAAGTCCCCTATGGCGTCTATCCTGCCGTGTATCTCGAAACCGAGTCTCTGGGACCTGAGAACGAGGTGCTTCTCAAGCTCGAAGCCGAAGCGTTTCTGCAGGATCTCACCGAGGACGTTGTGGGTATTTACCCCCTGGTTCAGCCGCACCTTTACAAACTCCGGCCATCTCTCGGGATAGCCCTTGAGCCTGAAGTATATCCTCCGCGGGCACGTCAGGGCCTCGCTGGCGTAGAACTCGATGAGACTATCGTTCCCGTTGCTTCCGTCATTTCCGGCCATTCCGCTCCCTCCAGGAAGGGGGCGGGTCATCGGCCCGCGAACCTCTCCGCCCCTGCGTCAGCTAATACCGACGTCATCACCCATCAGACTGGGCAAGGGTCGTCATCCGCTTGGAGGGTTAAGGCTAACCCGGCATTTAAACCTTTGGGAAAAAGGTCGAACGAAGGGAGAAGGAAATCAGAGTATGGTACCCTTCTTCCTCTTGAGCGAGTAGCTCAGCCCGTACGCCGGCCAGATACTCGGCGGCTGCTCGTAGTGGTGGAGGTTCCTCAGTATCTTCTCCGCGGTCTTTTTATTCCTGGCCTTCACCCTCAGAACGCCGTCCTCGAGCTCAACCGTCCCGTTGGACAGCCTCAGGGTGAGCTTTGAGCCGTTCACCTCGGGCCGGGCCTTCATTAAAAGCGCCCTGTAGTCCTCGTATGCCTCCCTGCTGAGCTTCTGCTCAAGAAAGACGGGTTTCTCACGTGACTTAAACAGGCGGGAGAACCAACTACTTGAAGGTTCTTCATCCATACTCCTCATCTACCTCCGGAGGATTTCTCGTTTTAAATTCGCCGTTCCGCTTTTTAAGGCTTTCTCCTCGCTTTTTGCCGAAATGACGGGAGAAGGCTTTTTAAAGTTTCCCGGCTGAGTAACGCCGATGAGAAGCACCAGAGTCATAAAGCCCCGCATTCGGGAAACGTTGTCCCGTGAACTCCCAGGAGGGTTAGTTGAACTGCTCCCAAAACATTGGGTCCAGATAGGGGATGTCCTAATCCTCCCGCTTCGGCCAGAGCTTGAGCCGTACAAGCACCGCATCGCCGAGGTCTACGCCCAAGTAATTGGAGTCAAAACCGTCCTGAGGAAGGGCAGAATAGGCGGCGAGTTCCGCGAGACGAACTACGAGGTTCTCTACGGGAGCGATACGGTAACGGTGCACGTTGAGAACGGAATCAGATACAAGCTGGACGTTGCCAAAGTCATGTTCTCCCCGGCCAACGTCAAAGAGCGCGTTAGAATGGCAAAGGTCGCGAAGTCCGGGGAGCTGGTCGTGGACATGTTCGCCGGAATCGGACACCTCAGCCTCCCGATGGCCGTCCACGGGAAGGCCAGGGTCATTGCAATAGAGAAGAGCCCATACACATTCCAGTTCCTCGTCGAGAATATCGAGCTGAACCGGGTTCAGGACAGAATGACGGCCTACAACATCGACAACCGCGACTTCCCGGGGGAGAACATAGCCGACAGGATTCTGATGGGCTACGTCGTCACAACCCATGAGTTCATCCCCAAGGCCCTCAGCATAGCAAAGGACGAGGCGGTGATCCACTACCACAACACCGTGCCGGAGAGGCTGATGCCGGAGGAGCCCTTTAGGACGTTCAGGGAAATCGCGAGGGAGCACGGCTACGAGGCCGAGAAGCTCAACGAGCTGGTCATCAAGCGCTACGCCCCCGGGGTCTGGCATGTCGTCGTTGACGTGAGGGTCTTCAAGAAATGAACCTTTCTTCTATGTTCCCGTTGGAATGCCCCATCCATCCGAACGGCGGCGTTCCAGCGACCGTTTAAACCTTCCCCTTGGGTTCATCCATGGAACTTTCTGTCCCATCGGACAAACTTTTGGTCCGTTGTGCCGGAGGCGGTTCGCCGGTGGTTAACAATTGAACTTAACTTAACATATACTGTGAAACGCTTCCTTTTGCGAAGACCTTATATCCTCCAACCCGAAAATCTTTCGAGGTGATTCTGGTATGGAGGCGAAAGGTGGTTACTGGGGCAGGATTCTGAGGGTCAACCTGACCACCGGGGAGATAAAGGTGGAACCCCTCTCCGAGGAGTTCCCCAGGAAGTACCTCGGAGGCGTCGGCTTTGGAACCAGACTTCTCTACGACGAAGTTCCGGCCGGAGCTGATCCGCTTGGGCCGGAGAACAAGATGATAATCACACCTGGCCTGTTCGTCGGAACCGGCATCGGAACCGGCTCAAAGACAGCCTTCAACTTCAAGAGCCCGCTCACCGGTGCCTATGGCCGCTCGATGGCCGGAGCCAAGATGGGCGAGGAGCTCAAGAAGGCAGGCTACGACGTCCTTATCATCGAGGGCCAGAGCGAGAAACCTGTTCTCCTCGTTGTAGAGGACGACGAGGTTAAGCTCGTTCCGGCCGATGGTTACTGGGGTCTCACGACCGGCGAGGCCAGGAAGAAGGCCAAGGAGGAGTACCCCGGCTTCGCAACGGCCTTTATCGGCCCGGCCGGTGAGAACCTCAGCAGGATAGCCACGATAGAGACCGACGACAGGCAGGCCGGTAGAGGTGGCCCCGGTGCCGTCCTCGGAAGCAAGAAGCTCAAGGGAATCCTCGTAAAGGGAACCAAGAAGATACCGATAGCCCAGCCCGAGAAGCTCCGCGAGCTCATCAAGGAGTGGGCGATGGTCTTTAAGGACCACCCGGCCACCAAGGCAGACATGGAGTACGGAAGCGGCGAGTTCCTCGACTGGATGAACCGCGAGAGGGGAACCTTCCCGGTCAGGAACTGGCAGATGGGCTTCTTCAAGAAGGCCTACGAGAAGGCCAAGGAGGAGGGCAGGGAGCACATCGGAATCGACCCCTACTTCTGGGCGCCGAAGTACCGCGCCGGCAGGAGGCCGTGCCCGCTCTGTAACAAGCCGTGCAGCCAGTACATCAAGGTCGAGAGCGAGCGCTGGGGCACCTTCATGACGGATGGACCGGAGTACGAGACCCTCTACTCATTCGGCGGTGTGCTCGAGCTTGACGACTTCGAGACGGTAGCGTACCTCAACTACCTGGCTGACGAGCTCGGCCTCGACACCATCTCGGCCGGTGTCACCATCGCCTGGGCCATGGAGGCCTACGAGAGGGGACTGCTCACCAAGGAGGAAGCTGACGGCCTTGAGCTCACCTTCGGAAATGGCGAGGCCGCCGTCGAGGCCCTCAAGAAGATGGCCTACCGTGAGGGCAACCTCGGAAAGCTCCTCGCCGACGGTGTCAAGAGGGCCAGCGAGAGGCTCGGCAAGGGCAGCGAGAAGTTCGCCATGCACGTCAAGGGCATGGAGCCGCCTGCCTATGACGTCCGCGGTATAAAGGGAATGGCCCTCGCCTTCGCCGTGAACGTCCGCGGTGCCGACCACCTCACCAGCGGCGCCTACGGAACTGAGCTGGTCGGCAAGTGGTGGAAGTTCGATGGCGTGGACAGAACCAGGGGCGAGAACAAGGGCTTTGAGATTGCCTTCCACGAGAACCTCATGGCGATCTATGACGCCACCGGCGTCTGTAAGTTCTCAAGGCACATGTACTTCCTCGAGGGCTTCCCGCCGCTCGTCGAGGCCGTTACCGGCATGAACATCGGCGAGGCCGAGCTGATGGTCATCGGCGAGAGGATAATGAACGTCGCCAGGGCCTTCAACGTCAGGGAAGGCTTCACCAGGAAGGACGACACGCTCCCGTACAGGATCATGTGGGAGCCGATTCCTGAAGGAGTCAGCAAGGGCTTCCACGTCCCGCCGTGGGAGCTCGACAGGATGCTCGACGAGTACTACCAGGCCCGCGGCTGGAGCAGGGATGGAATCCCGACCAAGGCCAAGCTCATCGCCCTCGATTTACCGGACATCGCCGAGGACATTGGGGCTGGTATTTGAAGGTCCTTACCCCCTCTTTTCTTTGCTTCTTCCCGGAGTTAAATATAAGAACCTGGGGGGAGTATCCTCCCGTTGGTGTTAATCATGGAGAGGAAGCTCACCGATTTCATCGGCCATGCCTCCAAGAAGGATAACGGTTTAACCCGTGAGGAGCTTGAGAGGGTTCTTAAGAAGGCCGCGGATTTAATCAGGACGAGAGTTGATTACAAGTACATCCTCCTCCTGCTGTTCTTGAAGAGACTGAGCGACGAGTGGGAGAAGGAGTTTGAGGAGTACGTTAGGAAGCTCACCAAGGAAGGCCTGGACAGAAAGACCGCCGAAGAGCTTGCCCTCAAAGACAGGGAAGCGTACACGATTAACTATCCACCCGAATACCTCTGGAGGAAGCTCCGCGAGAAGGACATCGAGAGCCTTCCCCAGAACCTTTCGCAGGCCCTCAAGAAGCTCGCCGAGCTCAACCCCAACCTACGGGGTGTCGTTGACCGCTTTGACTTCATGGAGTTCATGCTCCACAGGGACAACGCCGAGATACTCAGGCAGCTCTTCGAGCTCTTCAGCGGGCTTGACTTAAAGAACGCCTCTCCAGATGTCCTTGGCGATGCCTACGAGTGGATTCTCCGCTACTTTGCCCCGCAGAAGGCCAAGGAGGGTGAGGTTTACACTCCAAGGGAGGTTATCAGGCTCCTAGTTGAAATCCTTAAGCCGGAGCCGGGGAATGAGGTTTACGACCCTGCGATGGGTTCCGGCGGCATGCTCATCGGGGCTTATCTCTACGTTAAGGAGCACCGCGGAGCGGATGAGGCTAAAAAGCTCTTCCTCTACGGCCAGGAGGTCAACCCGACCACCTACGCTTTAGCCGAGATGAACATGATACTCCACGGCATTAAGTCGCCGAAGCTTGCTGTCGGCGATACACTTCTCAGGCCAGCCTTTAAGGAGGAAGAAAGGCTCAAGCGCTTCGATGTGGTTATAGCAAACCCGCCCTGGAACCAGGACGGCTACGGCGAGGCGACCCTCAAAAAGGCCGAGTTTACCGAGCGCTTCAAGTACGGCTATCCCCCGAACAATTCGGCAGACTGGGCGTGGATACAGCACATGCTCGCGAGCGCCAAAGATGATGGAAGGGTCGGCATCGTCATAGACAACGGCGCGCTCTTCAGGGGCGGGGCCGAGAAGAAGATAAGGGCGAAGATACTCAAGGACGACCTACTTGAGGCGGTAATTCTGCTCCCCGAAAAGCTCTTCTACAACACCGGCGCGCCGGGAGCTATAATGATATTCAACAGGAACAAGCCGGAGGGCAGGAAGGGGAAAGTCCTCTTCATCAACGCCTCGCAGGAGTATGAAAAGCACCCCGAGATAAGGAAGCTGAACAGACTCGGCGAGGAGCACATCAGAAAAATCGCTGAAGCCTTCGAGAAGTTCGAGAACGTTGAGGGCTTTGCGCGCGTCGTTGAGCTGGACGAGATAAAGGAGAATGACCACAACCTAAACGTCACCCTCTACGTCTTCCCGATGGAGGAAGAGGAGGAGATCGACGTTAAGGCCGAGTGGGAGGAGCTGAAGAGGATTAACGAGGAGCTTGCGAGGGTTGATGAGAAGATTGAGGGATATTTGAGGGAGCTGGGGTATTGAGAGAAGGGTTTATTAAATTCTCAACCCAAAAAATTATCAGGTGTGAGGAAAATGGCAACAAAAAAGAAACCTAAGAAAAAGTACAAGCGCATCCACAACCCGCTCACAGGAAAATACTACCTCGCCGAGATTCAGCCCGATGGGCGGTATAAAATAGTGGGACTATGGCATCCTCCCAAGAAGAAGAGCACAAGGAAAAAAGGGTCGATTTGGGATCTTCTGGGTTGATGGACTATGGTTAAGGTGTTCGTTGATACGAACACAATAGTCCACTGGGCGATTTTAAAGAAGGGCATCGAGAGGCTTTTGGTCTGCATTGAGCGGGTTATTTGTCATTGTCGAGCTTATCGTGGGTTTGATAGTTTTGGGAGTTATTATTCTCATAATTAGAGGGGATGCTTAATGGCAGGACTCAAGAAAACTCCAATCGGCGAGATTCCCGAGGATTGGGAGGTTGTAGAGCTTGAGGAGATTGCGGAGAGGTTCGTCGGCGGAGGAACGCCATCAACAAAGAAACCAGAATACTGGAATGGTGACATTCCATGGATCACAAGTGCCATAATTTCTGGATACTACATAACTGATGGGGAAAAATATATCACTGAGAAAGGTCTCAACAACAGCTCCACTAATATCGTTCCAAAGGGCAATATAGTAGTAGCCACCCGAGTGGGACTTGGAAAGGCAGCGATAACTAAAATTGACGTGGCAATAAATCAAGATTTAACCGGTGTAATTTTGAAAAAGGAGCTTGTAGATCCTGAATATCTCGTTAGGTATGTCACTTCTCCGTTTGTTGTTAAATTTATTCTCTCGGCGGCTAGGGGAACAACTATAAAGGGGATCTCTCGAAAAGAGCTTGCAAAACTAAAAATCCCCCTCCCACCCCTCCCCGAGCAGAAGAAAATCGCTGAAATCCTGCGTACCGTTGATGAGGACATCGAGAAGACCGACGAGGCCATCGAGCGGACGGAGCGTCTAAAGAAGGGCCTCATGCAGAGGCTTTTGACCAAGGGGATCAAGCACGAGCGGTTCAAGAAGACGGAGCTGGGCGAGATTCCGGAGGAGTGGCGGGTTGTAAGGTTGGAAGAGATTTCAAATATTTATTATGGTCTCTCACAGCCTCTTCCAGAGTTAGAATCAGGAGTCCCCATGATACGTGCTACAAATATAAGAGCAGGTAAGGTTTATCGGGAAGGGTTGATAAAGGTTGATATTTCGGAGCTTCCTGCTAATAAGAGGCATGTAATACTCCAAGAAGGAGACATTATAGTCGTCAGGAGTGGAGCGTACACCGGAGACATTGGTATAATCTCTAGAGAATTCGAGGGTTCAATTGCAGGCTACGACCTAATTGTCAGACTTAATCACGAAAAAGCTTACCCCGAATATACCACATATTACCTCCTCTCTCCACATGTTCAGTCCTATTTTACTACACTCAGGACTAGATCCGCACAACCTCATTTGAACTCAAAGCAACTGAAGAATACAAAAATCCCCCTCCCACCCCTCTCCGAACAAAAACAAATCGCCGAAATCCTTTCCACTGTCGATAGAAAGCTCGAACTCCTGAGGAAGCGCAGGGAGAAGCTTGAGAAGGTCAAGAAGGGCCTGATGAAAGATTTGCTGACGGGAAGGAGGAGGGTGAAACATTACGGTGACCAAAAAATTTAAATATACTACATGGAAAAGTTATGTTAGTCCCGGTGGGTTTCCTCCTCTTGATGACAAAAGGCATGCTGCCCCCAGCAACAGTTACAGCAGTGGTGGAGGTGATGGACATGGTTTTCAAAGTTACAGAGAACGTCCCGAAAGTGGGGGCGGCCCTCCTCCGGGTTGTGGGGGCGTAGGGACCAATGCTTTCGAGGGGGAAACCCAGGGCTACAGCCCGGGAGGGCTGCCCTAGGAGGGCGTGGTGATGGGGGTTCGAATCCCCCCGCCCCACGAAAAAGTTTGAGGGAGAGTCATGTCAAATAATAGCATCTGGAATTCTTGGATTGAGCTCACAAAAAATGGTGCTCTCCCACTAGTTGCACTTACTTATTTGTTAGCAGTCTGGAAAATAAGTGAAACTTGCACCACTAACAAATGTTTTATAGAGTCTTTCGTAATCGTTTCAATTGTTATCATGCTCTTGTTGTATCCGATGCTCAGATATGCTAGGACCGTTTTAGGTCTCAAGATCAAGGTGGAAAAAGAACAAGTAAAGAAATCCACACTGAAAATTATTGACAAGCATTTTTCTCCACGAATTAGAGCATTTTTTGGAGTTCTAGAGCGCAGAGGAGTCATGAATTTAGAAAAGCTGGAAAATGATATTTTCAAAAATCTCTCTTTGGCATTTATTATGTTAGAACGAGGGGAAGCTCTTGATGGTCATTTGAAATATCGCATTAGTAACGTTCTTGAAGGAAAGGCACCTAATGAATACAGAAGGATACCTAGCCTCTCAACTCTATTTAGACATTTTATGTTGAATGAAGTAGTAACATGGCAAGAAGTGGATAATGTCATCCCCATAAAGATTAGGCAGGGTTTTTCTATATTTCTTGTTATACCATCAAAACATGCCCCCCATCTTGGAGATCTTATTATAGGCGGGTATAGGAATTATGTTAGGAATATCTATGATAAGATACAAAATAACCCTGACATCTCAGAGGAGGATAAGCAGAAATTTCGTGAATGGTACAGCAAGTTTAACCCTCCTATAAATCCGGCCATCTTGGTTTTGTTCCCTTATCAAACATCTATTGAGGTCATACTTGAATATCTTTCTGAAGGTAGCTCTGAGGACATTAAACTAGTTTTTGCTCCTAAGATTGAGACCATTTTAAAACAAACGCTAGATGTTGGCAGGATTAAGCTCGCTTATTTATTTGAAACAGTTGGATATGCTGATAAAATTGTCAACAGGTTGATAGAGTTAGACAGAGATATCAAGGTAAAGATCAACGGAAACCCTGAATTAACTCTAAATGATTTCCTAGCTCTTTCTCAGCCATATAAACATCTAATGAGGGCAATAAAGTTAGTTGATCCTTCTCTATTCAATGAGGTTGTTCAATATGAGGGGTATCTAGGGGAACTTAGAAATCTCATTAGAGATTTAGAAATTACAGTTCATGGAAAGACATTAACTCCTGATAATACCACCATAACACGCTAGAACCAGCACACAACCTCCTAGTTATTTGATGATACAAGAACTATTTTGCTGAATTTCATTTTGTTAATCTCTTAACATCCCTTCGTTATTTTGTCTCTTTTGTTAATACATTAACCACAACTCTTTTATATGGCTTTAATGTTAACCCATTAACATGATAGTATGGGTAGCAGTCGACGACCGCATTTTGGTGGCGATTAGAAATGATGTCATCAGACTTAAAGAAAAAATTGAGTGAGCTTGCTAAGGATTTCAAGGAGAAAAATCCGAACGTTTGGGATATCCTTCTCTACGGTTCCATAGTTAAGGGAAAAGAAGCCCCCAACGACATAGACATTGCCGTAATTTTGACCGAGGGGGATCCGTTCGAAGTGGCGTTCCACTTTAAGAGGGTGCTAGAAGAGAGGGGCTTCTCTCCTGAAGAGCTGGACGTCAAAGGCTTCCTGATGGGCGAACTTTTCAGCGAGAACAACCTGATAAGTTTTGCACTGCTCGTTGAAGGTTATTCCCTGACAAAAAACGAATTCCTCCATAAGGCTCTCAACGCCAAAGGATACACCCTCTTTAAGTTCTCATACTCTGGTCTTACTGGCAGCGAAAAGGTGAGGTTCATATATAGCCTGAGGGGGAGAAGGGGAGGTGAGGGGATACTCAAAAAGCTCAATGCCGTGGAGCTTGCCGCAGGGGTAGTTTTGGTGCCGGTGCATGCGACGTTTGAATTCAGGGAATTTCTGTCGCTCTGGGGACTGAGTTACGAGTACGCACCGATATTAGTCGGAGAGTTCTCCCGGGAGGTGCCTTCCCTTGAATGAAACCCCCGAATACCTCCAGTGCGAGAAGCCCATCATCGAGCGGCTGGAATCGAAGGGCTGGACTTACAGGAGGGGCATTGAGGTTCTCGAAAACGAAAACGAGCCCCTCTTAATCTCAAGGTTAAAGGATGCAATAATGAGGATAAACGGAGTTGGCGAGAGGGAAGCGGAGGAGGCAATCAACCTCCTTGAGGCTGCTCATTTTGGCGTTGAAGGGTCGAGAAGGGTTCTCGACTACCTCAAGAACGGCGTTCCCGTGAAGGATGAAGAAACCGCTCAACCGAAGAGGCTGATGCTCATTGACTATGAAAACCTCGGAAACAACGAGTTCCTCGTTGCCAACCAGGTCGGCTACCCGTTTAAGACCAAGATACCCGACCTAGTCCTCTACGTCAACGGCATCCCGCTGGTCATCATCGAGTGCAAAAAGCTCGATGTGAGCTGGAAAAAGGCCTACGAGCAGATTAAAAGCTATGAGAAGGAGATGCCCGAGCTCTTTAAGTACGTGCAGATCGGCGTTGCGGTTGGAGATAAACCCGTCTATTTCCCCATAGTGCCGTGGCTCGGGAGCGTCCCGGTCTACGAATGGAAGGGCGAGAGCTTTGATGAGCTGGACAACCTGGTTGAGCTTTTAAAACCTGGGACTCTCCTTGACGTCCTCCGCTACTTCACCTTTTACCGTGAGAGCGGTGGGGCTTTTACAAAGGTTCTGCCGAGGTACATGCAGTACCGGGCGGTTAGAGAGATAGTGAGCATCGCTCTGGCCTACGCGAGGGGAGAAACCGAAAGAAACAGGGGCTTAATATGGCACTGGCAGGGAAGCGGAAAAACCTTGACCATGATATTCTCCGCCTATAAAATCAAGCGCCTGCTCGGCAACCCCACGATTTTCTTCGTCGTTGACAGGAAGGAACTTGAGAGACAGCTGAGCGGCGAGCTTAAAGCCGTGGGGCTGAGCTTTGAAGTTATAGATTCAATTGAGAAGCTCAGGGAAGTCCTAACCCACGCCGATGGAAAGAGGGGAACGTTCATCACGCTCATCCACAAGTTCCGCGCCGAGGACCTCAATGACGTGCTGGAGGGCCTCAAGAGGGAAAGCCGGAGAAGAAAGACTATAATGAACCGGCGCGATGTGGTCGTTCTCATAGACGAGGGACACAGAACCCAGTACGGCGAGCTTGCTTCGACTATGCGCTCGATACTCAAGAGCGCGTCCTTCTTCGCCTTTACGGGAACGCCGATAGCAAAGAAAGGGCGCGACACCTACGCCACCTTCGGCTATAAGGACAGGCCCTACCTCGACAGGTACTTCATAACGCAGTCCATAGAGGACGGCTTTACCGTGAAGATAGCCTACCAGGCGAGGCTTGAGGAGGACGTTCACCTAAAGAGGGAGCTCCTTGAGGCGTTTCTCTCATCGAAGCTGGAGGAAATCCCAGAGGAGTACCGCGGAAGGGTGGAGGAGAAGCTCAAGAAGAGGCTCAACGCGATAAAGGTATTCCTGAAAAACCCGAAGAGGATCGAAACCATAGCCCAGGACATAGCAAGGCACTATAAGGAGAGCGTGGAGCCGTTTAAAGCAATGGTGGTAGCGGTTGATAGGGAGTCCTGCGTCTTATACAAGCGCGCCCTCGACAAGTATTTGCCAAGGGAGTACACAGAGGTCGTTATGACGTTCAACCGGGACGACAGCGAGGTTATCAAGGAATATCAAAAAGAGCTTGAGGAGCGCTTCCCCGGAAAAGACATGGCCGAAATCCGCGAGAGAATTCGTGAGGATTTCAGGAACAAAAGCTTTCCAAAAATCCTGATAGTTACCGACATGCTCCTCACGGGCTTTGACGCCCCAATCCTTCAAACCATATATCTGGACAAGCCGCTCAAGGAGCACAGGCTCCTTCAGGCGATAGCGAGGACCAACAGGCCCTTCATTAAGAACGGCGAAAACATCAAGCCCTTCGGCCTCGTTATAGATTACGTGGGGGTATTCAAGGAGCTGAAGAGAGCGCTGGAGATTTACGATGAAGCTGATATCGAAGGGGCCGCCTACAGCGTCGAAGAGATAAAGGAAGAGCTCAGGAAAAAGATCGCCAAGGCTATGGGATACTTTGATGGCCTTGAGCCGAGAAGGGACAGGGAAACGATAATGAACGCAGTTGAGATACTGTTCAGAAACAACAAGGGCGAGGAGTTCGGGAGGCTATACAGGGAGATAAGGCACCACTACAAGCTCCTCAGAGAGGACAGGGATGAGTTCAGAGAGGCCTTCAAATGGCTCACGGAGGTCTACTATGCATACAGAGCGAAGGTTGATGGCCTTCCGCCGGAGGTCGAACTCAAAGCCGACGAATTCTTGGGGGAGGCCCTCAAGTTCATACACGAGACAGTGGACATAGAGGAGATAAAGACCGACTTTCCAATAATTGAACTTGACGAGGAGTTCCTCAAGAAAGTAATGAGGGAGAGGGATAAGCGGAAAGCGTTTACCAACCTCCTGTTCTCGGTCAGACACTACGTAAACACCCACAAGGGACCTTTAACGGAGGACCTAGTTGAGCAGGTAGAGAGGATAATCGAAGCCTGGAGACACAAGAAGGAAGAAATCGAGAAGCTCTATGAGGAGCTCCTTGGAATAGCACAGGAAATAGAAAAGCGCTCGCAGGAGCAGAGAAAGCTCGGTTTGAACGAGCTCGAATACGCCCTTCTGATGGTGCTCAAGAAGCACGTAAAGACCAATACTAACGAGCTGATTAAAGGGGTCAGAAAGTTGCTCAAGGAGACCGAGGGGCTTAGGTTCACCCGTTGGACGGAGAAAACCGAGGTCGTCAGCGAAGTCTCGCGGAAAATTATGTTCTTCATTGTAAGGGAGTATAAGGAAGAATGCGACGACATCATCAAGACGCGCAACGAGCTCCTAGAGGTGCTCAAAAGGTGGGGATAGAGTACCGCGTAATTCTGAGGGACGTTAAGTATCCACGCATCGAGATAAGCCCCCTCGGGGAGGTTAAGGTAATAGTCCCACCAAACGCAGACGCCGAGGATCTGGTGAAGAGGAAGAAGGAGTGGATAGAGAAGAAGATAAGGGAAATCGAGGAAGCCAAGATGAAGTTTCTCCCGCTTTCCAATAAGCTCCTACTCAACGGCGAGTTCTACGAACTCATCGACTCAGAGGAATTCGGAGTTAATCCAAAGTTTCACGTGATTCTCCTGCCCAAGGACGATTTGGGAACCCTAAAAAGATGGCTGAAGAGTCAGCTGAGGGAAGAGCTGGAATTCAAGGTGAGACTCTTCTCATCGGTCTTCGGGGTAAAGTACAGAAAAATCTACATCCGTTTTCAGAAGACGAAGTGGGCAAGCTGCTCTGAGAAAGGAAATCTGAGCTTTAACCTGATGCTTATGGCTTTGCCGGAGGAACTCAGGGACTACATCATAATCCACGAGGTGGCTCACCTCAAGTTCCAAAAGCACTCCCGCGCATTTTGGGAGCTCGTGAGGGAGTATTATCCAGATTACATGCGTGCCCAGAAGGAACTGAGGGAGTACTGGCTTGCACTCCAGTACAACGAGGTGTGGAGAAAGCTTAGAGAGGTTTAGACAAACTTAAATTAGTCTGTCATGAAGTTTTTCACCGAAGAATCTGCCCTTTTACCAGGTTTCTCCATTTTTAGGCGCTTGAAGAGCGCTGGGCCAGTGAAGCACTGGGAAACGGGATTTGAACTAGAAAACCACTTTGGAAAATTACGGGTCCAAAAGAGACGTACAAACTTTGATCAAACTTTGCACAGGCAAAGTTTGGTGGCGCCGGGGCAGGGATTTGAACCCTGGTGGGCAGAGCCCACTGGCTCTCCAGGCCAGCGCCTTCCCAGGCTAGGCTACCCCGGCGCATAAAGGAGAGGAATCAGGAGATGAGCTCGATCTCGATGGTGACGTCCTCGGGGACGCGGATGCGCATGATCTGGCGCATGGCCCTTTCATCGGCCTCAATGTCAACGAGCCTCTTGTGAACGCGGAGCTCGAACCTGTCAAAGGTGGCGGTTCCTTCTCCGTCCGGGCTCTTCCTGGTGGTGATCCTTATCCTCTTGGTCGGGAGCGGTATCGGACCGCTCATCCTGACGCCGGTCCTCTCGGCGATCTGCTTGATCTGGTCGGTGACCTCGTTGAGGGCCTTAATGTTGGTGCTCGCGAGCTTAATCCTTGCCTTCTGCATTTCCGTCCCTCCTAAGGCTTAAGGAAGTAAAGGAAAGGTCAGAGAAGGCCTTCACTCGGCCTTCTGGATGGAGATAACCATACCGGCAGCGACGGTCTGGCCCATGTCACGGATGGCGAACCTGCCCATCTGCGGTATCTCCTTGACCGGCTCGATGACCATCGGCTTGGTCGGCCTGAGGACGACGATGGCGGAGTCACCGGTCTTGATGAACTGCGGGTTCTCCTCGACGATGTTACCGGTCCTCGGGTCGAGCTTGGCGAGGAGCTGCTCGAACCTGACGGCGACCTGGAGGGTGTGCGCGTGGAGGACCGGGGTGTAGCCGACGGTGATGGCGGTCGGGTGGTTGAGGACGATGATCTGGGCCTTGAAGGTGTCCTTCGGCCTGACGACGGTCGGCGGGTTGTTGGTGTGTCCGGCAACGTCACCGCGCTTTATGTCGTTCTTACCAACGCCACGGACGTTGAATCCGATGTTGTCACCCGGAAGGGCCTCGGGCATGGACTCGTGGTGCATCTCGATGCTCTTGACCTCACCCTGGATGGCCTTGTGGAAGATGGTGCTGGCCGGCTCGAAGATGACGACGTCACCGACCTTGAGGACACCGGTCTCGACACGGCCGACCGGGACGGTACCGACACCCTTAATGGAGTAGACGTCCTGGATCGGGATGCGGAGCGGCTTGTCGGTCGGCTTCGGCGGCTCCGGTATCTGGTCGAGGGCCTCGAAGAGGGTCGGGCCGTTGTACCAGGGCATCTTGTCGCTCTTCTTGACGATGTTGTCGCCCTCCCAAGCGCTGGTCGGGATGACCTGGACGTTCTTGTAGCCGAGCATCATGAGGAGCTTCTTAACCTGCTCGGCGACCTGCTTGAACTTCTTCTCGTCGTAGTTGACCATGTCCATCTTGTTGAGGGAGACGATGATGTGGTTGATACCGAGGGTCTTGGCGAGGAAGGCGTGCTCCTTGGTCTGCGGCATGACACCGTCGGTAACGGCGACGACGAGAACGGCGGCGTCAGCCTGGCTGGCACCGGTGATCATGTTCTTAACGAAGTCCCTGTGGCCCGGAGCGTCGATGATGGTGATGTACCTGTGCGGGGTCTCGAACTTGGTGTGGGCAACGTCGATGGTGATACCCCTCTCACGCTCCTCCTTGAGCCTGTCCATGACCCAAGCGAACTTGAAGGACTTACCCTTCTCACCCATCTGCTCGAACTTCTGGATGATGTTCTCCGGAATGTTCTGGCTGTCGAACAGGAGCCTTCCAACGGTGGTGCTCTTTCCGTGGTCGACGTGTCCGATAAAGACAATGTTAATGTGCGGCTTCTCCTTAGCCATTTCCATACACCTCCAAACTTTGGTCTAGTCCGATTGACTAGGATGGCTTTTTAAATCTTTCGAACCTCGGCCCCCTCGGGCGGGAAACCCGCCGTTTATCGGGGAGGCCTCACGAGTTCCGTGCTTAACTTACGAAGCGGGTTTAAAAAGTTAACTAATGGGTTTTGGACGGGAATTTGTTAATTTTCAGGACGGCACTTTAAAATCGGCCAAATCCCAAACCTGCCAGCCTTCGGCGTTCAACCTTTCCTTTCCGTCAACTTTCCTGGCGATTAGTCCACAGTACTTTTTCCAGTCTTCGAGGCCAACCAACTCGCCCTTCCTCTCCAAGTCCCTCAAAATCCCCCGCGCTTCCCTCTCGCTCAAGTCCTTCCACTTCACCTCGACGAACAAAGCCTTTTTCTCGCGCTCGTTTAACGCGAGGAGATCAATCTCCTCCCCCTTGTGCCACCAGCGACCAAGTTTCGTGAAGTGGAAGCCGGTGAGCTCGATGAAAACCTCCGGACTTCCAACAAGTCGTTCGAAGGCCGAACCCATATAGGTGTTGAAATCCTTCTGCGAACGCTTCCAGACGTCCTTCGCCAGTCCAGCCTCAAGGTAGCTCCTGTTCGGGAGGACATACCTGAACCAGAAGGAGAAGTAGTTGTCGTCTATGGAATAGAGCCCCCTTTTGCTGGCTTCTTTGGCCGTTGCGGTGACGGAAACCTCCCGCCGGACTATTCCAAGCCTCTGGAGGACGCTCAGATACTTGGAAACGAGGCTCTTGTCGAGCCCAGTTGCGTTCACGATCTCCCCGAACCTGCTCCTCCCACCCGCTATCGCTTCAAGTATCGCGAAGTAGTTGGCCGGCTCCCTGAGCTCTTCCCTCAGGAGTATCTCGGCCTCCTCGTAGAGAAAGGCACCCTTTGAGAGGACGTTGTCAACGACGTTTTCGTTAAAGTCCTTCCTAGGCTCGAACTTCAGGAGGTAAGCCGGAATCCCTCCCACCACACCCCAGACCTTCACGAGGTCTTCGATCGGATAGCCAGGAAGGAACTCACCAATGTGGAAGAAGGGAATCTCCGTTAAGCGCCACTGTCCGGTCCGTCTTCCGTAGAGCGGGCTTTTGTAACCCAAAACCTCCGTTTCCATCGCCGAAACACTCGAACCGCAGAGAATCAGCATTATTCTGCCCTTCGAGAGCTTCAAGTCCCATGCTCTCTGAAGGAGCGAGAGAACCGGCCGGTAGCGTTCTATAAGCAGGGGAAACTCGTCAATCACTAGGACAACGCGTTCATCACGTACTCTCTCCACGAAGGCCATCAGAAGCTCATCAATATCGTGGAAAGAGATTCTGCTGAATAGTTCATCGCCGAGAAATTCTGAGAGGAGCTTTTGAAGCTCGCGAAGATTCTCATGGTACGGCTTTTCCGTTGCGAGAAAATAAACGTGGGGTTTGTCCCGAGCGAACTGGAGGAGCAGCTCGGTCTTCCCAATCCTCCTACGACCGTATACAATGAGCAGTTCGGCTTTGTCACTGCGGTATCCCTTCTCCAGAAACTCGAGCTCCCTCTCCCTATCCACGAAAGTTTGTCTACTCATGAGTATAATACTCGTACTTCAACTATTTAAGAATTTCGCGAAAGGCACCGAAGGTGGCGTGCCTCAACATGTTGGAAAAAGACCAATCAGCCTTCCAAAAGTCCAAGACAAGAGAAGAGAAAAGTTCAGAGGGCAAAAAGCCCTCACTGCTGCGGGCAGACGTCCTGCTCCTTCGGCGGGTTCGGGTCGAGGCCCTTCCTCTGGCGTATCTGCCTGATGATGTTGGTGGCCAGCTCTCCCGGAACCCTCTTGAAGCCGGCGTGCTCGGTGCTCCAGAGGGCCCTTCCGCTGGTGGCGCCGCGGATGGCTCCGGCGAATCCGAACATCTCGGCGACCGGGGCCTCCGAGATGATGATCATGACCTCGCCCTCCTGCCTCATGTCGATGAGCTGGCCGCGCCTCTGGTTGATCTCCCTGCTGACGGCACCCATGTACTCGTAGGGCACGTTGATGATGACCTTCTGGTAGGGCTCGTAGAGGATCGGCTGGGCCTTCATCATGGCGCACTGGATGGCACCCCTGATGGCCGGGTAGATCTGGGCCGGGCCGCGGTGAACGTTGTCCTCGTGGATCTTGGCGTCGTGCAGGCGGACCATGACCTTCATAACCGGCTCCTTGGCGAGCGGGCCCTCGTCCATGGCCTGGTGGAATCCGTCGACGAGGAGATCCATGACCTCGTTGAGGTACTGGATACCCTTGGTGTTGTCGAGGAATATGTTGCCGTGGTATATGTCAACTATGCCCTTGGCGACCTCGTAGTCCATGCCGAGCTCGGCGAGCTTCTTGGCGACGGCCTTCGGGTCCTTCGGCCTGCCCTCGGGGATGAGTCCCTCGTGGATGGCCTCGTATATCTCGTCCGGAAGCGGCTCCACGGTGATGTAGAACCTGTTGTGCTTGTTCGGGCTCTTTCCTTCGACTATCGGGCTGATCTTGCTGACGCTCTCGCGGTAAACGACGATCGGCGGGCTGACATCGACGTCGAGCTTCCAGTCCTCCTTGAGCTTGACAAGCTTGACCTCGAGGTGGAGCTCACCCATACCGCTGAGGAGGTGCTGGCCGGTCTCCTCGTCAATCTTGACGTGGAGCGTCGGGTCCTCCTTGGCGAGCTGGCGGAGGGCCTCGATGAGCTTCGGAAGGTCCTTGACGTTCTTGGCCTCGATGGC
Source organism: Thermococcus indicus (assembly GCF_006274605.1). Taxonomy (NCBI): domain Archaea; kingdom Methanobacteriati; phylum Methanobacteriota; class Thermococci; order Thermococcales; family Thermococcaceae; genus Thermococcus; species Thermococcus indicus. Next base: position 1,628,237 of record NZ_CP040846.1, read on the forward strand.
GACGGTAACGACCGGCTCGCTGGCGTAGTGGAGGGCCTCAAACGGCTCGATCTGCTCCTGGGCGACGGTCTCGCCAGCCATAGCATCGCGCAGTCCGGTGACGGCGACGATGTTACCGGCCGGAACGGCCTCCATGTTGACCCTCTCGGGACCCATGTAGATACCGACCTGCTGGATCCTGGCCTTCCTCTTGGCGTTGATGAGGTAAACCTCCTGGCCGGTCTTCACGGTACCGCTCCAGACACGGCCGGTCGAAACCTCACCGGCGTGCTTGTCAAGGATGATCTTGGTGACGACCATGGCCATCTTGCCCTTCGGGTCGCACTTCATCATGGCCTGGCCAACCTCACTCTCAATGTCGCCCCTCCAGAGGTGCGGGATCCTGTACTTCTGGGCCTCGAGCGGGTTCGGGAGGTGCTTGACGACCATATCGAGGACGACGACGTGGAGCGGAGCCTTCTGCCTGAGGGTCTTGAGGTCGCCGCTGTTGGTGAGCTCAACGATGTCCTTGAAGGAAACGCCGGTCTTCTTCATGTAGGGAACGCTGAGGGCCCAGTTGTAGTAGGCACTTCCGAAGGCGACGCTACCGTCCTCGACCTTGACGAACCACTGGTTCTTGAACTCGTCCGGGGCGTACTTCTTGATGAGCCTGTTGACGTCGGTGATGATCTTGGCGAACCTCTGGAGGATGTCGTTCGGGCCGAGCTTGAGCTCCTTGATGAGCCTGTCCACCTTGTTGATAAAGAGAACCGGCTTGACGTACTCCCTGAGGGCCTGTCTCAGAACGGTCTCGGTCTGGGGCATGACACCCTCGACGGCGTCGACGACGATGATGGCACCGTCGATGGCACGCATGGCCCTGGTAACGTCACCACCGAAGTCAACGTGACCCGGGGTGTCGATGAGGTTGATGAGGTAGTCCTGGCCCTCGTAGGTGTGAACCATCGAAACGTTGGCCGCGTTGATGGTGATACCTCTCGCCTGCTCCTGCTCGTCGAAATCGAGGACGAGCTGCTTTCCAGCTAACTCCTCGCTGATCATTCCAGCGCCGGCGAGCAGGTTGTCGCTCAGCGTCGTCTTACCGTGGTCAATGTGAGCGGCGATACCCATGTTCCTGATCCTCTCGGGCTGGGTCATGAGCTCTTTAATCTTCGCAACCATCTCTTCCCTTCTTCCCATTTACACCACCTTCTAACCTGATGAGCTTGTTCACCACTCACTTAAAAGGTGCGGTTATAAAGCTTTTCCCGGTTGAGAAGCGGCAGCGCGGGAACGCGTTCAAACTACTTAAGGGTTTTGGATGAAAAAATCCCCCTCAATCAAAGAATGCCCTCAGAAACCTTTCAACCCGCTCCCTCACGTCGGCCCTCGCGTAAACTCCCCAGCGCCAGTGGGTGTCCTTCAACTCAACCAACGAGCGGACGAGCGGCGAGACCTCACTGAGGCGCTTCAGTCCCCTTTCGGTCTCCACAAAGGCGTTCTTCTCCTCGAACTTGGGTTTGGGGGGATAGTCAACGATGACGAGGTGTCCGAACTCGGCCTCAAGCTCCCTCCGGAGTTCGGCGACAGCGTCCACCCCCGGGTCGCTGGCGCTGTAGAGAACGCGCTTGTAGAGTCTCCTGTCGTCCACCGCCCGAACGAGCTCCCGAACCTCCGCTCTCTCACTCGCTCTGAGCCGTGCTATCAAATCAACCTCGTCCATGGTGCGTATTTCATCGGAGGGAATCCCTTCGAGCTCAACGGCCGTTATGAGCATGGCACTTGCTATCTTCGAGACGTGGTGCTGGTAAACGGTGGGATACATCATGCTCCTCGCCAGGAGCAGGTTCTGGGCGGCCATTACTCCCTTCCCCCCAACGACGAGCATGCCGTCCCTCCACAGCAGGTTCCTCACGAGCCTGTCCAGATCGACCAGGCCGTAGGCCACGCCGGTGTAGTAGGCGTCCCTCACCAGGTAATCCATCCTGTCGGCGTCTATATCTCCGCTCACGAGGGGGTGCTTGAGGAGCTTGAGGAACTCCCTCACGGAATAGCGCTCCCCGATCACGTCCCCGATTTCGCCGTGCATTATAAACCACTTCGTGTTCTCCTCGTGCCGCGGGTAGAGGGCCTCAAGCGTGTGGCTGAAGGGATAGTGGCCGAGGTCGTGGAGCAGAGCCGCGTAAACGGCGCCTTCCTCGATTTCAGGGTTGTGCTCGGTTATCCTCTTCGCAAGATAGAAAGTCCCCAGGGAGTGTTCGAAGCGCGTGTGCCTGGCCGAGGGGTATGCGAGAAAAGCCAATCCGAGCTGGGTTATTCGCCTGAGCCTCTGGAACTCTGGGGTATCCACAAGTCCGACCGCAAAGTCATCCAGCTCGATGTGGCCGTGTATGGGGTCGTGGACGAGCTTCACTGGGAACCCTCAGTAGACGTTTTCTCTCTTCCCAATTTTCAAAATTCTCACTATTCTCTCGCTCTTCTCATACTCAAACAGCACTCTGTAATCCCCAACCCTAAGACGGTAGATGTTTTCATACCCCCTGAGCTTTTGGACGTCTAGGTGAGCCAGAGGAAAGAAGGCCAGCTTTGAAATCCTGTCCTTTATTAGATCCCTCTCGCTCCTTGGAATGCTCTGAAGTTCTTTCAAGGCCTTCTTGCTTATCAGAACCCTGTTTTCAAAGCTCATCTTTTACCACGTCCCATTCAAGGAACTCGTCATTTCTGCGCTCCTCGATGGATTCTCCCTCCCACTCTTCAGGCTCAACCTCCTCGATGAGCTGGAGGTTAACCTCGACAAGTTCTCTCAAGAACTGCTCTATCTCCTCTATCCGGTGGATAATCTCACTGAGAGTGCCTTCCATTCTCTCACCTCGGGCATTGTTAGGGATTCAAATAATTAAAATTTTCGAGCCTTCAGCTCCACGTCTCGGCTATGACGTCGTGCTTGTGGATGCTCTCGTTGCTGATGACCTTCACGTGGATCTTCCCGTTGAAGCGCTCCTTGGCTTTGGCGAATATCTCCCTGGCAACGTCCTCGACGAACTTAGGGTTGCTGTGCATCCCCTGAACGACCGCGTTCTCGTCCACCGTCTTCAGCAGCGTGTAAGTCGGGTGGCTGAAAGAGCTTTCGACGACGTCTATCATATCCTCCAGCGCTATCTCCTCGTCGAAAGCAGTCCTGACCTCAAGATCTCCAATGGCTCTCTGGATGTGAGTCTTTCCGGCGTTGTTGGCCATGGCGTGGGGGCAGGCGGTGTTGCCTATCACCTTGACGCGGAGAACCTTCTCAAAGGAGCCATCGTAGTTCTTAATGACCCCAACCTCGACGTCGTAGGGCTCGTAGGTGGTCTTTCCACTGGCCGGGGTTTCCCTCGGAATGATGAGGTGGGTTCTTATCCACACCTCAGCCCTCTTATGCGGGTGCTTGCCCTCCAGGCGGCCGATTATCGCCCTGCCAAGCTCTTCGAGCGAGGAATGGGCCTCCATAACCTCCTCCTCGACGGCCTCGCTCATGGCCTCGGTTATGCTCTCAACGAGCCTGCTCATGTGTATCCCCTTCTTCTCCTCGGGGACGTCGATGGTTATCTCGAAGAGCGGGAGGAACGTGTAGACCTTCCCCTTCCAGTTTATCTTCGCAACGCTCCTCAGGTTGGTGATTCCGACGCGGTGAAGGCGCTCCTTTATTTTCGGGGTCTCCTCCTGGGTCTCAAATATCGGCATTAGCATCACCCTCACTTTTTGGTTAGGTTGTTCTAACCGCGGCCCCTTTTAAAGCTACCCGCTACCTGAGGAACTCCATGAGTCTGTCGTAGCTCTCGCGGGCGGCAGCGACGTCCCCATCGCTCAATCTCTCGGCGTACCTGGCTTTCTCGAAGAGCCGGGTAAGAACGTCCAGGTCCTTGAGGTCTGGGAATATCTCCTTCAGCCTCTCCTCGTGCTCCCAGTGGGTCCAGCTGCTCTGGTACGGGTAGCCCTTCTCTACGAGACCAGCGACCACGTTCTTGTACATTCGAATAACCTTTTCCGCGGGGGTTCCCTCTATGGCGTCGTAGGTTAGTCCCGGTTCGAACTTGACCTCAGGCATGGGCCGGGATTTCCTCCTTCTCCTGGCGGTGAACACGATGGCCACGAAGAGAAGGAACGGAATCAGGTAGGCCCAGCCCGGGAACTGCCTCCACACCACCACGAAATCGCCGGGGGTGACGTTGTACCAGACTCCCTCGAGGGTTCTGCCCACTTCCCCACCATCCACCAGCTTCTCCGGCTCCCTTTTGAAGAAGAGCAGGTACACCGCGACCATCAGCGCCAGGAACGTTATCATGTCCGCGAAGATGTTTCTCTTCCCCTTCCTCGCGCTGCGGGTGTTGAGATGGCCCTCGATGGCCAGCTTGACGACGTAACCGGCGGCACCGAAGAGGAAGAGCGCGGAGAGGAAGAAGTACCACTCGAAGTTAAAGGCAGTCGTGCCGCCGTGGACTGTCGATGACTGGAGCAGGGAGAAGATGACCACGAGGGCAAGCATGGTGAGCGCTGTGGTTTTCTTCTGATCCATGCCCATCAGTGAATGTAACGTGCACGACTTTAAACCTTTTCCCCATTCGGCACGCACACGGACTCGAGGAGGTTCCTAACGTTTCCTGCGATTTTTCTGTCGAGGATAACCCCCCTCCGTGCTATGAAAACTTCCCTGCCGATGCGCGACAGCTCGTACCCGACTATGCCGAGGGGCGTGCCGTCGAAGAAGCTGAAGGTCTCCACTCCCTCCTCGAACATGTCGGGAAGCCACCCGTTGTACTGCCCCCTCAGCCTCGGGTAGACAATGAGCGCTCCTCCGCCGGAGATGCGGGAGTAGGAGTAGGCCTGGTAGAGCTCGCCACTGCTCCTGACGAGCTTGCGCCACCGGGTATCGCCCATCTTCACACTCAGGTTCCTGTACTTCACCTCCAGAATGCACCTGCCACCAGGCATCTGAACGAAGATGTCAGGCCTCGGGGGACCGAAAGTGAACACCGCGCCCATTTTGGCCTCTATCTCAGATGCGTTCCTGACGATATGAGGTAGGGGCTGCTGCCTGTGAACCCTTCCCCTCCCGGAGAGGGCCGTTAGGACAGTGTGGTAAACGAGATCCTCGAACAGGCGGTCCATCTCTATGAATATCCCTGGAACCGTAAGACCAGGTGAAAGCTTCCCAAAGCCCGCGAGTATCATAGTTGCCAGGTGGAAGGTCGGCCGAAACCTCTCATTCAGCGGGTTGAAGGTGACCCTCTCTATGTCCCCCTGCCTGAGCGGGCCGACGTCGGCAAAGTATCGAATCAGAGCCTCCGCGGCCCTGGCTATGCCCTCCCACGCTGAAACCTCCACTACCACCTCCAGGGCCGCCTTCAGAACCCTGTTGAGGGCGGTGTCCACGTCGAGAACCGTGTGCCTCACCGGAACGTCCCTGCTGAGGGGAGGTCTTCTGGCAAGGCGCGAGAGGAGAACCCTCCCCCGTATCGTCTGGAGTTTCTCCTCGACCTCCGAGTACTCCCTGTAGAGGCCGTGGAAGAGTTCCCTGCCCAGGAGGTATGCGTAGAGATACAGGAAGAGCTCGTGAACGCCTCCCTTGCCCCTCGTGTACGTCGATACTGCCTCATCGATCTCCCGCCTTCCCAGCCCCAGTCCGCCGCTGAGGTTCATCAGGCTGAGGAAAAAGCGCAGGGAGCGCGCCTCGTCGGGGTCGCGTTTGTAGGGCCTCGGGAGAACCTGGATCATGAAACTCGGCTCCCCCAGGTGGTAGGCGAAGCCCACGCTGCCGTGGGCCCTGATGTAGTACTCCCCCCTCCGGGTGTCGTACTTGAGGCTCAAAACCTCGTGCTCCCTGCCGTAAAGCCCGTTTATGACCTCGAAGAACTTCTGAAGGCTCTCCGGGGTTACGTCCACCCCCGCGGTGCGGATCGTGCTGAGGTACTTCCTCTGAAACTCGTAGAGGGTTATCCTCTTCATTCCGCCCTCACCAGCCGACGAAGGGCCTCCATGAAGGACTCCATGTCCATCATCACTATCCTGCCCCTGTCGTCTATGAACTCGAATCCAGGATAGAACGACCCCAACTGCTCCCAGCTCCCGTAGAAGTACTCCTGGAAGAGGGGCAGTATCTTGTGGTAGAACACCAGGTAGAGGTCCTCCTCGGGGTTCTCTGACGAGGCTATGTCCAGGAAGTAGCCGTGGCCGATGGTGTAGTCCTTGCCCTTCTCCCTCTCGATTATGGAGTTCAGCCTCGAGAGAAGGTGTTCGAGGTTCACCCCGCCGACTTCCATTCCAGCCAGCAGCTCTGGCCTCGGAAGAATCTCGTAGAACGCGAACCTGCGCCTCAGGGCTATGTCGAGCAACGCTATGCTCCTATCGGCCGAGTTCATCGTGCCGATGATGTAAAGGTTGGGCGGAACGGCGAAAAGTTCGCCTGAGTACGGAAGCCTGACTATCGTCTCGTTCGGACCGCTAAGTCTCTTGTCGGGGTCGAGAAGGGTTATCAGCTCCCCGAAGATCCTGCTGATGTTTCCACGGTTTATCTCGTCTATGACCAGGTAGAACTCCCCCCTCGGTGTGAGCTTCAGGTTTTCTCCCGCTTTCCTCCGCTCAAGGAACTCAAGAACCGCTTTTTTCATCTCCCAGTACGTGGCATTCTTTTTCCTGAACTTCTCGGGCAGGGAGTCGTATATCGCCTCTATCGCGATCCTCTTGAAGACGCCATCGACAACGTCGTAGGTAACCCCCCCGCTTCCCTTCGTCGGCCGGAAGCCCTCAACGAAGTCCTCGTAGCTGAATGACTGGTGGAAGGAGACGAACTCCGGCTTAGCGGCCACCTTCCTGGCCAGGTAGGTCTTTCCGGTGCCTGGGGGGCCGTAGAGTATGACCTGCCTGAACCTCCGGAGCAGGGCCCTTATGGACTCCACCTCGGCTCCGGTTTCATCCGATTCAGGGGATGCCATTTCTTCCCCGTGGGCCTCACCCGTGCCCCAGTGTATCCTGTAGAGGTAGTCCACGTCCCTGCGGAGGTAGTAGTAGAACCTCTGCCCCATCGCCCTGTAAGATGTCCTTCCGAAGTATAGAACCCTGGAGTCGTCGGAAACCCCCGCATATTTTGGATCCACGACGCCGGGTACGTATCTTCCAAGCGAGAAAAATCCCTCAAAATCGTCCCTGCTTATCTCCCCCACCTCGAGGAGGCGTTCCAGGGGCACCATTCCGGCGTTTATCCCTTTACTGTGGACTCCAAATACAAGGAACAGCCCTTTGGATGTGAACCTAAGGTAGATCAGCTCGCCGGGTAGAAGGATGCTACTACTTTTCTGCGGGGAGAGCAATATTAGCTCCCGGTTCCCTTTGGTTCCAAGGACCGAAACAAAGGACCCATTTTCCAGAATGTGCAGATCTCCAACAGTCTTCTTACCACTTGGGGACACCCTGGTGCTTGCAAGAAGTTCCATTCCCTCCCAGAACTGACGGGGGGTGTAGTACGGAAACAGGGGCAGGGTTATTCTGCCCACCCTGAGCTCATGTCCACCTTCGGTTTTCCATGTATGAAGAACATAGACTGAATCTTTGTCGTCGGTGATTGAGTGAAGGTAGGCATACCCATCAATAGGTGTAGGAAGTCTTACAACTTCTATACCTTCTGGTGAGATGTAGTCCAGATATGGATCGCCAAAAACTATGATTCGTCCGTTGGGAGTAAAGCTTACGTACAGGGGTAGTTTTGAAAATTCTATCACCCCTGACTCCTTCTCAGGCTCCCTTGAAGTGGCAGGGTAAATGATCACCCTTCCGGGACTGCATTTTGTGAAAACTATGAACTCGTTTTTTCCGGAAAGGAGAACAACCTCATCGGCGCATGTAATGGGCACTCCTCTTTCCCACCCCGGAACGACTGCTCCGTCTATGTCAAAAACGTGGAGGAACCTGGAGTCATCTTCAAGCCTCACAACGACCGCTATGTGGCTTCCAGTTGAGGTTATGGCCGCTTCTTCGATAACGAAGCCGAATTCATCGTACTCGGTTTTCAGGAATGTGTTGATAGAATAAACGGAATTCCTCAGGGGCTCTATATCCATCATTACGATCACCAAAAGAAAATCGGAACCGCGGTATATAATATTTGCGATGGAGATCAGCCCCGTTCGGTTTGCTCAAAGAGGTAGTAAACCGTCCTCAGGGGGATGCCCATGCGGATGCTTATCTCCTTGGCCGGCACCCCCTTCATCAGGAGACTCTTAACTTCGCGGATGGTTCTCTCGTCGTACTTCCGCGGCCTTCCGCGGGGGTAGCCCTCGGGAACGAGTTCTATGCCCATCTGGGCGAGCGCGGCGATGACCCTCTTGGAGACCTTGGGGTAGAGGCTGGGAGGGCAGGAGATTTTGCGCACGTTGGGTGCCCGCTCGAGTATTCTGACGAGTATCTCCTTGGTGGGGCGGAGGTTAATGTAGACCTCGGTGACCTCCTCGTCCAGGGTCTCCTGGAGCTTTGCTATCAGCTCCGCATTGTTGCGCGCCTTTATCTCCACCCTCATACCCTCACCCCTGGAGGAGGGCCAGGAACTGTTTGGCCTTGTCGCTCTTGGGCATGAACTTCTCGAACTTCTTCGTGTCAGCAAAGAGCCTCCTGTGCAGGCCGGAGATGACGAACTTCTTCACGGCCTCAACCAGCTCGTCGGCCTGAATGCCGAGAAGCTCCGCGACTCTGTCCTCGCTGTACTCGCTCATTCCGTAGAGGAGCACTCCCCCGAGGAGGTGGTTGGGAACGTTGGCTATGTCCTTCCTTCTCCCGACGAGGGCCTTTTCCATCTCACACTTCCTTATGAGGAGCATGCTGCCGTGGCCCGTTCTGAACCCTTTCTCGTCGGCGAAGGGAAGGTCGAATATCGAATAGTGACAGTCGATGCAGAGCCTTATGTCAGGATAGAGGCCCAAACTTTCCCTGTCGTTCTCGGAGGTCAGGAAGTAGTAGCGGAAGAGGTCGAGGCCGAGCTTCCTGGCGCCGTTCTCCGGATCGAGGATGGAGTAGGCCAGGGCCAGGTTGTCAACCGTGTAGTGGTTGTTTATGAGCACCCCACGCGTCTTGACGAAGCTCAGCACACGCCAGCGGAAGCGCCTCCCGTACCTCTGGCGGAGCTCAGCCTCTATGTCCGCATCGGCGGGAAGGTCGAGGCGGGCCTTCTTCAGCCGGTTGTTCTCCCAGTACTCGACCTCTATCCTGAGTCCGCGGTTCCTGACGGTTCCCTTCTCGCGGAGCTTGCCCTTTATGAACTTGAACGACTCCCTGACGTCCACGCTCTCCCTGGCGAGCAGACGGAGGACGTCGCCGGAGTAGGCGAGGTGGGGAAGAACCTCAACGCGCCCGAGTTGAACCGGGTTGGGAACGGCCTTGATCCGCTCAACGTTCTCCCTTGTGAGCTCCCTGAGGCTCACGAGTTTCTTCCCCATGAAGAAGGTGTAGTTGGCGGAGATGAGTGCGAGGGCCATCTTGTGGGCGGTTATGGCCGAGCGGAGCCTCTCAAGGGCAAGGACGCGGTTGCGCTTCTTCTTGTATATCCACTGGATGTGGGGGTCCTTGTTCTTTTTGTCCGAGAATCCGGCCGAGGGTGTGGTCTCACCCACGCGCCTTGAGAGGTCGTCCTCAAGCTCCTGAAGGAGCGAGAGATTCTCCTTTAAACGGAAAGAGATGGACGGGACGTCGAAGGTCTCGAATAACCCGTCCATGTCTATCCCGATATCGTCCAGTATCTTGTTAACCTGTGCGACGAGCTCTTCAGTCGTCGTCATGGCAGCAGATCACCGCTGTTTATCTTTTCAGGAAGGTATCTCTTGGCCACGAACTCAAGGCTCTTGTTGGCGAGGGCCTGCTGCTCTATCCTGACCCCCATCTTAACGGCCATCTTGAGCTGCCTCTGCCACTCCCTGTTCTGGAACCAGGGGTACTCCATCTCCTCCAGGATTCTCTTGTAATCCGCCGTCGGGCCGCCCTTCTTGTTCGGCGGGATTCCCTTGAGCTTCTCAGTGACGTTCTCAAGGCCGTAGCGCTTTATGTCGTCCATCGTCATTCCCACGAACTTCGCCTCCGGGGTTGCGAGCTTGTCGCTCAGATAGGCGAGGTTGATGGAGCCCTGCTTTATGGTCGAGTAAATGTACCAACCGTAGGGGTCACCATCGGTGAAGACTATAATGGGAAGTCCTTCCTCGTAGTGGAGCCTGTGGATGAGCCTCCTAACTCCACGGGAGGCCTGTCCCTGTGTGGCTATGATTAGAGCTTTTTCCTTCTTCGGGAACTTTTCCTCGATGAGACGGTCGGCCATAGCGGCGGTCTCGACTACGAGGGCGTAGTCAACGTTTATCTCCGGGAACTGAAGGTGCTCGACGGTTCCGGGAACCGCCCAGCCGCCCATACCAAGCTTGCTGGTGTTGAACTCGTCTTCACCGTCTCTGATCACGATGTCGCCGTAGATGTAGCCGCGCCTGTCAGCTGTGAGGTGCATCTCCTCCCTCAAAACGCCCATCATTCTCTCGAGGTCCTCTATGATGGGGTCGCTCTCGCGCTGGTCCTCGAAGGTGTTCTCCTTCGTTCCGGGGATGGTGTGCTTGTTGGCGTAGTAGGCTTCACGAAGGCTCGCGTGCTTGTTCTCGCTTACCAGCCTTTTGACGTAGGCCATTATGAGGAGCGTCTGCATGAACTTCCTGGCGTGGGCGACGTTGAGGAAGTATCTCCTGGAGAGCTTGTCGCCCATCCTGATGACGCGCCTCTTCTCGTCGAAGTAAACGTTGCCGATGCCGCGCATGGGGATGTCAAAGTAGGGGTTCTTTCCGATCTTTATGTCCTCAAGGATTCTCTTTCCGTACTCCTCGAGCCTGGTGAGCACTTTGGTCGGGTCATAGGAAAAGCGCTCCCTCGGCTTCTCGCGCCTGACTGCTTTGGGTTTAGGCATTCTCGCTCACCTCCTCAGCTCCACCTGCCTCCTTGGCCGCGAAGTGGCCCTCTATGTAGGACAGGAAGTAGTTCTTAACCTCCTCCTCGGGCTCCCCGGTGAGTACGCTCAAGGCTTTAGCTATCTCGGGCACGTACTTTTCGAAGGTCCTCCTCCTCTTGGCCTGGTGGAGCCTGCGGTGCTTTCCGCTGAGGTAGGTCTGAAGCCTCCTGGCCGCGTCCATTATCGCCAGCCTTATCTCGTTCTGAATCTCCTCCACGTTGGCTATGCTCTGCTTTCCTGTGCCGGTGTAGGGCACGTGGACGCTGATGACGTTTATCATGAGCACGAGGGGGGCGCGGTCGAGGTCATCAACCTTGTAGCGCCTCCAATCAACGGAGCGCGCCGCCAGCGTCGTCACACATGAGCCGGCATCGAAGAGCAGCGGCACGCGGTTAGCGTAGCGGAGGAGCTCGAAACCTCCGGGAATCTCACCGCCGTAAGCGAGGCCGACCTCGACCTGGAATGGGATACCTCCGGAGTAGACCTTCGGCGACCTGGTAACCGCGGTGACGAACTCCGGCTTGAGGATGTTGGTGAGGCCCTTCTCTATGTTCTCCTCGCCGATGGGCCTGAGGCCGTGGGTCGGCGGGGCCAGGAACTTCATGTACCTGAAGGCTTCGACTATCTCCTCGGCCTCGTGCCAGCTCAGCTTCTCGGGGGGCTTGTCCATGAGCTTCGCAACCTGCTTTACGACCTTCGTGTAGCCCTTGAAGGAGCGCAGGACGGCCTTTACCTCGCCCTTCATGAGCCTCTCGTAGAGCTGCTCCTGGACGTTCTTGTCGTCCTCCGTCTTTATGAGCCTCAGCGCCGCGATGTACTCAACGAGCTCGTCGATTTTCTTGTCGCTTATCCTTGAGAACTCCCCAACGAGGAAGCGCTTGACGGAACTCCTCCTCGTCTTCTTGGCCATCCTGTAAACGTCGTCGGTGAGGACGCCACGCGGATGGGGCTTCATCTCCACCGGGGGCTCGGGAATGTCCTCGCTGGAGCGCGGGAATACTATGAGTTTTCCGTCAGGTTCAATTAGCTCTATGTGGGCGTGCGGGTTGGCTATCGCGGTGAGCTTGAGGTACCAGTAGATGCCCTGCTTTGAGCGCACGTAGCGGACGTTCTTTACCTCCAGCTCTATCCTCGTCCCGCGCCAGCCCTTCGGGTTGGGGTGCTTCTCCTTCTTGACGATTTTACCCTCGTTCCTGTCAACGTCTATCTTAACCCATGCCTCAATGATCCTGTCGTCGCCCGTGGAGGTAATGACGCGCGTTGCCTTTCCGCTCGTTATCTGGGCGAACATGACGGCGCCGCTTATACCGATACCCTGCTGGCCGCGGCTCTGTATGTTCCTGTGGGCCTTCGTACCGGCCAGCATCTTACCAAAGACGTGGGTTATGTACTTCTCGGGGATTCCCGGTCCGTTGTCCTCCACTATGACCTTGTAGTGCTCCCTTCCAAGCTCCTCTATCTCCACGCGGACGTAGGGAAGTATGCCAGCCTCCTCACAGGCGTCGAGTGAGTTGGTCACTGCCTCATGAATCACCGTGGTGAGGGAGCGTATCTTGCCCGTGTAGCCGAGCATTGCCGCGTTCCGTCTGAAGAACTCGCTGACGCTCTGGATTTTGAACTCCTTAAACAGCTGATTCGCCTCGGCCATATTCAGTCCTCCCAAAAGTCTTCGTCATCGTAGTCCTCATCGGGGCCCTCGTAGTTCTCCCCGAAATCGCCCGGCTCCCCTTCAAGGGCCTCGTAGTAGGCCGTGCTCTCGAGTTCGAGGTCCTTCTTTCTGCGCTCGAGGTACTTGTAAACGACGCCGTGCGGGGAGCCCCTGGCGAGCTTCTCTATGGCGGTCTTGGCAACCTCGACCTGGATCGGGTTGCCGATTATCGCGACGGTCTTTCCGTAAACGCTCACATCCGCACCGCTCATTTCCTCGATTATCTCGCGCGTCCTTCCCTTTCTTCCGATTATCCTCCCCCTGACACGGGGAAGGGCGTTCTTATCGTTGCCGATTATCACGTCCGTCAGGTTGACGACCTCAAGAACCTCCCCCTCGTTGAAGAGCCGGAACGCCCTTTCGGGGGAAAAGCCCCTGCCTATGGCCATCACCACGTCGCGCGCCTTCCAGACGGCCAGGGGGTCGTCGGTCTTCCCGGTGGCGGTTATGAAGACCTCGCCGGTCTCGCTGTCCACCTCTATTCTGGTTCCGGTCCTCTCCTCTATCTCCCTCTTGGTCTGTCCCTTTCTGCCTATGACGACCGCAACCCTGTCGCGGGGGATTCTTATGAACTCCTCCTGCTCGCCCTCCGCGGCGTAGGTTATCTCCTCATCGCGACCGCCCCTGGTGGGCCGGCCGTCCTTGTCTATCCGCTCATATTTCCTCAGCAGTCTCTCAAACTCATCCATGCTCTCACCCTCTAAACCCCAACCAGCTCACGGAACTTATCGTCGAAATCATCAACATCAACGCCTTTCCTTCCAAAGTAGTTTATGACGTTCCTGAGGTCGCGTTTAAGCAGCTCCACGCTCATCCTGTTCCTCCTCACCGTCGCCTGCGACCAGTCTATCACAACGGGCCTCTCGTGGAGCAGTATGTTGTACTCGCTCAGGTCGCCGTGCACCATGTCCCCGCGCTTCCAGAGCCTCTCGATGACGCCCATCGTGAAGTCGTAAAGCTCCTCAAAGTCCGAAGGCTCGAGCGAACGCTCAACGTCCTTGATACGGGGTGCGGGGAGCTCGTCTCCGATGAACTCCATCACGAGGACGTTGTTGCGGAAGATAACCGGCTCGGGAACGCGAACCGCATATTTTATCGCCCGCCTGAGGTTCTTAAACTCCCTGCGGGTCCATACGAAGACCAGCTTGCGCATATCCTTGGGCAGGTATCCGACACGCGGGTCCGCCGCGAGGTACTCCCATATGCGCCGGAACTCGGTCGTGTACGTGCGGTATATCTTGATGGCTATCCTGTTCCCCTCGGCGTCCACGCCGGCAAAGACGTTCGCTTCTTTGCCCGTGCTGATGACGCCGTGGAGGGCCTCGATCTTTCCCCTCCTGTGGAGGTAGGCGAGGGTTTCCTTGGTGGTTCTGTCGAATACCTCGTTGGCTATCTTGTAGAGGTCGCTGTCCTTCTCCCGCCTCTCCCGGAGGCCCAGCATCCCCTCGATTTCGCGTTCTATTGCATCCTCGCGCATTCCCCATCACTCTGCCGGCGGGTGGAATTTTAGAAGAAGCGGGCTCAGAACAGGAGCTCGCCACCGCTGAGGAATTCCTGACTTATCTTGCCCCTTCTCAGGAGCCAGTCCACCTGGGTTCTGGTGTAGCGGTAGACTATGTCCCCGCGCTCCTCGGTCTGGACCTCCCAGGGCTGGACTATGACGACGTCGCCCACGCGCATCCACATGCGCCTCTTGAGCTTGCCCGGTATCCTGCACCTTCTGATCTTCCCGTCGGAGCACCTCACGTCCATCCATCCTGACCCAAGGGCCTGCTCGATTACACCGAACAGCTGTCCTTCCTTCGGGAGGGGAACGCGGATGACCTCGTCACCCTGAACCTGCCTGTTCTTTTTCTTCCCCCCACTTCTTCCGCCTCTTCCTCTGTGGTACGCCATGATCATCACCTCCAGCGAATAGACCCGAGCCCTTATAAACCTGAGCCTTGCAAAAATTTTCTAACGAGAGTACAGGCATGTGCTTTTAAAATTTTTGCACAAATCCAGGAAGGTGCAAAAACCCTGCCCTCCCATTACCCACCTCTGTCCAGTAGAGGCACATGAAGGTTTAAAAACGCACCGCTTAAACTGGAGTCTGGAGATGACCATGGAGGCAATAACCGCCGAGAGCCTCACGATACGCTACGACGGAAAACCCGCCGTGGAGGGGGTAGACTTCACCCTCGAGGATGGCGAGACGCTTCTCCTCCTCGGCCCCAACGGTGCAGGTAAGACGACCCTGCTCAAGGCAATCGCCTGCTTCCACAGGGACTACTCCGGACGGCTGGAGGTCTTCGGTAGAGAGCCCTGCGAGGCGAAGGAGCTCATAGGCTACGTCCCCCAGAGCCACAGCCTCAACGAGAGGGTTCCCCTCACCGCCCTTGAGGTCGTTGCGATGGGCGGTGTCTACCGCCGCGGCTTCGTCCACTTCAAGCTCCCGCCGGAGACGATGGAGAAGGCGGGGGAAGTCCTCGGCTTCGTCGGGCTCGCTGAGGTGGGCGACAGGCTCTTCAGCGAGCTGAGCGGCGGTCAGAAGCAGCGCGTCCTCCTCGCAAGGGCCCTGATGAGCGACCCCAAACTGCTCCTCCTCGACGAGCCGCTCTCAGCCCTGGACCCCAGCGCAAGGGTGGATGTCGCCAGCGTTCTGGCCAAGATAAAGCGCGAGAGACGGGTGACGATGGTCATCACAACCCACGACATCAACCCCCTAATCGAGGTCGGGGACAGAATCATGCTCCTCAACAGACGCCTGATAGCCTTCGGAAGGCCGGAGGAGGTTCTTCAGGACCCGATAATCAAATCCGTATACGGCCCGCTGGCAAGGGTCATACCCGTTGAGGGCAAGCTCTTCTGCATAACCGGCGACGTCCACCTGCACAGGCATGGGGGTGGCGGGCGGTGATTCCGGAGTATCTGATCAGGGCCCTCCTCGCCAGCGTCATGGTAAGCGTCCTGCTCGGCATGCTCAGTCCGCTCATCAACACGAAGGGGCTGGCCTTTCTAACCCACGCCCTCTTCCACTCCCTGCTGTTCGGTGCGGTCCTTGGAATGATACTCGGCCTGCTGTTCGAGAACCTCTCCCTGGTTATGCTCGTTGCACTCATCGTCACCGTCATCGTCGTGCTCACGATAGCGGAGCTTGAGAAGCTCGGGTTCTCCCCCGACTCCGCCGTTGGAATAGTGGCCAGCTTTGTCGCCGGCCTCACGGTCCTCGGCTTTGGCGTGCTCTACAAGGTGATGGCAACCAGACCATACTTCCCGCTCGGCGAGAGCATAGTCTCCTACCTCACGGGGGACATCTTTCTGATAACCCTCGACGACCTCACGGTCCTCGTTCTCGGAGGCGCCCTTCTTTTCTTCGTCGTCCTCTTCCTGTACCGCGATTTCCTCTACCTCAGCTTTGACCCCGAGGGCATGGAGAGCTACGGGGGCAACGCGAGGGCCTACCTCATGATCCTCTACGTCCTCGTCGGTGCCATCGGCGCCCTCATCGTCCAAACCGTCGGCCTCATAACCCTCCAGGTGGTGGCCGTTCTTCCGGGCGCGATAGCGCTGATGGTCAGCAACGACCTGCGCAAGGTCATCGGGGCCAGCCTGTTCCTCACCCTGGGAGTCCAGGTGTCCTCCGTGATCCTCGCCTACTTTACCGACATACCCCCCAGCGGCCTGGCGACGATAATGCTCGGCGTCATCTACGGCGCTCTGCTCTTCAGGAGGTGAAACCTTGAAGCTCGCTGGAATCGACGAAGCCGGCAGGGGGCCCGTAATCGGCCCCATGGCCATAGCGGCGGTTGTTGTGGATGAACAGAACGTTCCAAAGCTCGAGGAGCTCGGGGTTAAGGATTCGAAGAAGCTCACCCCCAAACGGCGTGAGAGGCTGTTCGATGAGATAATCTCTCTGCTGGACGATTACGTGGTTCTGGAGCTTTGGCCGGAGGAGATAGACTCCCGCAGGGGCACTTTAAACGAGTTCGAGGTGGAGAACTTCGTTAAAGCCCTCAACTCGCTCAAGGTGAAGCCCGACGTGATATACATAGACGCCGCCGACGTGAAGGAGGCCCGCTTCGGCGAGGACATCGGAAAGAGGCTGGATTTCAAGGCAGAGATAATAGCGGAGCACAAGGCCGACGACAAGTTTGTGCCGGTCTCAGCGGCCTCGATAATAGCGAAGGTGACCCGCGACAGGGCGATAGAAAAGCTGAAGGAGGAGTACGGCGAGATCGGGAGCGGCTATCCCAGCGACCCGAGGACGAGAAAGTTTCTTGAGGAATATTATAGGGGGCACGGTGATTTCCCGCCGATAGTCAGGCGGAGCTGGAAGACGCTGAAGAAGATAGAGGAGAAGCTGAGGACAGAAATGGAAACGAAGAAACCATCGAGGAGAGGACAGCTCAGCCTTGAGGATTTCATGAAAGACTGACCTCCTCCTGGCTAAGGGCGAGGCTTTCAAAAGAAAAAAGTAACCTTCGTCCCTAATTTTTCCTCTCCAGCAACAGAACCGCCTCAACGTGAGGTGTGTGGGGAAACATATCGACCAGGAGAACATCCTGAACCAGATACGCCCTCCGCAGATAGTTCTCATAGTCCAGTCTGAACGCCTTCGGATTGCAGGAGACGTAAACGATCCTCTCAACACCGCTTCTGACTAAAGGCCTGGACGCATCCCTCAACCCCCTCCGCGGCGGATCAACTATAACCGTACCGTAATCACCGATTGAGGTCTCTTCAGCCCTCCCAACGTGGAACCGGGCGTTTACCCGATTCAACTCGGCGTTTCTGTTGGCCATCTCAACCGCAAATGGGTTCAGCTCCACCCCCTCAACGGCAAAGCCTCTCTTAGCCAGCCAGACCCCGAAGGTTCCAACGCCGGAGTACAGGTCGAGAACTCTCTCACCATCAGCAAAGCCATCGACTGCATTCAGCAGGAGGGCCAATGCGTAGCTGTTGGTCTGGAAGAAACTGTTTGGGTGGATGAGGTACGTCACGTCCCTAATCCTCTCCCGGATGTAGGGCTGGCCGGCCATGAGCCTCGGCTCTCCCCTGGGGTCATCCCTCTCATCTGCCTTGATGCTCCAGTAGAGGGAATCCGCAAAGGAAAAGTAGTCCCCGAAGGCCCGGAGGGCATCTCCTTGTGGCCGAACGTGGGCTACAAGGTTCACCATAACCTCGCCAGTGAATTTCCCCTCCTTGATCTGGAGATAATGGACGTCTCCACGCTTTTTCCTCAGGCTCCATGGACTCAGGCCGCTCTCTTCAAGAAAGCCCCTGAGGGCGTTCAGATACTCGCGCGTCCTCTTTGAGAAGACCGGGCACCCCTCCAAATCAACAACACGAAGGGGGTTCCCGTACTCTTTGAGCCCGATTCCAGAGGTAGTGACGATAAAGTTGCTCACGTTCCGAAAATCCCAGATCCGGGGAGAACCTCTTACATCACTGCTTATTCCCGTTATTCGTTCGAATATTTCAGCTTTAAGCCTCAGCTGATCCCGATATTTCATCCCCTGCCAGAGGCAGCCGCCGCATTCCCCGAAGTGCGGGCAGCTAGGGGTTTGCCTGAGCGGGGAAGAGCCAAGAAGCTCAAAATCGGTGACTATTCTCCTGCCGAAGCGTCTCTTCGCCGAGACAACCCTAACCACATCACCCGGATAGGCAAATGGGACATAGACCTCCCTTTCATTGGCCTCAAGAACCCCTAGTCCATCGCCGCTGATACCCCTTATCTCCCCTCGGATACGCATGGCTGAAAGTCAGCACAGGGGTTTTTATATCCTCCGGAAGCGCCGCTTCCCTCTGGAGGCAGCACAATAGGAATAAGAAACAAAGGAGACCAAATATCCGCCTTCCAAAAACCTCCTCTGAGCGGTTTAAAACTCCGAAGGGTGTCCCCAAACGATAACCCCCAAAATCTGCTTTGCGATAAAGATAACGGGCCCGAGACCGGGCCCGGAATCACTTGAGTATCTCTTCCTTGACCCTCTCGGCTATCTCCCTCATCGCGTCGGCCGCCTTTGAGTCGGGGAAGGCCTCGACGAAGGGCTTGAGCATGCTCATGCTCCTCGGAATGGCCCTGTCGTAGGGTATTTCTCCGAGTATCGGGATTCCCCCGGCTTCAGCCCACTCCCTGAGCTTAGTGAAGCCGGGATTGAAGTCGGCCTTGTTGATGATGAGGTAAGCCGGCTGCCTGAAGTGCTGAACGACCTTGTAGGCCCTCTGCACGTCGCTAAGGGAAGCGGGAGTAGGCTCCGCCACGAGTATCGTTAAATCGGCCCCGCCTATGCTCGCTATGACCTGACAGCCGATTCCGGCGGCGCTGTCTACAATCATGTGCTTCAGGCCGAGCTCGCCCATGAGCTTCTTCGCCCACTCCTTCTCCTCGGTAACGAGCTTTCCGCTGTTGGGCCTGCCGACGTCGAGCTGGGCCGAAATCAGCGGGAAGCCGTAGCGGGTGGTCGTCTTTCTGACGACTCCAGAGCGAACCTCGTCGAGACTTATCGTCCCCGGAACCGGACAGACCAGACCGCAGACGTTGCAGCCCTCACAGGTCAGCTCGCTGACAACGTAGTCGCCGTCTATGACTTTAATGCAGTCGTAGGGGCAGCGCTCCTGGCAGATGCCGCACCTTATGCAGCTCTCCGTGTTTATCCTTGCCACCTTCGCCCCTACCAGCTCCCTCTCCTCCTCCCAGCGCTCCACGCCGAGGAGCAGGTCGAGGTTCGGCGCGTCCGCATCTGCATCAACAGCAACGAACCGGTACTCGTCCTTCAGCAGGTAGAGGAGCGAGGCCGTAACCGTGCTCTTTCCAACGCCTCCCTTGCCGCTCGCTATGACCAGCTGCATCACTCACCACCTCCGAGGAACTCAACGACCCTGGAAGCAATCTCCCTGAAGAGCTCCGCCTCGGGATAATCCGTCAGAACTATAGGCCTCCCCTCAACGTAGCTCCTTATGATGTTCTCGCTGTACGGAATCTCCGCGATTACCTCCGCACCGTACCTCCCGGCAATCTCGCGCACCTTAGCCACGTCGCCGAGGTCCGAGCGGTTCAC
Source organism: Thermococcus indicus (assembly GCF_006274605.1). Taxonomy (NCBI): domain Archaea; kingdom Methanobacteriati; phylum Methanobacteriota; class Thermococci; order Thermococcales; family Thermococcaceae; genus Thermococcus; species Thermococcus indicus. Next base: position 1,647,963 of record NZ_CP040846.1, read on the forward strand.
GACGACCATCGCCGGGATGTCCATCAGCTTCGCAAGTTTTAGAATCAGTTCGCCGTCGTGGATGCCGAGGGGTGTCGGCTCGGTGACGGCTATGATGAGCCTCGAGTCCTCAAGGGCCTTTGAGACGGTGTTGCTCGTCCCCGCGGCGGTGTCAACCATCAAAAGCTCCTTCTCAAGCCCCTGGGCGCGCTTCTTTGCCCTGGAAACTATCGGCATCGCCCTCTCCTCGCCCTCGAGGAGCCTTCCCGTGACGAGCGGGAAGCCGTAGGGGGTCTCCGTAAGGTAGGTGTGCCCCATCAGCTTCTTGCCCGGCAGAATCGCCCCCGGAACCGGGCAGACTATCTCACAGGCGGCGCAGCCGGAGCAGAGATTCGGCATGAGGAATGGCGTCCCGTCGCGCATGGTTATTATTGCATGCTCCTCGCAGACTTCGGCGCACTTCCTGCAGCGGGTGCACTTCTGATAGTCGAAGCGCGGCATGAACAGTTCAACCGGCTCTTCGTTGGCCAGCTCCACGCCGAGGAGGAGGTGGTCGTTCGGAGCCTCGACATCGAGATCCGCCAAGACAAGGTCGTAGCGCTCCCTGAGCGCTATCGCCAGGTTAATTGCGACCGTGGACTTTCCAGTCCCTCCTTTTCCACCGCTCACCGCTATCTGCAAGCTCTCACCTCCAGAATTAGGCTAACCTAAAAGCTTTTAAGCTTTGTGCATACGCTCAAAACGGTGATGCTCATGAGGTGCCTGAAGGTCGCGTTTGGAATGGAGAGCGATGAGACGCTCATAGATGCCCACTACGGGGATTCGGAGTTCTTCGCGATATACGAGGTCTGCGAGGATGGGAGCGTTAAGTTACTCGAAAAGAGACACAACAAGGCCAAGGACTTCGAGGAAGAGGACGATGGCCACGGCGACCCCAGGAAGTTCAAGGCCGTCGTGAGCCAGCTCCTCGACGTTGACGTTCTCGCTGCCTTCAGAATGGGGCCGAACTTTTTGCGCATAAGGGACAAAACCAACAAGGTGGCCTTCTTCACGAGGACGAGGGACTTAAAGCTCGCCCTCCAGAGGCTCATCGAGAACTTCGACGACCTCTGGGAGCAGGTTCAGGCCAAGAAGGCCGAAAAGCCGCCGATAGAGGAGTGAGCTATGAGGTTCCTTGGGATAGTCCCCAAGGTTTCCTTTTTCGCGGTTCCCTACGCGGTTTTGGCCTTCTACTTCAATTCGAGGCTCAACTTCTCTTTTGCCAGGTTTCCGGCCATTGGGGTTATCCTCCTCACTGCAGGCATAGCTCTCTGGCTCCTCTGCTACCGGCAGGTTTCGAGGGCCTACCGAAGGGGCGAGCTGCTCACAACGGGCTGCTACTCCAGAGTCCGCCACTCTATCTACTCAATCTGGGGCTTTCTTATAGTGCCAGGCTTCTCACTTGCCATCGGAGGCTTTATGCTGGGTCTGCCACTCGTCTACTGGCTCGCGCTGGTGAGGTTTATAGGGGAAGAAGAGGAGGCACTTGAGGAGAGGTTCGGCGATGAGTGGCGGGAATACGCGAAAAGAACGGGCAGGTTCCTACCGAGGATTTGAGCTCCTTCCGGTTCACCTCTACGTCCTGACCCACCTGAAAAGGGCGGGCGTTGATTACGCGAAGATGATGGCAAAGATGAGCGGCCTTCCGCTTGAACTCATAACGGATGCAATCGGCGACCTCCTTGAAGTTGGATTAATTGAGAGGGACCCAGGGAGCGCGATAAAAAGGAGCAGGGCGCGCTTCAAGAAGGCCTTCGAGGTGCACAAGCACCACACCTACTACCGCCTCTCCAGAGAGGGTGAGCTCTTCGTCCGTTCAATTGATGGGAAATGGGTGGAGAGGTATTTTAACGCGCTCCTTTCAAACGGGTGGAAGATCGTCGGAGCACTCGCCGAAAGCAGGGATACAAAGGAAGCGGGCAGAAAGGTAAGCATTGACGACGAGACCCTCGAAGAGCTAAGGGTTCTCCGCTTCGTTACGGAAAAGGGCAGGAAGACGGAGTTCTTCAGGCGGCTGTGGAAATTCCTCGGGATTTAAAGCTCGATAACTCTTCCGGTTCTCACTTCCACGAACTTATCGGGATATTTCTTCCGCACGTACACCTTCGCCTCCTCGCCGGAACAGTGGGCAGGGGCTATGAACTCAGTCAGCTCCGACAGCCTGTCGAGGGTCCTAGCCGAAGGACCGTGAAAACCACCGATTACGAGATGTGCTTTCTCATGTCCGGAAACCTCAAGGACCGCCTTAGTGAGCCTGTCAACGCCCGGATGGGAACAGCCAACGATGACGACGAGACCGGAGGACGTTTCCACGCCAACCGCCTGCTCAAGCCCGTTCAATGGTCCTGAAGTCCAGATTCCGGGCCCAATCCCACCGGCCTTCGTGACCTCCCTGATATGGAGCCTCCAATGCGTTCCCCCCACTCCCCTTCCCGGCGGAGCATAGAGAGGAATCCCCGGATTAAGCTCGCCTACGAGAGGTAAACCGCCGTAGTGGTCGTAGTGCCAGTGGCTGAGAACGGCGAAGTCAAGCCCCCTAAGGAAACGCCGAGGAGTTTAGCGTTGTGGAAAAGTATTTCTCCCCTCGTATCTGCATCGAAGAGGAAGCGGCCTTTCCCTTCGACCAGAACGCTCCATCCCCAGTCGTTGAGAAAGCCCTCCGAAGGGGCGTTGTCGTTGAGGACGAGGAGCCGCATAACATCGCCCACCGGTACCTCCAAGGCAGTGTATCGCTGGAAGGGTTTTAAACTTCCCCTGCCAAACAAGTTGGGGAGAGAAAGTGAAGGAAGTAACATACCACGTTATTGGAATCATCCACAGCCCGTTCAAGGAGCCGAAGGGCGTTCCAATACAGCCTTCAGCCGCCAGAGGAGTCAGAGGAACCGTTGAGGTTTTCCCGGAATACTTGCCAGGACTGAAGGACATCGAAGGGTTCTCGCACATCATCCTGATCTACCACTTCCACCTCGCAAAGCCGGGGAGACTTCTCGTTAGGCCCTATATGGATGAAGAGGAACACGGAGTTTTCGCCACCCGCGCCCCCAGCAGGCCGAACCCGATAGGCATCTCGATAGTGAGACTCATAGGCGTTGAGGGCAACGTGCTCCACATCGAAGACGTTGACATCGTTGACGGAACACCGCTGCTTGACATAAAGCCGTACGTGCCGGAGTTCGACATCAGGGACGTTGAGAGAACAGGCTGGCTGGAGCGAAACGTTCACAAGCTCCCAGAGGCCAGAGACGACGGCAGGTTTGCAGGGAAATAACTCAGAAAAGCCCAGAAGAAATAAGGAAGAGCTATCATTTCATAGCCTTCATTATCTCCTCAACATCCTCCGGCGGCTTAGTAAGGAGGCTTACAACTATCGTCGCCAGCAGGGCGAAGGCAAAGGCCGGGACGAGCTCGTAGATGCCGGTGCTTGCCTTGAGGTAGAGCTTCCAGATAATGGTGGTTAGGGTCCCCACGACCATCCCTGCAACAACGCCCCACTTGGTTGTCCTTTTCCAGTAGAGCGAGAGTATCAGTGTCGGGCCGATTGAAGCTCCCAGACCCCCCCATGCGAAGAGCACGAACCAGAATATAATCTCCTTCGCAAAGTACGCCATAATCGCTGCGAGGATTCCTATGACAAAAACGGTTATCCTACTTATCCTCAGGGCCACTTCCTCGGCCAGAGGTTCGCCTTTTCTGATAATCTCCTGGTAGAAGTCCTTGACGATGGTCGAAGAGACAACGAGGAGCTGGGAGTCGGCCGTTGAGAGTATGGCCGCAAAGATTCCGCCCATGAGGATCCCGTATATGACCGGGTTGAAGAACTGGGCGCTGAGGAGCGGATATATCATCTCGGCGCTCTCGTTGGGAAGCGCGGCAACATCAGGGTACATAGCTCTTCCGGCGAGACCTATGAAGACAGCACCCCACGCCATGACAACGTTCCAGAATGTACCGATGACCGTGGACTGCCTAAGCCTATCAGGGTCATCGATAGACATATAACGGACGAGTATGTGGGGCTGGCCCGGTGAGCCAAGACCGATCCCAAGGAAGCCTATGACAACTCCGGCACCGAAAGCCCAGGGATCAACGAGCTTTGGGTCGAGGGCATGGAGCGTGTCAAGAATCATCCCAACACCACCGACGTGGGCCACCGCCACAACGGGAAGAACGGTGAGACCGATTATCATTATCACCGCTCTGATGACATCGTTGTAGGCTACGGCAACGAATCCGCCAAGTACCATGTAGATGACAATCATGAACACCGATATCATCAATCCCCAGAAGATACTGATTCCAAGGGAAGCGCTGAGGGTTTTAGCGCCTGCATTGAACTGGGCTCCGACGTACGAGGTGAGGAAGATGACTATGATTATCGAGACCACCAGGCGGACTATTTTCGCCGTGTCCCTGAAGCGCGCCTCGTAGAAGTCCGGTACCGTTATCACGTTGAACTTCTCGGAGAATCTCCTCATGCGGATACCCATGTAAACGAACTGGAGCATCTCAGCCGTTATGTACCCTACCACCGCCCACACCGCGGCGGTTCCCATCTTGTAGGCCATTCCGCTGACGGCCAGAACGAGCCAGCTCGACCTTCCGGAGGATACGGCAGAGAGGGCAACGGTAATTTTGTCCATTGCCCTACCGCCTACGAAGAAGTCCTCCTCGGTTCTTGTCCTCCGCATCGCATAGAATCCAACGAATATTGGCAACAGCAGGGTAAACAGGAACGCTATAAACGCCGCAGGTTCTTTGAGCATTTCGTAACCAGTGGTCATGCTCTCACCCCCTTGGGGGCGGTTATGTAGTATATCACCACGGAAGCCAGCACTATAAGCACCGGCAGAACCAGCAGTACGAACTTAGTCCATCCGTACATCATACCACCTCCAGCATATAACTCCACCAAATATGCAAATAATGTCAAGGGACGGACATTTAATATGTACAATGAACCTATATAAGCATTATGGTTCATTAAAGGGCACTACTGCCAATTATATGGGAGAAAAATAAAGCCTAATCGCAGTAGTTTTGAAGGAACAATCGCAGTAGGTATTCGATTAGCCTTATCTAACCCACTGAAAAGTCCGAATTCCATTAACAAGGTAAGAGAAATTCAGAATAATTCCGACAAAAACAAAACCCTGCATGCCAAAGTCCGTTTGTCTCAGTTATGATATCGGATTTTTAACAGTAGGAACAAATTGCGATTAGGGTAACCGAAAACTTTAAATGCTGTGCATATGCACAAAATAATAGAACGAAAGTGAGGTGGTTGAGATGAGAATCGCGGTACCCACCAACGGAGGGGGACTCGAGGACACAGTTGCCCCTGTATTTGCCAGAGCACCTGCGTTCCTCATAGCGGACGTTGACGAAAACGGCAACGTCACCAACAGCAAGGTCATCCAGAACGGTGCCGCCATGGCAGGTGGCGGAGCCGGACCAATGGCCGTCCAGACCCTCATCAACGAGGGCGTCGAAGCGGTGATAGCCCCGCAGGTCGGTCCCAACGCCCTTGGGGCCATACAGGCCGCAGGAATAAAGCTCTACCAGGTCGCACCTGGGACTCCAGTTGAGGAGGCCATAAAGGCCGTCGTCAGCGGAAGCGTTGGCCAGTTCACGGCACCAGTGCCGCCGGCTCCAACAGCCCCGACAACGCCGGCTCCCGCATATGGCCCGTACCCGGCGACGCCCACATACCCGGCCTATCCAGCTTACGGCTACGGCTTTGGCCCGGGCAGAGGCTGGGGTCGCGGTGGCGGCTGGGGAAGAGGAAGAGGCTTCGGCCGTGGATGGGGCAGGGGAGGAAGAGGCTGGGGAGCCAGACTCGGCTACTGCCCATGGACCGGCCAGCCCAGCAGGAGAACCCTTCGCTGGCTCTACGGCTGGTGGTGAGCCCTTTCTTTTTACCTTACGGACATGAGCTTTGAGAACGTATCGGAGGAAGGAGAATGCCTAGGGGAATGGGAAGGGGATACGGCAGGCCAGGGTACGGATTTTATCCCTTCGGCGGCATGTACGGCCTAATCGACCTGCTATTCCTAGTGGGGATACTGTATTTCCTTTTCAAGCTATTCGTTGTGGCGTTCCCATACGCTCTGGGTCTCGTGGCACTCCTGATCCTCAGGTCGTTCCTGAGGCCTCGTTTCTGGGGGTGGGGGAGACCATTTTGAGCGTATGCAAACTTTTTTAAGTTCGGTTTTCCTAATTCCTCCGGAGGTGATGTGAATGAGGATCATAGTCTCAACAGTAACCGGCGGTCTCGATGACAGGGTAAACCAGGCTTTTGGGAGGACGCCAACCTTTACGATAGTTGACGTCGAAAACGGGGAAATAACCAACGTTCAGGTCGTCCAGAACCCCGGCTACAGCCAGCCGAGGGGAGCCGGAGTTACCGCGGCGCAGTTCTGCATAGACCAGGGAGCAAAGGTTGTTATAGCCGGTCAGTTCGGACCAAACTCCTCCGGAGTACTCCAGGCCGCAGGCATAAGGATGGTCTCGGCCCCGGCTACGATGAGGGTTAGGGAAGCGGTCGAAGCCTTCCTGAGGGGCGAGCTCACCCAGGCCGTTTTCGGCCCCGAAGGAGGAGCCGGCGGAGGAATGGGAAGAGGTATGGGACGCGGCATGGGAAGAGGCAGAGGTATGGGCCGTGGAATGGGCGGCGGCCGCGGTGGAGGAAGGGGTGGCTGGTGAGCCACTATTCTTTTCTCCTCTACACGCTTTCAGCATTCAATGGACTCGTCGAAGGGTAAATTCTGGTTGATTCTGACTCAGGAGAGACCGAAACCTTAAAATACTTCACCGTGGAAAAACCAACGGTGATCCCATGCGCGGTCCTTTTCCCGACCAAGTTACCCTCAAGAGGTCAGACGCCCTCGCCCGTGAAAGAGAGGAGAGGTTCCTGCACGAGAGCAAGGAACTCAGGAAGTATTCAACCCTTGAAACCGTGATAGTCATCATCCTTGGAATACTCGCTCTGGGGTTTGCAGTTTTCATTCTGAAAAACTACCTGTAAGTGTAGTTCGCAGACCATGCGCCCGATAAACATCCACATGAGACAGATAACGGGCGGGCAGGGAATGCAGAGGTACTTCTTTTGGTTTCTCCTTGCCTCGCTCTCCGTATTCTTCGCCGAGGTGACGGTGGCTTCGTACCTCTACCCATACTTCACGCCATGGGGAATAATCTCCCTCCTCCCGCTCTACGGCCTCCACACACTGGTTCTCGCGGGAGTCGTCTACCGCTTTGGAAAGCCCAGGTTCGAGACCCTATACTTGGCAGGGATACTCTTTGGCCTCTACGAGGCGTACATAACCAAAGTGGTGTGGAACCCGGAGTGGGGCCCCTTTCTCAAGATAGGTGGCGTCGGAATCTTCGAGGTTCTCGTCGTGGTGCTCTTCTGGCACCCGTTCATGTCGTTCATAATCCCGGTTGGAGTCGCGGAGCTCCTGACTTCGGGAAGGAAGATTCTCCCGGATATCGTGCTCAGACATCCGTACATCACTGCTGCACTCCTCGGCATCGTCGAATCTTCAAACGCTCCTACCCCGCTCCATTCGTTCCTATCCACGTTCTCCTCCTCGGCGTTCCTGATCATACTAACCTACCTGTGGCTGGAGCGTTTTAAAGGCAGGAGCCAGGATATGAGGAGACTCCTTCCAGCATCGAAGGAGCTAAAAACTCTGTTCATCGCCCTCGTAGCATACTATATCATCTTTGGCTCCCTGCTGAGAAGGGAAGCCCTCCCTGAGGTCTCCGCCCAGGTTCCGATCTGGTTGATTTATGCGGCCACGTTTTCCCTGCTGTACCGCGCCCTCAAAAAGTCGCAGAGGGAAGAGTATGCAGCTCCGATAGGATGCCGGCTCGAGCTTAGGAGGCTGACAACATTGGCCGGGATTTTCACCCTGTTCGCGGTCATATTTACATCGATCAAGACGTTCGTAGTGCCCCAGCTCGGCGCTGCTACCATCATGACCCTCTGGGCCCTTGGTAGCGTTATCGCGGTCGTGAGTCTTGGGAAGGCCGCCAGATGGGCGCTTACCCCGTAAAGGCACGGGAGGTTTTTATACGATGCCCCCAAGAATAATGCTGGGGTGATTTCAGTGGCCGTTATGAGGCTCTGGCATGGAAGGGTACCGATCGAAAAGGCGGACGAGTACGAAAAGTTCCTCGTCGAAAGGGCGGTTCCGGACTACGGCTCCGTTAAGGGCCTTCTAAAGCTCTACTTCACGAGGAAAGACGAAGGCGATGTTGCCCACTTCCTCCTCGTCACGATATGGGATTCAATGGAGTCGATCAAGAGGTTCGCCGGTGAGAACCCCGAGATAGCGAAGTATTACCCCGAGGACGACGACTTTCTGCTGGAGAAGGAGAAGTACGTCCAGCACTACAGGATCTTCTACGAAGGGTGAAGCTAATGAAAAGGAGCCAGCTGTGGGCTGGCATTCTTTCTCCTCCAATTGCCCTCGGCGGGATAGGTGTGGCAATCCTGATTAACCGCTCCTGGTGGAGACTCACGGACAACGCGATAAGCGACCTGGGAAAGGTCGGTCTTCCGTACAACTGGGTAATGAACGTTCCGCTGTTCGTATCCGCGGCTCTCGCCATCTATTATGCGAGTGGCCTCTTCGAGGAGTTTAAAAATCCCGTCTTCAACCTTGGAATCGGCGTTTTCATTCTTGGACTGGCCTTTCTGGCTGGAATAGCGGTCTTTCCGGAGGGAACTTGGCCACACTACCACGTCAGCTGGGGCTTCTTCCTGGCCGGGAGCCTCGGATACCTGATAGCCGGAGTGGGTCTGTGGCTCGAAGGTCTGAAGAAATTTGGAGCCTTCACAGGCCTGCTCTTCACCGCAGAAGTTCTCCTCGCGAGGTGGGCATTTAAGACCTTCAATGGCGTTGCGATTGCCGAGTTCGTTGGAATCTTCGCCATGATGACATGGCATTACGCGCTGCTGTGGGGCGTAGTCCGGCCAAAAAGGTTAGGAAAGGCTTAGAGGCTCGCCTCATCCCACAGCGCCAGTCCGTTCTCCTGAGGCTTCCTTTCAAGCAGCTCTCCAAGGAGCTCCTGCATGAAGACCTCCGCCACGAAGACCTCACCCTCAATGAGGTGCCCGCCGTAGAGCATGCCGTCGGAGTCGCCCAGGGCAACGTGGATGTGGGCGAAAGGCTCCCCGTCCTTAACGCTTATGTTACCCGCGAGGGAGACCAGCTCATAGGTGCCGGTCAGCTCAATGACCTTGTACTCACCAGCATCCTCATCGAAGTAGCCTATTTTCGGGTTCTTCAGACTCCCGATGGCACTGACAGTCCCGATCAGGACGTTGTTTCTCCTTGCGAATTCGTTTATGAACTTCAGGAGCTCCTCCCCCTCGGGAACCCTGAACAGGAAGTTCCTGCCCCTCGAGAACCTCACGGTACTCACCTCAAAGCTAATAAGCCTCCCGGGATTTAACGGTTTGGGTGAAAGGAATGGAGACCAAAAAGGCAATAATGCACGTCTTCCCGGAGATTCCGGAATTCGGTGAAGTTGACTTCTCCCAGTACTCAACACCCTACGCGACGGTGCTGATGGCCTTCCTCGAGAGCGGGAAAAACGGCTTAAGGGAATTCGAGGAGTTCGTTGAGGAAAACGGCGGAACAAAGGCCGACGTTGGAAAGTTTCTCATCTCAATATTCCAGTATCTCCTCATCAGGTACCGCCGCTACGGAGACGAAAAGGTTGAGGTGCCGGCGTTTAAGGTCTTCCTGACCCTTAAAGGCTGGCTCAACGAAAACGGCTTCGAGAACGATTACAGGCAGCTCCTCCATTCGTTCGTCGGCTACCTCGTGGATATAGCGGGGAAGATTGCGGAGAGCTCCGACTGCGAGCTGGGTCCAGCATACATGAAAACGGCCTACCTGCTAACGGTCGAGGCGGAAGAAACCTTCGGAGAGGAGTATTTCGGCGAACTCAAGAAGAAGGCAGGGGAAATGCTTGCAAAGGTCTACAAGAACTGCGGAATTGATGAGGGGCTCCCCGAAAAAAGGGAGAAGGGCTGTTAAGCCTTTCCCTCCTCAATTTGCTTCTTAAAGTAGGCGTACATGGCGTCGTATAGGTAGAACTCCTTCTCGAGGGTCTCGTGGTCATCCTTGCATATCATCCTATACCCCCTCGCGAGTATATCGAGGGCCACCGCCAGGGGCTGGGGGTTCTCGACGTGGGTGTCGGCCTCCCGAACTATCTCTGCAATCTTCAGAATGGCCGGGTCGGTTATGTTGTACTTCTCAACGAAAGCATCGAAGGAGCATTTCCCGTCGTGATGGCCGAGCTCAACCCCTTTAAAATCAAAGGGTATTCCCTCGGTGATGGTCGCAGGGTCGGTGTCGCGGGGCACGAAGATAAACTCCGCATCCGGGTCTATGAAACGCTTTATAAGCCAGGGGCACGCCACACGGTCAACGTGGACGTGTTCACGGGTCACCCACTTCATAAAATCGCCTCGGAGAAAAGTCGACGTCTTTCTATTTACGGGTTTCCTTTCCACCATGTTTCGAAAATAAGACAAACACAAAAAGGGGCTAAAGGTCATCTCTCGAGGGTTACCTCCGCGTAGCTACGCGGGTCTTCCCAGATTTTCACACGGATTTTCTTTACGTTGTCCCCGGCCTTCTCCGCTATCCTCTCCGCGAACCACTCCGCTATGTACTCTGCGGTGACGTTCGGTTTGTCGAGGATTACTGCCTCATCCCGAGGCAGTTCTAGGCGTTTTCCATTCTTTTCAATGACAACAAAGTCCTCTTTTCTCTCCACAATCCAGCTCTCGCTCACCAGGATCCTGTGGTCGAGGAGCTTGATAAGCCTGCTGAGGTGGTTGAAGTCGAATATCATGCCGTTCTCATTAAGGTCACCCCATATCTCGACGTCCACATTGTAAGTGTGTCCGTGTATCCTGAGGCACTTGCTCTCGTAGGGCAAGGCAAGGAAATGCGAGCTGTCGAAGTCCTTGTGCCATCCTATCTTCCTCTCGGTCACGTGAAATCCCATGTCTCTCACCACCCGGAAGTTAGGGGAAGGGAGTTATAACCATTACTGGGGGGAAAGCCTATAAACCCCAAGGCTCAAAGGTCTTTGATAGCCATGCCGATGGGAATGGGACCCGGCTGGGGCCGCGGAAGGGGAAGGAGAAGGAAGCTGAGGATGATAGGATTCGTTCCGGAGGTTAGGCATTTCTATCCCGCGTTGCCTCCGATGGGCCAGCCAAAGCCTCCGATTTTCATGACCTACGAGGAATTCGAAGCTCTCAGGCTGGTGGATCACGAGGGGCTGACACAGGAGGAAGCCGGAAAGAGGATGGGAGTTTCCCGCGGCACCGTGTGGAGAGCACTCAGCTCGGCCAGGAAAAAAGTCGCCCAGATGCTGGTGGAGGGACGGGAACTCGTAATCCTGCCTCAGGGAAATGAGGTTCCAAAAAACCTCATTGAAAAGGAATGACTGTCCTCTTTTCTAACCACCGGATGGTGTTATAGCCTGTTTTTGTCCGACGGGGTTTCTTGGCCGTTTATTCTTTTTTAGGGTTGCCTAATTTTTGTGCGGAGTTCATCTCTCAAATTTTTGGGTGAATTCTTACTTTTTAAAAAAGTTGTTGGAAGTACTTGTTTTTATGTTTTAGTAGATACACTATAAAAAATTGTTGAAATTAAGATAACACAAAATAAAAATCCCAAAATTTTCAAAAATTATAATATTACAATTTTAAAAATTAGCAACCTCAAAAAATCTACTCCCTAAAAAAGTAAAATCTCAAAAGATGAACACATTCATACAGCCCAAACGGGTTCGGACCCGTTCATGCAGCGTTTGTTAAAAATATACGGGAGCAGGCTCCCGCACGGTACAGTCAAACTACGTGGCCCTGCTCAGATCACATCCGCCGATACGCGGATAGTATTGCCTCCGCTAGCCCAGGGGAAGTGCCCTCAATTGCCCGCACATCGATAACGAAGGCCTTAGCTAGCCCCGCATTCCCATCTCCCCGCACAAGCCTCTCGGGATATCCCGCCTCCTTCAGGACATGCTTCTCCATACTGGTGAGAGCTTTAACCGGTATGACAAATTCAATGTGCTTGTTCTGTAGTTCTCTCTGAAGAACGGGCCGACCGAATCACGCGGGGAAGAGGCACGCTCAAGCTTCGCGAGGATTATCTCCTCAGCCAGCGGTCCTAGGCACTTGTATCCATAGCCGGAGTACTTGAGAGTTTTGGCATCTTTCATTCGTTGGACACCTCCGGGATACAAAAGCGGTGAAGTATTCCCAACGAGGCCGTATTCATGAGGGTCTTTATATGGGTATCCCCACAATCCAAAATCTCAAGCCCACGAGCCGGCACACCGGTACAGACACGGGCATAGCTACCCGCCCCCTCACTGTCACGCCCTTGTTAGTATTACTACTTTATTTAATTTTCCTATAATGTGCCTTATATCCAAAACTTGTGAACATATAAGAACATCAAAATGAGCAGAAACCGAGTGCCGAGGGACAAACTGCACGGGGGCCCATTACATGCTCAAAGTTTTATGAGTTTATGTTTCAGCTAACTGCCGCCAGCGCCATCCACTAATTCCACGGCGGATTGAAGTGACCCCCACGGAGGTAGTGCCGGAGACGTCAAGAACTCTTAATTTGCACCTGATTCACCGGAGACAGAGCTACAGCTGGCATGAACTACAAATAAGATTATAATGATGTATGGAGCATAATTGAACAACAACACAAGCTAAGCATATATAGCCGCAACCAAATTATTACCTCAACAGAATATTGAGGGCACAACTATAGACACCCTCTTCGAATTGGAGAAATTTTATTGACAAGGTCGGGCTTCTACAGACCAAAAATTGGTTACAATTAAAGGTAGTGTCAATCCAGTCGTGAATGCTACTGCTACTGTCTCTGAGTCCACTGGTGGGGACAAAGTCAATCGTCGGTATATGTCAGTCGCACATCTTGCCCTATCTAAGACTATTGTGGAAATTACGCTAAGAAAAAGTTAAAAATCCAAATTTTTTAATATTTTAACAAGTAATTTTTAGGTTGAACAAATAAGAATTAAACGCACAATATAGTTTAGGTGCAAATATCAACCAAATAAAGAACATAAAAATTACTATAATTAAACGTAATAATTAGCCCAAAAATTTGAGAGATAAATTCGACGATGATGACGGGCAACAAAGACGATGAAGAGAATAAAAAGCAAGGAATCAAAGCCTCACAGCACTTCTTTTCGTTCTTTCGCCTCTATCCACGCGATTACATTATCGACTATCTGTGGGGCCATCCCTATGTAGTTCTCCGGCTTCAGACTGTCGAGATCGTCCTCATCTAGGAACCTTCTCACGTCTTTGTTTTCCCTGACAACCTCGATTAGATCTCTGTTCTCCTCGAACGCTTTCATGGCAAGCCCTCTAACGAGTTCATGTGCCTCCTGCCTTCCCATGCCCTTCTCAGTTAACTTCAGCATCAGCGGCTCGGCCATGATGAGGTTGTTGGTCATATAGAGGTTCCTCTCAATATTCTCTGGGAAGAACTCCAGCCCGGAAAGGACCTTCTTCATGCTCTTGAGCATCTCGTCAAGCAGGAGGAAGCTCTCCGGAAGGATGACGCGCTCAACGGAGGAGTTCGTGAGGTCTCTCTCGTGCCAGAGGGGGTTGTTCAGCAACGCGGGAACCACATTTGAATAGAGAACCCTCGCCAGACCGCTCACCTTTTCGCTCCTTATGGGATTTCTTTTGTGGGGCATTGTTGAAGAGCCAACCTGTTTCCTCCCAAAGGGCTCGCTGATCTCAAGTATCTCCGTCCTCTGAAGGTTCCTTATCTCCAGGGCAATCTTATCAAGGGTCGAGGCGATGAGAGCGAGAACCATCATGAGTTCCGCATAGACGTCGCGCTGGATTATCTGGTTGCTTATCCTGGCTGGCTTTAGACCAAGGTCTTTCATAACTAGACGCTGTATCTCAAGGCCCTTATCCACAAAGCTTGCCATCGTCCCAACGGCGCCGCTGATCTGGCCGACCAAAACCCTTTCCTTTATCTCTTCTATCCTGTCTATGTGCCTCTGTATCTCGTCGAGCCATATCGCGAACTTCATGCCGTAGGTGGTCGGCACCGCGTGCTGGCCGTGAGTCCTGCCTATGCAGACGGTGTACTTGTGTTCCCCAGCGAGGTTCTTGAGGATCGAGCGCAGCTCTTTGAGGTCGTTCTCCACTATGGCGAGGCTTTCTTTTATGAGGAGGGCGTTGGCCGTGTCTATTATATCGTTGGAGGTCGCCCCCAGGTGGACGTACTTTCCATGCTCCCCGCAGACCTCGCTCAATGCTTTAACAACGGCCATTATATCGTGGTGTATCTCGGCCTCTATCTCCTTGACGCGGTCGAGCTTCACCCACTTCGTGTTAGCCCTTTCGGAGATAACCCGTGCGCTCTCCTCGGGCATGTTTCCGACCTTTGCATGGGCCCTTGCCAGAGCCGCCTCGACGTCGAGAAGCTTTTGAAGCTTGTTCTCCTCGTCCCAGATGCGCCTCATTTCCTCGCTCCCGTAGCGGTAATCAATCGGATGAACGGCCATATTATCACCAACCATATGGCAATTTCCGGACCTTAAAACCTTTCGCTTAACATAAATTTGCAGGAACATGGTTGGTCATTTGATTCGCTCATCGGAGCCACAGGAGTGTTCAATAACGCTATTAAACGACCGAAAAGTATTTAACCGGAACCCAACGATAGCCTAACGACAAAACTTCCGGAGGTGCCAGAAATGGCTGAGGAGCACGTCGTCTACATTGGAAAGAAGCCGGTTATGAACTACGTCCTCGCTGTGATAACCCAGTTCAACGAGGGCGCCAAGGAGGTCAGCGTCAAGGCTCGCGGTAGGGCCATCAGCAGGGCCGTCGATGTCGCCGAGATCGTCAGGAACAGGTTCCTCCCAGAGGTCAGGGTCAAGGAGATCAGGATCGGCACCGAGGAGCTCCCGACCGCCGACGGCAGGACCGCCAACACCTCGACCATCGAGATCGTTATGGAGAAGCCGTGAATTTGACCCCCTTTCCTTTTCCTTCGGAGCTCTTCTGACGCTTCAAACTGGCTTGAAGCTGTGAAAAGCTTTAATACGTCCTCACCGTATTCTCCCCAGGTGGCGCCGTTTGGACTATGAGACGATAGACATACACGACGAAAGGGCCAAGGAGCTCGCTCAGATTCTGATGAACGACAAAGCGATAGCCATCCTGCATCTTGTGGAAGATCGGGCGCTGTCAATAAGCGAGATATCCCGCGAGCTGAACCTCCCCATCTCCACGGTCTCATACCACATAGACAAAATGCTCAAGGTCGGCCTCATCGAGGTGGCGGGGAAAAAGTACGGGAAGAGACTCCAGGAGGTCAAGCTCTACCGCGCCTCCAACAGGCCCATACTTCTCGTACCTCGCCGGAACATTGCAAAGGTGAGGAAGAAAGCTGTCATGAGCTTTGAGAAGCTGCACGTTATAAGCCTGGGCCTCGCCGGGCTGGTAGCGGCCGGTGTATACGCCGCGGCGCGGAACGTACTCGCCCCAGTGAATTCCAGCGGCACAACCGAGTCAATCACGAAGTCTGCGGCGGACAACGTCTCGATGATGATGGCATCCGAAAGGGCCGCCGTTCCATCGGCAACGAACACGAGTACCGAATCCGTGCTCCATGCGATTCACTCCACGGTGCCCCGTTCCGGCCTTGAAGCCCATGCAACGGCCGTCCAGGTGGGCTTGGCCATTGCTGTGTTCATCTTAACGTTTCTCCTGATTTCGTACATTATGAAGCGCAGGAGTTGAAGAAAAGGTTTTTAAGTTTCTTCTCCAACCCCCGTTGGCGAGGTGATAAGATGGCACCTAGGATAGCCGTGGGACAAGTGGTTAAAAGGAAGGCAGTCATCGTCAAGCCGGACGACACCGTCCACAGGGTCGCCAAGATTCTCTCGAAGAACAAGGTAGGGAGTGCCGTCGTGGTTAAAGACGACGAGATCGTTGGAATAATAACCGACCGCGATATACTCGACAAGGTCGTCGCGAAGGGAAGGGACCCCAAGACGGTCAAGGTCAAGGAAGTCATGACGGAGAACCCGATAACCATCGAGGACGACTACGAGGTCCAGGACGCGATCGACAAGATGATGGACAAGGGCATCAGAAGGCTCCTCGTTACCCGGCTCGGAAGGCCGATAGGCTTCGTCACCGCGGCAGACCTTCTCGCTGCGCTCAACACGTACAACAGTGAGAGTGAAGAGGAGACCAGCGAGGAGACCGAGGTCTACGGCATCTGCGAGCTCTGCGGTCAGTACGGCCCGCTCTACAAGGTCTACATCGAGGGCGGCGAGAAGTGGATATGCGAGAGCTGCAAGGACAGCCTCAATCTCTGACCCCCTTCAGTTCTTTCATAACTTCGTCCATTACCTCAGCGAAGGCTCTGTTTCTGTTCTCGACGCTCAGCGTGTAGAGCTTTCCAAGGGGGCGGAACTTATCGGCCATCTTTCTGTGGACGACGGCCAGGAGAGGCTTCTCAGATTTCAAAACCTCGCCAACAACGCGGATGAACTCGTCGCTCTTGTACTCCATCGGACCGATTTCGTCTATGACTATCAGGTCGGCCTCAACCAGGGCGCGTTTTATCGCCGAAACGCCGACGCGGTTTATTTCGTCAACGTGGACGACGTACTTCCCGAAAGGAACGCCCGGGAGGTGCGAGGTCCCCCTAAGGCTGGCCAGAGTTCCTTCTTCGCCGGTGTCGAGGGCCGTAATCCTGAATCCCACGCGCCTTCCTCCCCTCCGCACTTCCCTCGTTATCATTCCGCCGACGAGGTAGCCCCAGCGGTCGGCCTCCCTAGCAACCCTCTCCACCAGCGTTGTCTTTCCGACTCCCGCCGGACCGGTAACGAATATCCTCAGCGTCATTCCAATCACCGAAGGAGATTTAAGCTCCTCCCTTAAACCCTTTGGGGTGGTGGTAAATGGAGATAAGGTACAGACCGGAGGAACTAACGAGGCTCCCGAGGAGCGTGGAATACGAAAAAGGAAAAGTCATCATGATCGACCAGACCCTTCTCCCGGGGGAGTTCAAGACGATTGAGCTGAGAACCGTTGATGAAGTCGCCGAAGCGATAATCACGATGAAGGTTCGCGGTGCCCCGGCGATAGGTGCAGCTGCTGCTTTTGGCCTGGCCCTCTACGCGGACACGGCGAAGGCTAAAACCAAGGACGAGTTCATGGACGGCTTTTACAGTGCATACGACAGGCTGAAGAACACCCGGCCAACCGCCGTGAACCTCTTCTGGGCGCTCAACAGGATTAAGAAGCTGGTAGAGGAGAACCTTGAGAGTCCGCTCGACGAGATTAAGCGCATGATTGTCGCCGAGGCACAGAGGATAGCGGACGAGGACGTCGAGGCCAACCTCAGGATGGGCCACTACGGTGCCGAGGCTCTCCCGGAGGGGAACGTTCTAACACACTGCAACGCTGGCAGCTTAGCCACCGTTCAGCTCGGAACAGTTGGGGCAGTCCTGAGGGTCATGCACCGCGATGGGAACCTCAAGCTCCTCTGGGTGGACGAGACGAGACCGGTTCTTCAGGGCGCGAGGCTTTCAGCGTGGGAGTACCACTACGACGGCATCCCGCTGAAGTTAATAGCGGACAACATGGCGGGCTTTGTCATGCAGCAGGGAAAAGTTGACGCGATAATAGTCGGTGCCGACAGGATAGTGGCCAACGGTGACTTCGCCAACAAGATAGGTACTTATACCCTCGCGGTTCTCGCGAAGGAGCATGGAATACCGTTCTTCACCGTCGCGCCGCTGTCAACGATTGACATGAGCCTGAGGAGCGGGAAGGAGATACCCATCGAGGAAAGGAAGCCGGAGGAGGTCCTCACCTGCGGCGGCTGTAAAATAGCTCCTGACGTGGACGTCTACAACCCGGCCTTTGATGTCACGCCACACAAGTACCTGACGGGCATAATAACCGACAGGGGCATTGTTTATCCGCCGTTTGAGAGGAATTTGAAGAGGCTGTTCAAGGAAGAACCGTAAAACCCTCTTTTTCCGCGGCGTTTTTCAATTTTTCATCGAATGTGACAAAAACTGAAACTTCGTCTTTAATCTTCAGCGCGGAAGCCAGCTGGAGAGAATCAAGTGTTTTAAGTCCATGCTTAAGGACAAAGGACGTCGCAAGGCTTATGGTCTCGCTTGAGATTGTAACGACTACGTAGTTTTCAAGGTCGGAGTAGAACCTTTCAAGGACCCATTCAAGCTTTCGTTTCGTGAGTTCCCCACTGAGAAACCGCCTGTTTAGCGCCGACGTCATCTCGAGTATGGCCAGCTCAGAAATAGCAACAACGTAATTTTCCATGAGCTCGTTAACGATGGAACTACCGCGTTCGATATGGTAATGCTTCACCAAGGCACTTGTGTCAAAAAACGCTACCTCCACTCTTCATCCCTCTCCCGGAGGATGTCATCGCTAAGCTCGCCCTTAATGGATTTCAAAATATCCCTGACTTCATCGATGGGAGGGGCCTTTTTCAGGAACCTCCTCAGGTGGGGATAGGTTATCATGAGCTGAACGCGCCTCGCCGAAAGGGGCATGGCATCACCACTTAATGCTTGGTTATCAACCAATAAAACGTTTTCCTCACCTTCCGGGAAGTAACCTCCCAAGCCGTTCTAATAGAGAGCTCTTTTCCTCAACCACCTCCTCAACAAAAACGCCCTTTATCTCCCCGATTTCCTCCTCTATGGCAGGCAGGAGGAGGCCGAGAAGCTCAAGGGGCTCCAGGCAGGAGCAGTCCGTCGAGTATTCAAAAGGTTCACCCGGAAGTTCAACCCTGAGAGAGACCCCGTTTCTGGTCTTTAAAATCTCAAAGGGCGCGGTAACCTCCTCGCCGAGGATCTTACCCCTCACGAGCATCGGGTATAAGCTAAAACGGCGAGAATTAAAGGATTTCTTTACCGAAAGGTTTCGAACCTCAAGTTAAATCGGCCGAGAACGTTAAAAGTCCACACACCCAATTCCAACCGGTGGTGAAGATGTTCTGGCTGAAGACGAGGATTATTGAAGGTGAGGGCTCCCTCGCAAGGCTATCGGATGAGACCAGAGGCCACGAGCGCGTTCTCATACTTTCCTCACGCTCGATGAAGAGGCACGGCTTCCTGAAGGAGGCTGAGGACTACGTGAAGGATGCCGGAGCGGAGGTCTTCTCGATAGCCGGCCTTCCGGCGGAACCTAGTGTCGAGGTTATAGAGGAGTTCCTGCCAAAGGTGCGGGAGTTCGGGCCGGACCTGCTCGTGGCCATGGGAGGAGGCAGTGTCATCGACACGACGAAAGCCCTTAAGGTCTTCTACGATGCCCCGGAGCTGAACTTCGAGGAGATAGCCTTCATGGACCGGTTTTCAAAGCCTAAGCCCGTTCCCAAGCTGAGGACGAGGTTAATAGCGATACCCTCGACGAGCGGAGCCGGAAGCGAGGTTTCTGGAGCGAGCGTGCTGAAGAAGGGTGGAGTAAAGTACAACATAGTCACCCCAGAGATAGCGCCCGACGTGGCTATACTCGACCCCAGGTTACCGAGGACGATGCCCGCTGAAGTCGCAAGGAATTCCGGCCTCGACGTCCTCGTCCACGGGATAGAAGCGTACACGACAAAGGCAGCAAATCCCTTCAGCGACGCCATGGCGATTAAGGCCATAAAGACCGTTTACCGGTGGCTTCCGCTGTCGGTTAGAGGTGATGAGGATGCTCGGGAGAGGGTTCACTACGCGGCGACGATGGCTGGAATAGCTTTCCTTAACGCACGCCTCGGCCTCTGCCACGCGATGAGCCACAAAGCGGCATGGATTGGCCCTCACGGCCTGCTCAACGCGATATTCCTCCCCCATGTGATGGAGTTCAACGCGAGCAAAAGCGACTATGCGAGGAGGCGCTACGCTGAGATAGCGAGGGAGCTTGGCTTCCAGACCGCGAAGGACCTGGTCGAGGTGGTGAGGGAGCTCAACGAGATGCTCGGCGTTCCGAAGCTGAGCGAACTGGTCGATGAGGAGACTTTCACCGAGAGGGTCGAGGAGATGGCCGAGAAGGCCTACCGCGACGGGCTTGTGGCATTCAACCCCGTCGAGCCAAAACCTGAGGAGATAAGGGAGCTCTATTTGAAGGCCCTCTACGGGGAGTGATTTATAAACTTCCCATACCTTTTTCCACCATGCACCTCCTCCTTAAGAAGGCCATCAGGGAGCGCTTCGGGAGGCTCAATAGACTCCAGCAGGACGCGTTTAAGGAGGTTAGCTCGGGAAAGAGCGTTCTAATCATCGCCCCCACCGGTTCCGGCAAAACCGAGGCAGCTGTTCTTCCAGTCTTCAACGAAATCCTTGAGGAGGGACTCAAACCAATCTCTGCACTCTACATCGCGCCGCTCAAGGCACTTAACAGGGACTTGCTTGAGAGACTTGAATGGTGGGGGAGAAAGCTGGGAATAACGGTCGAGGTCAGGCACGGCGATACCTCGGCCTACAGGAAGGCCAAACAGACGAAGAATCCGCCTCAGATGCTCATCATAACTCCCGAAACCCTCGGCGTGATCCTAACCGTCAAGTCCCTCAGGAAGCACCTCGAGAACGTTAAGTTCGTCATCGTCGATGAGATAGCCGAGCTGGTCGATAACAAGCGCGGTACGCAGCTCCTCCTCGGCCTTGAACGTTTGGCGGAGATCGCGGACTTCAGGAGGATAGGCATGACGGCAACGGTGGGCAACGAGGAGGAGGTGAGGGAGTGGCTGGGCGCGGACCTCATCGTAAAGCCGAGCTGGAAAAAGCGATATCGCTTCCACGTCCTCTATCCGAAGCCTGGCAGGGAAGACTTGGAGTTGGCCAGGGAGCTGAGCCTTTCCCCTGAGATAGCGGCGAGGCTGAGGCTCCTCTGGAGTATAGTCGAGAGGCATGGAAAGGCGCTGATATTCACCAACACAAGGCAGTTCGCCGAAATCCTTGCCCATCGACTGAAAGCATGGGGAAAACCGGTTGAAGTCCACCACGGCTCACTTTCCAAAGAGGCCCGAATAGCGGCGGAAAAGGCCCTCAAGGAAGGGAAAATCAGGGCCCTGATATGCACCTCCTCGATGGAGCTGGGCATAGACATAGGCGACGTTGACGTTGTGATCCAGTACATGAGCCCAAGGCAAGTAAACAGGCTCGTCCAGCGCGTTGGTCGAGCCAAGCACCGCATAGGCGAGGTCAGCGAGGGTTACGTCATAACCTCCAACGTCGAGGACTACCTTCAGAGCCTCGTCATAGCGAAGCACGCCCTTGAAGGCCGCTTTGAGGCGGTTGAGCCGATCGGAGGCCTGGACGTTTTGGCCCACTTCATCGTCGGCCTGCTCATAGAGTACAAGAAACTCCCGCGCGAGAGGCCCTACGAGATAGCGAGGCGGGCCTACGTTTACCGGGAGTTGAGCTGGAACGATTACCTCGATGTTCTCCGCGTTTTGGAGGACGCCCGGCTGATTGGCCACGACGAGGAGAGCGGCCTGCTCTACCTGAGGAGAGGGGCCTTCCAGTACTACTACGAGAACCTCTCGACGATTCCAGACGAGGTCTCGTGGAGGGTCTTCGACGCGGGTAGCGGGCATGTCATAGGCAGGCTCGACGAGAGATTCGTGATGGACCTGGAGGAGGGCATGGACTTCGTGATGAACGGACGGAGCTGGATAGTACTCAAGATAGACGACGAGGCGAGACTTTTGAAGGTCCGCGAGAGCAAGAGCCTGGAGAGCGCCATACCGAGCTGGGAAGGCGAAATGATTCCCGTTCCCTTCAGCGTTGCCCTCGACGTCGGCAGGCTGAAGAGGGAGCTAAGTTTCGACTTCGAGAAGGCGAAGGAGCTTTTGGAGGGGGTTGAGTTCAGCGAGGAGGAACTGAGGAGGGCCTTCGAGGAAATCAGGAGCGAGCCATTCTCAACCGACCGCGATATCGTCATCGAGAGCACGCCGAAAGCGCTCGTCATACATGCCGATTTTGGAAACAGAGCTAATGAGGCTCTGGGAAGGCTGGTTCACTCACTCCTGATTCTGCGCTACGGAAGGGTCTTCTCAGTGAGGAGCCAGGCCCACGCGATAGTCTTCAAGACGCCCTTCCAGCTGAACCCGGAGGAGGTGAAGGGCTACCTCTACCAGGAACCGGAGAGCCTGGAGTTCATAGTCTCCCGCGCCATGAGGGATTCGCACGCCTACCGCTGGAGAATGCTGAACGTGGCGAAGCGGTTCGGCGCTCTGAGGAGGGACGCGAAGATAAGGAGAATAGAGAGGCTCTTCGAGGGGACGGTCATTGAGCGGGAGACCCTCAACGAGCTATACCACGACAAGGTGGACGTGAAGAAGGGCGAGCTCGTCCTGGAGATGCTCAAACGGGGCACGATGAGGGTGAAGACATCCTTAAGGAAAGAGCCTTCAACGCTCGCCCGGCTGAACATGACCGTCGGCGGTGAGTTCCTGCTCTCCGGCGTCCTGGAAAGGGACGAGATACTGGAGCTGTTCAGGGAGAGATTGCTCGACCACGAGGTCGTTTTGGTCTGCACCAACTGCGGCTGGCACTCGAAGACGAAGGTCGTAAGGCTCCAAAACGTAAAGCTGAGACAGTGTCCGCGCTGCGGCTCGAAGATGTTAGCTGTGGCCCACCCGATAGATGTGGAAGAGTTTCTTCCCATTCTGGAGAAAGTCCGCCACGGGAGGCCGCTGGAGAGGAGGGAAGAGAGAACCTACAGGAAGCTTTTAAAGGCGGCAGATCTCGTGGACAGCTATGGCTTCGAGGCGGTCTTGGCGTTGGCCAGCTACGGGACCGGCCCCGACACGGCGGCGAGGATTTTAGCCCAGTACAAAGGAGACGCCCTCCTCGTCGCCCTCATGGAGAGGGAGAGGCAGTTCATAAGGACGAGAAGGTTTTGGGTGGACAAGAAGAAGAAAGACGGAGACGACTAACGAGTTACCAATACAGAAAGTTATTTAAGTATCGCCCCAATACTTGTATATGGGTGTTTACGTTGTTCAGCACACGGCCCGTGAGAAAAGAGGGGGAGCTGTTTGGCGAGGCACATAAGAAAGCCATTGAGATGCTTTGGGAAGCTATCCAGAACGGGGAGTTTGTGGCGGTTCTCGGGCCCAGACGGGTGGGAAAGACCAGCGTCATAAACGTTTTCCTGAACAAGTACGGTTCGAGATTTTACTATCTGTACTACGACCTTGCTTTTGGGATGGGGCGGGGAGCAATAAGCTATACAGAGCTGACACCAGTCAAACTCAGGATTCCCCAGAGAAAACTTGAGTATTCGGCTTTATTGAACTTGGGTATCGTTAAAATGGACGTCCGCCCGGGGAGCATCGTGGAGTTCCAGAACGCGTTTTTGGGCCTCTTAAGGTTTCTAAACAAAAAGGGAACAAAAACCATAATCGTTTTTGATGAAGCCCAGGTTCTTCCACGATTCACACCCCTAAACATGCTCGGATTGCTCCAGACGATCTCAGACTCATTCGAGAACATCTCCGTTGTTCTCACTGGTTCAATGCCAGGCCTCCTTGAAAGGATGATAAACCCAAGCGGGGAGAAGCCTTTCTTTGCCAGGTATGTGGAGAGAATCAACATAGAACGCTGGAACGCCGAGGAAGGTTTTGAGTACCTAAGGCGGGGCCTGCCCAGCGCTGAACCGGAGGAGCTGAGAGAAGCCACCACCGAACTCTCGGGGGTTCCTGGATTTCTCGCGTACTACGGAAAACTGAGGACAAAGGGCCTGTCCCATTCCCGGGCCCTTGAGGAGACCATGAACTACGCGGTCAGGCTTTGGAGCGAGGACCTGAGAAACTTTATCCGGATATACCATTCCCCGGGCTACATCGTCGCGCTCAAGAGGGTTGCCAAGGGACCTTCCTCCGGAACGAGCACGGAGGAGATAATAACCGAGGTGAAGGCAGTTCTCGGGCTCTCGGAGGTGAGAATAAAGAACATACTAAGAAACCTCGTGGATGCGGGTTTGCTTCTCCGCCCAAGAAGGGGCCGTTATGTAATTCCCGAAAGGCCGCTCAGGAAAGCCGTTCTCAGGTTCAGCCTCCGAACCTTTTAATCCCCTCCACGTTCCCCTTCTGGACGAGCCTGAGAAGCTTGACCGCGTGGAAGAGAGCCTGAGCGTCTTTCTCCTTGAGAAAGCGGTCTATGAGCTTAATAAGCTCTTCCTCGGCCTTCTCCATCGCGCCCTTTGAGAAGTCCGAGAATTCGAGGGCCTTTGCCACGGCGAGGACCTCGGGCGGAATTCCAGAGTTCCCTAAGGAAGGATGGACCGATTTTGCCTGTTCTATCTTCTTCCCGCTTATCTCCGCCAGGAACTGCCTGAACTCTTCAAGTTCTGGCTCTACCTCGATGCCGTTTCTCTTGAGGATGCCTACAGGATCATCCACCTCGTGAAGAGCCTTCCTATTACTCTCAGGTTTGGATGGTTTGGTTCGGGCCACATTTTATCTATTATCTTAAGGTAATCCCCTCTTGATCGCTTGCTTTAGCTTTTCCTCATCGGCAACGGGTATTTCCTTTGTGGCTTATCACGAACTGTGCTATCATGTCAGGGTTTTCTTTTAGGCGATCGTAACTCATATTTTCAAGAATAGGCTATCCATCGCATCCCCGATGGCATGGCCGACAGAAGGGTGATACGTGCTCTCGTGGTTTGCTACTATGAGCGCGAGCAATCCGTGAATGAGCGAATACCCCTTCAGCCGTGCATCTTCCTTCATTATGATGTAGTCAGAGTATTTTTTACTGATTGAATGTATTTTATGCTTGTTGATTTGATCGTCGTATTTAGCATCCATTAGTTTCTTTATCTTTTCAAAGTTTCCTTCCGGATCCATACGCGCAAGGAGCAGGAGGTACCCTTTCTTTGGATATCCTGTTGTGGAATATTCGCTCGAATATTCTGGTGCGATCTTTGGGAAATCTTCTTTTACCATTTTAGCGTCTTTTTTCTTCTTCTCCTTCTTCCCCCCAAAGATGAACATCCCGAACAAAGGCAAAAGCGACAACCTCACCACCCACCCAACTACGGCGATGGAAAAGAAAAGGTTTTCGAAATCCTTCAGAAGAAGTCCTCTAAATCCCAAGCCAAGTATCCTTCCTCCCTCAGCCCATCCTTGTTCTCAATCACCCGCGCAATAATGCCAAACTGGAAACTTCCATCAAAGCGGACAAGCTTTGCTTTACTCTCCAGTTCCCTTAAAACCCCCCTCGCGTCCCTCTCGCTCAACTCCTTCCATTTGACCTCAATCAGCGTTGCGGTGTTCCCATTCAGGACCACGATGTCGATCTCCTCTCCCCTGAACCACCATCTGCCGAGGGTCTCGAACTCAATCGGCCTTTTGAGGAGGAGAAACTCCCTTGCCAGGTCCTCGAAGCGAACCGAAAAGACCCTGTAGAGGTCGTCGAGCTTGGCAGTTCCCGAGGCAATATCGACCATCTGGGGATAAACCAGAAGGAACCAGCTCAGTAGAACCGGGTCGCTTATTTTGTAAAGGCTCACCTTCCTGCTCCCGAGGATTGGGGTTTCTTTCTCAACGAACCCGAGCCTCATCAGCGTTTCGAGATAGGGGTAAACGCTCCTTGCGGGAAGGCCGAGGTAGTTGGCAATCCGCTCGAGCCTTCTGTTTCCTTCGGCGATTGCCCTGAGGATTGAGAAGTAGGTCTTCAGCTCCCTCAGCTCCTCGCCGAGGATAACGTATGGCTCGTCGTAGAAGAGGCCGTAGTCGCTCAGGAACTCCTCCCCAATGAACTCTTCAACTGAGGAATAACGCGAGGCGAGCCTCAGATAGGGTGGAATCCCCCCGACGAGCATGTAAGCTTTTATACCGTAGGTCTTATCGTCAAAGAACTTCAGGGCATTGAGGTAGTTCAGTGGCTTGAGGTGAATGCTCCTCGTCCTCCTCCCGTAGAGGGGCGACGCGTGGCTTAGAACATCGTCCCACATCATGCCAAGCAGAGAGCCAGATATCACGAGCATGACGTTCTTCTCGCTCAGAACCCCATCCCATACCCTCTGAAGGTCGCTGAGGATCTTTCGGTCGGACTTTATGGCGTAGGTGAACTCGTCGAGGACTATTAAGCAGCCATCAACACTCCCGGCGAGGTAGTTGAGCAAGTCGAGCCAGTTATCCGTCTCGACTTTCAAGATTAGCTCGTCTCCAAGGAATGAGGCAATCGCACGCTTGAACTCCCTCATCTGGACCTCTTTGATGGCCTCGGGAAACGTGAAGAAGAACGTCTTCCTGCCTCTGGAAAACTCCCTCAGAAGCCTTGTCTTTCCAACCCTTCGCCTGCCGTAGAGAACCACGAAAGACGGCCTGTTCTCCCACTCCCTTTCGAGAACTTTCATTTCTCTCTCGCGATCTATGAACTGCACAGCCTTCACCATTTTTTTCTAAGCACGATTATATATAAATACGTTTCGACTTAACTCCCCACCAGTTACTGGTGACCCCCTACCTAAAGGCGTGCTCCACCAGTGGGTCAGGGATAAAGTAGCCCTCAACCGTCTTTTCCAGATAGCCGTAGCGGACGAGGCTGTTGAGGACGTTGGAGAAGTTCTTATCGTCTATTCTCTTTCCCTCAAGGAGCTCTACGGTCTCCTTTATCTCCTTCCAGCGGTGTTTTCCGTTTGCCACGGCCCTCATTGCCAGCTCGTAGCGGTGGGAGAGCTTTTTTAGGGCCGAGAATTCTGCGAGGATTAGTCTTCTCGCGTCCTCTTTGAGCCTGTTCAGGGCTTCCCTGTGGGACATCCCAAGGTAGCGATTGTAGCCGTAGAGGGTCAGCCAGCCAACTATTCCGTCGAGTTCGCCAACAGCTTCCTCGATTTCATCTTCCGGGACGTTCAGCCCTATTTCCTCAAAACCTTGCCTGAGGAAATCTCTGCTCTGCCTCCTCTCAAACCTTTTCAGTCTTATCTCCCTGTGGGCCCTCCCGAAGAGGGCTGATTCTGGGTCATGAAGGCCCAAAAAATCCTCCAGCAGACCTATCTCCGAGCCAGTCAAGATGAAGCTCACGTTTTGAAGTTCGTCCATCGCCCAGGCTATTAGCTCCGCGTACCTTGAGTTCGAGAACCTCAGGTACTGGGCCTCGTCGATGGCTATTATGAAGCGCTCCCCGATGGTGTCTATGCGTTCAAGGACCTCGTGGAGACTCACACTCCTATCAACGCTCAGTTCTATCCCCAGACCCCCAATGCGAACCCCCTTGAGGGATTTCAATGCTTCTTTGGCACGTTCCTTCGTGGAGCCCTTGAGGTAACCCTCAAGTATGAGCTTTCCGATGGCCTCCTTTGGAGCGCTTCCGAACTCGGAGTACACCTTTCTCGCATCGATCTTAACGCTCCTGTAAGAGAGCTCGTTCAGTGCAACGTTCAGAAGGGAGCTCTTGCCGAGACGCCTGATCCCAAGGAGTACAACGAGTGGCAGACCCTTCTCTATCGAGTTTTCAATCAGAGAAAGCTCCTCCTCGCGGTCATATAGCTCCTCCCTTCTCATCTTGGGTTTAGGGTTGAACAGCATACCCTCACCAGTAACTGGTGGGGGGTCCTGCTTAAAAAGGTTGGGTCAAAAGGAAAAAAGAAATGCTCACTCGGCCTTCCCGTAAATCTCGTTCAAAGCCTTCAAGAACTCGCTGGCAGTGACAACGTCCCTGACGTCGATGTGCTCGTTCTTGGTGTGCGATATGTCGAGGTTGCCCGGGCCAAAGACTATGGTTCTGGTTCCGTTGTACATGAAGTTTATGGCATCCGTCCAGCTCCGCATTCCGCCGAACTCGTCTATCTCGGTAACCTCCATCGCCTTTTTCGCCAGCTGGACGATCTCCTCGTCCGGTTCGAGCTCGTAGCCGTCCCATATCTCGGTGTACTCGTACTTCAGGGTGTACTCGTCGAATATCGGGTCGAGCAGGTCGAGAATGTCCTCGACTTCCTGGTCAGGGAGGAGGCGAGCCTCCAATCTTCCCCTGCAGAGGGCCGGGATGAGGTAGACTGGGTTCTCGCAGACGAGCTCCTGGATGCCGATGTGAGGGTCGAAATACTTGCCCTTGGCCTTAAAGGGTTCCAGCTTCTTCATCTCCTCCAACATCTTGTAAGTTTCCTCTATGGCGTTGACACCGCTCTCCGGACAGGCGCCGTGGGCTTCTTTGCCGTCCACCTCGAAATACGCTTCTATGTTGCCGGCGTGGGCGATGTGAACCTCCAAGTCGGTCGGCTCGAGGACAACGGCCATCTTTGGCTTGTAGCGCTCCATAAAGAGCGCGCTTCCTCTCCCGCCGTGCTCCTCATCGCTGACGAAGACGATGCCGACGTTGAGGTCCTTTCCTTCCTTGCGGAGGTTCTCAAGCATGAGTAGTATCGCAGCGGCACCGCCCTTTATGTCGCTCGAGCCAGTTCCGTAGACGATGTTGCCCCTCACGAATGGCTCCGCGCGGATCGGTATCGTGTCGATGTGAACCTCGTAGAAGAGCTCGGCCTCAGGGTTCACGACGAGGTCTATTATCTGCCCGTCGCTCTCGATGTGGACGTCGTAGTCGAGCTTGTGGAGGAACTCCATGATATGGAGCATTATCCTGTCTTCCTCTCCGGAGGGGGAGGGTATTCTCAAAAGCTGAAGGAGTATCTCCTTCGCGCGCTCGGTTTTCATTTGGGTCACCTAATTCAAGTTCGCGGTTGAGTTTATAAACATCCCCTGCGTAAGCCGATGGGGCGATGAAGAGTTTAACCCCTCCCGACGGGGTTTGCTCCCCGTATGAGGAGGCGGTCCTCCTCGAGCCCCTTTTGGAGGTGAAAGCGTGAGGATAAGCTCCATCGAGGAGTTTCCCAGAAATATAGTGCCGGTTGAGGTTCCTCCACATACCGTAATGCTCAGGGGCGTAGGCTGGGACTCGAACGTTTACCTGGTGAGGGACGGTGGGGATGCCCTCATAGTGGACACCGGGACCGGCGTTAACTGGCACGTCTACGCCGAAATCTGGGAGAGGGAAGGCCTCCTCAACGGCGTTGAGAGGGTCACGATATTCAACACCCACGAACACTTCGACCACGTTGGCGGGAACGCGGTGCTAAAGAGATGGCTCGAAGATAGGGGAGTCGAGGTCCTCTTCGCCGCCCACGAAACGACGGCAAAAACACTGGAGAAGGGGGACGACTACGTGATCCTGGCATATTCCTACGGGAGGAGGTTCGAACCGCAGAAGGTTGACATTCACCTGAAGGATGGAGACGTGCTTAAAATCGGCTCCCTGGAGCTTGAGCTGATCCACACGCCCGGCCACACCGCCGGAAGCTCCTGCCTCTACTTGGACGATGGAGAGACGAGGATAATGTTCACCGGAGACACGGTGTTCAGGGGAACCGTTGGCAGGACCGATTTGCCAACCGGAAACGGGTGGAAACTCCAGGAGAGCCTCGAGAGGCTCAGGGATTACGACGTTGACTTCGGCCTTCCTGGGCACGGCTGGGTCATAAAGGAGTGGGGAGAGAACATCGACGAAATCCTGGGGTGGCTCTGATGCGGAAAGGTTCTGTGAAGGAGGTTCTGGCGAAGCTCAAATACGATCCGCGGGAAAATGAGAACGACTACTACGTCGTAATCGAGCACCGCGGTGCCTACGGTGACGTCAAGAAAATCCCCGTTGAGATGATAGAGCTCGGTCACGGCTACTTCTTCGTCGGAGATGCTCAGATACCGTACCACCGCATCCTGAAGGTCGTTAGAAAAGATGGGAAGGTAATATGGGAGACGAGGAAACTCTGATCAGGAGACCTCCATGAGCTCCGAGGTGAGGAGCGCCCACTCCTTTCTTTCAAAGGCGTCTGGATTGGCCTGTATCAGGAGGTAGGAGCCGGCAGTCATAGCCACGTCTCGAAGGGTCGAGAGGGTTTTCATAAGCTCCGTAAAACCGACGTGAAGGGCTATGTACTCACAGTCTTCGACGAGCATGAGGACGTTGCCCTCCTGGAGAACCTCATAGAGTGCAGGTTTGGATGAAACGAAGGTGTTAGGTGTCAAGGCATTTTTCACAGGGGCGGAGCTAAGCCATATTATGTCCATGTCCCCACTCTTGAACCACTCTTTAAGCTTCTCAGGATGTTCCCTGGAGATTACCATGGCCCTCTTACCCTTGGACAGAAGGTCGAGGAAAACGTACCTGGCCTTCACCTCATCGGAGAACAGATACCCACCTGGCCTCAGGTCTTCCGGAACCTGGTTCCTGGAGGTAAATCCCGCCAGAAGTTCGTAGGCCTTCTTGAGTCTCTGATAGTGACCCTCTTCCATAAGTGCGAGCTGGGCAAAGAGTGCCCTGGAATCCTCGTTTAGAGCCTTCTGAGCAAGTATTTCATAGGTCTCCTTGGCAAACAGCTCGCTCTCCATACAGTACTCAAGTGCGGCAAGATAATCGTCCACGGTCTCGAACTCAGGGTAGAATGGCGCCACCTCAACGGGCGGCGCCTCGACCTTAACCGGCTCCTCTCCAGGATAGAGCTTCCTGAAGAGGGACATGAGGGTCTCGTAGTGCTCCACACTCTCATCGGCCATCTGGATGAAGAGCACCCTTATGCTTTCCCTCCTGGCCCTCTCGGCGAGCTTTCGGTAATACTCGACCTCCTCAAGTTCGTTGAATATCGCATAGCTCAGTATCTCCCTCGGATTCTTGTCCCGAAGAGCGTTCACAACGGTTTCAAGATACTTCTTCAGTTCGGGCTTCATATCACACCATCCTGAAATTTGGTAGCACAAAGCAACAAAAAAGCTTTTCTACCAACCGACTGAACGTGTATCCATGATTGACGCCCACGCCCACTTCGAGTTTTACAAAAAGGACGCACCGCGTATGATAGAAGAGTGCAGGGAGGAGCTTAAAGCCGTCGTGGACTCGATAACCGAGTACAGAAAAGCCCACGTCTGGAAGAGCTGGGAGCTACTAAGACCCCATTTCGGCTTCATCTTCCCAACGCTCGGCTACCATCCCAACGAAGCGAGGAGGGGCAACTGGGAGAAGGTGAAGCGGGTTGAGGAGTTCATACTGGACCACAGGGACGAGATAGTGGCGATAGGGGAGATAGGACTCGACTATCACTACGCGGAAAACGAAAGGCAGAGGGAGAACCAGAGGGAGATATTCAGGCACTTCCTCGAACTCGCTTTGGAGCTTGACCTCCCCGTCGTGATACACGCGAGAGAAGCTGAAAAAGAGGCCTTTGAACTCGTCCAGAGAGCTGGCGTTAGGGCGTACTTCCACTCCTTCGCGGGAAGCGTTGAGCTGGCGAGGGAGATAGCGGAGAACGGACATCCCCTCGGGATAAACACGGGGATAGTCTTCATCCCTGAAGTCAAGGCAGCCGCGAAGGCCCTTGAAATCGAGAACATTATGGTGGAAACGGACGCTCCCTACATGAGCCCCATCAAGGGGGATAGAAACAGACCATGCAACGTCCGCGTTGCCATTGAAGAGGTGGCAAAGCTTAAGGGACTGGGGTTCGAGGAGGTCGAGATGGTCACCGAGAGGAACGCGGTGAGGTTCTTCAATTTGAAGCCCTGAGGTGATGGCAGGATGATCGATGTGCCCGAGGTGACTGAGGTTAGGAACCTGCTGGAGGAGCTTGGGGAGAATGCCCTAATAACGAGGCTCGATTCGTTCGTGGCCCTAAACGAGGGGCTGGAGAGCAAGAAAGGGGAGGACTTCATTAAAGTCTCGATACTCGGTTTCCTGGAGGGCATAACCACGACCCTGAGGATGAAATACCCCGGTGACGAGCGCGTGGCCAGGCTCCACGAGCGGGTAAGAGCCAGAAGGGCGGAGCTGGATGAGCTCTTCAGGAAGCCGAAGATGAGCAACCTCGGTGAGTTATAGGCAGGGAAGATGCGCACCGAAGGCCGCATACGCCCCAAAATGCCCTGTTGTATATTTTCCAGCATTTCGCAGCCACACCAAAAGCCTATTATACCTTAAACTCGTTATATGAAGCATACATATTCACATACGGGAGGGGCCCTAACTGTTGCCTCCAATCATGGCCCCTCGAATCACATTACCATCTCCCCCCACAGCTAGGGTCTCTTCTCCAAGAGGGTGAGAAAATGAGAAAGCGGGTTGTGTTTCTGATTTATCTCCTTCTTAGTTCTTACCTAAACGTTGGATTCGTCGGATTTTCTTCTGTCAGCGCAAAAGAAAACATCGTTTTTTACGACGACTTCAACGACAACAGCCTCGACACAACCAAATGGACGGAGGACGTTGTGGGGAGTGGAAACAGCTACACAGAGGCCAACGGGGAGGCGCAGTTCATAACAAAGGGTAGCAGAACAGGAAGCTACACAACAGAGCACTCTTTTCTCAGGAGCACCACCATAAACATAAACGACTGGAGCTACATTGTTTTTTCAGGGAGCTGGAAGTTTACAAACCCTGGAACCGCTGAGATGTGGTTTAGAATCCATGATGCCGACACAGGAAACTACATGGGTGTGCGCTATGTGAGCTGGCCCTCGGACAAGATAACTTACGACCGGCCAGAGGGCTCGATAACGGACTACAGGACAATACCCCGGAGTTACGTTCCATTCAAAGTCGTTCTCTACAGGGACAGGTTCGAGTACTGGGAGAGTGGAAGTCTCATCAAGACTGTACCAACGAGCGTCATGGAGAACACCACCAACTTCCAGCTTCTTATAGGCGGATGGGATGATACTCCAACGTTCTCATACATCTACTTCGACAACATCACCGTGGCATACGAGCCGGCCGCTCCGGAGGGGCTGAAGATAGCGATCACCTCGCCGGAAGAAAGAACCTACAACACCTCCACAATAGACCTCAACGTCACCGCCAACAAGCCCGTTGATGAGTGGCGCTACTCCCTCAACGGCGGGGAGAACGTTACGTTCGAGCCCAACACCACGATAACTGCCGAGGAAGGAGAAAATCTCCTCGTGGTGTACGCCTTGGCCGGAGACGAGAGGGCCGAGGCGAGGGTGAATTTCTACGTTGATACGACCCCTCCGGGAACGGTGGAAAACCTGACCCACGAGGTTGGGGCCGATTACATCCACTGGACGTGGGACAACCCGAGTGATGAAGACTTTGAAACGGCGCTGGTGTACATCGACGGTAAGTTCCAGGGCGAGACTGAAGAGGGCGAATGGTGGCTCGAGGAGCTTTCGCCCGGCGAGACTCACACCATTGGAATCCTTACAAGGGACTACGCCGGAAACGTGAACACCACGTGGGTGAACGACACGACAACCACGCTCACCCCCTCTGAAACCGTCTACGTCAACGAGAGCGGCTGGTGGTACGAAGGGAGTAGCTTTAACCCGAGCGAGACGCCGCTCCAGGACGGCGTAAAGGCTGCACTCGAAGGGGGGACGGTGATAGTCCTCTCCGGGACGTATCCGGAGAGCGTTGAGATAGACAAATCCCTCACGGTGGAGACAGACGAGGGAGCCGAGGTTCGCGGCGATGGAGAGGAATGGGACAACGGAATGAAGCCGGTCTTCTACGTGAGTTCGGACAACGTTACGCTGAGGGGGTTCACCATAAACTCATCCGTTTCTAACATCGGCGTCTGGATCGACGGGGTTGGGAACTGCACCGTCGAGGGGAACGCGATAATCGTGACCGAAACCAGCGAGACCGTCCGTTATGGTGTTTACCTCAGCTACGGTGGCAACAACGCCGTGAGGAACAACGAGATAAGCGTCTCAGGCTTCCAGGGGATCGGAATCTACGTCTACGAGGAAGAGAAGGAGAGCACCGTCAACGGAAACACGGTGACCGTCATGGGGGACAGCGCCGATGGAATAGAGGTCTTTTACACTTCATCCGATGTCTACGACAACGTGGTTTCCATAGACGGGGTTGCTGAGAACGGGGGTTACGCCCTCTATCTATACCTCGCGGGAGATTCCTCCATCAACGCCAACAACCTGACCACCAACTTAAGCGAGGCCAGCGCCTGGGCGATAAACGTCGTTGCAGAGTTCAGGGGCTCGCTCAACGGGAACAGGATAAACGGCGTTCTCACCGAGATTACCTGCCCCGGGGACTGCATGATACGGGGCGTTTCCCAGGAGGAGAGACCCGCACCGCCAGAAGGCTACGGGGACGTCGGGGAGTATCTCGAGGCCGAGATGGACTCGTGGCTCTGGCTGGCGTTCTACTACGAGGATGATGCCCTAACAGGTCTTCAGGAGGACACCCTCCAGGTGTGGCGCTTCATCGAGGGCTGGACTCTCGAGGGAACCTCTGACCACCAGCTCGAGGCCTCGAAGAACCTCGTTGGGGCGAACCTCACGCAATCGGGGATCTTCGCGCCGCTCGCCCAGGAGGAGAATGATGTTACCCCACCGGTTCTCACGTTCGCCGAGCCGACGCCGGGGAATGGCTCCCTGATCGAGCAATCGCACGTGATCTTCAACCTCACTTCGAACGAGAACCTCAGCTCAGCAACCATCGAGCTTGACGGGGTAAACCACACGATGACCGGTTCGGGAAAGGAGTGGAGTTACGAGACGGACGTCGCCGATGGAGTCCACACCTTTAGAGCCTACGGCCGGGACCTGGCCGGGAACACCAGGACGAGCGAGAAGAGGAGCTTTGAGGTTGATACGAAGGCCCCTAAGTATTCAAGCGTTGGCCAAGACAGGGATGGAATCCCACAGGGAGGAACGGTCAATATCCATGCCCTCTGGAGCGACCCCCATCTTGCCGGAGCGGTCCTCTACACGAACGTAACCGGCTCCTGGGAGGACTTCGATGAGGTAACCTTTGAGGGAACGGAGGGCTGGAGCAACTTCTCGGTAACCCTCGACGAGCCGGGCCTCTACTGCTGGAGGATAACGGGCTACGATGCCTTGAACCACGAAAACACCACACCGGTTTACTGTTTCGAGGTGTACGCGCCCCCGGAGATAATCTCGCACTCCCCGGAGAGTCCCGTTGAGAGCTACGAGGGGCAGGAAGTGAGCTTCTCAATTACTGCAGACCAGCTCGTAAACGTTACCTGGTACGTCGGTGAGAGGGAGGTTTTCTCGGAGGAGAACGTCTTCACCTCGACCTACACGAACTCCACGCCTAAAGCCGGTGAATACGGCGTTACAGCCATTGTTCAGAACGCCAACGGGAGCGCGAGCTGGAGCTGGGTCTGGTACGTCTATCCGAGGCCGAGCCTTAGCTTAGAGTTCGTTCCCCCGACGCCTGAAACCCGGGCCATGCTGAACGTCAGGACGGTAACGATAAACGTCACGTCCTCGATGGAGCTTGACGGGGCAACGCTGGAGTGGAACGGCGTCAACGAGAGCATGAGCGGCGAAGGGACGAACTGGTGGGTTTCAAAGGAGAACCTGCCGGACGGAACCTACACCTTCCGCGTTTACGGCTCATCGGGGGATCTAACCAACTCCACCGAGGAGAGAACCGTGGAGATAGACGCCACTCCACCCAGGGTTCTCGAGGCCGGGCAGGAGAGCGAGAGGGTAATAGCTGGAGAGAGCGTTGAAGTCTTCGCACTCTGGAGCGACTCTCACCTCGACAGTGCTGTTATGTGGACGAACGCGAGCGAGGGCTTTGAGTGGGTCGAGATTCCGCTCGAGCCCTCCAACGGCTGGAGCAACCACACCATACAGACCGATGAAAGCTTCGCCGGAAAGACCCTCTGCTGGTACATCGAGGCGAACGACACCTTCGGGAACGAGAACGAGACGGAAACCCTCTGCTTCAGGGTGGTCGAGCCGCTGAGAATCGTCTCGTTCTCGCCGGAGGCGGAGGAGGTAACCTTAGGAAGCGACGAGACCGCTGATTTCTCGGTGGAGCTGAGCAGGGAGGCCAACGTGACGTGGTACGTGAACGAAAGCGAGGTCCTGAGGGAGGAGGGGAGTTCCTCGACGTACTCGAACTCAAGTCTCATTCCCGGAATCTGGAACGTGAGCGTTGTGGCGAGGGTCGGCGAGGAGATGATAAGCCACTGGTGGCTCATGAGGGTTGGAAACGAGGACACCACACCTCCAAGGCTTGTTTTCGTGGAGCCAACCCCGGAGAACGGAGGGCTCGTTGGGCGTTCCGAGGTGGTGTTCAACCTCACCTCAAACGAGGAGCTTTCATGGGCGGTCCTTGAACTCGATGGGGAGAACCACACGATGAGCAGTAACGTGGACGGGAAAAACTGGTGGCTCGAGATGGAGCTGTCCGAGGGGGACCACCACTTCAGAGCCTACGGGAGCGACGTTGCTGGAAACACGAACTCCACCGGGGAGGTGAGGTTCAAGGTAGACTTAACCCCGCCGGATATCGAAGTGAGCGTTCCCTCGAAGGTGGAGATGAACTCCGAGGCCGAGGCAAGGGTGGTCATCACCGATGCCGCTCCCGACAGATACGAGGTGAGGCTCAACGGAAGGACGATAGCAAACGGCACCTACGCGAGCGGCAACCCCATATACGTTCCGATAAACACGTCAAAGACCGGCAACCTGACCTACCACGTCTATGCCACGGACGTTCTCGGGCACGGCAGCGAAAGGAATTTTACGGTTGAGGTAGTGGACACAACGCCCCCCATGATGTGGTTCATTGAACCAACCCCCGAAAACGGTTCACTCCTTGGCTGCTCCACCGTTCACTTCGTCCTGACCTCCAACGAGCCCCTGGCATCGGCTTCTCTTTACATAGACGGTGTCAGGTACTCACTCACCGGCTCCGGATACGAGTGGAGCGCCTCAATCACCCTTGAAGACGGCGTGCACGTGTTTTATGCGGACGGAAGGGACGAGCACGGTAATGAAAACGAGACCCCGCTCGAAACGTTTGAGATCGACACCACGGCCCCGGCCTACCTGCGGTACGGGCTGAGCGAGTATTCGGTCGTGAGGGGCAGTAAAGTTACAGCGTACTCCCTCTGGGGCGAGGAGCATCCGTGGAGGGCGTTTCTTGAGACCAACGAGAGCGGCTCGTGGGAGGTCGCCGGAGAGGTGGAGTACTCGGACTGGGCCAACTTCACCGTGGATACCGGAGGCCTCACTCCAGGTGTCTACTGCGCAAGGATCCGGGCGCTGGATGAACTGAATCATGAGAACCTGACTCCCCCATGTGCCTCATCGTCAGAGAACCCCTCAGCCTTCTGGCATTCTCCCCGGAAAGCCAAGAAATAGCAATCCTGGCCAACGAAACGGCAACTTTTGAGATAAGCCTAAACCAGATCGCCAACGTTACGTGGTCGGTGAACGGAAGCCCCACCCTCAGCGAGGAAACCTCAATTTCCATGTACTCCAACTCAAGCCTGATACCGGGCAATTGGAACGTCAGCGTTAGGGCGGAGAACAAGAACGGCAACGTTACCCTCTGGTGGCTCATGAGGGTCAGAGAAGCCGATAGAGCGCCTCCCGCTTTGATGTTCACGGAACCAACCCCGGAGAACGGTTCCCTGATTAACACGTCGAGGGTTACCTTCAACCTGACCGCCAACGAGGAGCTTTCAAAGGCCATTCTTGAACTGGACGGGGTCCCATACACCATGCAGGGCTCGGGGAGAAACTGGTGGGTCACGCTGGAGCTGCCGGATGGCCTCCACACGTTCAGGGCCACGGGAGAAGACGTCCACGGAAACACGAACTCCACCACCGAGGCAAGCTTTGAGATAGATACCGCCCCCCCGGAGATAAGCGTAGAAGCCCCCGAGGTCGTGGAGAGGGGAGAAGAAACCAGGGCAACGGTTGTAATAACCGATTCTCACCCGGACTTTTACAGGATAATCCTAAACGGCGAGGTCATTGCAGAGGGGCAATACTCCAGCGGGGAAGGGATTCAGCTCGAACCAAACACATCATCCTCCGGAAACCTGACCTACACCGTTGAAGCCCGGGACGGGGCAGGAAACGGGGCAAGCCTTGGCTTCACCATCCGGGTTGTGGACACGACCCCACCAGAGGTGTGGTTCATTCCACCCACCCCAGAGAACGGCTCCATTTTGGGAAGGTCACGGCTCACCTTCAACCTCACCGCCAACGAGAACCTCTCGGCGGCGGTTCTTGAAATAGATGGGAGCAACCACACGATGGAGGGCAGCGGGACCGCATGGGTCCTGACCCTTCAGGTTCCCGACGGGGAGCATGTTTTTAGGGCCTACGGGACGGATGAGAGCGGGAACGTTGGGCACAGCGAAACCAGGGTCATCGAGACCGACACCACTCCTCCTATCGTCCATGATCAGTTCGTAAACCTCACCCTTGAGTGGGAGAGGGACGGGATATACTCGACTCACGCAGAGAGGGGAGTCCGGGCCGGACTGCTCATCAACGTCACCGAGCCCCACCCTGGCCACTACGACGTCTACTTCAACCCGGACGCGAACGACCCCAACAACGGCTGGGTGATGCTCTACTCCGGGAACTACACCGATGGGGTTCCCTTCTTTGTGCCTTTCAACACGAGCGAACCAGCGTACGTCATGTACTACATCACGATATACGATGCCCTCGAGCACGGGGCCTACGGAAAGTACTTCTTCCTGCGCGTGAGGGACACGACTCCCCCGGCAAAAATAGAGGTTCTCGTCGTCACGACGTTCGTGGGCGGTGCGGAAGTGGCGTGGATCAACCCGAGCGACGACGACTTCAACCACACGGAGCTGTGGCTCGATGGAAGCCTTATAGGGAACTTCTCGGCGGCCCCTGGCTTGTGGGACGGGACAACCCTCACGCTCACTCCCGGGGAGACCTACAACATCTCGGTCGTTCCGGTTGACAGGTATGGAAACAGGGGCGATGCAACGTGGAAGGTCGTGACGATACCGTATCCGAGCCTTAACGCCGGCTACGTTCCCCCAACTCCCCCCGATGGAACCGAGCTGCCCCCGGACACTGACGAGATAAAGATACGGATAGAGTCGGAGGACAGTTTTGCATCGTGCGCCCTTTCGTGGGACGGCCAGTACTACAACCTCCAAGTCAAGACGGCGTGGAGGAACTACGTCGACGACAGGGGGCACATCCACACGAAGCTCATCTACTACTGCGAGAAAACCTTCTCCGGGCACCTGAACGGGGAGCACAGCTTCTTCGCCGTTGTGGGGGACGGCTACGGGCACTTCAGGTCGCTACCAACGAGGCACCTAACCGTTCTGTGGCCGTGCTTTGAGAACTGCCGGCTTGAGCTGAACTCGGTTGAGATGAACTACATGACGCTCCGCATACCCATCAACTTCACCCTCGACACCAACGCCATGCCATCGGGTTACTCCTATTCACTGAGTAACCTTGGCCTGGAGGAAACATTTGAGCCAAACGTCACGAGCCGGTGGGTCGGCGAGAGGCTTCTCGTAACCGGTAGCTACGTTCTCGACCTCCGGGAGATTCTCCCGAATCTCGGAAAGAAAGACCCCGAAAGCCTGGAGAGGATACTTAGCGGGGAGGAACCGCTGGAGCTCCAGATTACCGCGAGGGGGCCCTGCGGAAACGAGGTGTCTGGGGGAGCAGCTTTCACGGTCTGCCGGGGCAACGAGAGGCCGAGCCTCAAGGTAAAGCTCGACGGAGAGTACCGGCCGGGCGAGAGCGTCGTTCCGGTGGTTGAGGCCACCGACCCGAACGGCAACCTTGAGGGGGTTTACATATCGATCAACGGGGCGGAGTACATGGAGTACACGGCCGGCATGGACATCTCGAGCTACCTCGTCCCCTACAGCACCAACGTCGTCCGGATAAAGGCAGTTGACCTGTGCGGAGCTTCAACGGTGGTCACTGTGAAGGTCAGAATAACCGGGCCACCGGTGAACGGGAGCTGGGTGGTTGATGGGCCCCAGAACTGCGTAAACAAAGAATACACAGTGAACGGGAGCCTTCTAATAACTTCGAGCGGCTCCCTCGAGATGAGGAACTGCAGGATTCACGTTTTGGGAAGAAAAGTCGAAGTGAACGGCACCCTCAGGGTCCTTGAAGGCTCTCTGATAGAGGGCGGCAGGCTGGAAGGCTACGGAGGCAGCGTTAGCATCGAAGACTCAGCCCTGAAGAGCACGGGTGGCGGAACTCTTGCTGATGGAACGTTCACGGCCATCGACTCGTTCCTGGCCGGGGAGTTCTCCTTCGACATGACTCCGATTGAGATAGAGGAAAGCACGGTCGAGGGAGGCGTGAGCGGAAACTGGGAGGTCACCGTGAGGAACGCCATGTTCACGAGCGGAAGCGGGCTAACGCTCGTCAACCCCTCCTCGGTCACCGTCGAGAACGTGAGCTTCATTGATTGCGACTACGGGTTAAGGCTCCTCGACGGGCTTCCGTTGGAGATGACCTTCAGGAACATCAAAATAGACAGCCCCAGGGGGGCGGGGATAAAAGTAGATGTCTTCCCGGCTTTTGGGGAGGTCGAGTTCGTCAACGTGACCATCGAAGGAGGCGGCGTTGAGCTTTCGGGGGTAACCGTTCGCTTCGAAAACTCCAGGATAAGCTCGGAGGGAAGCGCCTTCACCCTGGACATGGCGGGGAAAGCCCTGACGCTCGTAAACTCCTCCGTATCGGGCGATGAAGCCTTCCGGGCAAGCCACCTCCAGACCCTCGAGCTGAGGAACACCAACGTGACCGGGAGCATTTCGGGTGAGATAGCGAACCTGGAGATAGACGTTGAAAAAGGCGCGGAGGCATTCATGAAAAGCGGGGAAGCTCGGAACGCCGACCTTCTCGTTGAAGGAATCATGACCCTGAGGAGCTATACCCTTGACGGAGGACTCGCGCTCGTCCTGGGGAACGGAACCTTCAAGATGGAAGACCTCGACGGAGTGCCCGCCACCAGCGATTTGGACGAAGATGCGAGCGTTTTGAGGAACATCAGGGTAGAATTCCCGGAGGAGGGGCACCTGAGTCTCCTCAACTCCAGGCTTGAGAACGTCACCCTCGTCTCGAACTCGAAGTGGGTCTTCATAAGGGGGAGCGTTGTAAACGGATATCTCAGCCTTAGCTCGAACGAAGATTCCATGGAGCAGGAGATATCCACCGAGAACCCCATAATGCAGGAGAGCAGCTGGTACTACTCAAAGAGCACCCCCTCCGCAGACTGGTATCGCTCAACCTCGACGGACGGCATGAGCGAGGGGAATGGTCCCTTCGTTACCGACTGGAGCTACGATCCCCTCGGCTGGAGTGGGGTGTACTCGGAGATTCGGGAGTTTTCGGAGCTCTACCTCAAGAGAACGATAAACGTGGAAGAGATGCCCCTGAGGGCCCTTTTCTACTACAGCGCGGTTGGTAGGGTTGAGGTGTACGTGAACGGCAGAAAGGTGGTCAGCGAAGAAGATTACACCCCCGACTACCGGGTGAACTTCTGGACCGGCCTTCACGGCGTTCCACACACCAACGTAGTTGACATAGCGGCCTACCTGGTTCCCGGGAGGAACCTGATAGCGGTAAAGGTGACCCTGCCAGATGAGTATCCCTACACCTCAATAGGGGCCTTTAAAGCAACCCTGCAGACGGAAAGCGGGGTCGCGGGGATAACCGACAGCATCATCAGGGGAGAGGTTAAAGGCTACGGAACGAGGGCGATATTCGCCAGGGACGACGTGAACGCGGATATTGAGTTCGGCTACCTCTCGTGGGTCTCCATCTCGGATTCCAAGGTTCACGGGGGAATCAAAGTCCTCGGAAGGCTCAGCGTTGAGAACTCCGAACTAGAAGGAAACGGCTCCGGAAACGGAATAGACACCGGTCGGGACTGGTCGCACGTGAGCGTCAGGGATTCCACGATAAGGAACTTCGAGCGGGGCATCAAGGCAATAGGCGAGCTCACCGTGAACGGGAGCGAGATAAGCGGGAACAGGATAGGTATAAGCACCAGGGGCTCGGTTGTTCACATCGAAAGCTCCTACATAACGGACAACGACATCGGCATTGAACTGTCAAACGTCACCGGAGAAATCCGCAACAACGTGATATACTCCAACGGAATCGGGATACACCAGTGGATGGGGAGCGACGACGAATACGGCTACGACAGAGGCAACCACCTCACGATATGGCACAACACGATCGTGTCCAACGACCTCGGCGCCCGTTTCGACGGGAAGCCCTACAGCATCGGAGGGGTTGGCTTTTACTACAACCTCGTCCAGAACAACGAACTCGGCCTTTACATCAACGACACCACCGGTCTCGGAATAAGGAACGACTCCCTGATCAACGAGAAGGACGTCTACATAACCTCGGAAACCCGGCTGACACCGTCCCTCATGGGAATAGACTGGGGCGGGCACCTCCCGGTTCGGGTCCTCAACTACTCCGCCGGCGTGATGTACACGGAGAGCGGCGACGTGGAGGAAAACTACGACGTCCTGGATATGTCCTGGAGGGCCCTGGTGGCCAGGGAAGGAACGACGGAGGAGGACTGGGGTTCAAACCTTCTCTCGGCTTTCCTCGATATAGAGCCCATGGAGGGGAACACCGTTCAGGGAGTAATCACCCTCAGGGGAAGGGCATCCTCACGGAACGGGCTGTCGAGGGTGGAGTACTGGGTCGTCCACGATGGGAACGTGACGACCGTACTGAACGCCACCGTGAACGGAAGCCTCTACGACGACTACGTGGTTCTCGACACCGCAGGGATGAACCTTACAGGAAAGGGCCTCCTCGCATTCAGGGCAACGGATTCCAGAGGGAGGACTTTGAGCTGTCTCAGGGGAGTGTACTTCGACAACGGGAGGCTGGTCATCACCAACGTTACGGTCAGAAACGCGACCAACATCTACACCCTCTACCGGGTGATATACGAGACCTTAGAGGACGGAACGGAGTATCCCGCAGAATGGCTACCATACACGGACAGGTTCGCCAACATCACCGTTGGGCTGGAGAACATCGGCTCCCTCAACGGTACCGCCAGGATAGAGATAGACCTGCCGGAGTTCATCGAGAGCCACACCG
This sequence comes from Thermococcus indicus, assembly GCF_006274605.1. Taxonomy (NCBI): domain Archaea; kingdom Methanobacteriati; phylum Methanobacteriota; class Thermococci; order Thermococcales; family Thermococcaceae; genus Thermococcus; species Thermococcus indicus. Next base: position 1,690,993 of record NZ_CP040846.1, read on the forward strand.
GAAAGGTGGATCAGTGGATAGCCCTGCCGCCCAACACCTCCGGGGTGTTCTACGCCGCCATACCGATAGTCGACTACGACTGGACGACGCTCACATGGACGGCTACGCCCGACGAACTGCCGCAGTACGACCGGTTCCAGGCGACGGTGAGGCTCTACGACCTCGACAACAACCTGCTCGACGAGAGGGAGATAACTGTTGGCTTCACCCTCGGCCCAGTCTTCGAGATAACCAGCTACAACATGTATGCGTACAGCAGGGCGTACTGCGAGAGCTATCCCGACTACTGCCACCAGGAGCCGCCCTACGACGGGGACGGCGACGACGTGGTCGAGGCGGCCGAGAGCCACCACTTCGACTTCGGCTACAAAAACGTGGGCGACGTCAAGGCCATCGTGAAGATAATCGACGTTGACGACAACATCCTCGAGAAGTCCAGAGAGACGGGCCGTATGATGAGCAAGAGCGCCTACCTCTTCCCAGGCTCCTCGGCATTGAAGGACGCTGGTTCCTCTGGAACGAACCTTTTTGGCGAGGTGGGAATAGACGAAACCAGGCTTGCAATGGACCTGTACATGGACTGGTGGACCGACCTGCCACCGGTTTTCATACCCCCGGTGAACTACAGCGGGCCTTATATCACCAACGCCCTCTTCTACTACGGCATAGGGGATAACAACGATACCGTTTACTACAGCCCGAGCCTGAACTACAAGAAACGGTCCGTCAGGGCCCTCAACAAGACCTTCGTTCCGCAGACGGTTTTCCTGAACCCGCTGGAAATTAAGGTGGTGGCCGTCAAGGACGGCAAAACGTACCTAACGCTCCGCAACACCCACGACGAGGTCTACTACGACTACTACGCCTACGGCTACTTCGGTGCGATGGAGGGATGGAAGTGGTACAACCTCCTTCCACCGGGCTTCACGATGAGGGCCGTTGCAGAGGACAGCCTCGAGCCCAACAAGGTGATTCCCCACTACCGGGTGATAGTCGGGACCAAGCCGTCCCTCATCGGGAACGAGTTCAAGGTGATAGCCACGGCAATAGAGGGCATCCTGGGCATTTTGGGGGTTGACGTTCCCGTTGAACTCATAGCGGTCACCTCCGGAAAGGTTCTCCTGAAGATGGTGAACCTGGCGGACACCGTTGACTTCCAGAGCGAATCGGAGACGTTCTCGGACCTGGCCAAGGGCTCCCAGAAAAATGAAACCGACGAGGCCCTCGTTTCGAGCAATGAAACGGTCATAGCGGTCGTTGACACCGACACCTTCGCCAGACTGGAGGAGAACTACGGGATGGACAGGAGCTACTACCAGAAGGTCAAACATCTCGACGAGCTCGATTTCGACGAGCAGATGGACGTTCTGGCGAAGTTCGGTAAGGCTGTTGTCATGGACGACGACATGCAGACCCTGTTCCTCGACACCCTCTTTGAGGTCCTCTTCAGCTTCGACCAGCTGGAAACCTACAAGACCACGTACGACGTTATCAAGGCGAGCTACCAGGTTGGAGCCGGAGTGGCCCACGGGAACGCCGGGGAGAGCGCCGGCGGTGCGGCATCTCTGTTTGCGATGGGCAGCAAAAAGGCCGCAAAAACCCTCGCCAAGGAGCTGGTTCTCAGTGAGCTCAAGAAAAGCAAGAGCTTCAGGAGCCTGAAGCCTGCAGATCAGAAAAAAATGCTCAAAAAGACCAAGAAGGGCGTGGCTTCTTTAGTCGCAACGACCCTGGAAATCTCGGAGTTCGTAGCCACTGTTGTCCTGGCTCCCCAGGGAGGCTCGAAGGTGATATACGTCCTCGATCCCCCCGGCAACTACACCGTTAGAGCCGAGGAAAGTGAGGGGATGCTCGTCTTCGGAGGTTCCGGCGGTGAAGGCCTGGGAAGGGGGAACGTCTCGCTGACATTCGGCGAGAGGGACGTTTACAGGGCCAGCTACGTTGCCCTGACCCAGAGCCTTCCGCTGGGGAGGCTCTTCAACGGGACGCTCGAGGAGATGGCCGTTAGGCTTGATGGGAGAAGAAACGGAAACATGACCGGCAACCTCACGATGGTCATCAAGCCGGCACCGGAGAAGGCGAAGTACGTTATAGCGGCGTTCCGCGATGAGGAGGTTGCAAAGGGCTTTGCGGGAAGCTATCTCTCGGGCATCTCCAGCCTGAGCGTCTCCATGGAGGGCAACCTTATCCTCCTGAGGGCTAAAGGCACGGTTAACGCCCAGCCCGAGGACGAGGAGATACACCTAAACGTTACTGTTAACAGAGACACGCTCCGCGCGAGCATCGTCAGGATAGGCTACTACCGCAACGTCGAAATCAGGTCCTCCTTCGGGGTTCCGCTCAACGAGACGACCGTGGAGGTAAGGGGGGAGAACGTCACCGTCGGGAGTGGCCAGGAAAGTGTGGTGATATCCAGAACCGAGGAACGCCCCAACATCACGATATCCTCCGAGAAGGTTATTGAGGGCGAGAAGCTGTTTATCCATACCTCAACCCCGTGTTCGCTGAGCTGGAGGCTCGGCAACGTTTCCGGTTCCGGGAACTTTGTGGCCACAGCAGGCGTTGAGCCAGGCAACTACTCGCTCCTGGTGGAATGCACCTACGGCGGCGGGAAGGCCGAGGAGAGGTTCCCCGTCCGCGTGGTTTCAAGACCTCTCGTCAGAAATGCCACCGATGGAGCCCTGGTGAGCCTCAAAGAAGGCTTGCAGGGCTTCTTCGAATTCGGAACGGACCTATACTTCCTGAGCTTCAAAGCCCTGAGCGACCTGGGAGGAGTTCTCGGCGTTTATCAGCGCTCAGGAAGCGTGGAAGCGCCGGAGGGATACAGGTACGTCACCTACGCGCTCTTTAACGTCACCCACCCGGCCAACTGGTCGGTGGAGAACGTTACGATAAAGTTCAGGGTCTCAAAGGAATGGCTGAGGGAGAACAACGTAAGCCGGGAGGAGGTTCTCCTAATCCACCGCGAGAACGGCTGGGTGGAGTACAGACCAAACCTCGAGCGCGAGGATCGGAGGTACGTTTACTACCGCGCCAAGGTTCCATCGCTTTCCCTCTTCGCCGTCGCGGGCAAGGTAAAGGTCGAAACGCAGGAGGAGCCCACCCAGACGGAAACGGAAACGCCCACCCAAAGCGGGAGCCAGGAAAGCCCGTCCCAGACAACGCCGGCACCGGAAAGGGGAAACGCCCCCTACTACCTCCTCGCGGCGCTGGCAATCCTGGCGCTGGTCGGGATTTACCTGTACAGGAGGGGGTAAGGTTTAATTTCCAAGAAAGGGGCGCTGTCCCCTGGTCACTTTTTACCCCAGTAGAAACCCTTGAAAAGCTCAACCTCCTGGACGTAGCTCCTGCCGAGCTTCAGCGCAGTTTTGGCCCTCTCAAGCTCCCTGCCGAGGTAGAAGGCGTGCCTTGGGGAGATTTCAAAGCGCTCAAGAATCGTGTCGATTATCGCGTTCGGTTCGTCGCCCACTACCGTCAGAACCGCCTCCGTTCCGCGGTGGGCGTTCACCCAGATTCTGCCGTTTTCAACCCAGATACGGAAGTAAACCGGTTCAAGCTCGACCGGTTTTTCCTCGGCCTCAACTATCGCTCCGGCGGGTTCAAACCTCCAGTCTGAGGCTCTCTTCTCCTTAAGGATCAGCAGGTCGAAGCCGAGATCCTTGGGCATATCGAAGAGGTTCATGTCGATTGCTCTCCTCAGCTCCCTCACAGAACCCCTGGCTTTGGCGCTGGTCTCAGTTGTCAGGAGCAGGTTTATCGAGAGTTCCTTGGCGATTCCGGCGAGGAGGGCGTTCATTCCAGGACTGTCCGCGTCGTATAGCTCGACCACGTTGCCGACGCCGGCCAAAAGAACGTCGTCCGGATTCCTCTCGCGGTAGAGCTGGAAGGCAGTAACCGAGCGCGCCAGGTGGGGAACGTGCTCAAGGATCAGGTCGGGGATTACGGTTTTGTAACCCAAATCGAGGGCCCTCTCCTTCAGCCTCTCCAAGAATTCAACCCTATCCGCCGGCTTCACAGGGAAAAAGCCCTTCCTCTGGTTGGTAGGGATTAAAACGACAGGCTTCTCCGTTACGGGCTCCTCAAGGTTGCCCTCGTCAACGCTCAGGAAAAGGTCCGCATAGTTCAAAGCCGCCTCGATTTCAGCAGTGTTGAGCGAGTCGAAGCTCACCGGGACGTGGAAGCCTTCCTCACCAAGCCGCTCCCTTATCTCGGGGATTTCCTCGATGAAATCGAGATTCGTCTCTCCCGCCACCATGCCGATGTCGATTATATCCGCCCCCTCGTGGAGGTAGTAGAAGGCCTTCTCAACCGTTTTTTCAACGCCCAGCCTTGGGGCATCAACCACCTCTCCAAGAACCCTCGCCGGAAAGTCTCTTCCCGCGGGAAGGTTGCCTATGAGGACGTTCCACGGCCTTTTGAGGGCCTTCTCAATGTAGCGCCTGTTTCTGGTCTTATTTCTGATGTCATCGACCCTTTTGAGGGCATCGAAGGAGAAAAGATCATCGGCCGGGAGCTCCTTGCTGAGTCTGAAGCCTTCGCTTAGGGCCTTGAGAGTCTGGGGGATGTCCATTGCGTTCCTCGGCCCCTTAAAGGCCGGGATTCCGAGTTCGTCTTCGATGAGCCCTGCAGAACCCCTGACGAGGCCGGGGATGAGGATCAGGTCGTAATCCTCGCTATTTACGCGGGCCTGTTTCAGGTAGCGGACTATCATCTCGGGAGTCAGGAAAGCGGCGACGCTGACCGGCGTGACGAAGACGTCACAGCCTTTGCCATACTTCCTCACGATGGGTTCCGCGAGCCTGCCCGTAACCAGGAGCATCCTTTCACAGGGGATTCCGCTCATGTTACCACCTAGCACCCGGGGCCTTTTAGGGTTTCGGCCGGCGAAAGGTTTTTGTTCATCCCCCTCCAATCAACTTAGGGTGGTAATATGGTCGGAGACAACGCCGTTGGAATAGTTTTTGGCGAATCAAGCACGGATCACTTCACGTTCATAGTGAACCCGAGGAACGAGCTGCCGCGCTTCGGGGAATTTCTGGTCGTTAAAAACCGGGACGGTGACGAGGTTTTAGCACTTCTGAAGTCGATTAGAAACATAAACTGGCTGATGGAAGCAGGCAGGGGGAGCTACGATTACGTTGAGAAGACAGTGAACGTATTCTCAAAGGGCGTCCTGGACAAGAGCGAGGCGATTCTGGCGACGGCGAAGGTTCTCGGCGTGCTGAGGAGGCACGACGGCGAGTTTCTAACGAAGCCCGCCCCGAACCGCGTCCCGATAAAGCCGGGCGAGAAGGTCTACCTCGCGAGGGATGAGGACCTCCAGAAAATCTTCTCGGAAGGGCACATACGCCTCGGCAGGCTCATCGCAAGGGAGAACATAGAGGTGGGGCTGGACGCCAACAGGCTCGTCTCGAGGCACTTCGCGGTCCTGGCCGTCACGGGTGCAGGAAAGTCCAACACGATAGCGGTTCTCACGAGGGAGCTGGTCGGCAACGTCAACGCGACCGTGGTTATACTCGACCCGCACGGAGAATACCAGAGGCTCAGCTGGCCCGGCGCGCGCGTGAACCCGATAAAGGCAACGATAGATCCGGGGAGGATAAGGCTCAGCGAGTTCGCCACACTGCTCGGGATAGCTGAAAACGCCAGTCTGCAGAGACGCTTCCTGGGGCTGGTTTACAGGACGGTCAGGGAGGAGATGCGGAGGAAAGGACAGGTCGTCGGCGGAATTGCCTTCATCCACGAGATGGAGGACAAGATAGAGGAGTGGATAAGGGTTTACGAGAACACCGACGACAAGATCATCCACTACTACGACGAGAAGGGCATAGAGACGCCGAGGAAAATACAGTCAAGGGACATAGAGGCCCTCATAAGGCTGAAGGACTACCTCAGCGAGCTCAGGGCCAATTTCGGCGAGTTCATAAGCCCCGTCAACGTGCTGAGCGAGATAAGGCCGGGGATGGTGAACGTTATAGACCTCAGCGGAATGGAAGAGGAGCAGATGATAACGCTGGCGAGCTTCGTCCTCCGCGGAATCCTCAAAAACAGGATAGACTACGTTAAGGGCGTCAGAACCAACGACAGGGCCCTCGTCAGGGAGGTTTCCGAGAGGTATCCGGCTTTAACGAGGCCCGTGCTGATCATAGTGGAGGAGGCACACATATTCGCGCCGAGGGGCGAGAAGAACCCCGCAACTCTGTGGCTCGGCAAGATAGCGCGCGAGGGCAGGAAGTTCGGAGTCGGCCTCGGAATAGTGTCCCAGAGGCCGAAGAAGCTGGACGACGACATACTCAGCCAGACGAACACCAAGATAATCCTCAAGCTCGTTGAACCGAACGACCAGCGCTACGTCCAGCAGGCGAGCGAGCAGATAAGCGAGGATCTGCTGAGCGACATTGCCTCCCTCGGCGTTGGCGAGGCCGTCCTGGTGGGCTACGCGATAACGATCCCGGCGATGGTGAAGATATACAGCTTCGAGAGGGACATGAACGGCCACTACGGCGGCGGGGACATAGACATCGTCGGCGAGTGGCTCGCTGGGAGGGACGAGGAAGAGGAGATAACCGAGGAGGAGGCCATAGAGGCCCTCCCGCTGTGAAGTCGGTGATGAGCCATGAAGTTCGCGCACATCGCTGACGTCCACCTCGGCAGGGAGCAGTTCAACCAGCCCTTCCGCTACGACGACTACCTCAATGTCTTCAGAGAGTCCATCGAAAAGGCCGTAAAGGCCAGGGTGGACTTCATACTCATCGCCGGCGACCTCTTCCACGTGAGCCGGCCGTCCCCGAGGACTATACGCGACGCGGTCGAGGTGCTCGAGCTCCCGAGGCGGAGGGGAATCCCGGTCTTCGCGATAGAGGGCAACCACGACAAGACCATAAGGGAAACCTCAGTCTTCGACCTCCTTGAGCATCTCGGGCTGATATACACCGTCGGGCTGAAGAGGGAGCCGAGGGAGGGCGAGTTCCAGAGGAGCAGGAAGATAAGTGAAAATCGCTACCTCGTCTGGGGGCAGGTTGGGGACGTTGAAATCCACGGCCTCAGGCACCACACCCGCTGGCAGCTCATAAGGCAGGACGGTGCCGTAAACGTCCTCAAGGCACTCTTCAAGGGAAAGAAGGGCATCCTGATGCTCCACCAGGCGGTCGATTACCTCGCCAAGGACACGCCATACCAGGACGCCTTCGACCTGAAGCTCAACGAGCTCCCCGACGGCTTTTCCTACTACGCCCTCGGCCACATCCACGTGCGGAGGATAGCGGAGACGGCCCAGACGGGCCTGAGCGGGCCCCTGGTCTATCCGGGCTCGCTGGAGAGGACGGAGGTAAGGGAGGCGAGCCACATAGTCCGCTACTCCCTTAGGGACAGGAAGCCGAAGGTGATGGAGAACCGAGAGGGGCCGAAGGGCTTCTACATCGTTGAGGACTTCCAGCCGGAGTTCGTTGAGGTCGAAACTAGGCCCTTCTACTCGATCAGAGTCGAGGGAAACAGCAAGTCCGAGCTGAGGAGGAAGGTCGAGGAGGTCTCCTCGCTGATACCAAGGGACGCGATAGCGGTCATAACGCTCGAAGGAACGATTAAGGGCGGGGTGAGCCTGGCCGAGTTCAACGACCTCCTTAAAGATTCGGGGATAATGTACTACACCTTCCGGAGCAGGGTCGTCGGGGAGACGGTGCTTTCAGGGGAGAGGCTGAGCGAGGAGGAGCTGTTCACCGAATGGGAGAGGGAGCTCCTACTGAACCTGAGGGTCTCCCCGAAGGAGTTCTCCGAGGGGCTCACCGAGTTCGTCTCCTGGCTGATCGGGAGGTACGAGAAGGGAATCCCTGAAAAAGCCCGGAAAGTTCCGGAAACTGAAAGGAAGGAAAGGCCAGGGAAGAAGGTGTCTGAGAGCACCGCCAAGCCAGAGAAGCCCAAACCGGAAAAAGATCGGGAAAAAGAGCCTCCCAAGAAACCCAAACCCGTTTCTAAACCCAAAAACCCATCGAGCCTCGACGCCTGGCTGAGGAGGGGTGGACAGTGAGGGTAAGGAGGATAAAGATCAGGAACTTCAGGGCACACGAGATGAGCGAGGTGGAGTTCAGCGACGGCATAAACCTGCTGATAGGGCAGAACGGCGCCGGCAAAAGCTCGATCCTCGAGGCGATTTTCGTGGCCCTCTACATGGGGCACCCGAGCTTCCCGAGGGGCTACCTTCAGGCAAACACCCGCGTCAACTCGACCGGGGGACTGGGATTGATACTGGAGTTCGAGCACAACGGAAAGAGCTACAGAATCGTCAGGGACTCCAAGAAGAGCGAGCTCCTTGAGGGCAGGGAGATGATAGCTGAGAAGAGCTCCGACGTGGCGCGCTGGGTCGAGAGGAACGTCTACCCGATCCAGGTATTCACCAACGCGCTCTACATAAGGCAGGGTGAGATAGAGGGTATAATCACGAACCGCGAGGTAATGGAAAAGGTTCTGCGCAAGGTTCTGGGCATAGAGGACTACGAGAACGCCGAGAGGAACGCGGCGGACGTGATAAGGGAACTCAAGCGGAGGAGGGACTACCTCAGAAAGCTCATCGAGAGAAAGGCCGAGGTGGAGGCGAACCTCCGCGAGGCCGAGAAGCGCTTCTCCGAGACGCTGAGGAGGATAAGCGGGCTCCGGAAGAGAGTTGAAGAACTCGAAGGTGCCTTCAGGAAAGCGGAGGAGGATTACTCGCGCCTCAAGGCCCTGAAGAGTGAGCTTGAGGGGCTGGAGAAGAGAAGGGCAGTCCTGGAGCAGAGGATAAAAGCCGAAAAGGGTAGAATAGAGGACTACAAAGCGCAGATCGAGGAAGTGAAGAGGGAGATAGGAGAACTTGAGGAGAAACTCGCACGCCTCAGAGAGCTCGAACCCCTCGAAAAGGAGTACCTGAAGCTGAAGTCGCTCCTCTCCCTCAAGGACGAGCTGTCAAAGCTTGAAACCGCCGAAGCAAGACTGGCGGAGAAGAGAAAGGCGCTTGAGGAGAGAGCCGCCAGGATCAAGGAGGTCTCCGCAAGGATAGCGGAGCTCGAGGGGGAGGAAAAGTCCCTCCGCGAGACCTACGAGGAGCTGAAGAGGAAGAACGGCCTCTACCAGCGCGCCCTCCAGAGGAAGGCCGAGGCGGAGAGGTATCTGAAAGAACTCGAGCGGGCAGGGGTCACCCCCGAGAGCCTGGAAAAGGAGCTAAAAGCTGTCGAGAACTCCAAGGAGGAGCTTGAGAGCCTCCGCGAGGAAGTGACCGGGATAAGGGAGGAGATCGCGACTCTCAAGGGACTGAGGGAGAGCCTCATCGAGAACCTCTCGAAGCTGGAAGGCGCCAGGGTCTGCCCGCTGTGCAAGAGGCCCATCGGGGAGCACGACGAGGAGGAGATACGGGCAGAGTACGACGCCGAGATAACCTCCATCGAGAAGAAGCTGAATAGGCTATCAAAGAAGCTCAAAAAGCTCAATGAACGGGAAATTGAGCTCAGGGGGGTTATTCGGAAGGAACCAAAGCTCATAAGGCTGAAGAAGACGGCGGACCTCCTGAGGGAGGTCGAGGAGAAGCTGGCGAAGTACGACCTGGAAGAACTCGAGAAGGCCGCGGAGGAGTTTGAAAAGGCCAAGGCAAGGCTCATCGAGATAAAGAAGGAGCTGAGGCACCTCAGAGAGGAACTTGAGGAGCTTGAGAAAGCAAAAGACGAGCTGGGGAGGATAGAGAAAAAGCTCCAGGAGATAGGCAGGGAAACGAGGAGGATAATGGAAAGGCTGGAGAACGAGGGCTTCGGCTCGTTCGAGGCCGTCGAGGAAAGGATGAAGGAGCTCGAGCCGGCCTACCGCGAGTACCTCTCGCTCAGGGACGTCCCGACCCAGCTTGAGAGGATGAAGAAGAAGCTCTCCCTCCTGGATAAGAGGCGCGATGAGAGCATCGAGGCCCTCAGAAAACTGGAGGGGGAGTTCAGGGAGCTGGGGGCGGAGATAGAAAAACTCTCGCGGGAGTTCTCGGAGGAAGCCTATGCCGAGGCAGAGAAGAGGTACATGGCGACCGCGAGGGAACTTGAGAAAGCCAGAACGGAGCTCAGAGGCGCTGAAGAGCTGAGGGACGAGGTAATGAAGCTCCTCGACGAGCTGAAGGCAAAGAGGAAGGAGATAGAAGGGGCCGAAAGGGAGCTGGAGACCGTCGAGAAGGCCATGGCAGACATGACCGCTTTCAGGGAGAAGGTGGCGAGGCTCAAGGCAGAGGAGGAACTCAGGGGTCTCGAGGAGGTACAGAAGCTCGCCGGCGAGACCTTCTCGGAGATGACGGAGGGCAAGTACCAGGGGATAAAGCTCAAACGCGAGAAGAAGTTCGGAAAGGAGCGGATAGAGCTGAAGGTGCTCTACGCCGGCAACGAGGTCGGTCTGGAATTCCTGAGCGGTGGGGAGAGGATAGCGCTCGGTTTAGCATTCCGCCTGGCGCTCTCGCTCTACAAGGTGGGGAACCTTGAGCTTCTGATCCTGGACGAGCCCACGCCCTTCCTGGATGAGGAGCGCAGGAAGAAGCTCGTGGAGATAATATCGAGCCAGCTGAGGAAGATACCGCAGGTCATAATCGTTTCCCACGACGAGGAGCTGAAGGACGCGGCGGACTACGTGATAAGGGTCCTGAACGTCGGCGGCAAGAGCCGCGTGGAGGTGGAGAGCATTGGAGCGTATTAGCGACGCCCACGTAAGGGCGATGAGGGACTACCTGAAGAACCAGCTGGAGCTCATGGAAGAACTCACCCGGGAAATATCGAAGAGCTATCAGTGGCTGCCCTTTCCCGAGCCTAAAAGGGCCAGCGTTTACGCCGTTGACGGCAGCAGAATGATGAAGCGCCTCAGCGGGGCGATAATCTACGGCGTCGCCTCGGTCGCTATCGGGGAGAACCTGTACCACTGGAGCGAAGTCGGCTTCGTGTCGCCGTACAAGCACGTTGATGAGAGGATAAGGATTCACATGGAGCTCCTTGAGAAGCGCATAGGGGCCATGGCATCGGAGATGGGGGCCGAGCTGGTGCTGATGGACGGCACGATAAGCGGCTCGATAATCCGTCCCCCCAGCTACATAGGGAGCAACACGGATAAAATGTTCAAGAGGCACAGCGACGAGCTGGTTGCCCTGGCGGATGGCTTTCTAAAGCTCCTGGATGAGAAATGGGAGTCCTGGCTGGAGACGCTTGAGAGGGACGGCATCATAAACGCCCCGACCCTCGTTGCGAGGGGGGACGGCAGGAAGGGAATATTCACGCTGCTCAAGGAGAGGGGTGTCGAGGAGGCCAAGATAACCCGCTGGCAGGACGATTACGAGGATGTGATAATCCTCCTGGAGTACCTCGAGTTCCTCCACGCCCTCGACAGACTCCTTGCCGCCAGAACCGCCGCGATAGCCAAAACCTTCTACCGCGACGACATAGTGAGGCAGGTAAGGCCTGGCACCCCCATGCTCGACGTCCCGGTCCTAGACATGATTTCGAAGGAGGCGGGCTACGTACCGTTCAGGTACTCGAGGGAGGAGAAAAGGAAGTTCCCTGACGTCGTGGAGAGGCTCATGGACATGGGGCACTTCGGGAACCTCATGAGGCTCCTCGACAAGACCAAAGACGGCTACAGAGTAAAGGTGCAGCCGTTCTACGTCCGCTTCGTGGACGGCGGCGTCATATACCTCCTGGAGGTGCCCGGTGAGAGCGAACGGGATGCCCTCGAAACACTCTCGATGATGCTCTCCGTCGCGGAGGATGAATACGTCATCCCGCTGGAGTACGCCCACCACTCAGTGGTCATCAAAAAGCAGGAGTTCGACGCATACGTGAGCGCGGTGCTGAGCGCGCTGGTGGGAGAAGACGAGAGGTTCCTAAGCTTCCTGCGCTACGGGAGGGAGCCGCTGGAGTGATGGGAACGATACGGGTCGGAACCTGCGGCTTCTGCGAGGGCCACGCGAAGTACTACCGCGACTTCGACGCGATAGAGGTGCAGCAAACCTTCTACCGCATTCTCCAAGAGAAAACCCTAGAACGCTGGCGGGAGGAAGCTCCAGGGGGCTTCACCTTTGCCGTCAAGGCCTTCCAGGGCGTGACGCACCCACCGAACAGCCCGACGTGGCGCAGGAGCAACGTAAAGCCGGGCAGGGAAGTCGGCCTGCTCAGGCCAACGAGCGAGGTGCTCCACTTCTGGCGTTTGACGCTGAGGGAGGCCGAGATTTTAGGGGCACGTTTTATTTTAATCCAGTTGCCGAGGAGCTTCAGGGAGAGCGAGGAGAGCTTCGCCAACGCGGAGAAGTTCTTTGCGAGGATAGACAGAGGGGGCTTCGAAATAGCTGTTGAGCTCCGCGGCTGGAGCGAGAAGGGAATTAAGCGCTTCGTCAGGGAGTTCGACGTTATAGACGTTACCGACCCGCTCGTGAGGATTCCTCTCCATAACGGGGAGACGAACTACCACCGCCTGCACGGCCGCTACGAGAACGGGCGGATAATCTACAGACACTCCTACGGCGACGGGGAGCTGCAGAAGATAAGGGAGAGGGTTCTCGGCTGGAACCGCGGGGAGGGCTTCGTCTTCTTCAACAACTCGGACATGTGCAGGGACGCGAGGAGGTTCAGGGCGATGGTGAAAGAAATGTGAAGCTTCGATAAGGCTTTATACAACCTCATTGAATTCCATTTAGGTGGGAGCATGGGAGAGATAATGATAAAGGTTCCGGCGGGAGTTGACCTCGAAAGGCTGAAAAAACTCCTCGAAGCTGATGCAGAGTTCCTTGCAAAGGCCATGAAAAAGAAGGTTCACCCAGGAATACTCGGAAAGGCGAGCGTTGAAGAACTCGAAGAATACGCCGAGGAGGTCGGCCGGTGATATACATCGACTCAAACCTGACCTCCTCCCCGCCTTGAGGGCGAGGGTTCCAACGAGCTAACCCCTCGCCAAAGGCGGGGAGGTTCGAGGGGTTCTCATCAGGGCAACCCTTGAAAAGGGTTCTTCGAACCCCTCGGGGAGGGCCTTCCCCCCGTTACCCCTACCTCCCGATAAGGCCGGAAGGTTCGGGGTTATGGTTTTCACAACCTTCTTCAAAATGTTGAAAGCTCCAACCAAGTCGGCATTAAACACAAGCCCCGTCCCTGGACACTTAAACAAACCCCTAACAAAGCGAGCCCCCTCATGGGGCTTCCCGCAGACAGGGCAAAGCTTAGACGTGAAAGCCTCATTAACCACCTCAACCACAATACCATACTCCTCAGCGACTTCGGTTAAACGTTTGATAACGTAATTAAACCGCCAGACGTGGGAGAGGATGAAGTTTTGCTTTTTGCCCTTCCTCGGGTTTTGAGCAATGCCTTTAGGATAACCAACGACAATCCTCGAAACGCCCAACTCGTAAAGCTTCCGGACTACTTGTCTAACTGCCGTGTTAATGTAATGTTTAGCCTGAAGTTTAGCCTGCTGGTGGAGTTTTCTGAGCATTCTACTCTTCTCTCCACCACTCTTGTTGAGTTTGGATTGGTACCTTGCAATCCGCTTTTGAAAGTAGAAGTCAATCGCCTTAACAGGTCTTCCGTTCACGAGGAAGCTTTCTCCGTTTTCCACATAAACGGCCATCAAGTTGTTCACTCCCAAGTCTATCCCCGCTGAGAGGTTTCCTTTCGGAGTTCTTGGAACGCTCACCCACTCATTATTTTCAAGTTTTTCCTCGACAGTAATGCTGGTGTGGGCATACCATTTGCGTTTTACCTCGTCATAAGTGATTTCTAAGCGTCCCTGCTTGCCCTTCAAGTGTATTCTGCCCTTGAATTGAACTTCCAAGCGTTTGAACTTTCCAAGACCTTTTAGAATAAGCTTGTTGCCTTCAATCTTGTACTGGTCGTTGCGGAGAATGATTAAGGGTTTTCTTTTTCCGTTCTTTTTGTGGTATTTGGGCGGTTTGGGTTTGAGCTGGTCGGAGAGTTCCCCGTTCCGCTTTTTCCTTAATAAGGAGAAGAAGCTCCGCCAGGCTTCAGCGTTTTTGCGACATATTTGTTGAACGGTTGCGGAACCGATTTCACGTTTAAACTCTTCATAAACGGTTTTCTCGGTTGTATTGAAGTCCACGATTTTGCCCTCGAAGAATTGTTGTCTCCTCAGGTAGTTCACCCGGTTCCAGACTTTGGCTCCAAGGTCAGCTAACTCGAAAAGAACTTTTTCCTGCTCTTTGCTCGGCTGGAGTTTGATGGTTACTGAGCGCTTCATTCCAAAGTATGGTATGGTTTTTGGGTTTTAAAAAAGATTGCTTTCCTGTTTGAAGGCTTGTTGATTGCTTACTGCATCCCCGCCGTGAACGGCGAGGCTCTCAAAAGTAACCTCCTTCTCCACCATCGAAGAGAGTGCGTATGTAGTGCTGAGAAAACTGCTCTCGGAAAAAGCCGGAATACGAAATAGATACGACGCAAAAAGATATTTGAGGACTCCAGAAGGCAAAGTTCTTATTGACGAGGCGTTTACTTCCGTTCTGACACTGATTTTCCAGTATGATGTTGAGTTGATTGAAGACGCCACGAGTTCTGGAATCGTTCAAAGCTATGCGGTCAGGTATGGTTTAATGCCAAGAGACGCCCAGATTGTTGCTACATGCGTCATGAACGGAATAAAAAGATAGCAACTTTTGATGAGGATTTTGACGACGTTGCAGAAGTCTTCATCATCAGGTAGGCTCAGCCACGGGTCCAGCTCATCACGGGTCAGACGAGGGTGCTGTCATCATCGCCAGTGTTCATTGTTTCCCCCTTAATTCTCCCTTCATCCGGAGGTACTGCTCCCTGCTCAGCGGAAAATTTCTGGCCGAAGCGAGGAAGGAGTTCACAAGCCTCACCTGCTGTTTAAAGACCTCATCAGGGTCTGCCTTCAGCCTCTTCACGTAGAGCCTGATGAAGGAGAGCCTCTCCTCCAGATCACGCTTAGAACGGAACCTCAACGCCGAGCCGCCCCGCGTAGTCATTGAGAGCCCTCCGGTCAATTACCTCCTTGAACGAATCCGATGTATTTAGCCCTTTTGGAGTATTAAAAACTAAAAGCCCAAGCTATGCATATGAAACACCTGAAAACAAAATCACAAATAAGGACTGAACTTTATTTGCCAAACCCAGGCTCCCTTACCTCCAGCACCTCCCGATTGACCGGCGTGGGCGGAACCTCGCCGTTCTTGAATGCTATCAGGTTCCTGGCCACGAGTTCGGCCATTCCTTCTCTGGCACCGTGGGTGGCGCTGCCTATGTGGGGGGCCAGAACCACGTTGTCGAGGCTGAAGAGCTCCTCGTGGTAGTAGGGCTCCTCCTCGTAGACGTCCAGGCCGGCCCCGGCAATCCAGCCCTCCTTGAGCGCCTTTACGAGCGCCTCCGTGTCGACGACCTTGCCCCTCGCTATGTTGACGAGTACCGCGGTGGGCTTCATGAGTTTAAGCTCCCGCTCGCCTATCATGCGGTGGGTCTCCCTCGTCAGCGGGACGGCCAGAACCACGAAGTCGCTCTCGCGCAGGAGCTCGTCGAGGGGCCTGAACTCCGCGTTGAGTTCCTTTTCTACCTCCGGCTTCCTCATGCGCGAGTTGTAGAGTATCCTCATCCCGAAGCCCTTAGCGCGCCTCGCTATCGCCTGGCCGATTCTCCCGAAGCCGACTATGCCGATGGTCTTCCCGTAAACGTCGTGGCCCAGCAGCATCCTTGGGTGCCAGGCTATACCGCGCTTTTTCCATTCGCCCGAGCGGATGAATCCGTCCGCCTCCACGAGCCTCCTCGCAGTAGCTAAGAGGAGGGTCCAGGCGAAGTCCGCTGTGGCGTTGGTGAGGACGTCGGGGGTATTGGTGACGTATATCCCGCGCTTGGTTGCCTCCTCAACGTCTATGTTGTCGTAGCCGACCGCGTAGTTCGCCACTATCCTCAACCTGGGGGCACTGTCAAAGACTTCAGAGTCCACCCTCTCGCTCAGCATAGTGACGAGTGCATCGACGTCGCGAACCTTTTCGAGCAGGACTTCCCTCGGAATCTCGTGTTCGTCCTCCCAGACCTCGACCTCGAAGTGCTCCCTCAGGAGTTCGATGCCGTTTTCGGGAATTGCACGGGTGATGAAGACCTTTGGCCTCACGATTTCACCTCCGCACGGGATTCATGAGTTTGAAATGGAACGATAAAATCACACCATAACCCTTGCCTTGAACCCAGCTATCCGGGTTATCCTCTCCGCCAGCTCCATGAATGCCCTGGCACCGGCAGAGTTCGGCCTGTACTCGACGACCGGGACGCCCTCAAGCGTCGCCTCCCTTACAGGTGGATCCTCAGGGATGACCGCCAGCAGGGGGATCTCCATGACCTCCTCCGCTACATCCGGCGGGATATCGTTATCGCTCCTGCCGTAACGGTTGAGCACGAAACCCAGAACGGCGAGACCTGCTTTTTTAAGAACAATCCCCACCTTCATCGTGTCCGTGATGCAGGATATCTCAGGGTTCGTTACGAGCAGAACCTCCTCGCCGCTCAGCATTGCGTTCATGGCGTCCATCTGGAGCCCCGCTGGGGAGTCGATTATCACGAAATCGAAGCTCTTTTTGAGGGGTTTTATGGTCTCGGGAAGCTTCCTCGGGTCCGCACGTATGACGTGTTCCCAATCTATCGAGGCGGGGATGACGTGGACGTTCTCGTATGTCGTGGCGTATATGGCGTCGTTTATGTCCGCCCTACCGGAGAGGACGTCATGAATTGTGGTGTAAGCGTCGTCTATTCCCATAACCAGGCTGAGGTTTGCCATGGTTAAATCCGCATCGACGGCACAGACCTTGTATCCCATCTTGCCGAGGGCTATCGACAGATTCGCGGTAGTGGTGGTTTTTCCGGTGCCCCCCTTGCCGGAGGCTATTGATATAAGCCTTCCCATCTTCCCACCCACCCTATTTTCGGCTAAACCTTTATGAACCTTTAGCAGCAGAGGGCGTTGAGAGAGAAAAGGGGTGGGAGAGATGAAGGTATTCGTTGCAGATACGAGCGTTATCGTCGATGGCAGGCTCACGCAGTTCCTTTCGTCGTTTGGCGAGAAGGTCAAGGTCGTGGTTCCCGAAGCCGTCATCGCCGAGATAGAGCACCAGGCAAACGAGGGAAAGGCCATAGGCCACGTGGGCCTCGAAGAGCTCAAAAAACTCCGCGAGATGGCGGACAGTGACAGAATCCTCCTCGAGTTCTACGGCGAGAGGCCCGAGCTCTGGCAGATACGGAGGGCGAAGTCCGGCGAGATAGACAGCATGGTTCGTGAGGCCGCACAGGCCCTCGGAGCGACGCTCATCACGGGCGACAGGGTTCAGAGGGACGTGGCCATCGCCAAGGGCATAGACGTGGTCTATCTGACCGCGAAGAAGGAGGTACGGCACCGCCTCGAGGACTTCTTCGATGAGACCACAATGAGCGTCCACCTCAAGGCCGGAATGAGGCCGTTCGCAAAGAAGGGCCGGCCCGGCGAATGGAGGCTCGTGCCCGTCCGCGATGAGGTTCTGAGCGATGGGGAGCTTGAGGAGATAGCGGACGACATAGTGGAGAGGGCCAGACGCGACCCCGAGAGCTTCATAGAGCTCGACGAACCGGGCGCCACCGTCGTCCAGCTCCGCAACTACAGGATAGTCATCGCCAAGCCGCCCTTTGCGGACAGGATAGAGATTACGGCAGTCAGACCCGTCAGGAAGCTGAGCATCGAGGAGTACGAGCTCAGTGAAAAGCTCTTGGAGAGGCTGGCGGACAAGGCGGAGGGCATACTCATAGCGGGAGCGCCGGGTGAGGGCAAGACGACCTTTGCACAGGCATTGGCGGAGTGGTACGCGGGCATGGGTAAGATAGTGAAGACCATGGAAAAGCCCCGCGATCTCCAGGTGGGTGAGGAAATCACCCAGTATACGGCCCTGAGCGGCAGGATGGAGCTGACCGGCGATATACTGCTCCTCGTCAGGCCGGACTACACGATATTCGATGAGATGAGGAAGACGAGCGACTTTAAGATCTACGCCGACCTCAGGCTCGCCGGCGTCGGGATGGTCGGTGTCGTCCACGCAACGAAGCCGATAGACGCCGTCCAGAGGTTCATCGGAAGGGTCGAGCTGGGAATGATTCCCCAGATAGTTGACACGGTCCTGTTCATCAAGGCAGGGAGGGTCGCGAAGGTTCTCACGCTGGAGTACCTCGTCAAGGTGCCGAGCGGCATGAGGGAGGAGGACCTCGCCAGGCCCGTCATCGAGGTTCGCGACTTTGAGACCGGCGAGCTCGAGTACGAGATATACACCTACGGCGAGGAGATAAGCGTCGTCCCGGTAAAGAAGGAGGAGAAGGCCCCCGCACTAAAACTCGCGGAGAAGAGGCTCAAGCAGGAGATAAAGAAGTTCCTGCCCGATGTCTATGCGGAGGTCGAGATAGTCAGTCCCCACAAGGCGGTGATCTACGCGGACGAGTTCGACATCCCCGCAATAATCGGAAAGAAGGGCAAGAGAATCACCGAGCTGGAGAAGAGGATAGGGATAAGCATCGACGTCAAGAGCTTCACCGAGCGCGAGGAAGCCAAGCCCAAGGAGAAGCTCCCCGTGGAGATCGAGGAGAAGAAGAAAACCATAGTCCTCCGCGTCTCGCCGGACTACGCGAAGAGGCCGCTCAAGTTCTACGGCGGGGAGCAGTACGTCTTTACAGCAACGCCGAGCAAGAAAGGGCTCGTGAAGGTCAGCAAGAGCACTCCCATAGGCAAGGAACTCAAGAGGCTCCTTGAGGCGGGGATACCCATCTGGGCGACCGCCTGAGCAAACTTTTTATAGTTTGCTTTCTTCTTTTCCATGGTGGTAAGCAGTGGGGGAGAGGTACGACCCCCTTGAAACGCTCGGTGCCGTTTTGAGCGCCCTTGGGCTGGCGGGTATTCTGATAACAGAGGGCCGTGCCCTAGGGCTTGGTCTCCTCGTCATCGCCTTTGGCACCGTCGTCTGGAAGATGGGGGAGATGAGGAGGGAGTTCAACGAGAAGCTCGAATCCCTGAGGACGGAGCTGGAATCCATGAAAGGCCGGGAGGATGTCGTCGATGGCTGATATCTCCACCCGGGGGTTTGCCATAATCGCCCTTTCAATCCTCACACTGGTGTATCCCGTGGGATGGTTCTTCGCCCTGATGACGGTGCTGATCTTCTCCGCGGTTGGATGGACGATCCTGGGGATAGCGGATGAACTCGGGGGGCTGAACTCGGAGATACGGGAGCTGCGGCGCGAAATAAAGGCGCTGGAGAGGAAGGTTGATGGGATGGGGTGAACCGTCTCGCAAGATTTTTTAACCCTTTCCGGAAGGGGATACCATGCTGGTTCTGGCATCGGCTTCACCGAGGCGGCGGGAGATACTCGCCAGGTTCATACGGGAGTTCGAGGTTATTCCCAGCAATGCGAGCGAGGAGTGCAGCCTGGAAAACCCCGCCGAGTACGCGCTCGAGCTGGCGAGGAGGAAGGCGAGAGAAGTTCACGGCCGCGTGGGCGGAACCGTCATCGGCGCCGACACCGTCGTCAGCATAGACGGCCACATCCTCGGCAAACCGGGGAGCAGGGAGGAGGCCTTCGAGATGCTCCGGCTCCTCAGCGGCCGAGTCCACCAAGTCACCACGGGGTACTGCATAATCCACGGTGGGGATGAGCTCTGCGGGGCCGTGACGACGGACGTGAAGTTCCGCGAGCTGGACGACGGCATCATTTGGGCGTACATCGACACCGGCGAGCCGATGGACAAGGCTGGAGCGTATGGCATACAGGGGAAGGCGGGCCTCTTCGTTGAGTGGATCCGCGGGGACTACTACAACGTCGTCGGGTTCCCGCTTGAGATAATCTGGAAGCTGAGGGAGCTGGGGTTTAAGGTTCTATCACGTTAATACCCCCCGTTTTCTGGTTTTGGACTCCCTTTGGGCAGATTTTTGGTTTCGAAGCCCCGCTGTGACCTTGGAAATCGATTTTTAGGTTTCCCGAATTGTGACCCTTAGTTATGTCTTTGCCGCATTTTTGTAACGAATTTTTTTCGGAAATCGGAAAGAGGGTAGTTCTGGCCCACGCTGTGGCAAATCTCCACTTAAATCGTGTTTTATATCATTCTGACCAATTTGATGGGCCAGCTTCCAATTTTCCATTGTGACAGCCCCCGGGAAATCTCGGGTCTGTTTTCGCGCATCCGGAAACCGGCTCGAACGTGTCTTCTTATATCCCTTTGGACTTTTTCAGAGGCTTTGCTTAATGGCCTCTATGGGTTTCTTTTGCCCGGGTTCTCAGAAAGACTTAAATATTTGAAGGTTCTTAGGGCTTCATAGGCCAATCTGGGCAAAATTCTCGCCTGTTGCAATAAGACTCTAGGAGAATTGAAAGAGGCTGAGGAACGCATCAAAGTCTTGGCCGTAGAAGTTGCAATAAGACTCTAGGAGAATTGAAAGAGGTTCGCTCGCTCTTCCACTTCAACTCGAAAGCCCCGTTGCAATAAGACTCTAGGAGAATTGAAAGCTGGCTCCCTCTCATACTCCCCGACATCGTAGATTTTTGTTGCAATAAGACTCTAGGAGAATTGAAAGAGGTGCTCCTTTCTCGAAGAGATAGGCCGGGTAGTCGAGTTGCAATAAGACTCTAGGAGAATTGAAAGGTTCACGAGGGGCTACTCGTCCCGCCGCCTTGACCAGTTGCAATAAGACTCTAGGAGAATTGAAAGAGAGGTTGGGCCAGGGACGAGAAGATAAGGGCAAAGGTTGCAATAAGACTCTAGGAGAATTGAAAGTGTGCCTTGAGGTTAGGTTATATCTGTAGAATACGGGTTGCAATAAGACTCTAGGAGAATTGAAAGTTGTGACCTTCACGACAAAGAATTGGGTTAGATTATGTTGCAATAAGACTCTAGGAGAATTGAAAGCCCACAAAATCTTATAATCACCATCAACTTCCTCTTTGTTGCAATAAGACTCTAGGAGAATTGAAAGACAATCATACACTCCACAATACCATCCTCATCATCATGTTGCAATAAGACTCTAGGAGAATTGAAAGTTGTAACCTGTCCTGACGTATGTCACGAGCTTCCGCGGTTGCAATAAGACTCTAGGAGAATTGAAAGGGCTCAAGGCTGTCAGTTCTGATGAGGTAAAGGCTTGTTGCAATAAGACTCTAGGAGAATTGAAAGGGCTCAAGGCTGTCAGTTCTGATGAGGTAAAGGCTTGTTGCAATAAGACTCTAGGAGAATTGAAAGAGAATGCCGCTTCCCGCGCTTCCTGAATCTCCTGCTCAAGTTGCAATAAGACTCTAGGAGAATTGAAAGGAGAAAGAAGCTCGCGTCTCTAAATAAACGCAAAAAGGTTGCAATAAGACTCTAGGAGAATTGAAAGAAGCTGGGACTTTATCCACCTCGGATACCACCCAGCCGTTGCAATAAGACTCTAGGAGAATTGAAAGTAGGGATTATTAAGTTCGTTAGGGGAAAGCGGGGCGACATCATGTTGCAATAAGACTCTAGGAGAATTGAAAGGATTGACGACATACAGAACCTGCTGGCCACCTTGTTGCAATAAGACTCTAGGAGAATTGAAAGAGGAGCCTCTGAATAGCCCTCACCGAGCGAGCACCATTGTTGCAATAAGACTCTAGGAGAATTGAAAGATAGTGTTTCCTGTCGTTTTCCACTTCACCGACACCCTGTTGCAATAAGACTCTAGGAGAATTGAAAGTTAGAACCGCCTCCCGAACATAGTCCAACCCCAACCTCGTTGCAATAAGACTCTAGGAGAATTGAAAGATGGCCTCGATTGGCGTGGAGAAAGTGAACCTGCCACGTTGCAATAAGACTCTAGGAGAATTGAAAGATCGTGAAAGACAGGAGAGGGCGTTTTTAGCCAAAGGTTGCAATAAGACTCTAGGAGAATTGAAAGAAGGCCCCCGACAATAATCCCGGTTATGACGCCCATGTTGCAATAAGACTCTCCCATGTTGCAATAAGACTCTTAGGAGAATTGAAAGTGAGGTCTCAACCACAGTTCTTAACAGGGTGTCCGGTTGCAATAAGACTCTAGGAGAATTGAAAGACAATCTCTTTTTGGTAGATTGGATACCCCCCGAAGGTTGCAATAAGACTCTAGGAGAATTGAAAGTTTCGTTAAGGATTAGAGAGGCCTTTTTGTAGCTCAAGTTGCAATAAGACTCTAGGAGAATTGAAAGGAGAGGGAAGGGTGTTGATTTCATAGTGGCGGTATTTGTTGCAATAAGACTCTAGGAGAATTGAAAGCTGAGCGGAAGGTTAATAGTGTAATTGATGATATGGAGGTTGCAATAAGACTCTAGGAGAATTGAAATGAGAACCAGCGGCTTCGTCTCGCTTTTTCAGGTTGCCGGTTTCACATACAGAAAATCCAATCTGAAATGTTGCGTCTCACAGGAACTCCCCAAACAGCAGGTCTTCCCTCGCCCCGCCCGCCTTCTTGAATATCCTTTCACTCCAGGAAACGCCGCCCACCTCCCCCGGTGAGTGGGCATCGCTCGCGAAGGTGAGCTTTATCCCGCGCCTTATGCACTCACGGATGAAGTCGATGTCAGGTACCCGGTAGCGGGAGCTTATCTCAAAGGCCTTGCCCCTGGCCTCCGCCAGATCGAGTATTTCCTCCAGCTCGTCGGCGGGCGGGAAGCCGATGTAGGGGAAGCTGGCTCCGAAGTGGCCGATGATGTCAACGTTGTCGTCTTCGAGGGCGAGCTTCACCAGCTCCACGTATTCCTCCGGCCTCTCGAGCCACTCGTGGACGCTCGCTATCACGTAGTCGAGCTTCTCCGCCATGAAGTCAGGGACATCGATGCCCCCGGCCGTTATGTTGCCCTCCACCCCGACCAGAACAGTCAGCTCTGCGTCCTCGCTCCAGTACCTGACCTCCCTGACGTAGCGACCGAGGGTTCCGGGTTCGAAGTAGTGGCTGTGGTCGGTTATTCCGAGCAGCGCCAGCCCCCTCGCCTCCGCCGCGGCCACGCTGTCGGCTATTGATCCCCTGCCGTCCGAGTAGGTGGTGTGGGTGTGGGCATCGTGGGGAAACCTGAGCATGCTCTATCCTCCCGTGGAGACGTTATAAAGCCTTCTGGACAAAATATCCAACGTAAAGCTTAACCTTGAGTTTTGACAATCTTTAAATACCGCGGGAAACAAAAGTGGGGCGGTGGTGAAGATGGTCGAGCGCTCCAAGGTTAGGGTTCTCGTTGCGAAGCCGGGACTTGACGGTCACGACAGGGGGGCCAAGGTCGTCGCCAGGGCCCTGCGCGATGCCGGTTTTGAGGTCATCTACACTGGAATCAGGCAGACCCCCGAGCAGATAGCCGAGAGCGTTGTTCAGGAGGACGTTGATGTCCTTGGAATAAGCATCCTCTCCGGGGCCCACATGGTTCTCATACCGAAGATACTCAGGCTCCTCGAAGAGCGCGGCCTGAAGATCAACGAGGACGTTCTCGTTATAGCCGGTGGAATAATCCCGCCCGACGACGCTGAACAGCTCGAAAAGATGGGTGTGGCCAGGGTTTTTGGCCCCGGCAGTCCGATTGAGGATATAATCGGCTTCATAGACGAGAATGCGCCGAAGCTGAAGAAATTCAGGGAGAACTGAGCAAACTTTATAATTTCTTACCTGGATAATTTGTCCTAGTGGTGGCGATGTTAGACGGTCTCATAGAGAGGATGCTCACCGGCGACAAGCGCGCCACTGCGCGCCTCATAACCCTCGTTGAAAACGATGAGGAAAAGGCGAGGGAGATAATCTCGAAAATCTATCCCCACACGGGCAACGCCTACATCGTTGGCATCACCGGCCCGCCGGGGGCCGGAAAGTCCACCCTTCTCGACAAGCTCATCCGCGTTGCGAGGGAGGAAGGCAAGGTCGTCGGCGTTATAGCCATAGACCCAACCTCACCCTTCACCGGCGGTGCCCTTCTCGGGGACAGGATAAGGATGCAGAGGCATTCGACCGACCCGGGCGTCTTCATCAGGAGTATGGCGACGCGCGGCTCCCTCGGGGGCCTTGCCAAGGCCACGGCCGATGCCATCAAGGTCCTCGATGCCTACGGCTGCGACGTGATCTTTGTGGAGACCGTCGGCGTCGGTCAGATCGAGATCGACATCGTCAAGACCGCCGACACGGTCGTCCTCGTCACGGTTCCCGGCCTGGGTGACGACATACAGGCAATAAAGGCCGGGCTCATGGAGATAGCCGACGTGTTCGTCATCAACAAGGCCGACAAGGAGGGGGCCGATGCCACGTACTTCGAGCTCAGCATGATGCTCGACCTCGAAAAGGAGCGCTGGGAGAGGCGGGGCTGGCGGCCGCGGATCGTGGAGACGGTCGCGACGACCATGCGGGGAATACGCGACCTCTGGAGCGCGATCAGTGAACACAGGGAGTTCCTTGAGGGGAGCGGGGAGATAGAGCGGAAGAGGCAGTTCAGGGCCGAGGAGGAAGTCAAGACGATAGTCTCGGGGAGGATATCAAGGATAGTGGGGGAGAAGCTCGGCGAGGAAGAGATTTCGTCTTTGATAGGGATGGTTGTGAGGCGCGAGATCGACCCGTACTCTGCCGCGGATAGGATACTCGAAAAAGCCCTGGGGGTGAAGGTATGATAAAGAAGATAGACCACGTTGGTATAGCCGTTAAGAACCTGGAGGAGGCCATCAAGGTCTGGGAGGGCCTAGGTCTCAAGGTGGAGGAGATCGAGGAGGTGCCCGACCAGAAGGTGAGGACCGCGATAATCCACGTCGGCGAGAGCAGGATTGAGCTCCTCGAGCCGACCGCCGAGGACTCGCCCATAGCCAAGTTCATCGCCAAGCGCGGTGAGGGGATACACCACATAGCCCTGGGCGTTGATGACATCGAGGGACAGATTGAGAAGCTCAAGGAAGAGGGCTACAGGCTGATCGATGAACAGCCCAGGATCGGGGCGGGAGGTGCCAGGATAGCCTTCGTCCACCCGAAGGCCGTGACCGGTGTGCTTCTCGAACTGTGCGAGAGGAAGGAGTAACCAACGAAATCATCGGTTCTAAGGTTCCTGCTTTCCTTTTCTCTTTAACCCGATGGGTCATGTATTGGTCTGTTCAGTCCCATACAGTAACGTTTATAAGAGGATTAACAAACTCACTGTGCCGCGTAATATGATACGCGTGAACCTCATTGAACCCACGCGAAGTGATGGCTTATGCTGTTTAGGGGGCGACCCCTTAAAAAGGACTCAAGGATACTGGATTACCGGCGTCTCAACGAGATTCTGGAGAAAAACCCCAGCAAAGGAAAGATTCTCATAACCCGAAGGCCTCCCTTCGAAGTCAGCCGCCCCAACGTCTACCTGATGTGGATCACCAAAGTCTCCCACCCTAACGCGGTATCTCCATCAAAACTTCATGCCATCGAGCAGATGGTGTGGGAGCAGCTTCAGAATGAGGATGTGGACGTCATTCTGGATGCCATCGAGTACCTCATGATTGAGAACGGGATTGAGCCGACGCTCAGGTTCGTCAGCAAACTTCGAGACATGACCCTCCTCACGAACTCCGATTTTTACGTCACCGTCAGCGACGGCCTCGACAGCAGGGTCCTGAACATCCTCCGCAGGATAGTCGAGTGAGCATGCAGCCGAGTACTCCTCGCCCCAAGGGACGGGGCTTTCAAAAGGAGTAAAGTTATATAACCTTCTTCGCCATTCTCCCGTTTAGGTGTAGGGCATGCCGTACATTGAGAAGATTGAAATGAAAGGTTTCAAATCTTACGGTAACAGGAAAGTCGTCGTTCCGCTTTCTAAAGGGTTCACAGCGATCGTCGGTGCCAACGGTTCTGGAAAGAGCAACATCGGTGACGCCGTACTCTTCGTCCTCGGTGGTCTGTCCGCCAAGGCGATGCGTGCCACGAGGATAAGTGACCTCATATTCGCGGGCACCAAGACGGAATCGCCGGCAAAGTACGCCGAGGTTGCCATGTATTTCAACAACGAGGACAGGGGATTTCCCATTGACGAGGACGAGGTCGTCATAAAGCGGCGCGTCTATCCCGACGGCAGAAGCACCTACTGGCTCAACGGCAAGAGGAGCAGCAGAAGCGACATCCTCGACGTCCTCAGCGCGGCGATGATTTCGCCTGAAGGATACAACCTCGTTCTGCAGGGGGACATCACCAAGTTCATCAAGATGAGCCCCACCGAGAGGAGGATGCTCATAGACGAAATTTCCGGCATAGCGGAGTACGATGCCAAGAAGGAGAAGGCCCTGAAGGAGCTCAAGCAGGCCGAGGAGAACCTCGCGAGGGTCGATCTGCTCATCCGCGAGGTCAAAACCCAGCTTGACAAGCTTGAGAAGGAGAGAAACGACGCGCTCCGCTACCTTGACCTTAAGGACCGCGTCGAGAGGGCGAAGGTCACGCTCCTCCTCGGAGAGATAAGAAAGCTCGAGTCCCTGATAGAGGAGAGCAACCTGCGCGACAAGGAGATAGAGGCGGAGATAGCCGCCATGGAGGCCCGCCTCACGGATATCGCCAGGGAGATCGTGGCAAGGGAGAAGGAGCTGAACACGATCGAAAGGGAGCTCGAGGAAAAGAGCGAGGACAGCATCCTTGAGGTAACCAGAAAGATAAGCGAGGTCAAGTCTAAGATAGAGATGGCAGGAAAGAACATCGAGCTGGCCCGGAAGGAAATCGAGGACGGCCAGCACCGCCTTGCCAAGGCGAAGGAGGAGCTCAAGAAAGTTTCCGAGGAGATAGAGAAGAGCAGAAATGCCATAAGTCGCTGGAGCAAGAGACGCGAGAAGCTCAAGGCGGAAATAAAGGAGAAGGAAGTCATCAAGAACGAGCTGGTTGTTAAGCTGGGCGAGATAGACAGGGATTTTGCCATCGCGAAGCAGGACTTTGACCGGGTAGTTGAGGAGCTGGAGGAGGCCAAGAAGGAGCTCTACATGAAGGAGAGCGATATCAAGAAGTTCGAGGAGGAAATAGAGCGCGCAAAGGGCAGGATAGCTCAGAACAACGCCAGAAGGATTTCTCTCAAGGCCCAGATTGAGGAGGCCAGAAGGTCTCTGGAGGCGAAGCGCTCCGAGCTCGGCGATATTGACGGGAAGATGTCAAAGGCCGAGGCGAGGCTGAAGAAGGCCGAGAAGGAGCTGGAGGAGAAGAGCAGAAAGCTCAAGAAGCTTGAGGGTGAACTCTCGAAAGCCAGGGAGGAGCTTATCAAAGCCGAGGCGCAGCGCGAGGTCCGCGGGAACCGTGCCATAGAATTCCTCAAGGCCCAGAACATCCCGGGCCTCTACGGCTCCCTCGGTGAGCTGATCACTGTTCGCGATGAGAGCTACGCCCTGGCCGTTGAGGTCGCCCTCGGTGGAAGCTACGACAACGTCGTCGTTGAGGACGACCGCGTTGCAGAGAAAGCCATAAAGCTGCTCAAGGAGAAGAAGCTCGGCAGACTGACTTTTCTCCCGCTCAACAAGATAAAGCCGCGCTCCATGAAGGGGGAGCCCACTCTCGGAGTTCCGGCCCTGGACGTCGTTCAGTACGACCCGCGCTTCAGAAACGCTGTAGCTTATGCCCTCGGAGACACGCTGATAGTGAACGACATGGACGAGGCCAGGACCGTCGGCATAGGGAAGGTCCGCATGGTGACCCTTGGCGGGGAACTCCTCGAGCGGAGCGGGGCGATAACCGGTGGTCACTACAGGCCCAGGGGCAAGCTCGGGGTCAACGTGGATGAGATACGGAAGCGTGTTGAGAAGCTGGAGCGCGAGAAGGAGGCCCTGGAATCGGCCGTTAACGCCCTCAGGGTTGAGGTCAGAGGTCTTCAGAACGAGCTCTTTGAACTCCGTATGAAGAAGAGCGAGCTGGCCAAGGACCTCCAGGTTGCCCAGAAGGACATGGAGCGACTTCTGGCAGAGGACCGTGCGCTTAAGGAGGAGATCGAAGAAAACGAGAGGCTTATCGAGGGGCTGGAAAAGAGGATCCACGAGGCCAGGGGCGAGATGGCAAAGCTCCGCGGCAGGATTGAGCGGCTGGAGAAGAAGAGGGAGAAGTTAAAGAAGGCCCTGGAGAACCCGGAGGCCAGGGAGCTGAACCAGAGGATCAGGGAGGTCGAGGCAGAGATAAGCAAGCTCCGCGAGGAGCTCGGCAAGGTCGAGAGCAAACTGGAGGGCCTCGACGTCAGGATAAACGAGGAGCTGCTCCCAAGGAGGGCGGATCTGGAGGAGGAGATAGAGGGTCTGATCAACAGGATAAACGCTCTCAAGGCCAACATCGAGGAGAACGAGAGGGCCATAGCCGACTTCAAGGCCGAGCTGGAGGAGCTCAAGAAGGCCGAGGAGAACGTCAAGGATGAGCTCAAGGAGCTCCGCGAGAGGCGCGAGAGGCTCAGGAACGAGATCATCGACCTCCGCGCCGAGAAGGACGAGCTGAGCTCCAAACTCCAGGAGCTCCGCATAGAGGCCAACACTCTCAAGATAAAGCTGGCCCAGTACGAGGCAACGCTGAAGGAGAAGAGGGATGAGCTGAGACACTACGATGCCAAGCTCATCAAGAGCATCAAGGAGGTTCCCCTGGAGCTCGACGCCCTGAGCGAGCAGATAGAGAAAATGGAGGAGGAGATACGTGCCCTCGAACCGGTTAACATGAAGGCCATCGAGGACTTCGAGGTCGTGGAAAGGCGCTACCTCGAGCTGAAGAGCAAGCGCGAGCAGGTCGTTGCCGAGAAGGAGAGCATAGAGGAGTTCATCGAAGAGATAGAGGGGCAGAAGAAGCAGGTCTTCCTCCAGACCCTCAATGAGATAGCCAGGAACTTCTCCGAGCTCTTCGCCAAGCTCTCCCCGGGAGGAAGCGCCAGGCTCATCCTTGAGAACGAGGACGATCCCTTCGCGGGCGGTCTTGAGATAGAGGCCAAGCCTGCCGGAAAGGATGTTAAGCGCATAGAGGCCATGAGCGGTGGAGAGAAGGCTTTAACGGCTCTGGCGTTCGTCTTCGCCATCCAGCGCTACAAGCCGGCGCCGTTCTATCTCTTCGATGAGATCGATGCCCACCTGGACGATGCCAACGTCAAGCGCGTTGCCGACCTCATCAAGGAGGCCTCCCAGAACAGTCAGTTCATAGTCGTTACCCTGAGGGACGTCATGATGGCCAACGCGGACAAGATAATAGGCGTCAGCATGAGAAAGGGCGTCTCGCGCGTCGTTGCGCTCAGCCTCGAGAAGGCCATGAAGATACTGGAGGAGGCAATGAAGAGGAGCGAGGCCGAGCATGCTGAGATGTTCGGCCATCTGAGCGGGTGAACCCAATGTTTGACAGAGAAGAGTTCGAGCGGTGGCTGTCCCAGGCTGAATATACCCTCAGAAGTGCCGAGAATGACCTAAATTTTAAATTTTATTCATGGGCCTGCTTTAAGGCCCAGCAGGCGGCGGAGTATGCCGTCAAGGCTTTGCTCTTTGGGCTGGGGATCATGGCTTACGGCCATTCAATAAAGAAACTGCTCGACATACTATCCAAAGAGATCGAGGTTCCAGAGGAGCTTTTTGACAATGCCAGGATGCTGGACAGGCATTATATCCCCCCACGATACCCGGACGCGTACATAGAAGGTGCTCCCTACGAGTACTACGGAGAAAGGGATGCCCTTGAGGCCATTAATTCAGCACGCGAGATAATCGCTTTTGTGAGGAGGGTGGCGGATGATGTCAAGTGAACTGCCGTACGGGGGAGACATCCAGAAGTACGTGGAAGCCATCAAAGCGTCACTCCGGCCTAAATTAATACTGCTATACGGTTCACTGGCAAGGGGAACCTTCGGTCTGGGGAGTGACGTTGATATCCTTGTGATAGCCGAAAGCCTCCCCAAAAACCCAAACGAGCGGTTAAAACTTCTCTACGACCTCGATAGAACCCATGCTCCGATCGATGCCAAAGCATACACTCCAGAGGAAGTTAAGAGGATGCTTCTCAAGGGACATCCCCTCATCATGGACGCCTTGGCAGATGGGAAGGTTCTCTACGCCGATGAAGGTTATCTAAGAGAGCTTATGGCGATGTTCAAGGCAGCCAGGAGAAAATTCCGCCGTTTTGAGAGGGGCTGGATTAGGATTGAGAGGTGATAACCATGGAATCGCGCCGTGAGGAGGAGATAACGCCCGTTGACATTCTCCTCCAGCTCGTCACCATGGGAAAGGTTGATCCCTGGAACATCGACATCGTTGACCTGACCGAGAAGTACATCGAACGACTCAGGGAGATGAAGGAGCTCGACCTCCGCGTTTCGGCGAGGGCAATCCTTGCTGCATCAATCCTCGTCAGGATGAAGAGCGAGGCCCTGCTCTACGGCGACGAGGAGGAAGAGGAGGAGCACGAGGAGAAGCTCCACGTTGATGTCGAGCCGCTGGCCCCGCCCCTCCGCAGGGTGGAGCGCTACTACACCTTCGACGACCTGCTTGATGCACTCATGGACGCCCTTGAGGAGGCGGAGAAGAGAAAGCCGCGGAAGAAAAAGAAGGTCGAGATAGAGGAGGAGGTCTTCGTCGTCGATGACTTCCGCGTTGACATCGAGAAGCACGTCTATCGGCTCCACGAGATAGTCGTGGACATGTACAGGGAAACCAGGGAACCCATAAACTTCTGGGACCTTGTCTTCGACCCAACACCGAAGATAGTGGCCAGAACCTTCCTCTACCTCCTGTTCCTCTCCAACATGGGGAAGGTGGACCTCATTCAGGAGGAGCCCTTCGGGGAGATATTCGTCGTGCCCGTGGAGGAGAGCGCCTAGTCCGCGCATTCCCTTTCGCTTTTCTTCGCCGGCCGCAGGGTTATCGCAAGCAGCGGCGGGGCGCTGCCTATGTAAAGGCTCCTCTTCTCCCTGTTGATGTAGAAGCAGTACTCGCCGTCCGGGACGGACTCGAGAAACTTCCTGGGAATGGTTTCTCTGGCGGTTCTCCCGTCGAGAAAAACGCACTCACAGGCTCTGGAGATGCCCCCAACGCGCTCTTTTATTTCCCCGAGTGGAAGTCTCTCGCATTCGAGCTTAGCACAGACCAGGCTCTTTCTCCCGTCCGTGAAGATCACCACTTTCTCGTTCACGTCAATCCTCCGCGAGCGGTCGAGGAAGGCCCATAGGGCAGAATACACCCGTTCGAGCTTCTTCCTCTTTGCCAGTCTCTTGACGAGCCTCTCCTTGGCGTGTCTCGTGAGGAGCATGGTGGCCGGTGAGGTGAACAGCTTAAATCATTTGCCCATCAATAGTGTACGTACCTATGTTTGTACACATGTAGGTTCTGACTACGTAGTAAAGTATTTAAAGGGAACAACGTAGAAAACATTGGTGAAAGGGATGCGCGGAAAAGTGTACGCAGGATTTTTTGTGGCGTTTTCGGTTCTTGATATGTTTACAACCTGGTTTGGCGTGAGTAGAGGGTTCTCCGAGGCAAATCCTGTCATAGCCCAGAGACTCTCTGACCCGGTTCTCTTCTTCGGAAGCTTCGCCCTCTTCACGGCCCTGGGTGTTGCCCTGATCCTTGCGTCCTCCGCCTTAACAGGCATCTCCGGTGTTTTCGGATACTTCCCCGCGGTCTTTGTGCTCCTTAAAGCCGCTCCCGCGGTCAACAACCTCTACCTGCTGTTCGGCTTTGGATTCCTGATACCGTTTGTTTCAGTGCTTCTTCTCGCGGCGATGTTCATCTTCAGGCCCGAAAAGCCCGCATGCACCCGGGGCGTCAGGAAAGCTTTTATTCGCTCCCTCCAAGCTTAAACCATGTACCTTCGCCGAGACCTCATCGAGCCCCGCGTTTACCAGGAGGTAATTTACGCCCGCTGTAAAGAGACCAGCTGCCTCGTCGTTCTCCCGACGGGGCTGGGAAAGACGCTGATAGCGATGCTCATAGCCGATTACCGGCTCTCCAGATACGGCGGCAAGATCCTCATGCTCGCGCCAACCAAACCCCTGGCCATCCAGCACGCGGAGAGCTTTAGGCGCCTCTTCAACCTCCCTCAGGAAAAAATAAACGTCCTCACCGGAGAACTCTCCCCCGAAAAGCGCAGACGGGTGTGGGAGGAGAGCGTGATCATCACCGCCACCCCCCAGACCGTCGAGAACGACATCCTCACGGGCAGGATTTCGCTGGAGGACGTTTCCCTTCTGGTAATCGACGAGGCCCACAGGGCCGTTGGCGGTTACTCGTACGTTTTCATCGCCAGGGAGTACCTCAAAACCGCCAGGCACCCGCTGGTTCTCGGCCTGACCGCATCCCCGGGGAGCGACGCCGATAAGATCCGCGAGATAGTGGAAAACCTCGGCATCGAACACGTCGAGGTGAGAACCGAGGCTTCCCCCGACGTTAAACCATACGTGCAAAAAATGAGCTTTGAGTGGGTGAAGGTCGAGCTGCCCGAGATATACAAGGAGGTTAGAAGACTACTCCGCGAGATGCTGAAGGAGAGTCTCAAGCCCCTCGCCCAGTTCAAGCTCGTCTCGACTTACTCGCCGGACATATCAAAGAGGGAAGTGCTTCAGGCGGGGTCAAAGATCAACCAGGAGGTCGCGAGGGGCAACTATGAGATCGGCCGCCTCAGACTCCACCAGGCCAAGGCCGTCAAGCTCCAGCACGCGATCGAGCTCCTCGAGACCCAGGGGCTGACCGCCCTGCGCACCTACCTCAGGAAGCTCCGGGAGGATAAGCGGGCGAAGTCGAGCAAGCAGCTAATGGAAGACCCGCGCATGAGGAAGGTGGTTTACCTCCTCGTTCAGGCAAAGGAGAGCGGGGTGGACCATCCGAAGATGGAGCGGCTGAAGGAGCTCGTCAAAAG
The DNA here is from genome assembly GCF_006274605.1 of Thermococcus indicus. Classification (NCBI taxonomy): domain Archaea; kingdom Methanobacteriati; phylum Methanobacteriota; class Thermococci; order Thermococcales; family Thermococcaceae; genus Thermococcus; species Thermococcus indicus. The sequence continues at coordinate 1,723,787 of NZ_CP040846.1, forward strand.
GCAGCTCGAAAGAAAGCCGGACTCCAAGGTAATCGTCTTCACCAACTACCGGGACACGGGGAGGAGAATAGTGGAGGAACTGGAGGCGATGGGGATCGCGGCCGAGAGGTTCATCGGTCAGGCGAGCAGGGGGAAGGACAAGGGCATGAGCCAGAAGAAGCAGAAGGAAGTCCTCGACCGCTTCTCCCGCGCCGAGTTCAACGTCCTCGTCGCCACAAGCGTTGGCGAGGAAGGACTGGACGTTCCGGAGGTGGACCTGGTCGTCTTCTACGAGCCGGTGCCTTCGGCCATAAGGAGCATCCAGAGGCGTGGCAGGACCGGCAGGCATAGACCGGGGAAGGTTGTAATCCTGATGGCCCGGGGAACGAGGGACGAGGCATACTACTGGAGCTCGAAGCGAAAGGAGAAGGGTATGTTCGATGCAATAAGGGCCATAGCGAGGGAGCTCGAAAGGGCCCGCCCCAGGGAGCGGTCGGAACCTGCTGAAATCGTTGAAAAAACACCGGAGCGTGCCGGAATGAGCAGGGGGAAGATAACTTCCCTTGATGCGTTTCTGAAGCCCAAGGGTGCCCCGAAAACTGAGGAAAAATCCGGGGCTTCCGAAAAGCCTCCGAGGAAAGGGGTTTTCGTAAAGAAACCGAGGGTTATAGTGGTCTACGCCGACAGCCGCGAGCTGAGGAGCGGGGTGCCGAAGCACCTCCGCGAGCTTGGCGCCGAGGTTGAGGTCAGGACGCTCGACGTTGCCGACTACGTGGTGAGTGAGGACGTCGGCATAGAGCGCAAGAGCGCCAACGACTTCATCCAGTCAATCATCGACGGCAGACTCTTTGACCAGGTTGAGAGGCTCAAGAGGGCCTACGCGAAGCCGGTCATAATCATCGAGGGCGAGCTTTACGGGGTGAGGAACATCCACCCCAACGCCATCAGGGGTGCCATAGCGGCGGTGACCCTCGACTGGGGGGTGCCCATTCTTTTCTCCTCCGGAACAGAGGAGACGGCACAGTTCATATACCTGATGGCAAAGCGCGAGCAGGAGGAAAGAAAGAAGGAGGTTCGCCTGAGGAGCGAGAAGAAGGCGCTAACGCTGGCCGAGAGGCAGCGCCTGATAGTCGAGGGCCTGCCCAATGTCTCCGCAACCCTTGCCAAGCGCCTCCTCGCGCACTTCGGCAACGTTGAGCGAGTTTTCACCGCGACGGAGGAGGAGCTGAAGGAGGTCGAGGGAATAGGGCCGAAGAAGGCGAGGGAGATAAGGAAGGTGATAACCGCGCCCTACGTAGGGGAGGATAAAATTTAAGTTCCCGTCGGAATTACAAGATAGCGCCCCCGGAAACCGCGGGGAGGGAGCGTCCTGGCGAGCCGTGACCTCCCTTCGCTCCCCGGGGGCACAAACGCTACTACTCCTCCTCTTCCACCTCTTCCCCGGCCAGCTTCCTCAGCTTGTCGAGATCGGAGCCAACCGCTATGAGAACGTCGCCCTCTTTTAGGACGTCGTTTCTTCCAGGGTTGTAGATGTACCTGCTCCCGCGCTTTATGGCGAGTATCCTCGTGCCTATCTTGCTCGGAAGCTTGAGCTGGGCGAGGGTCTTGCCATGGAGAACGGAGCCCTCGTGGATAACCACCCTTCCCAGTTCTTCCTCCGTGTCCTCCATTATCCTCAGGATTATCGGGTGGGGCTCCACATCGCGCAGGATCAGGTCGGATATCTTGTATGCCGCGTCGCTTATCTGCTCGTTTATCTCCGCCATGTCTATGACGCTGAGGAGCTTCACCGGATCCTCCTCGTTCTTGGCGAGCCTCAGGGCGAGTTTCTTGACCTTCAGGGTGAGCTCGTCCATGCGCTCTTCAAGCAGGTAAACCTCCTCCGCGATGTCTTCACTCTTGTACATGACGGAGGAGAACGCCAGGTCAACCATCAGGGACGAGAGATCCTTCATCTCGATGAGGCAGTTCCTGATCTCCTCAAGCTCACTCATTGGACATCACCTTGATGTTGCCCCGGGCTATCTCCTTGAGGTAGTCCACCGAGGTGTTCGTCCCGCGCCCGATGAGTATGTCCCCGGGGAATATCTTGAAGTCCCCGTCGGGGTCGAAAATCCAGCGTTTGCCCCTCCTCACCGCCACTATCCAGACGCCGGTGTTGGCCGCGAGGTCCAGCTCCTCCAGCGTTTTTCCGACGAGTATGGACTCAGCGGAGACGTAGATTTTGCCTATTATCTCCTCGCTCCCCAGTATGGCCTCGGTTATGACCGGGTGAAGCTCGACGCCGTCGATGACCATTTTCGCGAGGTCCGCCGCCGCGTTGGACATGTCGTCTATGGCGTGCGCCATGTGGAGGATGGAGGTTATCTGCTCCGCCTCCTTCGGCCTGCGCGCGGCAAGAACCGCATGGACCATGAGGTGATAGTTGAGCAGGTCGAGGTACTCCTCAAGCTCAAGCACCTCCTCGGCCATCTCCTCCTCGTTGAAGAGTATGGAGGAGTAGGCCAGGTCAACCATCAGCTCGGCGGTGTTCTTCATTTCAACGAAGATGTCCTTAACGTTCCTTGGAACCTCGATTTCGTCCCACTCTTCCACCCGGATCTCACCGATGGGGGAAAGGGGGGAAATCTTATTTAGTTTTCGCCTCGAAAAGTTTAATACCCGCGAGGGTCAACGTCTACGGGGTGAGGGCGATGGAGAGTGATGGCAGTGATCGGCGGAGAGGTCAGGGGGGAACTGAAGGAGAAGGTCAGGGAAGCCTACAGGGTTACGCTGCCGTCCCTGTTCACCTCCCAGATATTCGGCCTGTTCGGCGGCACGTTTCTGGGCAAGTACTTTGAAATCATCAGAACCCAGTTCCCGGGTTTGCTCGTGGTTCTGCCGGGCATAATGGGCCTCCGCGGAAACGTTTTCGGCTCGATGGCCTCGCGCTTCTCCACAATGCTCTACCTCGGTGAGTTGGAGCCTTCGCTGAGGGACAAGAAGGTTCTCAAGGAAATAGTACTCAGAATGCTCATCTCGCTCATTCCAATCTTCCTGCTCTGGGCCATCGGTATTGCCACGGGAATAAAAAAGAACGCCCTCGACGTCCTCCTCATAGTGGTTACCTCGACGATACTCGTGTCCTTCATACTCGGCTACTTCACCTCCTTCGTCACCATCTTCGCTTTCAGGCGCGGCACCGACCCTGACAGCGTGGCCGCTCCTTTGGTGGCATCAATGGGCGACTTTCTCACGGTTCCCTCCTTGGTGTTCTTCATACTACTCATCGAGCGCTCACCGGGGGGATTCAGGCTCTTCAACTACTCTATGATAGCCCTCTTCGCCATCGTGGCAGCAATAAGCCGGGTCAGAAAGGCGGAGTTCATCGAGCTTAAGCAGGTGTTCCTGACGATAACGGGGCTGGCGCTCCTCTCAACGGTATCCGGTTCAATACTTGCCAGGTTCAGCGGGATAATCCAGGCCTCGGTCGTACTGAGCTTCATCTATCCCTCGCTCCTCAGCAGCTTCGGAAACTACGGCTCCATAATAGCCGCGAAAACCTCGACAAAGCTCCACCTAGGTGAGATAGAGGGCCTCATCTGCCCGAAGGCCTTCACCGACATACTGGCGCTCTTCACCACGGCGCCGGTCATCGGAACGACGAAACTCCTCATAGGCATCGCCCTTGTGAAGTTAACCACCGGAATGGCCGTTCCAGGCTCCGCGTGGATGATAGTCCTCACGTACCCGTTCATGGTCCTGTTCATCATGCTCTACTCATACACGGTTTCCTACTTCCTCTTCCAGAAGAACATCGATCCGGATCACGTGGCGATACCCCTCATCTCGAACAACAGCGATATATTCGGAACGGCCTATGTGGTTTTGATGGCCAAGCTGATGGTGGGTGGTTGAATGATAGGTCTCTCCATGACGGCCTACCCGGGAAGGAACCTCCTCGAATTTGAGGGCTGGGTGGGCAGGGCGAAAAAGCTGGGCTTTGATTTCGTTGAGATACTGAGCGAATGGCCCCACTACCTGACGAGGGACAACTGCCGCCACTTTGCAGAGGTTCTTGACGGCTGGGGCATGAAGAGAACCGTCCATGCGCCCTTCAGCGACGTCAACATAGGCTCCTTCAACGAGAGGCTGAGGAGAACATCGCTGGAGGTAATCCGCGAGGCCATCGAACTGGCGGCCGAGCTCGATGCCCTCTCCGTCACGATACACCCGGGCCACTGCTCGCCGGTCAGCGTAAAGAACAGGAGGAAGTACCTGGAGATACACCGGGAGTCCCTGAGGAAGATCTCCGAATGGGGACTCGAGTACGGGGTGAAGATCGGCGTCGAGAACATGCCGCGCTTCGTGATCCTCGATGCACAGACGTGCGAGAGGCTCTGGGAGATACTCGGGGACGTCGAGATAGGGGTAACCTTCGACGTAGGACACCTGAACACCACAACGGGGAAGTTCGAGCGTTTCCTGGAGGTCCTCGGAGACAGGATAGTCCACGTTCACCTCCACGACAACCGCGGCGAGAGGGACGAGCACCTGGCCCTGGGCGACGGCACTGTTCCCTGGGTTAGAGTGTTCCCAAGGCTCCCGAGGGTGACCTGGGCCCTCGAAGTCAGCGACATTGAATCCGCCCGGAGAAGCCTCGAATTTTTGAAAAGCCTGCATTGATGGACGTTTCAGTTCATTGGCGTCCGATTTTTACAAAACGCAACTCTTTTATACATTTAACCTGAAGTTCTTGCGAGAAGCAGTTTCTGGCGGAGGGATACCAATGGCGGAAAAGATAGTGGAGGAAATGAGGCCCTTCTTCGACCCGAAGGCGGTCGCTATCATCGGCGCAACGAACAAAAAGGGAAAGGTTGGGAACGTTATCTTCGAGAACTTCAAAATGAACAAGGAGCGCGGAATCTTCAAGGGGAACATCTACCCGGTCAACCCGAAGCTCGATGAAATTGAGGGCTACAAAGTCTATAAGAGCGTTAAGGAGCTCCCCGATGATACTGATCTGGCCGTTATATCGATTCCGGCCCCCTTTGTTCCGGCAACCATGAAGGACATAGCTGAGAAAGGGATAAAGGCCGTCATCATCATCACCGGCGGCTTCGGTGAGCTCGGCGAGGAAGGAAAGAAGCTGGAGCGCGAGATACTTGAGATAGCCAGGGAGAACGGGATAAGGATCATCGGCCCGAACTGTGTCGGTGTTTACGTGCCAGACACCGGTGTTGACACCGTTTTCCTGCCGGAGAGCAAGATGGACAGGCCGAAGAGCGGACCGATAGCCTTCGTCAGCCAGAGCGGTGCCTTCGCGGCGGCTATGCTCGACTGGGCGGCTATGGCCGGGATAGGAATCGGCAAGATGGTCAGCTACGGCAACAAGCTCGACGTCGACGACGCCGACCTTATGGACTACTTCATCCACGACGACGGCATAAACGTCGTCACCTTCTACATCGAGGGTGTGAAGGACGGAAGGAAGTTCATAGAGGCCGCCAAGAGGATAACCAAGGTCAAGCCAGTCATAGCCCTCAAGAGTGGAAGGACCGAGTACGGAGCAAAAGCAGCCTCTTCCCACACGGGTTCTTTGGCTGGAGCAGACACGATTTACGATGCCGTCTTCAAGCAGACCGGCGTCATCCGTGCCGAGGACTTCGAGCACATGTTCGACCTCGCGAAGGCCTTCGCTGCGCTCAAGGACAAGCTCCCGAAGGGGGCCAGGATAGGAATAATCACCGACGGCGGTGGAGCCGGAGTCATGGCCAGCGATGCCGTTGCCAAGTTCGGCCTCAAGATGGCCGACCTCAGCGAGGAGACGCTCAAGTTCCTCAAGGAGAACTTCCCGCCGCACGCGGTTGCAGGAAACCCGACCGACGTCGTCGGCGACACCGACGCCGAGCGCTATAGGATAGCCATCGAAGGCTTCGTTAACGACCCCAACGTTGACGCAATACTCGTCATAGTCCTCTTCCAGGTCCCGCTCCTCGAGGAGGAGAAGATAATCGACATTCTCGCCGAGTACCAGAAGAAGAGCGACAAGCCGATCGTTGCCGTTGCCATGGGCGGTAAGAAGACCGACCACTACGCCAGAATCCTCGAGGACAAGGGAGTTCCCGTTTACCCGACCCCCGAGAGGGGTGTCCGCGCCCTGGCGGGCCTTGTTAAGTACGCCCAATACCTCAGGAGGGGGGCCTGACCCCCCCAATCTTCCGGTGGTGATATCATGAAGGAGGAAGCCCTTAAAGTTATTGAAGAGGTTTTGAAGTCCGGAAGGACTTCGCTCGTTGAGTACGAGGCAAAGCAGGTTCTCAAAGCCTACGGCCTCCCGGTTCCGGAGGAAAAGCTCGCCAAGACCCTTGATGAAGCGCTCAAGTACGCGGAGGAAATCGGCTATCCCGTCGCCATGAAGCTGATGTCCCCCCAGATTCTCCACAAGAGCGACGCGAAGGTTGTGCTCCTCAACATCAAGACCCCCGAGGAGCTGAAGGAGAAGTGGGAGCTCATCCATGAGAACGCGCGCAAATACCGCCCGGACGCTGAAATCCTTGGCGTTCTCATAGCCCCGATGCTCAAGGTGGGCAGGGAAATCATCATAGGCGTCACCGAAGACCCGCAGTTCGGACACGCACTCATGTTCGGTCTCGGTGGAATCTTCGTCGAGGTTCTCAAGGACGTCACCTTCCGCATAATCCCGATAACCGAGCGCGACGCCAGGAAGATGATAACGGAGATAAAGAGCTACCCGATTCTCGCTGGGGCCCGCGGCGAGGAGCCGGCAGACATAGACGCCATAGTCAACCTCCTCCTCAAGGTCAGCGAACTCGTCAACGACCTCGACGATTACATCAAGGAGATGGACCTCAACCCGGTTTTCGTCTACGAGCAGGGCAAGGGTGCCGTCGTCGTCGATGCGAGGATAATCGTCAAGGAGCCGACCGAGAAGAGGGAGGAGATAAGCACCGAGTACAGGGAGAGGTGCGCCTGACTCCTCTCTTTTCAAGTTTTCCTCCTCTGGCGGGCGAGGAGAAACAGCCCCAGCGACAGGATTCCGAATATTCCGATGAATGTAAAACCGGTTCTAAGGCCAAGAAACCCTATCAAAACCGGCCCCAGCGCCTGGCCTACGTCCTTTATGCTCTCCAGGAAACCCAGCGCAGTTCCGCGGAGCTTTGAAACTTCCGTGGCCAGGGGTTTCGTTGAGGCCTCGCTTATCGAGGCGCCCACCGAGAAGACCACCGCACCCAGAACCACCAGCGGAAGTGAGTCCGAGAGGGCAAAGGCAAACATCGCCAGGCCAACCATTGTCATGCCCACCACTATCGGCTTCGTTCTGCCAATCCTATCGCTGAGATAGCCCGCATAGGGCTTAACGACCGCCATTATAGCGATTTCCACCGTCAGTATCAGCCCGGAGAGCCAGGCCTTGTCCTGGAGGTAGTAGAAGAGGGGCAGGAAGGTTTCTATGCCCTGGTAGGCCATGTACACGGCCGCGTCCAGGAGACCTATCAGGAGGAGCTCCCCACTGAACGTGAACTCAAATCTCCCGAGCCCGCCCCCGGTCTTGGGGAACCTGAAGGTGAGGGCAAAAACCACCAGCCCAGTCAGCGAGCAGAGGACGAAGACCACGGAAAATCCAAGGAAGTATATTATGCTCCCCGCAAGGACCGGGGCAAGTGCACGGCCGACTAGGGTTGACGAGCTCAGGAAGCCCATGAAAGTGCCCTTCCGGCCTGGATAAAGGTCGCTGACCAGGGCGAAGGACACAGGGACGAAGATGGCCGTCGCAACGCCGTAGTAAACCCTGACGAGGGCGAGGGTCAAAGCGTCGCCCGCGAGGAAGTACAGCAATGGTGCGCTGAGAAAAACGAAGCCGCTCATCTTGAGAAGTTTCTTCCTCCCGTAAACGTCGCTGAGAAGACCCGACGCGAAGTTTATGAAGATACCCGTCACCGTCGAGGCGGCAGCGACGAGGCCTATCCCCCCTTCCCCAGCCCGATGCTCCAGGCGTAGAGGGGAAGCGTGGGGGACTTGCTCATCGTGGAGCCTAGGATCGCGAAGAATCCCGCGATAAGGATGAGGTAGAGGGCCTTGGAGGTTCTCATACCCTGCATCCCCAGTTGCTGACGAGAGACAACTCACTCATTCCTCCACACCGGATTCGGGTTCCTCTCCCGCCTCTTCCAGAGTCACCTCTTTGATGTAGCCCAGGATGTCGTGGAGTATGAAGAAGCTTATCGCGGCATCGATCGCTGAAAAGAGGTTGCCGGCGATAAGGAACAGCAGGGCGAAGAAAAACTCGATGGCCGCGTAGATGAGCGCCACCTTTACTGCAGTCCTGTTCTCCGCTCCCACACCGTATGCAAGGACAAGGCTCAGGAGGGCAAAGGCCAGGTAAATCATGGAGCCCCAAGAATAAGCGTAGTACAGCAGCAGTACTCCATTGATTGAAAGAAGGAGAGTGGCAAGGGCAAGTCGCTTCATGTCATCCCCAGATAGCTCTCAAATACCTCGACGTATTTAAACCCATCGTCGGGGAATATGAGAACGTACGTCCCCTCGCCTAGCTCCCCGGCAACCTTCTCATAGCCCTTAACAACGGCACCGGAGCTGAGGCCTATGAGAAGGCCGTCTCTCCTCGCAACGCGGATGGCCCCTTCGATGGCCTCTTTCCTCGTTATCTCCAAGACCCTGTCTATCTCGACCTGGAAGTACCACTTGGGCCTCGTCTCAAGCCTCTTGATGCCGGGTATCTTCTCGCCCTTCGCTGGAACCACACCGATAACCTGCGTATCGTAGCGCTCCTTGAAGTAGCTAGCTATGCCTGCTATGTGTCCGGAAGTTCCGATGCCTGCTATTATGACGTCGGGCGTCTTCCCTATGCTCCTCAGCTGTTCGTCTATCTCCCTGGCCGTGAAGCGGTGAGCCAAGAAGTTGTCGTCGTTCTCAAACTGGTTGAGGTTCACGGCTCCTGCCTTTCTGGCCTCCCCCTGCACAAAGCGCACCATCGTCGGGTCTATCGTCTCGAAGTCCGTCATAACTACTTCAGCACCGAGAACCTTCAGGAGAACCTGCGTGGCCTTGGGCGTTGGCTTCGGCAGATAGGCTCTGAACTCGATGCCAAAAACGTTGCTCAATGCCGCCAGAGAAATCCCGACGTTGCCGGATGTGGCCTCAAAGAGCTTTCTTGTGCCGTTGATGTCGCCGCGCTCCAGGGCCTTCATAAGCATGTTAAAAACGGTCCTGTCCTTTATGCTCCTGCTGAAGGGGTTAAAGAACTCTAATTTGGCAAAAGACATCCCCCCTCTCGGCTGAGAGTCTGACCAGGGGGGTCGGCTTGTACTTCTCAAACAGCTCTAAGGTGCTGTTAAACACGTTCATTTGCCCTCACCGTAAAAGGCTCGGAAAAATCCTTTAAAAGCTTTCCCAAAACGAACAGTTATGGACAAAATTGGGTAATCAGAGCGCCCCTTCCCTCACGAGCCTCTCCTTTATCTTCTCAAACTCACCGAGCGAGCCCCTCACCACAGGATACCTCGGCACAAACGGGCACGGCTCCTCCTGCTCGATGCTCACCTCGAACGTCCCTATCTCCTTTGCGATTCTAACTATCTCCTCCTTGTCAAGGCCTATGAGCGGCCGCAGAATCGGGAGGTCGCTCGCGGTGCTTATGATGAGCAGGTTGTCGAGGGTCTGCGAGGCGACCTGGCCGAGGCTGTCCCCGGTGATTATCGCTTTCGCCCCTACCAGGTGCCCTATCCCGCAGGCCTTCCTCAGCATCGTCCACTTGCAGAAGAGGCACGTCCACTTTCCCTTTCCAATCTCCGCCAGCTTCGAAAAAACCGGTGCCTGTTCCTCGTAGGCATCTACTATAACCGGCTCATTCAGCTTTCCGTACTTTCCGAGAACCTCGCAGAGCTCAAAAACCTTGGACTCCTTCGTACCGCTCTGTCTGAAGTGAACGGGGGTCACTTCAAAGCCCTTTCTAAGCATGAGGTAGATCGCCACCGGCGAGTCAATGCCTGAACTTAAGAGCGCCACTGCCTTCATGATTGAGGAAAGCGGGGAAGAATATATGAAGCTTTCCTCAACTCAGAGTTTGAAACCCTTGAGCTGGAGCAGGCCGATGTATGTGAACCACGCAAGTATCGTGGCGGCGCCAACCAGCTCTGGAATCGCGAGCCCCTTGAAGACCCTCGCCTTAACGAGATAGAGCATCAGGGCAAAGGTGAGGACCGCCAGAACGCTCCAGGCATAGCCGGCCAAAAGTCCATTCCTCCCGAGTTTCAGACCGATAATTGTTATGTCCGTTAAGGCAAGAACGTAGAAGAAGACCGCCGCCGGGGCGTGGGGCGCGTACTCCTCGGGAAAGACTCCCACGAGGAACAGGAGAACCATCGCGAGGGGCATCAGGTAGGACAGCCCGTTTCTCAGGGCACCGATGGAGGCGATGAAGCCAATGACCGCGAAGACCATCAGGAAGCCATTGAAGTAGTAGTTAACCGGATTCCGTATTGACCCCATGTCGCTGAGGGCGTTGTCCGTGAAGGAGAACCACGGGTTCTGGCTCAGTACGATGAGCAGACCCACGATGAAGACGAGGGGAAGGGATAGACTGAGAGATGGAGAAAATTTTAACGGCCCCACAGTTGCTCACCTCAGGGTAACTTTATGAAGCCAGCGGTTTCAAAGTCATCGTCAAAGGTGAAGGCTTTTCTGATTCCAAGCCGCCTCATGATTGAGAAGCTCAGGCAGTCAAAAACGTCAATCCCGTTGTTATCCACGTATTTTTCAAAACATTTCCATGCATCCTTCCAGTCTCCGTCTTTTTCCGCCACGATCTCTATGAACTTGCTCTCCAGCAGTTTTTCCCTGATTAAAATTGCCCTTCTTTTCCCGACCCTCTTCGAGGCACCGCTCAGAAACTCAAGGAGAGTGTGCCTTCCAATGATGAAGCTGCTTCCCTCAAGAGCCATTTCTCGAAAGAATGATGTGGCAGCCTCGTGATTTCTATCCCTGGGGTTAAAGAACGCAATCAGCGCGCTTGTGTCCATGTAAATCTTCTCGTTCATTCGCTTCACCATTCCGGGACACCCCAGTCGTCCCTTTCGCTGGCGTCCTCCTCGTTCGTTTCCAGCAACCCAACGGCTTCCCATATGGGGTCTTTTTCAACCTCCTCAAGAAGCTTTTTCTTCTTTTTCTCCGCGTAGTCCCTTAGTATCTCCCGGATAATTTCCTTGAGGGGTTTTTTCTCAGCACTGGCCACGGCTTTCAGGGTTCTGTAGACCTCCATGTCCACCTCCGTCTGCACGACTTTTGTCTCCGACATGTTTTTCCCCCTATTTTTGATGTTGAATGCAATCGCAAATAAACCTTTTGTTAAATGTCTAACACCCTCCTCGCTTTGGTTCCTCTCCAAAGACCGCCCTGTAGATCTTCCTGAACTCCTCCCAGGAGCCCCTTATGACGGGGTGCTTGGGAATGAACGGAATCTCGTCCTCCTGCAGGGTCGAGAGCTCGAAGGTTCCTATCTCCTTCGCTATCCTGACGATTTCCTCCTTGTCAAGCCCCACGAGCGGACGGTATATCGGTAAATCAGTCGCCTGGCTGACTATGTACATGTTCTCAAGGGTCTGGCTTGCCACCTGTCCAAGGGAATCGCCCATGACGATGCCCTTCGCCCCGAACTCCCGGGCTATTCTATCGGCGTGCCTCACCATCATGTACTTGCAGAATACGCAGGTGTACTTCTCCTTCTTCATCTCGCGTAACTTCTCGATTATTCTCTCGCGCTCCTTAGGTTTAACGACTATCAGCTCGCCCTTTCCGCCGTAGCCGTACCGCTTGAGCTGGTTCCATATCCTCCTGACCTTTTCGAGGGTTTTCTCGCCCATGTAGATGTGGACGGGAATGACCTCAACGCCGCGCTTCATCATGAGGAAAGCGGCGACCGGTGAGTCTATGCCCCCGCTGAGCAGTGCCACCACCTTGCCCTGGGTGCCAATCGGCAGGCCGCCCCAGGAGTAGATTTTATCAACGAAGACGTAGGCTTTACCCTCCATCAGCTCGATGCCGACCTCGATGTCGTACTCGTGCAGATTAACCTCGCTCTCCTCGTTTTCAAGGATGTACTCGCCGACCTTGGCCTGAACCTCGGGGCTCTTGAGGGGGAACTCCTTGGTTATACGTCTCGCCGTGACGCGGAACTTCGGCTTCTCAAGCCCAACTTCACGCTTCTTCCTCCTGAAGAGCTTCAAAGCCGTCCTGTTGATCTTATCAAGGTCTGCGTCGGTTTCCATCGCAGGGGAGAGCGACACTATGCCGAAGACCCTCCCGAGAACGTCAACGGCTTCTCTCGCTTTGTTCGTCTTCACGAGAATCCTTCCGTGCTTCGCCTCGACCTTCTTGAACTCTATATCCTCGCTCACCAGGGCCTCGCGGATGTTGTTCATGAGTATACTCTCGAACCATCTTCTCGTCTGTCGGGATTTCGTTCCTATCTCACCGTATCTGACGATAACCACGTTGAACATCCTATCACCCCACCATGTGCGGGAACTTGATTATTATCTCCACGTACTTCTGTATGCCCTCGTAGAGTAGCAGGGAAACCAGGTACGAGGAGAGCAGGATGAGTTCGTTCATCTCAAAGATGTGCGCCGCTATGGCCTTGGCCCTGGGCGTCGCATCGACTATCGTGCTCATGTACTTCCTCTTGAGGGAGTGGTTGACCAGGATGAACCCGATGAGCAGGGCGACGCCGACAAGGCCCCACGTCTGACCCAGCGCGAGCATCAGGAAGAGGGTCGAGGCCACTATTATCCAGCCGCCTATGACCCCGAGCAGTATCACGAACTCTATCATCGTCCCACCGGAGGTTGGTAGGGTGGGGGGAATAAAAAGGTAACTCAGACGAACCTGAGCACCTCGTCGATGCTTTTTCTCCGTCTTCTAGGCCGTGTCTCCTCCCGCGGATAGCCGACAGGGATGACCCCAACGAGGTAGTGGTTCCCGTCGAGGCCCGCAAGCTCCCTGACTTCCCCCTCTATGCCCGGGAAATTGGTAACACCGATGTAGACCGTTCCGAGGCCGAGCTCAACGGCCTTGAGCATGAGGTTCTGGATGGCCATGGCTGCGCTTTCCACACTCCAGACGAACTCAAGCTCGTCGAACTCACGCCCCTTGAGGAAGCGAACGCGCCTGTCAATGAAGACCGCCACGTAAACAGGTGCGCGGTACATCCCGCTTTCGTACATACGTTTCTTTAGCTTCTCTATCTTCTCATCGGGCAGGTTCACGGCGCGGTAATACCGGATCATGCCCTCCGCTATGAGGTTGTAGAGCCTCTCCCTCGCGTTTTCACTTTCGAAAATCACGAACTTCCAGTTCTCCAGGCCGCTCGCTGTGGGCGCCCTCACCGCGGCCGCGATGAGTGCCCTAACTTGCCCCTCGGGGACGTTCCTCTCCTCAAAATACCTCACGGAAGTCCTGTTCGATATCGCGTCGTCGAGCTCCACGCTATCACCCCCAGAGATTTCTCGCCGGCCTTAATCAGCCTTTCCGAAACCAAAGGTTTAAGAGAACTCCCGAGTAGTCCCCAAGAGGTGAAAGCATGTACGGATGGAGAGGCAGGCTTGGTCTTATCGTTCCATCATCGAACACTACCATGGAGATGGAGCTTCACTCCGCGCTCCCCGAAGGGGTCTCCCTTCACACGGCGAGGGTTCCGCTGAAGAACGTAACGGAGGAAGAGCTGGTCAAGATGAACGCCATGGCCGTTGAGAGCGCCAGGCTTCTGCGTGACGCGGGCGTTGAGCTTATCCTCTACGGCTGCACGAGCGGCTCCTTCATCGGGGGAAAGGACTACGAGAAGGAGATCGAGGCGAAAATCGAGGAGGAGGTAAACGTCCCCGTTGTCAGCACGAGTACGGCCGTTGTCGAGGCCCTCAAGATACTCGACGCCCAGTCGATCCTTGTGATAACCCCATACACGGACGAGATAAACGCGCGGGAGAGGGAGTTCCTCGAGGCCAATGACTTCGAGGTCCTTGACATCAGGGGGCTGGGAATAGAGGACAACACCCAGATTGGAAAGCTCGAGCCCCACGAGGCCTACCGCCTCGCCAAGGCGAGCTTCATGGACGAGGCCGATGCGATTTTCATCAGCTGCACCAACCTCAGAACCTTCGAGATAATCGAAGTTCTCGAGGAGGACCTCGGCGTCCCGGTCGTTACGAGCAACCAGGCCTCGCTGTGGCTGGCCCTCCGCCAGATGGACGTTATGGAGCGGATCCCGGGGCTGGGTAGGCTGTTCCTTGATTTCTGACCCTCTTCCTTCCGCCCCTTCATTCCGAAACCCTTTTAAGAACTCCCCCACATTTCTTAGGTGTTAGTCACTGAGGGTGATACATATGGGGCTCCTGGACGAGGCAAGGAAGCTTTCGGTATACACGGCCTACAACACGAACGTCGATGCGATAACCTTTCTGAAAGGGGAGGTAGTGCAGAGGCTCATAGACGAGTTTGGGGCCGAAGCGGTCAGGAAACGGATGGACGACTATCCGAGAGAGATAAACGAGCCGCTGGACTTCGTTGCCAGGCTGGTACACGCCCTCAAGACTGGCAAGCCGATGGCAGTGCCCCTCGTCAACGAGGAGCTCCACACATGGTTCGATTCCCACTTCAAATACGACGTTGAGAGGATGGGCGGTCAGGCAGGAATCATAGCCAACCTCCTGGCGAATCTGGACTTCAGGCGGGTGATGGTTTACACCCCCCACCTCGCGAGGAAGCAGGCCGAGATGTTCGTGGACAGGCCCAACTTGGCGTATCCTGTCGTCGAAGACAGCAGGTTGGCCTTCAAACACCCGCGCGAGGCTTACCGCGAGGGCGATCCGATAAAGGTGAACCGCATTTTTGAATTCCGCGCCGGGACGACCTTCAGGCTCGGAGACGAGACGATACAGGTCCCCTTCTCTGGCAGGTTCATAGTCTCCGCCCGCTTCGAGAGCATAAGGATCTACACCGACCCCGAGCTGAAGCGGTTCCTGCCGGAGATAGGTCTTCAGGTTGATGGGGCTATTCTGTCGGGCTACCAGGGGATAAAGCTCCGCTATTCCGACGGAAAGGATGCGAACCACTACCTGAGGGAGGCTAAAAAGGACATACTCCTGCTCAAGCGCGAGAAGGACGTTAAGGTTCACCTCGAGTTCGCCTCGATACAGAACCGCGAGCTGAGGAAGAAGGTCATCTACAATCTCTTCCCCCTCGTTGACAGCGTCGGCATGGACGAGGCGGAGATAGCCCACGTCCTCAACGCCCTCGGCTACTCCAAGCTCTCAGACAGGATCTTTACCTACAACCGCATCGAGGACACGGTTCTCGGCGGAAAAATCCTGATAGATGAGATGAACCTCGAGGTGCTCCAGATACACACGATTTACTACATCATGTACATCACCCACTCGGACAACCCGCTGAGCGAGGAGGAGCTGAGGAGCAGCCTCGAGCTCGCCACGACCCTGGCCGCTGCCCGCGCGTCCCTTGGGGAAATCCGCTCGCCCGAGGACTTCAGAGTAGGTTTAAGCGTACCGTACAACGAGCGCGGGGAGTACGTCAAACTGCGCTTCGAGGAGGCGAAAAGGCGCCTGAGAACCAGGGAGTACAAGGTCGTCATAATCCCGACGAGGCTCGTCAGGAACCCTGTCTCAACCGTCGGTTTGGGCGACACCATCTCCGCTGGAGCCTTCACGAGCTACCTCGCGATGCTGAGGGGGAAGGGGGAGCTCTGAACCTTCAAATTTTTGGTACGGTGTGGCGTACCAAATGCTTTTAAAGATTGGTACTGTATACTGTACCATGAATCCCGAAGACATCAAACGCTATATCCGCCTCTTTCACGAGAGGGATTTGCCACGGGTTGTGGGGAGGGAGTTAGAGCTTTCTCTGAACAGGGGAAAGGCGACGGTGATAATCGGTCCAAGGCGCTCCGGGAAGACGTATCTCCTTTATTCGATGGTTAGGGAGGAAAGGGAACGCTACGTTTACCTGAACTTTGAGAACCCGCTCCTGTTCGGGATAACTGGACGAGACTTTCCGGGAATTGTTGATGCCTACTTTGACCTCTATCCGGAGAACGTTGGGGGCAAGGTTTTCTTCCTTCTCGATGAAATTCAGAACGTCCCCGACTGGGAAATCGGCGTAAGGTATCTGCTTGACGAGGGTTTCATGGTGGCGGTTACAGGCTCGTCCTCGCGGCTGCTCTCGAGGGAGGTCGCGACCCAGCTGAGAGGACGCGGAATTTCATACACTCTCCTCCCGCTCTCGTTTCGAGAGTTCATTCGATTCAAGGGTGTGGACTTTAAAAAGCGCGACCTCTACGGCAGAAAAGTGCACGTGATAAAAAATCTTTTGGATGAGTACCTAAAATACGGCGCCTTTCCAGAGGTGGCCCTGCTCAGCGATAAGGTCAGAATACTTGAAGAGTACCTTTCGGTGATGATAACGAAGGACGTCGTAGAGAGACACGGGATTCGGAACGTGGCCCTTATTGAGGCCCTTGTCAAGCTTCTGCTTTCGAACTACGCGAAGTACACATCGTACAGCTCAATCCACCGCTTCCTTAAGTCCGAGTTTGGAACGTCAAAAACGACGGTCCTCGAATACCTCAGAGCACTTGAAGACTCATTCTTCGTCTTCTTCCTTCCGAAGTTTGCCCGCTCCGAAAAAGAGTCCCTCCGAGCCCCCAAGAAGGTTTACCTCGTTGATACCGGCCTGGCCCTTTTCTCAAGGAAAGACCCCGCAAGGGATATTGAAAACGCCGTGTTCCTTGAGCTTCTCAGAAGGAAGCACTATCTGAACCCGCTTCTCAACGTTCACTACTACGGAGGTTCCGGTGAGAAAGAAGTTGATTTCGTCGTCTCAGAGTCGGGGAGGGTTGTGGAACTGATTCAGGTGACCCTGAGCCTTAATGATGCACGGGAGCGGGAGCTGTCTGCCCTATCCATGGCCGGTAGAAATCTTGGCTGCGAGAACCTCACGGTTGTGACGCTTGGGGAAGAGGAAATCATTGAAAGGGACGGCCTCAGAATAAACGTCCTTCCCCTCTGGAAGTTCCTGCTGGGGCTCACTCCATCAGCCCCTCTATCAGCCTCGCCTTCTCCTGCGCCTTCCTGAGGTGCTCGACGGTGACTTTGGTGTAAATCTGCGTCGTTGAGAGGTTCGAGTGGCCGAGGAGCTCCTGAATGGCCCTTATATCGACGCCGTTTTCGAGCATGTGGGTCGCGAAGCTGTGGCGGAGCCTGTGGGGAGTAACTTCAACGCCGGCCCTGACGCCGTAGCGTTTCAGGAGGTACCATACTGTTTTGGTGGAGAGCTTATCCTTTTCTCTCCTCCTCTCCTCGACGAGGAGGTACTCGCTGTCGTCGGAGCGCGTTTCAAGGTATGCCCGTATCTCCCTCGCAAGGAACTCCGGAATTGGTATGACGCGGTCCTTGGCACCCTTGCCGCCACGAACCACGATGATGGAGCGCTCCAGGTCAACGTCGCGCCTCTTGAGGTTGCACAGCTCGCTGACGCGCAGACCGGCGCCGTAGAGGAGGAGGACTATGAGCCTATCGCGCTTTTTTGTCGGTGGAATAACCGAGAGGAGCCTCTTAACCTCATCGCGCGTCAGAGCCTTTGGAAGACTCCTGGGAACCTTCGGGGGCTTGAGCTTCTCGGCCTCTTCATCGTAGCCCTCGAAGCGGAAGTAGGAGCGCAGGGCCTGGACGACCAAGTTTAAACTCCTGTTGGAGTAGCCTTCCTTTCTAAGCCTCGCGAGAAAACGGAGGGCGGAGCGGGCGTTTAGCTTTCCGCCCCACTCCAGATACCGGCGCACGTAGTAGGAGTACATCCTAATCGTGTTAGGGCTCTTCCCCTCGAGGTCGAGGTACGTCTCGTACTCCTCCATCAGCTCGGGGACTTCCATCTCACAGCCCCTTCAGGAGTCCCTCGATGTCCTCGGGCTTTACCTCGGCGTTCTCAATCACTTTAGGCTCGCTTCGCTTGGGCTCGGAGGTTTTCGGTGGCTCTTCAACCGGTGGCTTGGGCGGCTTGGGAAGCTCCTCCTTTATACTCAGGCTCAGGTAGACCGTCTTCAGCAGCTCCTCCACGAGCTCCTTCTCTTCGGCGAAGATGTAGCCCTGCCCGACTATCACCTTACCAGCCAGACCGAGCTTCTCTACGGCCAGGGCTATGACATTTTCATCCGGCACAGGCTCCGCAGGGAAGAGGGACTTCCAGGCATCATCTATTCTGAGGGGTCTGCTCTTTTTCTCCAGCAGTTCCCTCAATCCCTCGTTCTCGTTTCTAACCCTAACGTATTCGGCGTGAAGCTCCTCGTACTTTTCCTGGAGTTCCCCATGCTCCTTTTCAAGGTTCTCGTATTCCTGAGCCAGCAGGTCGTGCTGTCCCTTCACATCCAGCAGCTGTTTCCTCAGCTCCACATACCCAGGGAGAAGCTGGAGGGTCTTCAACCCTGCGCGGACGAGGGTGTTCTTGAGCTCCTTCCTGACGAGCTCGACGTCGACGTGCTCCAGGTCGTGACCGAGGGGGAGCTTCATCCTTTCAACGTGCCCGACCATCTCCCCCAGCTCGCTGAAGAGCCTCTCGGCCAGGTCCCTTCCGACCCTGTCGGCGTCGGTCGCTATGATGAGGAGGTCAGCGCCCGCGGCGGCACTCTTCGCTATCTCAACGTTGGTCGTCGGGATTATCGCGGAAATCGTGATGTTGTACTCGCTTCCCAGAGCCAAGCCCTGAAGGGCCTTACTTACAACCTCAACGTCGCTCGCACCTTCCACGAGGATTCTAACATCGACTATGGCCATACGCATCACCTGACTTTCTCTCCCCCTTCGGGTTTAAAACGCTTCCGCGTTGGAGGCAGGCTTATAAGGAATAAAGAACATAACAACCGGAAGGGGCGTATGGAACTGTTTGCTGAGACCGTTGAGCTCTTGATGTCAATTCTTCGCCTCATCTGGCTGTTCTCAGCCGCGGTTATCTACCCGGTGTTCCTCTACTACATAGCCCTGACGATAGCAGGGTTGAGATACAACTCAAAGTTTAAGGAGCCCGAGATTCCGGACGGGCTTCCCTCCGTCACCATCCTCATCCCGGCAAGGAACGAGGGGCTCGTCATAAGGGACACCCTCCTTGCGATGGCAAACCTCGACTATCCCAAGGACAAGCTGGAGGTTCTTCTCCTCGATGATGGCTCCACGGACGACACGCTGGGGATAGCCGAGGAGGTTGCGAAGGAGTACCCTTTCATCAGAGTAATCCGCGTTGAGGGCGGCGGCAGGGGAAAGAGCTACGTCCTGAACTACGGCTTAAGGCTGGCCAGGGGGGAGGTCATAGCGGTCTACGACGCGGACAACAGACCAGAGCCCGGGGCGCTCAAGGCTCTGGTGGCGATGCTGAGCGATGAGACACCCGCGGTTACCGGAAAGGTCCGGACGATAAACTGGGACAGGAACGTCCTCACGCGGTTCATATGCATGGAGTACCTCTACTTCCAGCTGGCCGGCCAGAGCGGAAAGAGCAGGCTCTACAAAACCGCGGTGCTCCCAGGGACCAACTTCGTAATCAGAAAAGACCTGCTCGAAGAGCTCGGCGGCTGGGACGAGGAAGCGCTTGCAGAGGATCTGGAGCTGTCATTCAGGATAATTGCCCTTAGAAAGAGGATAGCCTACAACCCACTCGCCGTCACCTGGGAGCAGGAGCCCGAGAGCTGGCGCGTGTGGTTTAGGCAGAGAACCAGGTGGGCGGCCGGGAACGTCTACACCGTGAGGGAGCACATAAAGAGGTTCCACGAGATTCCAGGCTGGGGCCTGCGCTTTGACCTGCTTCTCACTCTGATGGTGTACTATCTCCTGGCGATAGCGGTCATAGTGGCTGACGTGGCTTTTGTGCTCCTGGTTCTGACTTCGAGCGGTACCACCTGGTTCACCAGCTTCGTTCTGAGCTTCGTTTACGTATCATTCCTGCTGGAGATATTCGCCGGCCTCTACGACGGAAAGATAAGGAGCGTTGGCTGCTGGCTCCTCGCGCCGCTCATGTACTACACCTACTCCCAGATATGGATATTCATTTCGCTAGCCGGCCTGTGGGAGGCTGGAAAAGCCAAGAAGGTATGGTACAAGACCCCGCGGACGGCGGTTTAGAGCTCTATCCCCAGACTCGGCCTCTCAAGAACGACCCTCCCATCGGGCAGGAGAGAGATGCTGAGCGCGTGGATTTCAACGCCGGCTTTTTGTGCCTCCCTAAGGAGCCTCGCTATCTCCGGATCCCCTTTCTCGTACGGCCTGAACTTCTCAACGGCAGGCATCGCGCCGATGAAGAAAATCATAGCCCTATTCCCGGCTTTCGCAAGTTCGATCAGCTCCTCAATGTGCTTCTGTCCCCTCAAGCTCGGGCAGTCCGGATACATCGCGTACTCGCCCTTCCTTCCCCCGCGCAGGACGGCGCTCTTCATCTCGGCGTAGACCTCGCCCTCCGGGCACTCAAAGAGGTAATCGAGGCGCGACTTGCCGACGCGGATTTCCTTCCGCTTTATCCTGCAGTCCTTCAGCCAGGGGACCATATCGAGCTCGACTGCCCTCTCAAAGGCCCTGGCCTGGGTTCGGGTGTCTATCACCGCCCCCCTTCCGTCCAGGTCCTCAAAGGCGACCAGAACGAAGTCCGTCTTTCCGCCGGTCTTGGGCGTGCAGAAGGCCTTCCTACCCGGAACCATGAACTCCTCCAAGCGACCTGTGTTGGTCACTAAGGCCCTTCTCTCCTCACCGCCAACCTCAACCAGCGCCACGAAGCGGTTGAGCCTTTTGAGGAAGGTACACGGGATGACCTTGAGCTTGAACAGGACGTGCATGGTCTAATCTCAGGGGAGGTGGATATAAGTTTTTGGAACATCCAAACCCTCGGAAACTTTATATCCAGTTACAGGATAATCCAGTTGGTGGTTACAAATGTGGTTCTACGACAGGGAGCGCGAGATGGAATCCCCCAGGAAGGCGCTCGAACTGTCCCGCTCCCGGCTCGTGGTTGTGACTATAACCGGACGCCGGCGAGTTGGAAAGACGAGGGCTGGTCAGGGAGTTTTTCAAAAGGGAGGGCGTTGATTATCTCGACTTCTTCATTCCAGTCAAAAGCGAAAAGCTCATCCTTGAGGACTTCTCTAGGGAGCTCAGGGCAAAGTTGAGGTATTCTCCGCGGTTTGAGACCTTCTCCGAGATGTTTGAATACCTGGAAGTGGCCGACGTCGAGGCAGTTTTCTTTGACGAGTTTCAGAACGTTCTCCGGGTAAATCCAGCCATAGCCTTCGACCTCCAGCGCTTCATAGACAGAAACCGGGATAAGCCGCTCCTCATAATTCTATCGGGTTCATACCTTGGAATGATGAGGAAACTGTTGACCTCCAGGAAAGCCCCCCTCTACGGCAGGAGCACTCTCTTCATAGAACTGCAACCCCTGCGTCCAAGATGGGTTTTCGAGATGCTCAAAGATCTTGGAATCACAGAGCCCGTCCAGCAGGTTGAGTTCTATGGTATTTTCGGCGGAATCCCAAAGTACTACGAACTCTTGGAGGTGTTCGAAGCCGGCAATCCTCCGGACCTCATTGTTGATGCGGTTCGGTACTCCACCCTACTTACGGCCGAAGGAGAAGGCCTTCTCATAGACGAGTTCGGTAAGGCGTACAGGACTTATTTCTCCATCCTCGATGCGATAGCCTCCGGAAAGAACAGGCTCGTTGAGATTGCTAACGCCGTGGGGATGAAGCCGGGCAGCATAACGAAGTACCTTGAGGCCCTGGAAGACTACTATGGAATAATAACCCGTGAAAGGCCCCTCCTCGGCGGCAGACGTTCGAGGTACGTAATCAGCGATTACTTCCTGAACTTCTGGTTTAGTTTGATAGAACCGAACCGCAGGCAGGTTGAGGCAGGGGACTTTAATGCCTTCAGAAGAAACCTCGAAGGGAAGTTCCCGGAGTTCTTTGGGAGGGTCTTTGAGAGGGTCGTTCTCGACCTCCTGCACGACCTGAACGGGGAGCTAATTACCTTTGATAGTATCGGCCCTCATTGGGGGAGAAACTACGAGATAGACCTCGTTGCCATCAACAGGGAAGAGAACATCGCCACGTTCATAGAGACGAAATGGAAAACCAACGTCGATGGCCCGAGGGAGATCGGCAGGCTCATCGCCAAGGCCCAAAACGCCCCGTGGAGAGGGGAAAAGCGCTACCTTCTCATAGCAAGGGGCTTTCGCCGGGAGTGTGCCGACTGCATTACCATTGATGGAGTTCTGGAGCACCTAAAACCTTAAATATCCCAGACATGACCATTTAGATGGAAATCTAAACGAAAGGGGTGGTTGTGATGGTTGACTACGAACTTCTCAAAAAGATTATAGAGGCGCCGGGTGTTTCCGGCTACGAGTTCTTGGGAGTTAGGGACGTTGTTATCGGGGCATTCAAGCCCTACGTCGACGAGATTAAGGTTGACAAGCTCGGCAACGTGATAGCGCACAAGAAGGGCAAGGGCCCGAAGGTCATGCTCGCCGGACACATGGACCAGATCGGCCTCATGGTGACCCACATCGAGAAGAACGGCTTCCTCCGCGTTGCACCGGTTGGCGGTGTTGACCCAAGGACGCTCATCGCCCAGCGCTTCAAGGTCTGGGTCGGCCCGAACGAGTTCGTCTATGGCGTCGGTGGAAGCGTTCCGCCGCACATCCAGAAGCCAGAGCAGAGGAACAAGGCCCCAACCTGGGACGAGGTCTTCATAGACATAGGCGCCGAGAGCAAGGAAGAGGCCGAGGAGATGGGCGTTAGGATAGGCACCGTCATCACCTGGGACGGCAGGCTCGAGAGGCTCGGAAAGCACAGGCTCGTCAGCATCGCCCACGACGACAGGATAGCGGTCTACATCCTCGTCGAGGCCGCGAGACAGCTGGCCGAGACCGATGCAGATGTCTACTTCGTCGCCACCGTCCAGGAGGAGGTCGGTCTCCGCGGTGCGAAGGTCTCGTCCTTCGGCATAGACCCCGACTACGGCTTTGCTTTGGATGTCACCATAGCGGCCGACGTTCCCGGAACACCGGAGCACAAGCAGATAAGCCAGCTCGGAAAGGGCGTCGCGATCAAGATAATGGACCGCTCCGTCATCTGCCACCCGACCATCGTCCGCTGGATGGAAGAGATAGCCAAGAAGTACGAGATTCCCTACCAGTGGGACATCCTCACCGGCGGAGGAACCGACGCGGGAGCGATACACCTCAACAAGGCCGGCGTTCCGAGCGGCGGAATAAGCATTCCAGCTCGCTACATCCACTCCAACACGGAAGTGGTCGATGAGAGGGACGTCGATGCGGCCGTCAAGCTGACCGTCAAGGTTCTCGAGGAGATTCCGGAGCTGAAGCTCTGAACCCCTCCTATTTTCCCTATTGTTTCGGCCCTTTCCCATCGCCAAATTTAAAAACCCGTTCGAGTACATTCTGGGGACGAATGCACAAGGGTGCGCCCCATGGAATCAAGGACGGCAGAGGCGCCCTTCTCGGCAGGGTGGGAAGCGCTTGTGGGGGTAGCTTCAAGGCCGGAAAGGGTTTTCTCGACGTTTCCGTACGAGGCGGAGGTAACCCAGAGGGGGGAGAAGGTTTTCGCCAGGTTTGCCATCAGGAAGTTTCTGCTCAGGTTCGAGTTTGAGGGGGTCCTCGAGTTCACATTTAACGAACCCCACGTCACCTACGTCGTTAAAGGACCCAGGGGACTTCTGATACTCTCCTTCGCCGCAGAAGGGGGGCTCATCGCGAAGGCCTCCGCCGACATCCCCGGTGAGAGAATGCTGGGCAAGAAGCTGGCCCATCTCGCCGAAGGAGCGGGGCTCAGTTTGGCGAAGATGGCCGAGAGCCACGGCATCATAGCGGCGAGGGCCTTCGGCTCACCGAGGGACTTTATAATCAGGAACTTCGAGCCATCCCTCCTGGCCCACGCGATAAGGTACGTCCGGTTCAATATCGGAAGCTCCTCGTTCACCCTCAGGGGCGAGAACGGAGGGGAGTGGTTCACGGTCACGGTGGAGAACGACATTGTGAGAAGGGTCGAGTACGGGTCGGATTCCGGAAGTTCGATCATCGAGGTGGAGAAGGGGATTCTAAACGTGGGGGCGGAGGATTTTGAGGGAATAGATGCGAGGGGAGAGTACGTCATCAGGATCAGGGAGTAGTCCCTTCGCTTTCTTCCGTCTCCGAGGTCCTTTCGGAGGGCTCCTCTGGGGAATTCGAGCTTCTGGAGACCACGGGGATCGCAGACTCACTGGCGGCTTCCTCCCTCTTAGCGAGCTCTTTCTCGAACCTGTTCCACTCGTACCAGAAGAACAGAATCCCAAGGATCACTCCGAGGAGGATGAACGGGAATCTGGAGGGTAGCGGGAGACCACGGTGCCACCGGTAGAGCAGGTAGTTCTGATAGAGGAACAGGTACCCCAGCCACGTCACCACGAGGGCCTCAACCGCGTATTCGATGAACCTGCCCGTCTTCTCGTCCATTACTGTCACCTGGGGAAAAGTTAAAAGCGAGCCGTTAAAACTCTTTCCCATGACCGACTACTTTCCATACGAAAACCTGCGACCGAACCAGCGCGATTTCATAGAACTGGTCTCAAAGGCAGTTGAAAACGGAGAGAACGTCATCATCGAGGCACCCACGGGATTCGGAAAGACCGTGAGCGTCCTGGCGGGAGTACTCCCCCACGCCAAGGAAATGGGCTACAAGGTGCTCTACCTGGCCAGAACCCACAGGCAGATGGACAGGGTCATAGAGGAGCTAAAGGCGATAAGGGGGAAGAGCCCCGTTTCCGGCGTTGAGCTCAGGAGCAGGAAGGACCTCTGCCTGCACACGTACCTCACCCAGTTCACGAGCGACGCCTACACCGCCATGGTCGTCTGCAAGAACCTCAAAAAGCTCGGGAAGTGCGAGTTCTACGAGAACGAAAAGAAGAAAAAAGCGGAGTTCGACGAGCTGGTGCGCTTCTTCCTCGGGGAGCCGAGTCACCCCGCGGAGATACTCGACTACTCGCAGACCCTGGAGCTGTGCCCCTACGATTTAACCAAGAGGATAGCGGAGAAGGCGGACGTGATAGTCGCCAGCTACCTCTATCTCCTCAGCCCCACCATACGGGAGAACTTCATAAGCTCGCTCGACGTCGATTACTCTGACCTCATAGTGGTCTTCGACGAGGCCCACAACCTTCCGGATCAGGCGATTTCAGCACTCAGCGATAAAATAAGCATAAACACGATTAACAGGGCAATAAAAGAGGCCGATGAGTACAACGAGCACGAGATAGCAAACTTCCTGAGCATCCTGGGCAGGGGGCTGGAGATACTGTTCCAGGAAAAACTGGCGAACAGGGACGTCCAGGAGACCGCCATCCAGCCAGAGCTGGTGTTCTCTCACGTTGTCGAGGTTCTTGGATTGGACACGAGGTGGCTCGTCAAGACACTCAACGACATGGTGGCGGTCGGGGATTCGATAAGGGAGGACAGGATAGAGAAGGGCAAACCCCCCCGCTCCTACATCGGGCGCGTCGGCGAGTTCCTTCTCCTGTGGCTCTCCCTCATCGGAAGGGAGGACTACCTGTTCCTCATGAGCAGGGACAGGGGGCTGAGCCTCGAGCTCGTTGCCCTTGATCCATCCAAGGCCCTGGGCTTCATAAAGGATGTCCAGAGCGCGATATTCATGTCCGGAACGCTCACCCCGCTTGAGGCCTTCCGCGATGTCATGGGCGTGGAAAACGCCCGCCTGAAGAAGTTCCCGAGGATGGTAAAGCGCGAGAACGCCCAGGTTCTGGTGGCCAAAGACGTCTCGACGAGGGGCGATGAGCGCTCGCTCCAGGTTTACAGGAAGATGGTGGACTACATAGTGGAAGCGGCGAAGATAATCCCAAAGAACGTCGGGGTTTTCGCGGCATCCTACGAGGTTCTCCAGGGTCTTCTATCGGCGAACCTCCAGGTCAGGCTGGAGGAGACGGGAAAAGCAGTCTTCATCGAGAAGCAGGGTGTCTCTTCGGCTGAGAACGACCTCATGGTCGCCCAGTTCAAGGCCCACGCGAGGGGCAACGGGGCGGTACTGCTCGGCGTGATGGGTGGCAGGAACAGCGAGGGGCAGGACTACAGCGGGGACGAAATGAACGGCGTGGTGCTCGTCGGAATCCCTTACGCGAGGCCAACGCCGAGGGTTCAGGCCAGGATAAGGTACTTCGAACGCAAGTTCCCGGAGAAGGGCAGGTACTACGGCTACTACCTGCCGGCCCACAGAAAGCTCGTCCAGGCTGCGGGAAGGGTGCACCGCTCGGCCGAGGAGAAGGGTTCGATAGTGGTCCTCGACTACCGTCTGCTCTGGAGAGGGATAAAGAAAGACCTGCCGGACTGGATGGTGGAAACGGTGAGACCCGTTGATCTGGGAAGAATGCGGCTCTACCTCAAGAGGTTCTGGGCTACCTAACCGTGAACTCCCTCTCCACCCTAATTTTGGCGCCCTTAACGTACGCAAACTTAACGACCTTGTAGCGTCCGGGAGGCAGATCGACGGGGATGCGCTGTTCGATGGTCTCGCCGGGAATTAAAACAACCCTCCGGTTCAAAAAAACTATTCCCGGATCCAGCTTCTGCCAGAACCCGATGTACTCATACAGTTCAGCCTCATTGTCGATCTCAACCTTCACAGTGTTCGGGTTGGATATCCAGAGAACCAGTTCCCCCCTGCGCGGTTTAACCTCGATGTCCAGCTCAACCTCTAAGGGGGTTCCAACGGTTATGACGCCCACACTGTCATTACTGGGGATTTTTATTATCTTCATCGCCACTAAATGATGCGTTTCTAACGATAAATGTTTCGGTACACACAAATTTTTATACACATTCTCGAGGGTTCTTTCCGCAGTACAACCTGCTGAAACAACCGTGTTAGCGCTTAAATTCCAGATGAAGATTCTCGGAACCAGAAAAGCGCCGTTTGGTGCGGGGGCGGGGATTTGAACCCCGGAACCCCTACGGGACGGGACCCTCAATCCCGCGCCTTTGACCAGGCTTGGCAACCCCCGCGTCGCCAAATTATAAGGCTCGGGGAGCCTTTATAAATTTTACGGTCACATGGGGAGCTTTCTGAACTCCCTCTCAAGCAGGGTTACCATCTTTTCGCCCAGCGTCTCGGGGGAAGCGATTATAACCAGCCCGGCACCTTTGGTCAGCAGTATATCCTTCAGATGGAGAACAAAGCGCAGAACAGCATCCTCTCCGTTGTGCAGCACAAGATAATCCACACTGTCCAGTATAACAAAGGTGTCCCTGTCAACGCTCGTTGTTACCGCATGGAGGAGCGGTGCGAGGGCAGTGGGAGACACGGCATTCGATCCCCCAACGTTGCTGAGCCAGATGTAGGAGGCACCACAGCGAAGGTACACCTCCGGGAAGCGAGTAACGCCGAGAATTTTCTTGCCCGAGAGGAGGCGTAAAACCGAGTCAACAGACATCGATCTTACGAGGTACGGCCCGGGCGAGATGGTGGACGTGCCGTCAAAAACAACATGGGGTTTGACGTGCGTCGCAATCGCCCGCCTCGTGGTGATGGAGCAAACCATAACAATCCCCATGCCGAGGGCAACCAGGACATCATCCAGAATCTTCAGAAACTCCGAGGATACCACATCATTAAGCACATTGACCCCGTAACCCAGCAGAAGTAGCAGGCTTCCAAGGGTAAGGGCACGAAAAACGCCCTCACCAAGGGTGTCTCTGATAACCCTACGTAAAGCCATGAAGGAGTAAATCGCCCCCATCACCGCAATAAATGCCACAACCTCTGCCGCAAGTTTCACATGTTCGTAAGTGATCATCGTTTCAACATGATGGGCGGGGTTTATATCCTTTTCGCGAGGGTAAGATGTGGCCTTTGAAGCTCCACACCGAAAAATTTATAAAGCAACCTCCCGTCTATGACTTCGGGTTAAGGGCCGGTAGCTCAGCATGGTTAGAGCGCGGGACTCTTAATCCCGTGGTCGGGGGTTCGAATCCCCCCCGGCCCGCCAGACCGCGTTTCTTCTCGACGCGTTCCGTTTGAGAAGGGATGCGTTTGAGTAACGTAAGGAGTTAGGAAAATGAGTTTTGAAAGATTGGGCTTATCGGAGGCCACGTTAGTGGCGGTTAGAGAGAAGGGTTTTGAGACCCCAACGGACATTCAGAGGGAGGTCATTCCACGTCTTCTATCGGGCGACGTCGATATAATCGGCCAGTCCCAGACCGGGACGGGAAAGACTGCCGCCTTTGCGCTCCCCATAATCGAGGCGATTGATCCGAAGATAAAGGCCGTTCAGGCGATAATATTGACCCCCACGAGGGAGCTCGCCCTCCAGGTGGCTGATGAAATCAAGAGCCTCCGCGGGAGGAAGAGGGTTTACGTTTACGCCGTCTACGGCGGTCAGCCGATAGGGCCGCAGATAAGGGCACTTGAGAGGGGAACCCATGTTGTAGTGGGGACTCCTGGCAGGGTTCTCGACCACATAAGGCGCGGAACCCTCGACCTGAGCTCCGTAAAGTTCTTCATCCTCGATGAGGCCGACAGGATGCTCGACATGGGCTTCATAGATGATATAGAGGCGATTTTCAGGGAGACGCCGAGAAAGAAGCGCGTGCTGATGTTCTCCGCCACGATGCCGCCGGAGATAAAGAGGCTCGCGAGGCGCTACATGGGTGACTATGAAGTCATAAGCGTCAGCAGCGACGAGCTCGTCCCGGAGATGGTGGATCAGGAGTACATAGAGGTCGTTCCGGCGAGGAAGCTCACGATGCTCAGGAAGATACTCGATGACACCGGGGACTTCTACGGCATAGTCTT
Source organism: Thermococcus indicus (assembly GCF_006274605.1). Lineage (NCBI taxonomy): Archaea > Methanobacteriati > Methanobacteriota > Thermococci > Thermococcales > Thermococcaceae > Thermococcus > Thermococcus indicus. Next base: position 1,752,681 of record NZ_CP040846.1, read on the forward strand.
CTGCGCCACCAAGAGGGAAACCCGGGAGCTGAGTGAGAAGCTCAGGAGGGCCGGCTACAGCGCCGAGGCACTCAACGGCGACATGAGCCAGGCCGCGCGCGAGAGAACCTTCTGGCGCTTCAAGACCAAAAAAACCAGGGTTCTCGTTGCGACGGACGTCGCCGCCAGGGGCCTCGACGTGCAGGACATAAACTGCGTCGTGAACTACTCCCTGCCCATGACGGCCGAGGACTACGTCCACAGGATAGGCAGAACCGGCAGGATGGGCAAGAAAGGAAGGGCGGTGACCTTCATAATGCCCGGCGAGTTCAGGAGGCTCCGCTACATCGCCCAGACCGCGGGCGTTGAGATACGCAAGTCCGAGCTGAGCGAGGAGATTCCGCGCGAGTACCGCGAGAGATATGAGAGGGAGAGCCAGAGGAACAGCGGTTCAAAGGGCTACCGCAGGAACCCGGGCCACTCGAGGAGCTACGGCAGGGACGGAAGAGGCAGAAGGAGAAACTACTCCGACGGCTACTCCCACGATTACCGCTATTGAGTAGCCAGGTAGATGGTGACGACCAGGTCGTTGCCCTCTATCTCAACCCATATTCAGACCGCATCGCTCTTCTTAACAGCCTTCCCCCCCAATTTCATTCATTGGGGAGAGGGGAGTAGAGGGCAACTAAATCCTTTTAACCATCGGGGTGATAGTATACTATCGGGGTGGTAGTTTGTACTTCGATGAAAGACCCAAGGCCAGGAGGGAGGATCTCTATGACAGGGAGAGGGAGTTGGAAGATATACTGAACTCCATAAACTCACGGAAGCCCCTCATACTGCTCAAAGGAATACGCAGGCTTGGAAAGACTTCCCTCCTAAGGGTGGCCCTCAACGAAGCGAAACTCCCTCACGTTATAGTTGACCTCCGGGGAGTGAACCCCAACTCAAGGCGCGACCTCTACCTTCGATTTCAGGCGGCGCTCAATGAATACCTCCTGAAAAACGCGCCCCTGCTCAAAAGATTGAAGGACAAGATTAGACTTATAGACGGCGTGAGAATTTCCGGTGTTGGAGTCTCGCTCTCGTGGAAGAACCCCGAAACGTTGTATTCACTGGTCTCTGCCCTTGAGAGCGAGGGGTTCCTAATAGCGTTCGATGAGGTTCAGGAGATTAGAGGGCCGGCCGGAAAGGGGCTGGCCTCATTAATAGCCCATTTCTACGACTACGGAGAGACGAGCTTCATATTAACTGGAAGTGAGATTGGACTGCTCTATGAATTCATAGGTATTGAGGACCCCACCGCCCCCCTCTATGGAAGGGTTTTTCACGAGATAGAGCTTTCACGGTTCTCAAGAGAGCAGAGCATCGATTTTTTGCGTAAAGGCTTTGAACAGGCAGGGATAGAAGCCCCCAGTGAAATTCTGGAAGATGCAGTTAATAGGCTTGACGGCATAGTTGGGTGGCTCGTTAAGTTTGGGACGATCTCTCTCAGAGAGGGGCTGAGCAAAAAAACGGTAGATATAGTTCTTGAAGAGGCTTCAAAGATGGCTTTGGGAGAGCTTGATCGCTTCCTTGAGAAGAGACCCCTCGCAAGAAAGCGATATTTGACGGTTCTCCATGCGATAGCCCGGGGGAGAAACACCTGGAGCGAGCTAAAAAGGGAGCTTGAAAAAGCGGAAAAGCGTGAGATAACGGATGCAACCCTTGCAAGACTCCTCGACGCCCTCCTAAAGGCCTCGTTTATAGAGAAAAGGGTTAACGGCAGGAACATCACCTACCACATAGCCGACCCCGTGTTAGAGTTCGCGTTGAAGGGATGAAAGCTTTTAACTCTGCGGGACTCTATCGGTACACGGGACGTTAGCTCCCCAGCGACCTTTGCTTTTACAAAGTTTAACCAAAATAATTCTCAAAAAAGCATCTGAACCCCCATCAGCACTTGTGAAGATTCGTGGCTTCTTTGTAAAGGCCTCTTGAGAGGCTGATTTTCATTGGGAGTTCGCGTTGAATTATGGAGCTCTTCTCAAACTTGCAATTCTGGGTAGGGTTTTCTCCTCGGACGCCCTTCGGGCGTCTATTTAGAGCAACCCCTCACAAAGAGAACACTCCAAGAAGGTTCCACAAAAAGGGAAAACGGTGAGTAAGGAAAATCAATGTCACAATGGCATTCTAAAAAGAGAGCTACGAACTTTGATGAAACTTTCGCTCGGCAAACAAGCTTTTGGGAAAAGCTTGACCAAAAAAGTTCCCTTGTCGTTTAAAAATGGATAAAATCAGGTATGCACTCTTAAAAATTACACTTAAAGCGTTGGTTTAATGTCAAAAATCAGCCCTTTAAAAGGTTTCACTTTTGTTCTGGCGTTCTCCGAACGCCTTGTGGTGAGTGAAACCCTGTAAGCTTGCAGTTGAAAGGTAAACCACTTGAAAAACAAGCATTTTCAAAATCGCATGCAGTCTTTCCGCCAGCGCTTGCGAAGGAAGCTTTTGGGAAAAGCCTCACCAAAAGTTTGTAGCTCATCGTTAAAGGCGTCATTACAATCCAGTTTTCCAAATTAAGGACTTTTCTGAGCGAGAACAAATTGCAAAGAGCCCCTTAGAGGGGGTTTGCTTTCCTCTGACGCCCTACGGGCGTCTTTTTAAGGCTAAACCAAACCAAAAGATGCAATCTCGTGCGTTCTCAACATTCAAACACACATTAAAGAGAAACCACTCAAGGACTTGGCTTCGAGAAGGAGCTACAAACCTTGATCAAACTTCGCGAAGGCGAAGTTTGTTTTCTGGTGGGCCCGCGGGGATTCGAACCCCGGACCTCCACCTTGTAAGGGTGGCGTCATAACCATCTAGACCACGGGCCCGCCCGAAATAGGAGAAGGGAGGGACGTTATAAAATTTTCTACTTCTCGACGCCCCTGCGAACCTTCACGGCTAAACCACTCTGGAAGACCTTTAGCTCCTCGCCGTTGAGGAGGGTCTGTCCGGTCGCGAGAAGCTCATCGCGCTCGTTCACCACCAGAACCTCATCGTAGGGCCTTATCTCCGGATCGGCGTCCACCACAAACTTGGCGAAAACGTTTTTTCCGCGCTTCGCGAACGGCTCCGCATCTGAATTGACCACTACCCTCATCCTCGGGAACGGCAGAATCTCGTGAAGCCTCTTTGCACCTTCGATGCCAAGTGTTAAGAGGCCGTCCTCAGCCCTGAAGGTCGCGAGGTGTTTACCTCTGGCCTTTATCTGCCTTGGCATTCCTGTCTTCCGGGAAAGCTCGACGAAGGCATCTTTGAAAGCCTCGCCGGCACCTTCGCCGAACTGGTACTCAGCTATGGCCATAATGTAGCTCCTCGCCTCTCCCCCGGCGGGCTTGGTTATGGTGAAGTCCTCCTCGCCCTCGCTCTGGGCGAATGGATAGCTCAGGCTGAGGTACTTCGGAATCTCGCCGAATATAGGGTGTTCTATTACCTCAGAGAACTTAGTCTTAACGCGCTCTGCCCTCTCATTAGCCCTCACCGCAGTCGGCCAGCGCAGTGCCTCCTCGCTCACCTTGAGGAATGCACTCGCTTTCGTCACCGGCTCGTTCTTTTCGAGGTAGTCCCTGTACTCCAGCAGTCTCTTGTAGGCGGCGAACATCTTCGGGTGGGAGCGAGCCCTCTCATCGACGAGCTCCCAGAGGGTTCCCTCCTTTATCGCCTGCTTGACTCTGTTCAGCTCCTCACGGATTACCCAGAGGTTGTGAAGAGCCAAGAGCCTCGTCCTCTCTTCCTTCGGCATCTCGCGGAGTTCCTGGGGAGTGTAGCGGGAGCACACGGGGCAGGAGCAGGGGAAGTATTCAAGCTCCTCAAGCCTCTTCGTCCCCTCTGGCGTCAGGTAGCGGTCGTCCTTCGCGTAGAGGGCATAGCTCGCCGAGTCGAAGAGGTCGATTCCCATCGCGACCGCTAAAGCAAAAATCATCGGGTGTCCTGCTCCGAAGAGGTGGACGGGCCTGTCGGGCCTGAGGCCGAGCTTTGAAGCTATCACAACGTCCACCAAATCGCGGTAGCGATAGCTCTCCATGAGTGGAACGACGGCTCCGACCGGGTGAATCTCGAAGTTCATCTCGCTGAGTTTCTTGGCAGCGTAGGTTCTCAGGTCGGGATAGGTTGAACCCTGCACGGCTGCGTTCATGGCAATGTTCTTGACTTCCTCAGCTTCCTTTGCCCTTTCGAGGGTTATCCTGAGGTCTTCCTCGGCCTTCTCCCTTGGCGCGTCTGGTGGAGTGGGAATGTCGAGGAAGGTGCCTATATCTACGCCTATCCTCTCCTGGAACTCGATTATCTCCCTGTTCGTGACGTCCACGCCACCGTAGCGCATGAGCTGGAAGGAGCCAGAGTCAACCTCGATTATGCCGTCGTAATCGAGGAGCCTGTGGATTCCAAGCTCAAGGGCTTTCTCTCTGAGTTCGGGCGTCTTGTAGATGATGTACGAGTTGGTGATCACCATTCCAAAGCCCATCTCCTTTAGCTCCCTGGGTGTCACTATCAGCTGCTTCGGATTGATGACGGGCATTATGGCGGGTGTTTCTATCGTCTTGCCATTAACGGTCAGCTTTCCTATCCTCCCGGCGGCGTCTCTCGCCTTGACCTCAAACTTGAACTCGACCATCTCTCAACACCGCTAGGCCCTTCGGTGGGGGGTTTAAAAGCCTTCGCTAACTGTTCTTTTTGAGCGAAAGTTTTAAAAGTTTTTGTGATTAAATGTGAGCATATGGTGGTGAAAGAGAAACTCTACACGCTCAAACAGGCGAGCGAGATACTCGGAGTCCACCCGAAAACAATCCAAAAATGGGACAGGGAAGGAAAAATCAAAGTCGTCCGAACCCCCGGCGGGCGGAGAAGAATACCAGAGAGCGAAATAAAACGCCTTCTTGGCATAAAACCCCAAGAAGGCCTGATAATCGGTTACGCGAGAGTCTCCAGCCGCACGCAAAAGGGCGACTTAGAACAACAAATCAATGCAATAAAAGAATACGCAAGAGAAAAAGGCTGGCAAGTCCAAATCCTTAAGGACATCGGCTCCGGATTGAACGAGAACAGGAAAAACTACCACAAACTCCTTGAATTAGCCGCAAAAGGAGAAGTCTCAAAAGTCATCATCACTTACCCCGACAGGCTCACCCGTTTCGGGTTTAGAACACTACAATTCTTCTTCCATCAACACGGGGCAGAAATAATAACAATCCACGAGAAGGACAAAACACCAAAAGAAGAACTCATCGAGGACTTAATAACCATAATCAGCCACTTTGCGGGTAAACTCTACGGAATGCGTTCCAACAAGTACAAAAAACTCAAAGAAGGTGCTAAAAAACTCATCAAGGAGGTCGAGAGTGAGTGAAAATCGTCCTCACCTACAAGATGAATCACAATTGGAGCGTTGAGGACTTACTCACAGAGTATCAGAAACTCCTTCAGCGTGCGATTGACGAGATTTGGGAGAACACGACTTGGAAAGAAAAGAAGGCAAAACACCGCTACCCCATCGGAAACGGAAAATACAAGTATTATGAAACAACCAGACTATTCCCTTATTTTCCAAAATCCAACGAGTTCAAGAGAGAATTGAGGAATAAACTCCTCAAGGACTGGCCTTTTGCGAAACACTACGTTGATTCTACCATAAAGACTGCCTACTCAATCCTTGAGAGCTGGAGGCAGAACTACCTGAAGGGGAGGAGGAAGAGAAAGAAACCAGTCGTGAAGAGGAAGTTCGTTCGGGTCAAGACAACGTTGATGAAGGTTGAAGGTTCAAAAATCAGGATAACCGTCAAACCGAGAAAGAAATACCTTGAACTCGACTATTCTAACGAGTGGTTCTACGAAAGGATTAAAGACTGGAAGGTTGGTGAGCTGATAATCAGGGAGAAAGACGTTTACCTCACCTTCTCAAAGGAAGTAGAGTTTTCGAGAAGGATTAAAATCGGAGTTGATAGTAACTTAATGAGCCTCGATGTTTATCACCCTGAAAAAGGCTGGATTAAGGTTGATTTGAGCGAGTTGCACGGGATTGCAGAAACTTATGATAGAATTATTGATAGGCTCAAGAGTATCCAGAAGAAGGCTCCTAAGAGGATTTCGAGACTCCTTCAGAAATATTATGCCCGCAGGAGGAACAGGATTGAGGATTACCTGAACAAGCTGGTCGTTCAATTATCAAGGGAGTTTCCCGATACGGTTTTCGTTTTCGAAGATTTAAACAAGTTTAAAATGCTGGAGAACGGTTCGAGGGATTTTAATCGCAAACTTTCCCGCTCGACTTGGGGTAAAATTGTCCAAAAACTCTCTTACCGTGTTCCAATCGAGTTTGTTAATCCCGCTGGCACTTCCTCCACCTGCCCGAAATGTGGGAGTAAGTTGGAGTCCCGAAACGGGCAGGTGGAGTGCCCCAACTGTGGGTTTAAATCAGATGGGCAGTTTGTTGGAGCGTTCAATATTTTCGTGCGGGGACTTGGGGCCGCCCTGAGAGGGGGTGAGGCCCGTGATTTACTCCCCTATGAACCCGGAGGGGAGTTGAGGCTGGTGAACCCCAAGTCCGTCGTGAGGGTGGACTTGAGCGGGAGGACGTTCACTCACGTTCCTTCCTAAAAACTCACGACGGACAGACCCCTAAGCCAGAATGGAGATGAGAACATAAGATACCGCACCCGCGAAAACAGGCGCGATTACCCAGCCCTTAACGATTCCCACGAGGAGTTTGAGGTTCACGTGCTCGCCCTTGTAGAGGCCCAGACCGCTTATGGCGCCGACTATGGCCTGACCCGAGCTGACGGGCAGGCCTATCAGGTTGGCCGAGCTGACGGCCAGAGATGCCCCAAACTGGCTTGAAAAGGCCGAGGTCGGCCCGAGGGGTGAGATGTCCCTTCCAACCGTCATCATCACGCCGTAGCTGAAGGTCAGCGCTCCAAGGGTTAGGGTGAGCGCCAAAAGGAGCTTAAATGGTCCATTCACTCCGAGCCCTTCCATCAGCCCGGCGACGTTGGAGAGCTCGTTGGCGCCGAGGTTGAAGGCTGAAAAGGCCGCGGCAGTGAATACGAGCCACTTCTGGGCAAGCTCGAGGTTCCGCAGGCCTTTGATCCTCTTTAGAATCGGCTTATAGAGCCTGTAGATTGCCACCGCAAAGAGCGCGGCGACGATCGGTGAGAGAACCCACGCCGATGCTATCCTGCCGACAGTCCACCAATCAACCGGCAGTCCGAGGGCGAGGGAAGCCCCGACAAGGCCACCTATTATGGACTGGGTCGTTGAGATTGGCCTTCCCCACAGGCTCGCGATTGTTACGGCCGAGGCTGCGCTGAAGAGAACGAGACCAACCTCGCCCGCTGACATGCCCCTGGCCAGCCCGGAGACCGTTCCGGAAACTCCGGAGCCGCCGAGAAAAACGCCTAAGGTGGTGAATATCCCTATGAGGAGCACGGCTCTCTTGAAGCCTATAACCCCTGACCCAACGGCTGTCCCAACGGCCTTTGCGCTGTCGTTCGCGCCTATCGCCCAGGCCATGAAGAGCGCCGTTATCATCGTCATCACTATATTCTATTTGTTGCCCCATAATCTATATAGTCTATGTAGTTCAGGAATGAGGGCTTAAAAGGGTTTCGCCGGGCAAAGTCTCATATCCTTCGGAGGAGGACGGAGAGATAGCCGTATATGTGGAGGACGAGATAGAATGCCGCCCAGAACCAGACTATAACCGGAAATAGGAGTGCGTTTATCAGCCTTCCGCCCTCGAAGAGAGTCGGTAAGAGCATCGTGAAGGTCTCGAAGAACCACCAGAGGGCGAAGAACTCAAACTGCCCTGTGAGGAGGAGAAGCGGCGGAACGATCACATCGAAAAACGCCACGACGTCCGAAAGGAGCAGAAACGTCAGGTCCTTCGTGAAACCTCCCCCGAGATTCTTCAGGTCGCCGAGAAACCAGCGCCTCCTCTGGCGCCAGAGAACGGCGAGGCTCTTTGGCATCTCCGTCCAGACCCTCGCGCGTGGGGCGTAGACGACCTTTCCAAGCGCCTTGACGGCCCTTGTGGTGGCGTAGTCCTCGACGATGTCCTCAACGAAGCCGCCGATCCCCTCAAGGGCCTCTCTGCGGAAGGCAGCTATCGGGCCGGGGGCGAGGCTCAGGTCGTCCAGCTCCTTCGCCCTGCGGAACATCGCTATCCTGAGGTGCTCCGCATCTTGAGCAATCTCAAGGAAAGAGCCCCCAGCGACGCGAACCTGTCCGCCAACGCCGAGGACTTCATCCGAATAGAAGCGCCTCACCAGCTCCTTAACCGCATCGGGTTCGAGTCTGCTATCGGCGTCGGTCGTTATTATAATCTCTCCGGAAGCCTTCGAGAGGCCGAAGTTCAAGGCTCTGGCCTTTCCACCGTGCTCCATCCTGTAAACCTTCAGCCGGGCGCTCTTGACCGAGGAAGCTACCTCAAAGGTGTTGTCCCCGCTCCCGTCGTCGATCACTATAACTTCAAAGTCAGGGTAATCCTGAGAGAGGGCGGACTCTATGGCCCTGAGAACCCTCTCCCCTTCGTTGTAGGCGGGGATGAGTATCGACACCGCGGGAAGCCATCGTCCGGTTTGGTACTCTCTGAAGATGTGCAGTATGTAATTAACGAAGAAGTACCCATCCCAGAGCAGGAGAACGGCAAGGCATGGAAGGAGCGGGTCCATGGCGGATGAATCGAGCGGAGACTTTTAACTTTTGCCACTCCACGTATGACCGACAGTCCACCTCCAGTTCCATAACGGCGAGGGGATATCAGGGCAATGGCAGTACGTGATCAGGGTAAACAACAATCCCGCTGTCGGTTATCTTATACGGCCGGATGGTACCGTCGAAGGAACTACCCCGGAACTTTGTTATCCTGATGCCCCTGGCAAGCTTCCCCTGCAGCTCAAACATCCTGAGTTCGATAACCCCGCTAACCAGGTACTCCTCAACATCCGTTCTCTGAAGTTCGGAGGTTAGTATCACCGTGGTCTTTAACCTCCCCACCGCTTTGACAAAAGTAAGAAACGACCTCCGGTACTCGATATCGTCCTTCGTGGCCACCTTGAGCATGGTTATCGGGTCGATAACAACCCTGTGATAGTATCTCTGTTTGAACTGCTCCTTTATGGCGGCCAGCATCTTGTCCATGCTCTCCGCAAAGGACTCAAAGAAGTTCTCCATGAGAACGTACCTCTCCGCGGTCGGGGTGGCGTCTATCATCGTAAAGTGCAGGTCACTGAGGTTGAAGCCAAAGTTCATCATGTCCGCCTTAAGGTTCTCCGCCGGTTCCTCCAGTGTTACGTACAGCACGTTTTCACCGTTATGCACTCCCGCCATTGCAAAGTGCATCGCCAGGGTAGTCTTACCCGTACCCGGCGCTCCCTTAACAAGATACGTCCTACCGGAGACAAGGCCCCCGTTCAGCATGAAGTCCAGCCCGGGGATTCCAGTAGAAACCCGCTCCCCCATGGTTCACTTCCCCTAGATTATTCTGTGATGGCTGGTGTATAAGAATCTTTCGAGACCGTTCGAAGGTCCGGCCCGACCTCCTCCCCGCCCTGAAGGGCGAGGGTTCCAGCGAGGAACCCCCTACCCAACTGGCAGGGAGGTTTGGGGGGCTTCATTAAAGCCCAATTCAAAGTGGGCCTTCAGCCCCTCGGGGAGGGTCTTCCCCCCGTTACCCCTCCTCTGAGCATAAAGACCGCTCAGATTCGGGGTTATGGTTTTCATCACCTTCTTTAAAATGTTAAAGGCACCAACCAAGTCAGCATTGAAGATAAGCCCCGTTGCGGGACACTTAAATAATCCACGAACAAACCTCGCCCCCTGGTGGGGCTTCCCGCAAACGGGACAAGTTTTAGAAGTGAAAGCTTCATTAACAACCAAAACTCGAATACCATATTCTTCCGCAACTTCCGTCAGGCGTTTGATAACTGTACTAAACCGCCAGATGTGGGAGAGGATGAAGTTTTGCTTACTGCCCTTCTTGGAGTTTCTTGCAATGCCTTTCGGATAACCAACAACTATTCTGGAAACGCCCAAATCGTAGAGCTTCTTAACTGTTTGCCTTACGGCAGTATTAATGTAATGCTTCGCCTGAAGCTTAACCTTCTCATGCATTCTCCTAAGTTTTCTACTCTTTTTAGCTCCACTCTTATTGAGTTTTGACTGATAATCGGCAATTTTTCTTCTCCAGTAAAAGTCAATGCTCTTTAACGGCCTCCCATTGACCAGAAAACTCTCCCCATTCTCAACATAAACGGCCATTAAGTTATTCACTCCCAAGTCAATTCCCGCTGAAAGGCTTCCCTGGAGAGTTCTCGGAAGCTTAACCCATTCCGCACCCTCAAGTTTTTCCTCTACCGTGAGGCTTAAGTGAGCATACCACTTCCTCTTAACGGAGTCGTAAGTGATTTCTAACCGCCCTTGCTTCCCCTTCAAGTGTATTCTGCCCTTAAACTGAATTTCCAGACGTTTAAATTTTCCAAGGCCTTTTAGAATTAACTTGTTGCCTTCAATCTTATACTGGTCGTTTCTGAGGACGATCAAGGGTCTCCTCTTTTCATCTTCTTTGAGGTAGTTTGGTGGTTTTGGTTTAAGCCAAGAGGGGAGTTCTCCGTTCTGCTTCTTCCGAAGGAGTGAGAAGAAACTCCGCCAGGCTTCCGCGTTCTTCCTCGCTATTTGTTGAAGGGTTGCTGAGCCTATTTCTCTCTTAAACTCCTTATAAACGGTCTTCTCGGTTGAATTAAAGTCCACGATTTTGCCCTCGAAGAATTGCTGTCTCCTCAGGTAGTTTACCCTGTTCCAGGCTTTAGCTCCAGCGTCGGCTAACTGGTGGAGGATTTTCGTCTGTTCTTTGCTTGGTTGGAGTTTTACCGTTACCGTTCTCTTCATCCTGAGGTATTGTATGAATTTTAGGCTTTAAAAAAGTATCGCTTTCCTGCTCGAAGGCTGGTTGGGTTGTTTATTGCATCCCCGCTCTGAAGGGCGAAGCTTTCAGAAAAAAGAGTAACCTTAAAGTACCATTGAGGATACAAAATAATCGTGGTCATTATGGCGGGGGAGAAAGAATTCCTGCTTGTGCTGAAGGAGGGGAGTCTCAAAATAGTGGACTGCGAAACCAGAGAAACGGTATACAGCTTCACAATCGATGAGCTAGCGGAGATGATCGAGTTCCGCTACGCAACCCCGTGGAACAAGAGCAAGGACATTCTGGAAAAGTTAACGTACGTTCTGAAGGACATTGAAGATGCATACAGGTCCTCCAGAGCAGTATCTCCCAATAAAGAGGACATCATGAGGGAGGTAAAACTGAGGATGCACGGGACGCGGGAGGATTAAACCGGCAGGAGATAAATTTATGAACCGCCAGGTTATTTTTCACAGGTGAGCATATGAGGGACAAGCTTGTCGTCATCACAGGAGGGGCAGGATTCATAGGCTCCCACATCGCCTGGGAGCTCGTCAAGGACAACGAGGTAATCATAATCGACAACCTCTACACCGGGAAGGAGGAGAACGTTCCACCGGGGGCAAAGCTCGTAAGGGCCGACATAAGGGATTACGAATCAATAGCCGAGCTGATAAGTCAGGCGGATTACGTTTTTCACGAAGCCGCTCAAGTCAGCGTCGTCGAGAGCATTCGCGATCCGGTTTTCACCGAGGAAGTCAACGTCATCGGCACGCTCAACATACTGAGAGCCCTCCTGGAAGGTCAGGGAAAGCTGATTTTTGCATCCTCCGCGGCGGTCTACGGGGACAACCCGAACCTGCCCCTGAGGGAGACCGAGAGGCCGAAACCGCTCTCACCGTACGGCGTAACCAAAGCGACCGCGGAAGAGTATCTTCGGGTCTTCAACGAGCTCTACGGAGTTCCAACCGTCGCGCTGCGCTACTTCAACGTTTTTGGCCCGAGGCAGAGCGCCAACCAGTACGCGGGAGTTATAAGCATCTTCATCAACCGCGCGCTGAAGAACGAGCCGCTCGTCATCTTCGGCGACGGCAAGCAGACGAGGGACTTCATCTACGTTAAGGACGTCGTTAGGGCGAACATACTTGCCGCCGAGAGCCGGAGGAGCAACGGAAGGGTTTTCAACGTCGCTACCGGAAGGCAGACAACAATACTCGAGCTGGCAATGAAGATAATCGAGATAACCGGGGCGACAAGCTCAATACTCTTCGACAAGCCCAGACCAGGGGACATAAGGCACAGCCTCGCGGATATAAGCGAGATCAAGAGCCTTGGCTTCGAGCCGGAGTTTTCGCTGGAGGAAGGGCTGAAGAAAACGGTGGAGTGGTACTCTAGGGACCACCCCGCGGGGGAGTGATCAACTCCCGGATTCTTTTTTCAAGCAGATTTTGCCCGTATCTTTCAATCAAGGGGGATGTTAAATTGAGCCCCACCAGGTTCCATTTGTCGGAATATGGAGTTATGAGAAGGGTTTTCTGTGAAATCTGCTGGGAAGGCGATTCAGGGGGGATCGTGGGAAGAGAGGCAATGCTAATAGATTTCGAGCTTGAGAGGGTTATGGAAGACGTCGTCTGGGGAGGTTGGGGGTTAAAGGTAAGGTGATAGTAGAAATTCCCCAGATCCCATGCGGGCTCTGGATTAACGTACTTCCTGACGAAGAGATAATCGATCAACAGGGGGCCTCCGCTGTACTGGCCGAGTCCAACCGAGCCGTATTGGCCAGGAGGGACGTTGTAGTAGGCCATTGAATTCCCGTTCTGATAAATGGCAATGGCATCGCCGAGGGAAATCATATCAACGAAACTCCACCGCCCCACAGTGTACCGTGAACCGGAAATTCCGTAGTTCCAGGACACACTGTTTTTATCCAGCTGGAGGGAGTTAACATTGAACTGAGTCTCTCCATTCAGGGGAATCTGCGTGAACCAGTAAGCAGTACCAATTCCCTCACCGTATCCTTCTCCAGACGGCAGTATCCAAGGAAGGAAAAAAGAACCAAGGGAAACCGGAATGTCCCCGAATATAGATGAAATGACGTCATAGGGATTCGTCATATCATCCGGCCCCAGGGAGACTACAGCTCCGACATGGTATGGTGCAGGGAATCGACGCTTCGTCCAAATCCACTGCCCCGGATAGAGTGACAGAACGCCGTTCGAAGGAGGAGAAACACCCCCCCGCGAATTCCAGTTGGAGAGGTCGTTAAAGTCATCGTAAAGCAGGAAAACTTTGTCCGGATCGTTGTGATCAGCACACGGGTTTCCTGAGCCACCGTAGTTGATGTATATCTCCGTCTGGGAATTAGCGGGAATGTTGGTAACATTCAGCCAGAACCACGCTGAGGAACCCTGCGAATCAGCCCCCTGGCTCTCCATCCAGTAATACAAACAATCTCCCGAGGCGTTTGTGAAATAGACGGTGTCCCAGTTGAAGTTGGGATCCGAAATCCCAAGCCCGACTGGGATCGTATACCAATTCAGCGGAGCATTGCTTCCAGTTATAATCATGGCCTGAGAATATTTTTCGTCATAGGTACCCAATCCGACCTTTTGAAGAGCCACAAGGATTGGTTTACCCGCATCGGAGGCATAATCCTTTGAGAGCACCACCACCCTGGTTTTTGACACATCAACCCACGAAGCGGGCACCTGTGATACGCTGACGTTAAATGCAGTTCCCCCGGGAAGACCTCCCTGAGGCACAACAAGCGTACCATCGGAAATACGCTGGCCGGAGGAATTATACAGCACAACCGTAACTTCGGAGCCCTCTGGCAGATCCCCACCAAGAATCAACTCCACATGTACCACATCACCAAGCGGGGTATACGGATTGTATCTCCCGTCAGTGGTCCAGAGGGCGTACCTTCCCTCACGAACAGGGCTCACGAGGTAGTTTGAGCCAGCCCCAATCTCCTGAGCGCTGATGTTAATCCCAGGCACGGCTAATCCAAACGTTCCGAGAATTATGATTAAAACCAGCGCAGTTGAAGCCGTTCTGATCCTTGTTAGCATCTTAAAAACAGCTATGGACGGAAAAGTTTAAAATATTATCCCCCGGGTTTCGGTTTCCACCCTGAAAAGGAGGAAGAAAGAATCTCAATCACTTCCTTACGCTGAAGCCCATGGCCTGCCTCTGCTGAAGCTCCTGTGCCTTCTGGGCGAGCTCCCCCAGCTGTCCCTCCAGCTTTCTGAGAGCCTCCTGAGTCTTGGCTATCGCCTCGTCGTACTCCTTTATCCGCGCGTCCAGATACGCTATCGCGTCGTCGAGGTTCTTCTCGATTGCGTAGCCGGCGCCGACGCTGACTATCGCGTTCTCCTTGTCGTCTATGTGAGCCTTCAGGAAGGAGCCGGCCCCGATCGGCACCAGTATCTCAGGTTTCTCCTCCTCAACCTTCTTGAGTTCCTCCAGCGTCTCCTTGACCGCCTGGAACTCGTTCCTCCCGAGGGTGAGCAGTTCGAGGTTCTGAGCTAAGAGCTGCGCCTGGGCCTGAAGGAGCTGGTACTCGTAAGCGAGTTTCTCCATCTCGTTCATCTCGGCCATTTCACACCACCGGGGAGACTACGCGGGGAGGCTTTTAAGGTTTAGGTCAGGTTAACCTCTTCCCGAAGAGCAGGAACCATTCGATGGCCCTAATGTGGAACATGGTGGTGATACCCTGTAGTTCGGCCCCCCATAGAAATCGCCGACAACCAAAAATTTTCAGCTATCCCGCAGTTCAAACGGCAAATTTTGGAAAACTTCCCAACAGAACCTGTAATTCTGCCGGGCAAGGGTTTTAACGTCCGTCCCCAATTCCCTCCGGTGGTTGTGATGCTCAGGGCAGTCTTCTTCGATTTCGTGGGCACGTTCATAACGAAGGAGGGCGAAAACGTTACCCATCAGAACATCGTGAGGGAGGTTCTCAGAAGGGCCGGGAGGGAAGACCTCGACTATGTGGGGCTATGGGAGGAGTACGAGGCCGAAAGCTCCGCCATGTTCAAGGAGCTCGCAGGCAAGCCCTACGTCAAAATCCGGGACGTTGATATCGAGGCCATGAGAAGAGTGGCCGGGCGCTACGGTTTCACCGTCCCCGGCGACTTCTGGGAGATAAGCATCGCCATGCACGAGCGCCATGGCCAGCTCTTCCCCGATGCCGTTGAGACGATTGAGGCCCTCAAAGAGCTCGGCCTCCACGTTGGAATAATAACCGACTCGGACAACGACTACATCGAGGCCCACCTGAAGGCACTCGGCATCTACGACCTGTTCGACTCGGTAACCACCAGTGAGGATGCCGGCTTCTACAAGCCCCACGAGAGACCCTTCAGGCTCGCCCTCGAGAGGGCCGGCGTTGAAGCGGGCGAGGCCCTCTACGTCGGCGACAACCCGGCCAAAGACTGTACTGGGGCGAAAAACGTTGGAATGCCAAGCGTTCTCCTTGACCCGAATGGAACAAAGAGAGAACTGTGGGGAAACTGCGACTTCGTGGTATCGGAGCTTAGGGAAGTCGTCGAAATCGTGAGGGGACTGATGGAAAAATGAGTTCTGAATGGTAAAAAAAGAGTAACGGGGGTCGGCAACGGCAGGGTTCTTCATCGCCTTGGCGGCTCGCCTAGCGAAATTCTCGTCATTCCCCTCCTCTTCATTCCTTGAGCCTCTGGTAGGCCGCGTAAAGCCTCTGGAGAACGGTTATCCAGGCCAGGACTGCAACTGCGTAAAGGCCGTACTCAACGTGGCCGAAGAGCGCAGTGATGATTATTATAAGCAATCTCTCGGCCCTTTCGGCTATCCCAACGGCCAGCCTTCCGGAGCCGGCCAGCTCGGCCCTGCAGCGCTCGTAGCTAACCAGGTAGCTCCCCATGAAGGCGATAAAAGCCACACGCCAGTCGGCGAGGTTTCCAAGGGCTATTCCAAAGAGCACAGCGCCGTCGCTTATCCTGTCGAAGGTGGAATCGAGGAAGGCCCCAAACCTGCTCGTCTTCCCGGTTAATCTCGCGAGCGTTCCGTCGAGTGCATCTACCAGCGAGCCGAGGAGCAGAACGAGGGCCGCTATGACCTGCTCGCCGCGGTAGAAGAAGTACGCGCCGGCGAGGCTTATCAGCAGGCCGAGGACGGTTATCGTGTTCGGCGTAACGCCGGCCCTCGCGAGGGGCCTGACGATGGCCTCAAGGTAACCCCTAACGTTTTCGCGGTAGTTATTGAGCACCATCCGCAACCCTCACTCAAGCTCGATTATCTTTTTGCCCCTCTCCTGCGGGATTATCTTGAGCTTTGCGTTCTCAAAGCTTTTCCTCAGGCCCTGCCCTTCAAGGAGTCTGTCCAGGAAGACTGCCAGAGCGGCAACCTCGCTGTGAGGCTGGTTTCCGACGCCGACGTTGTAGTCCGCCATCTCGTAGACCTCCCTGGGCACCTTCTCGGCGCCGACGACGACGAGAACGTCCCTGCCTCCCTTCAGCTCCCCCTGTATTTGGGCCATCGCGTCGTCGATGTGGATTCCATACATCGTGAGGTGGACTATCACCCCACCATTCTCCTTCCATTCCCTCAGGATTCTCTTCCAGCTGGGGTCGAAGGCTATCTCAAAGGGTCCCCCCCAGCGCCTCACGACGTCCTCGACGCTGTCCCTCACGTGCTCGTCCACTTCGGCCGCGATGATGATTCTATCTGCCCCGAAGGCCCTCGCCGTCAGGGCCACGTGGGTCGTTATCCTCTTATCCCTCTCGGGTCTGTGTCCAAGGCGAAGGACGGTTATCATCCCACATCACCCGCGAATATTTTCCAGTAGCGCGTGAAATCGTCGCTCCACTCCATGTCCCTGTAAAACTCGTACATGGCTTTTATGCTTTGCTCCATCTTGCCCACACTGTATTTCTCCACCACCAGGTTCAATTCATCGTCGCTGGGGGCAGACGAGAGGATGAAGAGCGCGTAAAGCCTCTCATTTTCGTTGAGGTTGTTGACCAGCATCATCAGCTTCGAGCGCAGCTCCGGCTTCAACCTTCCGCTCACGACGCTTATGAGTCTGTCTTCGATGTTCGCGATGAAGTCCCCAGTAACGTCAACATGCTCATGACCGCTGAGCTCCGTCGGGCTCTGTGCCACCATCCTGTAGCCGTTCTCGGTTATTATCTGATACAGTCTGGGGAAGTACGGACTGGCCAGGTACTCCTCCAGGGAGCCTATGAGGCCGTGCTCTATGTCCACAATGTACCAGCCGTCCGCGGTGTAGAACTCCGTCACGGGCCTCCGGGTGCAGTCCGTCCCGTTGTAGAGAGTTACGATCCTCGCGGGGATGTCTATGGAGCGCAGCATTGCAGTCATGAGTATCTGGCCCTCCGCGTAGCTCAGCCTGTCTTGGAGAAGTATCTTATCCGGCTCAAGGGTGGAGGTCGTGTCTCCGAAGGAGTAAGTGCGCATTATCCAGTCATAGATGGCCTTCGCAGCACCTGGCTCGGAGCTGGCGTTTCCAATTATCCCAAGGGTGAGGTTCCTGAGCTCCCCCCTGTTGAAGGAGGGGGTTGAGTTGTAGCGCTCGGACCAGTAGCCGTCAACGAGGTATCCGTCGGTGATCCAGTGGTACTTGAGTTCATATGCGTCCTTAAGTGTTCCGCTGTCCGCGTTCCATGGCCTCCATGTTACCTCCAGGGGTACGCTTTCGATGACGCTCTTCTCGGAGCCGCCTATTCTGTACCGGAGCATCGCCGAGATGTACCCTTTCCTGTATGCGTACGGGGCCTTCACAGTGTACCGGAGGACTATCTTACCGTTCTCGCTGATGCTCTCCGGAAGCGCATCTGCACTGAGCACCTTCATTCCATCGAGGAGGTCAAGCCGGATGTCCACCAGGTCGATCGGAGCCTCCAGCTTGTTCTTCACCGTGACCGTTATCGTGGAGGTCTCACCGCCACGGAGGGTCTCTGGCCCGCTTATCCCTAGTCCGATTTCGTCCGAGGGCGTGGCTCCCGTGGAAACGAACACCCTGAACTGGCCGTAGAAGCCGGTCCAGCTCCGCTTAAGCTCATCGGTCAGTTCGAGGGATAGCTTGAGGTTGTAGTGGCCGGGTATGGTCGGGGCCTTGAGTATCCAGACCAGCTGGACGGACTGGCCCACGGGCAGAACGTCGGGGAACTTCGGTTCCTGGAGTATCTGGAAGTCCTCGTCGCCCAGGACGAGAGTCGCCCCGGTCAGGCCCACCTTCCCGGTGTTGTTAACGAACACGATGACGTGGAGCGTTCCATCGGGCGCGACGACCGTTCTGTCAACCGAGAACCTAACCTCCGCCGGCGGCTTGAAGAGGCATCCCGAGGCCACCACTATGAGAATGAGGAGAGGAATCAGGATGGCTTTTCTCATTTTCATCTTCCAAACCCTTTAAAGCCCCCAACCGTTAATAAGTTTTAGGTGGTGGCGATGATAACCCTGACGACGGACTTCGGGCTTAAAGGGCCTTACGTCGGCGAGATGAAGATGGCGATGCTGAGGGTCAATCCCAACGCGCGGCTCATTGACGTTACCCACTCGATAAGAAGGCACTCCATCGTTGAGGGCTCCTTCGTCATGGAGCAGGTGGTGAAATACTCCCCGGAAGGGACCGTTCACGTCGGCGTTATTGACCCCGGGGTCGGAACGGGCAGGAGGGCGGTAATAATCGAGGGGGAGCAGTTTCTCGTCCTTCCTGACAACGGACTAGCAACCCTCCCAATGAAACACATCAAACCCCGGCGAGCCTACGAGATAGATTTCGAGAGGATAAGGCGCTTCACGGGCTGGCGGATAAGCTCTACCTTCCACGGCAGGGATGTGTTCGGTCCCGCCGGGGCGCTCCTCGACGCCGGCATTGAGCCCGGCCAGATAGGAACTGAAATTCCCCTGGAAAGCCTTGTCAGGCTCAACGTGGAGCCGCGGCGCGAAGGAGAGAGCTGGCTGCTCACGGTACTCTACATTGACGACTTCGGCAACGTGATCCTCAACCTCGAGAACTATGGGACGCTGAGGGTGGTGGAGCTTCCCGACTTGGGGGTCAGGGTTCCATACCTCGACACCTACGGCCAGGTGAAGCCCGGAGAACTGCTTGCACTTCCTGGAAGTCACGACTACCTCGAGATAGCCGTCAATCAGGGGAGTGCCGCTGAAAGGCTCGGTCTGAAGGTCGGGGATGAGGTGAGGGTGAAGTTGATTGGAGGTGATTGAATGGTCAAGCGCGGCCTATTCGTCGGCCGGTTCCAGCCGGTTCACAACGGCCATATAAAGGCGCTCGAATTCGTTTTTTCACAGGTTGATGAGGTGATACTGGGCATCGGAAGCGCCCAGGCGAGCCATACGCTGAAGAACCCCTTCACGACGAGCGAAAGGATGGAGATGCTGATCAGGGCGCTGAACGAGACGCACCTGGCGGACAAACGCTACTACCTGATTCCGCTCCCGGACATAAACTTCAACGCCATCTGGGCGACCTATGTAGTGAGCATGGTGCCGAGGTTCGACGTCGTCTTCACTGGCAACTCTCTGGTTGCCCAGCTCTTCCGCGAGAAGGGCTACGAGGTCATCGTCCAGCCGATGTTCAGGAAGGACATCCTCTCTGCGACCGAGATCAGGAAACGCATGGTTGAAGGACAGCCCTGGGAGGAGCTCGTGCCCAAGAGCGTGGCCGAGTTCATCAGGGAGATAAAGGGCTGCGAAAGGATAAAGATGCTCGCGACGAACCTCGAAAAGAACGAGAAGGAGTTGCAGGCGCCGATAAGAATTCCGGAGTTCTAACCCCCTTTAGCACTGTCCTTTACTCCCTTATCACTAATCGAGTTAGCTTTTTAACTGTTCTTAGGTAGAAACATAACGGGTAAATATGAAAGTCACGACATGTTTTTCGGCCGGTGAAGGAGATGTCCATAATATTCACCCAACTCCACGAGGAAATTAAGTATACAGCAAAGCAGATTGGGCTCAACCTGATTTCCATCCCATGGCTCATGGCGGTTATCTACCTCTTCACCAGCTGGACTCCCCTTTCGAGCGCCGCCATTGTCGGAACCTCCAGCTTCTCCATCGCCGTTATAGCCGCTCTATTCTTTGGAGGTTCTATAGTCCGGGAAAAGTTCCTTGGAATCCACGAGATGCTCCTCAGCCTTCCGCTCGACCCGGTCAGGCTCATGCTCACGAGAACCCTCGCGAGCTTCGTTATTGGAATAACCGGAATTGCACTGGGGAGTGCCGTGGGATGGTTCATCACACTCCACGTGAGCACTCCAATACCCCTAACAACTGTGCTCTTCGGGATTCTAATCTCGGCTCCAGCGCTCTTCAGCTTCACTTTTTTGGTGATTTTAATAACGCTCCTCTTTCAGTCAAGGTACCTCGACATAGCGAAGTTCATCATTTTCTTCACGGCATATTTTGCACCCGCGTACATTCCCAAGTACTTCGGAGTTGGCCTCTCGTTGGAGACCGCACTGGTGTTATCGCTCCTGCTGTCTATAGGGGCACTCGCGGTCTCGTTTTCGATTATCCGTCCCTTAGGGGAGAAGCTTGCCGAGAGGATAGTGTTAGTGTGAGGTAGCGACGCCTTTGATATCCAGTGGGGCTGCATAAGTCCAAAACAATGAAAACTACCTAAAGTTGTAAAGTTTTACGTTTTTGGCATTTCTAAAATAGAGTTCTTGAAGAATTACTTTTTTTTTAAAAATTTAATAACTCCATGTTGCTAACCCTTAGTTTAGGAAAGAATTAAATACTCAAAATACCATTAGATATCGGTGATCCCTGTGGGATGGCTGTGCTACGCGATATGTGGAACAATTTGTGTTGGGGGTTGTACAGCAGCTTGCGGTGTTACTTCAGGGGCAGCACTGGCCGTAGCTTCCCAAGGATTAATGGCAGGAGGAACTGCAGCAGCATTTGGGCGTTGAAAGGTGAGAAGCAGTGTCTCAGTTCATTCGTTCTTTTACTTTTTTCCGAACGAATTCTGGTAACGAATATCTATTCGATGATATAACCGGAGTGGTACTTCAAATTCCGGCGGAGATTAGCTCACGAATTAAACATATACTCTTCGATAGTACAACACCTGCTGAGGCCTTAATAAAGGTTTACAAAGAAGCACCTGAGGAAAATAATTATGCTAGAATTTACAAAATTTTAGAAACTCTGATCTCTAATTTTGGAGCATTTTACAGGCTTCCTATGAAGATCAGTACCTCTGAAATAGAAGAGGGTATTTTGCAGTATATGATCCTAAGAGACGGGCTTTATGAGCTACTTCTGGAAGTTACTGATAACTGCAATTTCAGATGTCGGTATTGCGTATTCGGGGGTAATTATAAAGATTTCAGGACCCATGGATATTCGTTCATGACACTGGAAACTGCAATAAAAGCCATTGACCTGTACTTTGAGTACCTAACGGAGGGAGCGTTATTGAATCCAATGAGAGAGCCAACTATAGCTTTCTATGGAGGAGAACCTCTTCTTAACTTTAAACTTATTGAAAAGTGTGTTGAATATGTGAATCAGACTTATTCTGATGAATTTGCCCCTCGATACACAATTACAACTAATGCTTCCTTGATAACTAAAAAAATAGCAGAATTCCTTGTCAAAAATGATTTTGATGTGTTTATAAGCTTGGATGGACCTCAAGAGGAACATAATCGGAATAGAGTCTTGGCTAACGGCAGAGGTACTTTTGACCTAGTGATAAGGGGCATATCTAACCTTAAGAATGCCCAGAGAAAACACGACGGCTCTAACAAGGAGTATTTCGCCCTAATCACATATGATCCAAAGTCAAATTTATATGATATCACGAAGTTTTTTGGTGAGGAATCACCAATAAAGCCAATATTTGCAAATCCCGTACGTTCTATGGGTACTACGTATTATTTGCCATTTACTGAAGAAGACTACATGAATCACGAGAAGATGTTACGGGAACTCTTTAAGAAATTCCTCAATGATTCTCGGAACGGTCACAAGTCAGCCTTTTCTGAAATTTTATTTGGTGGTCCTGGATCTTTAATGTTCTATCGGAACATGTTAAGCCGTAAGAATCCAACGGCAATATTCACCTCAACTTGTATTCCAGGGTTTAAATGGTATGTAACCACCGGTGGGAAGATTCAGGTATGTGAAAGGGCACCCTATAGCACCATAATCAGAGACGTCAATAAAGGTCTGGATTTCTCTGCAATAAAAACACTAATTCAGAGGTACTTCAAGTTGATAGTGGATAAATGCAATTACTGTGGCCTAGCCCACAGTTGCGCAAGATGCTTTGCATACATGGATTCAGAGGACTGTACTCTCTTTAAACGCTGGGTGATTGACGGATTAAAAACAGCATTTACAATATATGAAAATAATCCCGAGTATTTTGAAAAAAGATTGTCAGTGCTAAAAGAAAAAGGTGGAATCTATGCCGTGGAAATTCTTTAAGCTATACCCCTGGGTATATTACTGTAAGGGAACAAATGGAGCAACACTCTACGACTGGTTGAACGGGAAAATACTGAGTCTAAACAATGAGCAGGCAAAAGTGCTGGAAAAACTAATAAATGGGGTCTTTGAGGAGGATATTCTCAAGCAGGATAATATACTGGCCAAGTTGAGGGACTTTGGGTTTGTTTCTTCGGATAATATTTACATTGACAATCTCACCTTAGGTTCAAAACTTCAAAAAGTGATGCAATTTATAAATACTTTCCATGTACAGAGACTTGATTTAGTACTTAACACGCCATGCGACAGATATGAGTCATGTCCCATAAGAAATTCTATGGTTGTATCTCATGCATGTGAATCCTGCTTAGGATGTGCAAAAAAGGATATGCCAGACAGAAATATTAACCCTAAAAAACTGGCAGAGCTGTTAAATGTGTTTAGGCCTCAGGTGGTGACTCTAAGCGGGGGAGAACTGTTTAGTGATGTTCCTTTAGTCAATAATGTGTTATCTCTGCTTTTAGAGTCTAAATATCCCGATATAGCCGTTTTAATAATGCCTTTGCATTCCATTGTGAAATTCAGAAGTGAAGTTGCTAAACACACGAGTATGTTTTTAGAACGGGGCAAAAAGCTTGCACTGACTGTTGTACTTACCAAGCATGAGTTCGAAGGCATCCCGAAAATCTTAGGAATGATGAAAGAACTCAATATTACTCTGACATTTGTGGCGTATATGAATCTTGATAAACCCCCTGCAGAGATACCAGAATTGAACAGCTTACAAAAAACTGTCACAATAGTATCCGCTTTCTATTCTCTCAGCGGGCGGAACGTTCTTGAGAATCTTGAGAAATTTTTAAACATGCAATACGTGAATCCCTACATAGTTAACTCTCCAGCAATTGAGAACTTAATAAATGCCATCGAGTATGGCTATGCCAGTTGTTTATATGGAAATCTCATGATAGACCTTCCTAATGGGATTATAACTCCATGTAAAGGATATTGCCTCCTGAATTATATCCAGAAAGAATTAAACCGAAAAGCACTTCAGAAGGTTATGTTGTTATGGGAAGACCCATGCCGAGATTGTTCCCTAAAAGGAGCGTGCACTATATGCCGTTCGATAGTTGAATCCATTAATATCACTCCCCACTCATGTCCAATATGGGAAAAGC
The DNA here is from genome assembly GCF_006274605.1 of Thermococcus indicus. Lineage (NCBI taxonomy): Archaea > Methanobacteriati > Methanobacteriota > Thermococci > Thermococcales > Thermococcaceae > Thermococcus > Thermococcus indicus. Next base: position 1,776,234 of record NZ_CP040846.1, read on the forward strand.
CTTGGAGGTTTAAGAAATGACTCACAAGATGATCAAATCTCCTTTAATGGAGGAAGTTAAATACACTGCGAAAGAGCTGGGAACCCTTGGAGTGAGCGCCCTGGCGAACGTAGCTATAATCTACACGGTAATCCCCATTCTCAGCCCCGGTCTTGAGAATGGACTAACCCTTGGAATGCTGGCAGTAGCGTTCTCCCTCATGGTCAGTATCATCGTAACCTCCCCCGTATCATGGGCCAAGACGATAGGAACACTGGAGATGCAGCTCTCAGGCCCCTTCTCTCCTCGGGGAATCCTTCTCCTAAAGGCTGTGGTCGCTTCCATCTATGGACTCCTCCCTATCGGGGGAGGCCTTGCAATTGGAAGCATAGTCAGAACGTTTATTGGAGCGAAAACCACCCCGTCCTTGCTATTCTTTACCATGATCTCCTGCATTCCCCTGCTCTTTGCCTTCAGTCTGCTGTTCACACTGTTGTGTGCCCTCGTGGAGCAGAAACACCTCGATTTTCTGAAAGTTGCTGTGTTCATGGTAGCCTACCTCCTTCCCCTGTACCTTGCGAGATACTTTGGAGTCGGCCTTTATCTCTCAAGCGCCCTGTTCATCGCTCTTCTCATCCTGTCGCTTGTGCTGGCAGTTTACTTTGCAGTACTCAAGTACTATGGAGAAAGGCTCTCGGAAGCCATAATCTTGGTGTAAAATATGGTGAGGTGATTCCATGATAGTGCTCGAAAACGTGAGGAAGACCATTAGAGGAAAGGAAGTCCTCCGCGGGATAAGCCTGACTGTGAAGCCCGGCGAAATCCACGCCTACCTCGGCCACAATGGAGCCGGCAAAACAACAACCTTCCGCCTGATTCTCGGCATCCTCGTCCCGGACTCCGGCAGGGTAGAAGTCCTCGGCGTCAATCCCCTCAAGAACCCGGAGGTGAGGGCCAAAATCGGCTACCTGCCCGAGTACGACCTCCTCTACCCAAACCTCACGGTTCTTAACAACCTCAGGCGCTACGCCCTGCTGAAGGGAGTTTACGATGAGAAGGAGCTTAAGGACCTCATTGAGTTCTTCGAGCTTGAAGGGTACGCTAAAAAGAAGGTCTCAGCCCTCTCAAGCGGGACCCGGAGGAGGGTTGCGATGGCGAGGGCCTTCCTTGGGAGTCCAGAGGTTCTAATCCTCGACGAGCCCACGAGGGGCCTCGACCCCGAATGGAGGCTTAAATTCAAGCGGTTTTTGGGGGAATACGCGCGGGAAAACAACGCCTCAGTTATTTTCTCGACGCACATACTGAGCGATGTCGATGAGGTGTGCGAAAACGTCACTGTAATCATGGAGGGCAGAATACTCTTCTCGGGAAGCCTTGGGGAGTTCAAAGAACTCGCCCCAAGCGGCGAGACTGTCCTCGTGAAGGTGGCAGAAGTGAAGGGGGCCCTTCGGGTGCTTAGGGAAAACGGTTACTCACCCGAGCTGAGGGGTGAGTACATAGTGCTGGAGGACGCCGAGTCTCCGGAAATCAACGCCCTCCTCGTGGGGGCCGGCCTGAAGGTTGAGGAGGTTAAGAGAAAGGAACCGAGCCTTGAGGAGGTTTACACCATGCTCCACGGGAGGTTGGCACAATGAAGCCCCGGGAAGTGGCACTCTGGAAGTTCCTTAAACCTTGTCTTCCCGGATAATGAGTTCATCAGTCTCTTCCTCCGGGCCATGCGGGTGGTCAGAACAGAAAACGCCGAGGCGTTAATAAGGCACGTCCTTAATAAGATGGGCAGGTTCAGCATAGCCGGGTGAAAGTTGAGGACGGGGGTTTAATTTTCTCCCCAATTAGTCCAGAATTTCGTAGCTTTTGACTGCTGAGCTCTTCTCAAGCTCCTCAAGCCGTGACGTTATTTCAATGTATATTATCGTACACTTTTAGAAATCGCTCCTTTGGTTTTGGCAGTAGTAGTCCGTTTCCGTGGGGATTCTTTCTAAGCAGATATATCGTATGATCCGCTGTTGTCACCTCCATGGTAAATGTCAAGAAACGGCACCATTCTTCTCCACCCTCTTCTGTGATGGCTTAATTACACAGTCTGGGACTTAAATGGCTTTCCTGCTTGGAGGAAGGTTTAAATAACATAATCGCGATTATATAACCATGATTACGCATAGGTTCATTGACAGGGAGGAGGAGCTGAAAGCCCTGAGGAACGCCTTTGAAAGGGGAGCACTCATCGTCGTCTACGGCAGGAGGAGGGTCGGGAAGACGAGGCTCCTCGTGGAGGCGTCAAAGGACTTCAAGACCCTCTATCACCTCTGCAAGGAGGAAGAGGTCGGTGAAACCCTGAAAACGCTCAACGCAAAGCTCCTCTCCCTCACGGGTGACGTTTCCCTCCTAAAACATCCAATTCGCTCCTTCGAGGAGTTCTTTGAGAGGGTTCCCGATGATGCGGTGGTCATCTTTGATGAGTTCCAGATTCTTGCCAAAAACCATCCAAGAATCCTCGGGGTGATTCAGGAGCACCTCGACTTCAGGAGAAGCGGGAGCATCGTCCTCTGCGGCTCAAGCATCTCGATGATGGAGGAGCTTGTTTCCTACGGGAGCCCAATCTACGGGCGAAGAACGCTCTCGCTGAAGGTCAAACCGCTGAAGTTCCGGCACATCGGCGGGTTCTTTCCAGGTTACAGCCTTGAAGACCTCGTCAAGGTCTACGGCATGGTCGATGGAATCCCCGAGTACCTGCTTCGCCTTGACCCGTCCCTTTCCCCTGAGGAGAACGCACGCGAGGAGTTCTTCGGCAGGGGCTTCCTCTATGATGAGGCCGAGTACCTGCTCCGCTACGAGTTGAGGGATTTGAGCACCTACAACACAATCCTTGAGGCGATAAGCTACGGGCACCGCTCCTTTGGTGAGCTAAGGAACTCCACCGGAATCGACGGTTCAAAGCTCACCAGATACCTTAGCATACTCATCAACCTCGGTATCGTCGGTAGGGAAGCGCCGGTGACGGAGAAGCCGAAGAAGCGGACGAGGAACTCCCGCTACTTCATAGCGGACAACTACTTTGCCTTCTACTACACCTTCGTCTACCCCTTCAAAGAGAGCATAGAGCTCGGCCTTCCGGAGGATGCAGTTGAAAACTTCGAGAGGAACTTCAACCGCTACCTTGGCTCCGTCTTTGAGGGGATAGCAAGGGAGTTTCTGATTGAGCTCAACAAAGCTCAAAAATTGCCTTTCCGCTTCACGAAAATTGGAAGATGGTGGAGGAAAGGAGAGGAGATTGACCTGGTGGCGTTGAATGAAAGGGAGAGAAAGGCCCTGTTCGTGGAAGTCAAGTGGAAAGACCTCAGCGGGCGGGAAGCGCGGGGGATTTTGAGGGACTTGGAGAGAAAGGCCGAGCTCGTGGGACTCGATGAATGGGAGAATTTTTACGGGCTGGTGGCCAAGGATGTTAGGGGGAAAGAAACCCTCAACAGCGAGCGTTTTTCGGTCTGGGATTTGAAGGACTTTGAGGGCCATTCAATCAAAAGTTGAAACTACGGTGAGATTATCCCTTTTTTCGCCAATCCCCAGAACATCACTCCAGACACCAAAAACAGGGCTAAGCTAACCGCATACGGTAGCGTCGCGTGGACGCTCGCCAGAGCGCCGACAACAAAGGGCGTGAAGAGGTCGAGGAGCTTCCGGTAACTCGATATAGCCGCGTGGAACTCACTAGCCTTCTCTTTCGGAATCAGTTTGAACATCCAGGAGCGGTAGAAGGGGAACCAGAGGGTGTTCCCGAAGTCGCCGAGGGCATACACCACCAGCGCCAGCCAGAAGGGCGGTGAGAGGGCCATTACCAGCGCGTAGACCGCATTGATGAACATCCCTATCCCAATGACCTGGAAGCCTCTCCCCTTTGGAACCCTCTCGCTGGCATAGGTTCCTATTATCGAGGCTAGACTGCTCGCACAGGCTATCAGCGTCACCTCAAAGACCGTTTTGTGGAGCACGAAGACGACGTAGTTGATGAGCACCAGCTCCGGGGCGAGCGCCCAGGCGAGCGTTAGTAAGGCCTCGAAGGCGAGGAGAACCTTGAATTCCCCCACCTTAAACGTGAAGCCCTCTGGCGTTACCCTCTCCTCTTTGCCAACCGAAGGCAGGAAAAACCAGATGTACGCTACTGTAACGGCTGAGAATAGGCCGAAGAAGATGAAGGCCCAGCGGTAGCTCTCCGGGCCTGGATAAACGTAGCCGAAGATGTAGCCGAGAATCGGGAAGGTTATTAGGCGGGCCATCTCCGGCAAACGGAGGTGCCAGGCGAATATCTCCTCATACTTGTCCTCAGGATAGATTATCTGCTCGTATGCACGGTAGAGGGGGTAGAGCACGGTTGAAAGCTTTTCCACAGTCCTTCCGACGAAGAGGATAACTGGGGCAATTGCTCCTTTCGCGAGGCCATACAGAACGTAGGCGATGCCGTCTAAGACGTCTATCGCGATGAGGCCCTTCTTGATGTCCCAGCGGTTGAAGAGCCGGCCGAAGAGGTAAGTGAGAGGGATAGCGACGATGTTGACCGCCGTAAAGAACGCTCCGACCTCAAGGACGGAGTAACCGGTCTCCATGAGGTAGAGCGGGAAGAGTATCCAGACTATCAGGCCGGGAGCGATGAGTGTGTGGTAGAGCATGTACGCTTTGGCTTCCCTCGGAATCTCGCTCCAGCGCATCTGAAGCCCCGTTCATATTTTTCGGAGGTCTTTTAAGGTTTAACGCTGATTCTTGAATGAGTGATTCCATGCTCAGGGGCATCGGCTACCTCCTCTCCATAACGCTCGTGCTCTACGCCCTTTCCTCGCTCTCTAAAGGGCAGGGATTTTTTGCAACGTCAGTTGGGCGGCTCTTTGGGCTTCTTGTGGCCATTCTGCTGGCATATTTCATCTCCCGAATTTTCTATGGCCTTCCCTTGGACTGGGGAGCTGACGGGAAGAGCCTATCCCACGCCGTGGCACTCATGTTCCCCCTGTACGCGTTCTCCTTTGTGGCCGTGCTCTACTTCGGCGCGGAGAGATTCATGGACATGGCCAGGCCGGGTTTTGTGGACGAATGGAGCCTCTCACTGATTCCCTATTCCCTCGCCTTCTGGATTCTGAGCGGGATTCTGACGGCGTTCTCCTACGATGCGGTGCCCTACGAACTCTTCGGTGAACGTGGGAGAACCGCTGGAATAGCCGGCGCCACAGTCGTCTTTGCCCTCAACTACAACCAGCCCCTGCTTACGGGCTTCTGGAGGCCGGAGGACATAGTCTTCTTTGGGGCGGCCTTTGCCTACTCCTATTCGGTCAACGGGAAGGCGTCTTCCCTCGTCATTGCCTATCTCATCTCCGAGCTCCCTCTGTGGTGGTGTCTCCTCTATCCGCTCGGGGGGACAGTCTTCGTCGGCTACATGACGGCGCGGTTTCTTCTCTCTGCCTGCTTCCTTTTCAGGCATTTGGCGTAAATCAGCGCCGGCTCGCCCCATTGGGGATAGGGGTCGATCAGGGCTATCCTCACAAATCCATTCCACTCGTAGAAGCGCCTTGTCTCGTCGTAGGGTTTGTAGGTTAAATCGCCCGAGCTCTTGACGACGAGGAGCTCGAAGCCCCTCTCCCTCGCCCATCCCTCAACGAAGCGGAGCATTTCCGTCCCGATTCCTTTTCCTCGGTGCTCCCTCCCCACGGCCATCCAGAGGATTTCAAGGGCTTTTCCGTTGAGCGGTTTGATGGTAATGAAGCCGAAAACCTCTTCCCCTTCAATGGCGATGAAGGTCGTCTCTCCCATCAAATCCCGCTCCATTGCTCTGAGGCCGGCCTCGTTGAACCACTCTGGGAGCTCGCGGGCTATTTGAAGGCATTTTTCTATATCGTCCTCCCCTACAGCCGTGACGATGTTCAATGCACTCACCAATTTGATTCCTCAAGAAGCTTTAAATGGAGTTTCCCCAAGTTTAGTGGGCGGTCGGCGTGTTGAAAAAACTAATTCCACTCACGGCTTTTTTAGTGGTCCTTCTGCTTATCCTCGGACTGCTGTTCATCAACCAAACACCCAACCTTCCGCCCTGCGAGGACAATACCACGTACGCCCTTGCCCCTGGCGCTAACGGCTCTCTCGGCGTCCTGATAGTCTACATGGACCCGGGTATAAGCCACGGGCGGGCGGAGGCGGTTTTCGACGCGGCGAAGAAAGCGGGTGCAAAGTGGGTGAGGATAGGCTTTATCTGGGCGCTGGCGGAGCCCTTGCCAGGCGAATACAACTTCACAGAGTTCGACTGGATAATCAACGCCGCCCTGGAGAGGAACCTCTCCGTGCTTCCCGTTGTGATGTTCACGCCGAGGTGGGCCTCGGGACGGCCAAACGCGAAGGACTACTACCTCTATCCACCGGCCAGGGGCGAATATCTCCGGGATTTCGCAAAGGCCATTGCCACGCACTACAGGGGAAGAATAACCCACTGGGAGCTCTGGAACGAGCCGGACATGCGGGGCTTCCTCAGAGACCTCGACGGGGACGGCTCGACCGCCGACGAGTACGCGGAGATGTTGGCTTACTTCCACAGCGGCATAAAGGCCGGAGACCCAAATGCAGGGGTCGTTCTCGGTGGACTTGCCAATTCAAAGGTCGAACCCTCCTGCGAGAAGGACTACCTCAGAAAGCTCCTGAGCGACCCGGACTTTCCGGCCGGGAAGAACTTCGATGTCATGAACATCCACACGAACTTCCGGAGTCCGCGGGAGATTATCGAGGAAATCCGGGAGACCCGGGCGACTCTGGAGGAGTTCGGCCTCGAAAAGCCCCTCTGGATAACGGAGGCGAGCTACACGCCCGTTAGGAAGTTCCAGACTCTGCCGTGCTATTTAGGAGATGAGGGATTTGACCGCTACGTCCACGATGCACTCGTGGTGGAGCTGAACGAGGGTGCCGAGGTGGTCTTCTGGGCGGCCCTCCACGACTACGGGAGCGACCGGCCGGAGAGCGACCCCTACAAGCATTCCGGACTCTACACCTACGACCTGAAGCCCAAGAGGGCGGCGGAAGTATTTAAAGGGTTAAGCAAGGAGCTCGGAAATTAACGCCGCTCCAGCCACTTTTCCAGAGCATTATTGGCAAGCCTTAGGAGCTCTCCTTTCGTTCCTCCCTTTTTGTAAAACTCCTCCAACAGCTCCATGAAACGCTTTTCCTCCTCTGTGAACTTCTCGCCCTTCCAGCGGAAGATTCTGAACCTCTCACCGAGCAACTCTACCGTGTGGAATCCGCTATCCCTGGGCGTCGGCTCTAAATCCTTCACGAGCTCGATGGTGTTTATTGTGTCGTAGCCGAGCCTCTTCCAGAAGGCTATCGCATTCCTGTCCTGGGGTAGGACAAAAAGGTAGAGCGCCGAGTCCCACTTCAGCACCTCTTCCTCTGTCTTTTTCACGAGTCCTCTGCCTATTCCTCTCCCTCTGAACTCTGGCCTCACGTATATTTCCTCCACCCAGAAGGACCCTTCCCTGCTCGAAACCCTGATGAAGCCTATTGCCTTTCCTTCATCGAAGGCGAGGAATATTAAATCGCCCCTTTTGAAGTAGTGCACCGCCTCGGCCCTGTATTCTGCCTCTGCATAGGGGCTCCAGCCCTGCTTAGCCCTCAGCTCCTTGAAGAACTCAATGTACAGCTCCTGGAAGTCCCGAAGGTGTTCCTCATCGAGACGGAGTATCTCCATTATCTTCACCTCTCAGGGCTATCTTCTTCCTGAAAACCAGGACGTTAGGCTCCTCGGTCTCGTCCCAGAGGTGGAGGCCGAGCCTCCTCAGTCCCGGCAGGAGCGGTTTAACCCCGCTCGGAAGCATCAGGTCGAACTCTTTCTGGTTCCTCTCATTGGCCACCCATGCCATCGCCGGGAGCATCGCTTTAAGCGTGGCTAAGCCAACGTCAAGGGGAGTGAAGGTCGTCCCCTTCTTTGAGACGAGGAAGCGGAAGCCGTTGAAGTCGTAGAGCTCCGCGTTTCTCTTAATCCACTTTAGGGCCCCCTCGCTTCTCCTCACGAAGCGCCAGCCGACTGGGATGATCCCGAGGGTTAGGTCCTCCAAAGTGGGCTCGACTCTCTCCGGCTCTTCTAGCCCAAGATCCTCTGTTTTAGCCCCGAGGACGAAGAACTTGGCCTTAACCTGAAAGCCCGTCTTTTCAGCCATCGAGATGCTCTCACGGTTGAGGAAGTAGGTCGCGAACTCCAAAGCTTCAATTCTTCCCCCTTGGGCGAGCCTTTCGCCGAGTTCGAGCATAAAGTTGTGGAGCTTTCTCCCATACCCCCTGCCCCTGTGATCCGGGTGAACCCTCAAACCCTCAAGCCAGCCGACCTTTCCAGGCAGGAGGGTTAGCTTTGCCGTCCCGATGACCCTTCCGTCCAGCTCAAGCACGTAGAAGTAGCCGTCTCTAAGCCATTCGTCAAAGACTCTCGCCAGGTAGTCATCCCCACTCCAGGTCAGCCTTGCAATCTCCTCGATGAAGGGCTTATCCTCGGGCCTTGCCTCGCGTATGAGCGGTTCCATGTTATCACCAATGATGGTTGGGGAAACCTTTTAAGGCCCTTTCCCAATTACGCTCGGTGGTGTTAATGAGGCGCATCGCGTCGCTCATCCTCGCCGTGCTCTTGGTCATTGCTGCCGCCCTCAGTTACTCGTACCACCGGCAGGAAAGAGGACTCAAGACCGCCGTGAATGGGCTGTTTGAGGTTTCAAACACCGCCCTCTTCTGCCTTGAGGACATGGACGCCCTCGGAATCATGCTCGAGAGCAACGTGAGCAATGACGTCCTCCGGGAGAGGCTGAGCAGGTACGATTACTGCTCTATGATGCTGGAAAAGGCGTCTTTCTCACTCTACTCCATAAATAGGGAGAGGAGGTACTGGAAGCTCCATGTGGCGGCCAGTAACATGGAGGTCTACTTCCACACGGCCATGAACAGTCAGAATCCCCGGGAGAAACTACCCGAGAATGTGGAGCTTATCACGGAGATATCCCGGGAAATAAACGCGATACTCCAGAACGGGGGAGTGGAAGGGCTGAGTGATGCCCAAGCGGAAAAGCTCTTCAATCTGACCCAATCCCTCTCAGGTTAAATCTTCCTAGTTCACGAGGTGTTCCATGGATTTCACTGAAATCTGTAATTGACTTTACTGATACCGCTACCCTACAGACCTCGGACTCTCTTAAGCGCTTGGTACAGAGTCTTTCCCAACAGGAATGAAACAACAGGCATAATGTATGCTCCAACTATCAGTACCAGACTGTTATCACTGTAGCCAGAATGATTGGAGAGTGAACTAATGACAAATGCAAACACTAATGTTATCAACGGGATGACCAGTGCCAGTATCCCGAATTCTTTAAGAGATACTTTTGTTTTCCATAGAAATATTAGCGTAAACACTAAAAGTAGCAGTGTGGGATAGACGAGCTCATAACTTCCCCTGACCAGGTACCTTCCTGAAATCGGATCGTACTGCACTGAGATTAAGGGAATAGCATCCATGGCGTGAGGATAGTACTGGGCGAGCTTATCTATTCCCAGTATTGTAATTGACCACAGAGGGGATGCAAAGAGCAAAAAGAGGACAATTTTCCAGTAACCCTTCATGGCTGTTCACCATTATCTCAAGGACGTTTTCTTAATTTTTGTTGCATACCCATCATTGTACGGATTGGAGATGTAGTTGTAGAGGTAGTAGTAGTCTGGAGTTATGACCCATGGTGAGGAATAGTATGACCAGACCTTTTCTTCAGCTTGCTCAAAGGAGATGACGTCATGATCTCTGTCTTCATAATGGGCAGAGCCAATAACTTTTCCGTTATATATCACCCATAGCCTTATGTGGTATCTCGGCCCGAGTGTTCTAGTGGTGGCCATGTCGTCTCCTTCTTCCCATCCACTGCCTCCATATTGAGGTGGATCATAGATGTATTGACTGGATGCTACCACCCAATCATACCATCCTGCATTGCCAAGTACTTCCTTAACCTCACTCTTTGTCCCACCCTCCCAGACTATGTTCACAGGATCTGCTTTTTCATAGTAAATATGACAGATAAGATACCCACATGACTCTAATTTCTTCCAAGTCCACCTTGGTAGATATGGATACGACTTCCACCATTGGAATGGATCGTCGCTTGTGGTTATGACTGTTGTTTTATAGTAGATCCTTTTTATAGTTTTACCTATACCCAGAGAGTGTGCCTCTAGTGGATAGAGTTTTGCCAGAGTTTTCATGTCTATCTTAACCTTTTCAACCCTTGAAAGTTTGTTGACTCCAAATTTGGCTTTTAGCTTATCTCCAGTATATTCAATTCGCTTGACAAGCTCCCCGTTTTTGTATGTGAGCTCTTCAACAACAAGTACTCTGACGGTATGTTCTTTTGCCCATTCTTCCCAGGAATCCTCGGATTTGCCTGCCGCCACAGAGCTAATGAAGCTTAAAACCACTACGCCCAGCAGCAAGATGCTTACTAATTTCCAACGCATTAGTATCACCCCAGTAGCTTTTCACATTATTATAGACAGTTCTGGATTATTTAAGTTTTCCTCTAATTAACGTAAAATAAATTTAAAAAATAAGTAAGCTGTAAAACGCTTCATTATCTGAAATGGGAAGATATTAAGACAGAAAAACTCCAGAAAGTTACCAAAAACTGAAATTTATTGTGAACTCTGGGATTATACTCAAGAAATATGATAGCAGGTGCTCCTTGAAGCGTCATGTGGTATCATAGAGTTTTATACGCTGGGCCCTTTAAGGATATATCGAAGTGAAAACGTTGCCAAGAACGCCAGCACTGTGGTTATACTCGTGGCTAAGAAAACTTTCAATCCTCCTTCAATCAGCCACGCAAAGACCAGCTGCGAGAGAGGAATCACCAGCGTTGCGAGAGCATCAAAAACTCCCCTCGCAGTTCCAAGGCTCTTTAGAGGGATGAACTTCTGCATCAGGCTGTCGAAGGAGACGTTGAGGAGCTCCCCACCAAAGCCGAGCAGAAAGACCGCAGGGAACAGCGCTATCACCGCCGGAACGCCGACGATGAGAAGTGCAAGGCTCTGGATGAGCATTCCGAGGATCAGCGGCCTCTTTATTCTACCCAGCCTTTTGGTGGCCAGGTAGGTCAGACCAGCCGCCGCAATCAGACTTCCAGCTGTCGTGAGAGACTGGAGAAGGCCGTACAGAACCCTGCCCTTTGCTAGCTCCCTCAGCGAGGCGAAGACGAATATCCTGAAGGAACCTATAGCGAAGTTGAAGAGCAGCACCGAGGCGAGTATTCCAACTACGAGCCTTTTGCTGATCTGCAACCGCTTCTCTTCTCCCCGTTCAGCGGTTCCTTCGCGCTTCACCTCGATGTTCAGGTAGGGGAGGAGCGTGAGCGCGCCGATTAGAAGGAGAACCGCGTCGAGGAACATTGCCCCGATTCCGAAGCGATACGCTAAGAATCCGGCCAGTGGAAACGCCACCAGGGAGACCCCCGTTCCCCACAGTCGCCAGCGCCGCGTTCAGCCCCTGAAGCTCAGACTCGTCAAGGGTCATCGAGGCTACCAACGAGAAACCGTAGTAGCGGTGGAGGATGTCGAGGGCTGAAATACCCGAGACTATTAGGTAGAAAGCCCAGACGTTCGAGGAGAGCGGCACTATGAGAACCGCCAGCAGGGCTTGAAGGATGAGCGCCAGAAAGGCCAGCCTCACCTTTTTGGCCGTTCTATCGAGAGTTCTTCCGAGGATTGGAGGGAGAATAACCCACGGCAGGTGAGTGAAGAGCGCAAAACCGCCGATGCTCACCAGCGAGCCGGTTGTGTCCAGCAGGCTCCAGGGTAGGGCGACGCTTTCCACTGCATCCCCGATGATTCTGAGAGATGATGTGAGCATGTGCAGGCGGTAGAGGGTTTGCCTCATGAAAACGGGTCAGAGGGAGAATTTAAAAGAATTGTGAAATAGAATTCATACGGGATTCAAAATGGAGAAGTGAGACTTTGACGGCTGGACTGAAAGCTACGATGAGGACGTAAGGAAGGAGGACTGGATACACAGGGACTACTGGAAGGTTCTCAGGCTCGTTACCGAACGAGCCAGAGGTATTGTCGTGGACATTGGTTGCGGCACGGGCAACATACTGCGCTTCCTTGACTCAGAAAGCTACATCGGTGTCGAGCCTTCAGGGGGTATGCGTGAGAAGTTCAGGGAGAAGCACGGCTTTGAACCGCTTGACGGCCACTTCTTGGCACTTCCCCTGCCTGATGGAGTAGCTGACACTGTAATAACGACCTACGCCTTTCACCACGTGCCAGATAAACAAAAGGAGGACGCAATAAAGGAGATGCTCCGCGTTCTTAAGCCCGGCGGGAGAATCGTCATCGCCGACGTGATGTTTGAGTCAGAGGAGGAAAAGATGAGAATCGGGGAGGAGGACGATCTAAAGGAGGAGATAGAGGACGAGTACTTTGCGACACTTGAACACCTGCAGAAAATTTGTGGAAAGCTTGGGCTGGAGTGCTGGTTCGAGAGGATAAACAGATACGTCTGGATTGCCGAACTGCTCACCCCTGACCGGAAAGGCTAAAGGATTGACCACCCTATGGAGGATCATGCCCGATGAAGACCTTGCCAGGGAAGTTCAGGAGCTCAGGAAGGCACTTGAGGAGCTCAGGGAGAGCTTCGCCGTCGTTTCCCAGATGGCGCAGGCCTACCTTCGGCTCATCAACATATACGCCCAGTACGGTGGGCTCAGAATAGACCTAGTTGTCCCGGAGGTCAGGAGCGACCCGATAGCGCGTGAAATCGTCCGGATTCTCTTCGACCTGAAGAGGGCCAACGTGAGTCAGATAGCGCGGGAGCTGAAGGGAAGGCGCGGAAAGGCCTCACGGAACACCGTCAGGGCGAAGCTTAGGGAATTGGTTGAGCTCGGCATCGTCATCGAGGTTCCTGGTGAGAGGGGGAAGGTCTACGCTCTCTCCCGCGAGGTGGTCAAAAAGTGGCTCGAAATGATCGGAATGCCGATTAGGCTTGACCACACTAATGATTATTGAGGTGGTTGATATGGTGGATGAGAAGATGGGAGTCCCGAAGAAGCTGGAGGAGCTCCTCGACGAGCTGGTCGAGGGGATAAGGAACGCAAAGACCGAGGAAGAGGTCGAGCTCCTCAAAAAGAAGGCCGAGATCGTGGAAGATCTCATCGAGACCTACGAGGGCGACAAGGACCTCGAAAAGATACCGGCCATCATGGACAAGGTTGGAGACATGATCGAGGACATCCTCCAACCGCTCAAGGAGCTCCTTAACGAGCTCTACAGCCCGGAGAGAGTCCAGGCTATGGGCAGGAGCGTGGCGGAGTTCTACAAGAACCTGGCCGAGGCAGGGATGGACAAGGAAGCTGCCCTTGAGCTGACGAAGGAGTACATGGACGCGATAAATCCCGGCAAGAAACTGATGGAGATGTTCGGTGGGTTTATGAAGATGGGCAACCACGGGGGCTGGATGGACTTCCACGGACCCAGAAAACCGGAAAATGGGGAGGAGTGAGCTTGGGGCTCTTTCGCTTTTTTCTTCGACTGCCCATGATAGCGTTCAGGATGGCTGGTCTGGTCAGGATAACGAACCGGGCGAAGCGCCATTTTAGGTGGGCACTTCTCCGTGAAGGTCTTCCGGGCGAGGTCGTGGAGGAGCTGGTTGGAGAGCTTGACCCGTCCGCGCCGCTCAGGGAGACGCTTTTAAGACCTTCTGGGAGACAATAGTCTATTTATCGCCAAATCCTCCTTTCAAGTTGTTTTGGTGTGTTGTTTGTAGTTCCTTGTGAACCGTTCGTAGATCAGCTCGTCGAGGTATTGCCCGTTACTCCATACGTGCTCTCTCAACCTGCCGGCAAGAGTGAAGCCGTTCTTCTCAAGAATTCGGATTGATAGCGCGTTGTCCTCGTGCACCTTGGCCCAGACCTTGCGGAGGTTGAGGTGAACAAAGGGGTCTGTCCGTCGTGAGTTTTTAGGGAGGAACGTGAGCGAACGTCCTCCCGTTTAAGTCCACCCCCACGACGGACTTGGGGTTCATCAGCCTCAACTCCCCTCCGGGTTCATCGGGGAGTAAATCATCGGCCTCACCCCCGCTCAGGGCGACCCCAAGTCCCCGCACGAAAACGTTGAACGCTCCAACAAACTGCCTATCGGCCTTAAACCCGCAGTTGGGACACTCCACCAGCCCGTTTCGGGACTCTAACCTACTCCCACACACCGGGCAGGTGGAAGAAGTGCCAGCAGGATTAACAAACTCAACCGGAGCACGATAAGAGAGTTTTTGAACAATCTTACCCCAAGTCGAGCGGGAAAGTTTTCGATTAAACTTCCTCGAACCATTCTCCAACATTTTAAACTTGCTCAAATCCTCGAAGATGAAAACTACGTCTGGAAACTCCCTTGAGAGCTGAACGGCGAGTTTGTTAAGATAATCCTCAATCCTGTTCCTCCTGCGTGCATAATACTTCTTCAAGAGTCTTCCAATCCTCTTTGGAGCCTTCCTCTGGACACTCTTGAGTTTGTCAATAACCCCGTCGTAAGTTTCTGCAATTCTGTGCAGTTCGCTCAAATCCACCTTAATCCAGCCCTTCTCCGGATGATAAACGTCGAGACTCATAAGATTGCTGTCAATCCCGATTTTAACCCGCCTGTCGAACTCAACTTCCTTCGAGAAGGTGAGGTAAACGTCTTTCTCCCTGATTATCAGCTCGCCAACCTTCCAGTCTTTAATCCTTTCGTAGAACCACTCGTTGGAATAGTCGAGTTCAAGGTATTTCTTTCTCGGTTTAACGGTTATCCTGATTTTTGAACCTTCAACCTTCATCAACGTGATTTTAACTCGAACGAACTTTCTCTTCACGACTGGTTTCTTTCTCTTCCTCCGTCCTTTCAGGTAGTTTTGCCTCCAGCTCTCAAGGATTGAGTAGGTGGTTTTTATCACCGAGTCAACGTAGTGTTTGGCAAAAATCCAGTCCTTGAGGAGTTTATTTCTCAACTCCCTTTTGAACTCGTTGGATTTTGGAAAATAAGGGATTAATCGAGTGGTTTCATAATACTTGTATTTTCCGTTTCCGATGGGGTAGCGGTGTTTTGCCTTCTTCTCCTTCCAAGTCGTGTTCTCCCAAATTTCATCAATTGCTCGCTGGAGGAGTTTTTGATACTCCGTGAGGAGGTCTTCAACACTCCAGTTGTGATTCATCTTGTAGGTGAGGACGATTTTCACTCACTCTCGACCTCCTTGATGAGTTTTTTAGCACCTTCTTTGAGTTTTTTGTATTTGTGGGAACGAGCTCCGTAAAGTTTACCCGCAAAGTGGCTGATTATGGTTATCAAGTCCTCGATGAGTTCTTCTTTTGGGGTTTTGTCCTTCTCGTTGAGGGCGATTATTTCTGCCCCGTGTTGCTGGAAGAAGAATTCGAGAGTTTTGAATCCAAAACGGGTGAGTCTGTCGGGGTAAGTGATGATGACTTTTGAGACTTCTCCTTTGGCGACTAATTCGAGGAGTTTGCGGTAGTTCTTCCTGTTTTCGTTCAGGCCAGAGCCGATGTCCTTGAGGATTTGTATTTGCCAGCCTCTTTCTCCTGCGTATTCTTTTATCGTCTTGATTTGTAGTTCTAAATCGTCTTTTTGCGTGTGGCTGGAGACCCTTGCGTAGCCGATTATCAGGCCTTCTTCGGGTTTTATTCCGAGAAGGCGTTTGATTTCGCTCTCTGGTATTCTCCTCCGTCCACCGGGGGTTCTGATGACTTTGATTTTTCCTTCCCTGTCCCATTTTTGGATTGTTTTCGGGTGGACTCCGAGTATTTCGCTCGCCTGTTTGAGCGTGTAGAGTTTCTCTTTCACTACCATACACTCACGTTTAATCACTAAAACTTTTAAACATTTCGCTCAAAAAGAACAGTTGGCTAAGGCATATTCGCAGAGGAGTCTTACAATTTCGGTTCCATAGCCCTTTCCCCGTTCTTCCGGCGAGAGATAGTAGAGTATCTCCCCCCACCTTGCTTGCCAGTTAATCCAGTTGAATCCGGCTATGCCAACGAGCTTTCCGCTCTCGTTTTCTATCACCGCGAAAGTTGGAGTTTTCTCCTTGTTCTTCTTCAGCTCCTCGTAGAACTCCTCCTCTTCCTCCGGCAGGGTGAAGTGGGCCGAGCTGAAGAGGTGCCGAACGGTGCTCCTCCCGTTGAACCACTCCCAGCTTTTGGGGAGGTCTTCCTTGAGGAGTATTGCCAGCGAAACCTTCTCTCCCGTCAGGATTATCGGGCGCATGAAACCACCTCACAGAGCCATGCTGACCAGCCAGATGAAAATCGGAACTTTAAGGCTTCCAGTTTTTTGGGTAGTAGTATAGATCAAGAACGCAAAGACAGTCATGTACACCGCAAGGAGAAGCGCTTCGATGGCGGGCATAACTACGATGTTGAGGGCGTGGGCAGAACCCCAGAGGACGGTGGGCAAGAGAACGGCTAACCTTTGGTTGCCCAGCCTCAACGCCCCAACGTAGAGCAGGTTTACCGCGAGGATTTCAAGCGTGTAGTAAACGTACTCCGAAGCCAGCGAGGCGAGGGCAAGCCATGTGCTCTGGGAAATCCTGAGGTGGTAGTGAAACTCCCGGAGAATCTGAGGCGAGTAGCTTTCCAGGTAGATCACCTCAACCAAGAGAACCGCAAAGACAACGAGCAGTGAAAGTCTCAGCTCCCTTGTACCAAAGCTCCCCTCAGTCAGGTCTCTAAAACTTAGACCGAGCCACCTGAGAAGGGCAATCACGGCCAAGAGCCTCAGGCAGTTTATCGTCCACACCTTTGAGAGGTACACCAATGAGCTCTGGGAAATCCAGGAACCGGTTATCGATTTAAAAACCCACACCACCCCAAGCTCAAGGCCCCATACGACGAAGACGAACCACATAAGAGCGAAGGTGAGGAGCTTCTTCAACTCAACCCCTCCCCGCCCTGAGCTTCAGCTTTATCAGTTGGGTTTCGTTCAGCTCGTTTTTAATCACGAGGTAGAGCCTCTCGTCGTAGGTTCTGAAGTCAAAGGAAACGTTGGCAACATGCCGCCACGAATAGACAGCCTCAAAGTCCAGACCGCTCTTGAACCTCTCCAAGTTTTCTTTGTCGAGAACGTATAGCGAGAAGTTCTTTCCCTCGGCGTGGCCAACTACATGGGTGTTTTTTGGTAGCGATTGGATTTCATACTGGCCCTTGAGGTAGAGCCTGTTCTCGTTGATGTACTGGTATCCGAGGGCGTCCATGATGAGGGGCCCGGCAATCCCGATGAGAACGAGGGCCAGACCAACAATCCCAGCAACCACGACCCTCCTCATGGAACCACCGATGTTACTATGGAAGAGGGTTTTAAAGCTTTACCTGTGAAGTTTAATTCAGTAGTGTCTATGAGGCAAAATCCGCATCGCCTGCCTCTACACGAGGAGCCTTCTCGTAGTTATGGCCATCCATTGGCTCGGGAACATGGTTCCGTAGCTCTAATAAAGTACGAGCGGGCTAGAAAAGTCATTCTGGCAGGAGTGGTCCTTTCCCCCTATCTCCACTGATCTTTTGGGGAGAAACCGTAAAGATGGTCCGCTATCTGAGGGAATTTACTCGCCTTTGGGCTTTTCTGGGGTGCCCTCATCGGAGTTACGGTGCTCACGGTTGTTTATGCGAGAATTAAACTTCTCAAAAAACTTAAAAAGATACTTGCTCCGATATAAAAAGGTGTTATTCCGATGGATAAGCTGGCAGAAAAGCTCCAGTATCTTGGACTTTTGGGGTTCTTTGGTTTCTTGTATCGGCCCCTCATGCTGCTCTTCCTGTTCTTCCTGGTTCCATGGGTCGCGACACTTTTAAACATCCTCCGGGATGGTGATAGAAAAAGGGAGCACTGGATCGAGCTTCAGATTTTGCTGATTTCTCTCCTTAACCCGTTCATTTTCCGTCAGACGTTTCTCCATTCCATCGGTCAGCTCTTGGCCATGAGGAAGAGTCACCCATCACCCGGTGAATACGTGCAGAAAACTGAACTCTACCTGCCCTTTGAGGGTTTCTGGACGGCAGAAAACGGCGGAATAACAAAGGAAGAGTCCCATTCGTGGGAAATAATCAACCAGCGCTACGCCTACGACTTCCTCGTGAAGGACGAAAACGGAAAGACGCACCGAGGAAGCGGAGAAAACCTCGAAGACTACTACGCCTATGGGAAACCAGTATTGGCTCCTGCCGATGGTGTAGTCACAGAGGTTCGGGATGGCGTACCAGATAACCCACCCAGGAAGGTACTCTGGACAATAAGGGACTTCCGCGGTAATTTTGTCCTGATAAAGCACGATGAGGGAGAATACAGCTTTTTAGCGCACCTGAAGAAAGGCAGTGTTTGGGTGAAGCCTGGGCAGAGAGTAAAGAAGGGTGATGTGATTGGCCTCTGCGGTAACTCCGGATTCTCAACCGAGCCGCACCTCCACTTCCACGTTCAGGACAGCCCAAACTTCTTCTCCGGCGTTGGTCTGCCAGTGAAGTTCAGCAGGTTTTACAGGAAGGATAACTCAGGGGTTGTCTTCATCGAGAGGGATTACATCAGAAGGGGCTGGGTCGTCGCCCCTGCGGAGTGAACACGTTACCATATCTTTCCCCCTCACCCCGACCGCGAGGTTCTCTCCTAGAGCCTCAACCCAGCCGTTCTCCCAGAGCTCCCTTACCTTCGGCTCCCCTCCCCCGGAAATCTCAACCACAACGGCCTTTCCTTCAAGCTCGCCCCCAACGAGAAGCTTATCGCCAATTGGTAGCAGTGAGGTTGCCGCTCCCTCGCCGGGAACTACGTCGGCGTTACCAACGCGAACCCAGAAGTTCTCTCCCCGATAGCCGGCTAAGACGAGCTTTCCGTTCCAGCGGCAGGCGATGAATGCTACTCCCTCCGCGAGGGTTTCCTCGCCGAGCGGCTCACCCTCTAGTGTGAACTCGAAGGCCTTAACTTTCCAGCCGCCCTCTTTGACGCTCCCGATGAGGAGAAGGGAATCCTCAGACCGGAGCAGGGCGGTAAAAACGGCATCTTCCCAGCTCCCAAAGTCATTCAGCCAGAGGAGTTCGCCGTCAAGCGAGAGTTTTCCGAGGAAAAAGCCTTTGTCCCCGGGCCTCCCCGTTTCACCGGCGATGAAAACCCCACCTTTGGCCGGAAGAATCGAATAGACTGCTTCGTTGTTTCTGGCGTTGAGCTTCCTCTCCCAGAGGACGTTCAGGCTTTCATCGAGCCTCGCCACGTAGGCCTTCCAGCCCTCACCGCCGTCCGGCGCGGCCTTTCCTTCGACAGCCCCGCCAATGAGGTAGCCGTCGTTTAGTTCTGCTACGCTATGTCCTTCCCAGTCGTTTTCTCCGACCAAAAATCGGGTCTCGGTTATTTCCTCTCCGTTAATCCTCGCGAGCATTGTCCTGTAGTTCCTCCCGTCGTGGACGCTTCCAACGATGAGGTCTTTAGCTATAGCAACTGGAACGGTCTCGAGGCCGAAGGAGTAGGTTCTCATGGGATCCCCTCCAAGGAATTTTTGACTCAACTCCAGGTTACTCCCGAAACCAAATTTACAATGTCGAATTGTTTTTAAGGCTTATCTATGATTAAGAATTCAGGTGATAACATGGACGCCGAAAGGGCCTTGGAGCTTGCACTCTCCCTCGGTGCGGAGTACGCGGAGGTGAGGGAAGAGAGGGTTCTGAAGACGAGGATAACCGCCTCCGAAGATGTAAACGTCTCCACCCGCTCCGCCGGTGGCTTCGGCGTGAGGGTTCTCGCGAACGGTTCCTGGGGCTTCGTCTCAGTGAACTCAGAAAAGGATCTCGAGTGGGCGGTTAGGAACGCCGTAAAGCTCGCCGGAATTCGGCGCGGGGGAGTTAAGCTGGCCGAGGTTAGACCGGTTCGCGACACCGTAAGGAGTGGGATAAAGAGAAGGCCCTCCAATGTTCCTCCTGAGGAGAAAGTTGAGGTTGTGAAGGATTTGTATTCTTTAGTTCCCGATGAGGCCGTTTCTCGAAAGGTCGTCAAATACTCCGACTTCTCCGGCTTTAAAAGGCTCACCACGAGCGAAGGAACGGAAATCGAGTGGGAGCTTGAGGGGATTTCCCTTGAGGCCGATTTAACAGCTTTCTCAAACGGGCGGAGCGCGTGGCTCTTCAGCCTGACTGGTTCTATTGAGAGGGGCTTTGAGGCCGTTGACGAGATGCGGGAAAGGGTTCTCGGAGAACTCAAAGGGCAGTTAAAGTGCTTCCTTCACGGGAAGAGGCCGAAGCTGGCCGATGCCCCCGTCCTCCTCTCACCGCGCTTTGCAGGGATGATTGCCCACGAGGCCTTAGGACACCTCGCCGAGGCGGACCAGTTGCCAAACACGCCCCTAGCCGGGAAGCTCGGTGAGAGGATTGCGCCAGAGTTTGTCAGCTTAAGTGACGGGAACGTTGAGAACGGCCACGGAAACGATAGATACGACGACGAAGGCGTTCCGGTTAGGAAGGTCAAAATTCTAAAGAACGGGGTTTTCAGCGAGCCCCTCGTGGACAGGGAAAGGGCCGTTCTACTCGGCATTGAACCAAACGGGCACGCGAGGGCCGAGAGCTACGCCTTCGAGCCGATGGTGAGGATGAGGAACACCTACTTCGAGCCAGGTGACTGGACTTTCGAGGAACTGCTCGAGGAGGTCAAGAACGGCTACTACCTTGTAAGTCCCGGCCCCGGACAGACCGGGCTCGATTCGTCCTTTACTGCTGGCATCCTTGAGGGTTACACAATTAAAGACGGCGAAATAGCTGAACCGATTTTCGGTGCGACAGCGAGCGGAAGGGCTCTTGATGCACTCCCTGGGATTAGGGGGCTTGGGAAGGAGCTCGACTTCGAGAACTCCCACTGCGGAAAGGGCCAGGTGGTGAGGGTGAGCATGGGCGGGCCGCACGTCCTCTTCGAAAGGGGAATAAGGGTGGTGTGAATGGAGAGGGAAGTCTACAGGCTGAGGGAAATGAGAACGGGCGTTTCCCTTGAAGGCCACATTAAGCCCTTCGCTCGAGTTAGGGAGCTCACCGCGGTTAGACTTATCGAGGGCGGGAGGATGGCCTCTGCACTTGTAGAGGGCAGCGATGAGGGTGAAGCTTTAAAGCTTGCCCGCGAAACCCTCCGATTCGCTAAAGAGGAGGACTACCACCTCCCCACAGGATGCAAAGCCCGCTGGGAGAGGACGTTTGAGGCAGACGTCAAAGACCTCGCAGAGGAGCTCTCCTCGCTGGCCGAGGAGCTTGGGAAGCGGGGCCTTCCGCTCTCCGGGACGATAGAGTTCGTAACACGGCACTTGGCAATAGAGAGCACGAACGGGGCAGACGTTGAAGGCTCTTACTCCTTCATGAAGGTCGAGCTTGAAATAGGTGGTAGAGTTCCCTTCTCAATCATGGCCGGCTCCTTTAGGAAAGCCGAGCTTAAAGAACTCCTTGAGCCCTATCTGAACCTCGTGGAGGGTTTAAGGGGGGTTAAGCCGCCAGAAGGGGAGGTCGAGGCAATTTTTGCTCCCACACCCCTCATGGAGCTCCTATTTGGTCCAGTTCTCTGGAAGTTCCGCGGGAGCACTGCACTAAAATCACCAGGAATGGAGGCGAGGGAGGGGGAAACCACCGCATCTTCCCTCGTTACCCTCTTTGACGACCCCCTCGACGGAAACTCGCTCCGGTACGTTAAGGCCGATGACGAGGGTGTTGAGACGAGAAGGAACGTTTTAATCGAGAAAGGAACCGTGAAGGGCCTGCTCTGGGACAGCTACACCGCCTGGAAAGCTGGAAGGGAGAGCACGGGCAACGGAATAAGGCTCGGCGAGAGGATTTTCGACGCTTTTCACAACTTAACGCTTGCCCCAGGGCGAAAAGACCTTGATGCGCTGATAGGGGAAGTCGAGAGAGGCTTTATTGCACTCGGCCTGAGGGGAGCTAATGCTCTCGACCGGGCAACTGGAAACTTTTCCGTCGTCGTGACGCCTGCCCTCATAATCGAACGCGGCGAGATTACCGGCTTTTCTCGCTTTGAACTCAGCGGAAACGTGTGGGAGTTGCTCAAGAACACCACGGGAGTTGGGAGTGAGCTCACGAGAATCTGGCCTGGGGAGGAGGTCTCGTTCTCGCTCCCCTTCCTGAGGGCGGAGGTGGTTCTTTGAGGGATTCGCTGGCCCTCTTCACGGCTCTCTTCCTCATCGTTCTCTTCTTCCTGCCTGCCTACTACATAGGGCCGCTCTACTTCCTCCTCGTCGCAGTTTATCTCCTCTCGCTCTACGCGGTGGAAAGGCTCTGCCCAGGCAGAAGCGTTGTAAAAATTGTTGAGGTGACGTTTTTTCTCACCGTGATGTTCATCATGGCGTGGAAAGCAGGACGTCCACGCTGGGAGGTGCTTGCTCTCGGGGCCATTCTGCTCGCCCTTGAGGCCGCAAAGAACTTTGCCTCGCAGAGAAGTTCTAGATAGTCCTAAAAGGCATTAACAGCACTGCCCTGGAGCACTTTAGGGAGCTTGGCGGGAGCGAGGAGGAGCTCAAATGGATCGTTGCCACGAGGCTTGCCTGGTCTGACCTTTATCTGGACGGGGTTAGACTGAGGCTCAAGCTAATCGAAGAAGTCTCCGAGAGAGCCCTCGGCAGGGCCATTCCCATGGAAAAGAGGCGGACGCGTTCATCATGGTGATGGAGGCTGAAGAATGAGGGTCGCTTTGGTTCCAATGCGCGTTGAAGTTGGGAACTTCGAGGCGAACTGGAGAGAATTCGAGCGGAGGTTCAGCGAGGCATTAACGCACAAACCCGACTTCGTCCTCTTCCCGGAATACTGCCTGACCGGCTTTGCCGAATGGGACTTCAGCGGAGCGGCGCTTTACGGTGATATAGTGGAAAGGGTGAGCGGGCTTGCCAGGGAGGCTGGTGTTTACGTAGTATTTGGACTTTTAGAGCCCTACAAAAACTGTGTCTACAACTCGGCTCTGCTAATCGGCCGGAACGGTGAGGTTCTGCTGAAGCACCGCAAGTTCCAGGAACCGATGAAGTTCTGCACCGGCAACACGGTGAGGACTGCAAGGACTGAGTTCGGAAAAGTAACCATAATCATCTGCGGCGACCTCTACAACAAGAGGATAGCGAAGTGGGTTCGGAGAAAGAAGCCGGACTTCTTATTTGTCCCGATGGAGTACTCGCCGGACTACGGCGAACTCAGGGGGGAAGACGTTGAGACGATGGCCGAACGGGTAAAGTTGCTCGGCGCCAGAACCTTCATCGTAAACAGCTACCCGCCGGGCGGAGCTTGGGTCTTCGACTCCGATGGAAGGCTCTTGGCGTCCTCCAGGGAGGATAAGATTCTGGTTGTTGAGGTCTAATCCGAAACCCTTAAGCCCGGCCCTTCCAAAGATTATCGGGTGGTTTCATGGAGCTCTACGACGTTTCCGAATTCTGGAAGTTTGACCTCCGGGTCGGCCTTGTTAGGAAGGCCGAGAAGCTGAGGCGCACTAAAAAGCTGATAAAGCTCGACGTTGACTTCGGAACCGAACGGAGGACAGTAATAACGGGTATAGCCGACCAGTATTCTCCGAAGGAGCTCGAAGGAAGGAAATTCATCTTCGTTCTCAACCTGAAGCCGAAGGAGTTTTCGGGCGTTAAGAGCGAGGGCATGCTCATAGTTGCGGAGACCGAGGATGGGAGGGTTTACCTCCTGCCCGTTCCGGAGGAGATTCCAGAGGGGGCGAAGGTGTGGTGAATGTGGCGCCCGGCCAAATTCGTTGA